>NZ_JABXKP010000072.1 GCF_017114985.1 Nostoc sp. JL33 | reverse complement strand
CTGTCCTGGGGGAATTACTATGGTGCTCTTTATTTTTTATTTATAAACACCCTCTAAGAGAAAGGTCGAGAAGCTTTGAAACCCCGATTCACTTGTAAAGAAGGTGGGCCCAGTGTGGTAGGTTTGGGAGGCTTAGATGTTAGCAATAATACTTTTCAAACAACCTCTAAAACTCCTTTAAAACCTGGTTAAGGATTTCCAATAAATAAATTATCTAAGTAAGTCGGTGAGAATAAATCAAACTAGATTAAGTAATGTAAAAAATCTTGAGATTAGTTCGTAGTGAGGACTTTAGTCCTCAAATGATGGCTGAAGCCCTCACTACAAACCTTGAATTATTCACACCGCTCTACTTATATTGTGGGGTATTTTTTTATTTTTGAATGCGTGTCACCTTTGGCTGGAAATGCACCTCATTGGGCTGCTGTCGCAAGTCAAGTCAAGAGGCGGCAGCTCTCATATTAGGCATTAAGAGTCAGAGACGAATGGCACTAAGTTAAGATACAGCCCTTGCCCTGACTGGTTAAGAGCCTCCAGGCTCTTAACCCATTCTGGGAGGCGGAGCCTCCTCTTTCTTGACCAGAGGCGGAGCCTCTCAGAATATATTCCCAGCCTGGAGGCTGGGAACGAGGCTACACAGGCTTTTGGGCTTTTCTTAGTGCCATTCGAGTCAGAGACTTCTTTTCGAGACAATCTCTAAAAGCTTGCTCTAGAGGAGCTTTCACCTGAAGTTCACCCAATGAGCTTTTTCTGTGCGCCTACCGCGTGGTCTATTTAAGAGGAAAATTGCTGTAAATAAGTTGTAACTGAGTTCAAAAAAGCTAACTGTTGGGAAAAATACTTTTATAGGACTTACGCACTATACAAAATGAATTTCATGTGTGTAACGAAATTCGGTCGTTTCAGGCTATTGTCCACTATCTTTAGATCGCTAGCGTAGGCATCGCTGGCTAATAGTGAAAAAATCAAACTTGAATGCCGGAAAATCGGTATGCACATTTAGTTATTTCTGTCAATAGGTAAGTCCTATTTTAATAATAAGTTTAGCTTCAAGAAGAGTTAATACAAATGAATCCAGCAGTTGAGCCGATCCCCCAAATTCCAGGCTATCAAATTAGTGAGCAACTTTATACAAGCTTTAGAACCGTGGTTTACCGTGCAATTCGAGAGGCTGATGAACTGCCGGTGATTATCAAACTGCTTCAGCAAGAGTATCCCAACTTCAGCGAACTGCTCCACTTTTGCAATCAGTACACCATAGCCAAAAATCTCGACCTACCAAGTATTGTTCGTCCCTACAGCTTGGAACTCTACCGCAACAGTTATGCTCTGGTAATGGAAGATTTCGGCGGTATTTCTCTCAAAGAATGGATGAAAACCGCAATAGGGAGTAATCGAAATGTCTGGGAATTTTTATATATTGCGATCGCTCTGAGCAATATTCTTGACGGACTCTATCGCCATCGGGTTATCCACAAAGACATCAAGCCGGCCAACATCCTGATTAACCCGGAAACTAAGCAAATCAAGTTGATTGACTTTAGTATTGCCTCTCTTTTACCTAGAGAAACCCAGGAAATTCACAGTCCTAATGTCTTAGAAGGTACCCTCGCTTACCTTTCCCCGGAACAAACCGGGCGGATGAATCGCGGAATTGACTATCGCAGCGATTACTACTCCCTTGGTATTACCTTCTTTGAACTGCTTACCGGACAGCTACCCTTCGAGTCTAATGATCCGATGGAGTTGGTTCACTGTCATATTGCAAAAGTTCCACCACTTTTAGGGGAAAGGGGAAAGGGGACAGAAAACACCGAAGAGATTCCCCAAGTTCTTTGTGACATTGTAATGAAATTGATGGCGAAAAATGCTGAAGACCGCTATCAGAGTGCATTGGGGCTGAAATTTGATTTAGAAAAATGTTTGAATCAATTGCAGGAAATTGGCTCGATTAAATCCTTTAAACTAGGTGAGCGGGATATTTGCGATCGCTTCATCATCCCAGAAAAACTTTACGGTCGCCAAACTGAAGTTCAAAGCTTACTGGATGCCTTTGAAAATGTCAGTCAGGGAAGCACTGAAATTATCTTGGTAGCAGGCTTCTCTGGGATTGGCAAAACTGCTGTGGTTAACGAAGTCCACAAGCCAATAGTCCGACAACGGGGTTATTTCATTAAAGGTAAATTTGACCAGTTTCAGCGCAACATCCCATTTTCTGCCTTTGTGCAAGCCTTTCGAGACTTAATCAGGCAACTGCTGACTGAAAGTGACGCTCAATTCGAGCAATGGAAGTGCAAAATTCTCTCTGCTTTGGGTGAGAACGGACAAGTGATAATTGAGGTGATTCCAGAACTGGAAAGTATGATTGGTAAACAGCTTCCTGTGCCGGAACTCTCTGGTAGTGCAGCACAAAATCGCTTCAATTTGCTGTTCTTGAAGTTCACTCAAGTCTTCACGACAAGAGAACATCCATTAGTAATCTTTATTGATGATCTGCAATGGGCAGATTCTGCTTCTTTGAAGTTAATGCATTTATTAATGAGCGAAGCTGACATCGGTTATTTACTATTAATTGGTGCTTATCGAGATAACGAAGTCAACCCAGTACATCCGTTGATGCTGACTTTGGGAGAGATTCAGAAGTTAGGCGCTACAGTCAATACGATTACCTTAGCTCCCCTCGATCAGATTTCTATCAATCATTTGATTGCAGATACATTGAGTTGCTCGGTAGCTTTAGCCGCGCCGTTAACAGAGTTAGTATTGAGCAAAACCAAAGGCAACCCTTTCTTCAGCACCCAGTTTCTCAAAGTGCTACATCAAGATAAACTAATTACATTTAACCCCCCTCAGTCCCACGCCAGATGCTACCCTGCGGGAACGCTAAGAGCGAACAAGTCGGCAGAGCCGCCCAACGCACTGGCTCCCCTTGGTAAGGGGGGACTGAGGGGGGGGTGGGAATGTGATATTACTCAGGTGCGATCGCTCGCTCTTACCGATGATGTAGTAGAGTTTATGGCACTTCAACTTCGGAAGTTGCCAACACAGACTCAAGAAGTCTTGAAGTTAGCGGCTTGTGTGGGCAACCAATTTGATTTAGCGACATTAGCGATCGTCCATGAAAAATCCCAGGTGGAAACAGCCGCATATTTTTGGAAAGCTGTGCAGGATGGGTTGATTATCCCTACCAATGAGGTCTACAAGTTCTATCAAGAGGAGTCAGGCTCCAGAATTCAAAATTCCGAATTTCAGCAAGACAATTTTCCTGAATCCTGTTCTTACAAATTCCTCCATGACCGTGTTCAGCAAGCTGCCTATACTCTAATTCCTGAATCTCAAAGAAAAGCTACTCATTTAAAAATTGGGCAATTACTGTTACGCAATACATTGCCTGAAGCACTTGAAGCCAGCATTTTTGATATTGTTAATCAGTTAAATGAGGGGATTGACATAATTACCCAACAATCCCAAAGATATGAACTGGCTCAACTGAATCTAATTGCTGGGAAGAAGGCGAAAGCTTCTACTGCTTATAGAGCAGCCGTTAAATATTTTACGTTAGGCAGAGAATTGCTAATAGAAGAAAGTTGGCAAACTAACTATAAACTCACATTTGGATTATATCGAGAATCTGCGGAGTCTGAATATTTTGCTGGCAATTTTCACGAAGCAGATAGATTATTCAACCTCGCTTTGAATCATAGCGAAGATAAGTTTGAACAGGCAGATATTTATAGAATTCAGATGTACCTGAAAATGACTCAGGGTGAAAATATCGAAGCTGGCTTTGAAGCTGGGCTGAAAGGTTTGAGCATCATGGATATGCATTTACCAGTCACTTCCTCAGAACAGCAAGCTGCCATCGAAACTGAACTTCAAGAACTAAAAGCCAAACTTAAAACGCTTCGTACAGCAGATTTATTCGATTTGCCTGAGATGACAAATCCAGATAAGAAAGTCTGTATGGGTCTTTTAACTGACCTTTGGGCAGCAGCTTATATGGGAGGAGATCAAAACCTCAGTTCCTTGGCTCCTCTATTAATGATCAATTTATCGTTGAAATATGGCAATACAGAAAGTTCTGGTTTTGCTTACTGTCTGTATGGGATGAGTCTGGCAAATCAAGGAAGTTATCAAACTGCTTATGAGTTCGGTACGTTAGCACTAAAACTTGATCACCACTTCAATAGCACCGAATTTATTCCTAAGACCAATAATATCTTTGCACACACGATTAATCCCTATAATCAGCATTTAAAAACGAATTTGCCAATTTCTCAACAATCATTCCAAGTCAGTCAAGAAACTGGAAATTTGGTGTTTGGCGTTTGGGCAGTTTCGTTTCTAATTTGGGCGATGTTAATTAAGGGCGATCGCCTATCAAATGTCTACACGGAAACGGAGAAATATCTCGGCTATGTGCAACAGGTGAATGATGCTAATATGCTGTATGCCTTTAGTTTACAGCAGCAGTTCCTACTGAACTTGCAAGGCATATCTGAAAACACCGATTTATTAGAAGATGGCAATCGCGAAGATATTCCCTATATAGAAGTTTGGAGACAGAAAAATAACTTTGAGCATGGAATTAATTGGTACTGCTTTCTCAAAATACAATTATCGTACCTTTATGGGCGCTATGCAGATGCTGTGAAAGCGGCAGAAGAAGCTGAGAAAACCCTTGCTTCCAACTCTGGTTTTTTCCCAATTATTCAGTATTATTTCTATTATCCACTCAGTTTGGTAGCTCTCTATCCCAATGCGACATTAGAGAAGAAAAAACAGTATTGGGAAATTATTCGAGAGCATCAACAAACCCAGAAAACCTGGGCAAATAATTGCCCAGAAAACTTTTTGCATCGATATCTACTGTTATCTGCTGAAATTGCCAGAATTTCTGGCAACTACATGAATGCAATCGAGTCATACGATCACGCCATTGCTAAAGCCAAAGAAAACGAATACCTCAACGAAGAAGCTCTTGCCAATGAACTCGCAGCCAAGTTTTATTTAGAATGGGGCAAAGAACGCATTGCCCAAGAGTATTTGATTAATGCTTACTATTGCTACACACGCTGGGGCGCTAAAGCCAAAGTCGATGACCTAGAACAGCGTTATCCACAATTGCTAGCCCCCATCTTAGAACAGAAGCGTTCACGTTCGCGTAGCGTGTCCGCAGGACTCAGTGACTCTGAAAGAGTATCGCCACTCACGCCCAATGAGACGTTCACAAATATTGACAGCATTGCTACCTTGAACCCAAGCATTAATAAATCAGTAACCTCTAGCAGCAATATATCAGTAATGCTAGATTTGGCAACAGTTCTCAAAGCCTCTCAAACTCTTTCAAGTGAAATCGAACTGGATAAATTACTAACGAAACTGCTGCAAGTGGTGATTGAAAATGCTGGAGCAGATAAGTGTGTGTTACTACTGCTTAAAAAAGGTAGATTGGTAGTTGAGGCGAGTGCTGAAGTTGGGCAGCAATCAACCGTGCTACAGTCAATTTTTATTGAGGATAGCGCAGACGTTCCCCATAGCCTGATTTACACCGTCAAACGTAGCTTGCAACCTACCGTCATCTTTAATACCACAGCGGATCCGGCGCTGATAGCTGACCCTTACATTATTCGTCAGCAACCCAAAAGTTTGCTGTGTACGCCGATTCTGTATCAAGGCAAACTGTTAGGGATTTTGTATTTAGAAAACAATCTTACCACTGGCGCGTTTACCAGCGATCGCGTCAAAATTCTAAATCTGTTATGCACTCAAACTGCAATCTCTCTGGAAAACGCCCGACTTTATCAGCAAGCACAAGATACTCTCGAAAACCTTGGACAGGCTGAACAATTCTTGCGGTTAATTATCGACAATATCCCCCAGTCTGTTTTCTGGAAAGACCGCAATAGTGTTTATTTAGGCTGTAACCATAACTTTGCTGAAAGTTTCGCCAATGGAATGTCTGAAAAGATTATTGGTAAAACAGACTACGACTTTTTCCCGACTGGTGAGGAACCAGATTTTTTTGTCGAGTGCGATCGCCGCATTATGGAGTCTGGACAAGCTGAACTCAATATTATCGAAACCGTGCAGAAAGCAGACGGAAAACCAATCTGGTCGAATACAAATAAAATTCCTCTAAAAGATAAAGAAGGAAACGTTTTTGGCATCCTTGGTACATCTGAAGACATCACCGAATACCACCAAGCACAACAATTATTGCAACAGCAAAAGCAACAATTAGAACAAGCTTTGGAAGAACTCCAAACGATGCAATTGCAATTAGTGCAGGGTGAAAAAATGTCTGCCCTTGGTAATTTGGTAGCAGGTGTTGCCCATGAAATCAACAATCCTGTCGGCTTCATTGCTGGCAACTTAGAACCAGCAAAAGATTATATCAACGACTTGTTTGGGCTAATTAAACTTTACCAAGAGAAATTTCCAGAACCCGGCTCAGATATTGAAGACGAAATTGATGCGATGGACTTGGATTATTTACGCGAAGATTTACCTAAGTTGCTGGATTCGATGAAACTGGGTGTTAACCGTATCCGCAGTATCAGTACCAGTTTGCGAACCTTCTCCAGAGCAGATAAAGATTACAAAGTGCCCTTTAATATTCACGATGGCATTGACAGTACTATTTTGATTCTGAGACATCGTTTAAAAGCTAACGAAAGCCGTCCAGAAATTGAGGTGGTAAAAGACTATGGCAAATTACCCTTAGTGGAATGCTTTGCTGGACAACTCAATCAGGTGTTTATGAACTTGTTGGCAAATGCCATAGATGCACTTGAAGAATACAATACAGAGCGGAGTATGTCAGCTATTCTAGCCAACCCCAATTGCATCACTATTCAAACCCGTGTAGCCGAATCAGGTCAGCACATTTTGATTAAGATTGCCGATAATGGCGTGGGGATGTCGCCGGAGGTGAAGCAACGAGTATTTGACCATTTGTTCACCACCAAGTCTGTAGGAAAAGGCACTGGATTGGGATTAGCGATCGCTCGTCAAATTGTCGTAGAAGCACATGGTGGTTCACTCTCTTGCACTTCAGAAATTGGACAGGGAACAGAGTTTGTCATTCAAATCTCTACTCAAAAACACTAATCACAATTGAAAATCCAAAAGAGTTCTATAGACGATAATGCTTAAATTACGCAAAATTTGGTTGAAAATCAACCCTCGACAATATGCCCAAACAAAAAAAAATTACTACTCATTGAAATGGCGATCGCGAAACTTACTGTTGCTATCAATTGTCGTGATTTTATCCTTTAGCATTAGCCTCACAGCTATCACTAGTTACAACATTGTTAAGGGGTTGTTGCTCGATAGTCTCAAGGAGCAAGTACTGTTAAAAACACACCAAGGTCAGGATGATATTGATAACTGGTTAGCGATTCGGAAGACAGAAATTAAGACTTTGGCAAATTCTCTTGTGGTGCGATCAATGGATTGGTCTGTGATGGAACCTTACTTGCAATCTGAGGTGACACGACTGCAAACGTTTTTGCTGATGGCGTTGGCCACACCAGATGGTACATTAATTAATACTCAGGGGACTCGTCCCAATGTTAAAGATCGAGAGTTTTTTCAGCGGAGTATGGCGGGTGAAACGATAGCTGCCGATCCAATTATTGGACGCACAAACAAACAGTTACAGATTCAGATTAGTTCGCCGATTCCTGCTGAAACAGGCACAAAGCCAGCAGGTGTGTTAATGGGAGGAATTCCGATTAACCGAGTAGTTGAGGTGATCAGCAATTTACGTCAAGGCAAGGGTAGCTATGCCTTTGCGCTGAATTCTCAAGGAATTCCCATCGCCCATCCCAACAGGGAACTAATTGGTACACGGGAAAAAGTCGGCCAGAGTTTTCTCAAGTCCCCCAATCCCAGGTTAGTTGAAATTACCCAACAAATGGTGGCTAAACGCACAAACATTGAATTGGCTCAACTGGATGGTAAGTGGAGCTATGTTGCTTACACTCCCCTGAGAGAGGCAAATTGGTCGGTAGCGTTGATTGTGCCACAAGAAAATATTGAATCGCCATTGCAGGCGTTGAACCTGTTAGCTACGGTTTTGGGAGGATTGCTGGTGGTTGGGTTGATCGGTGCATGGCGACAGATGCAACTATATGAACAGATTCGCGATCGCGCCTTGATTTCCAGCCAGCAGGCGCAACAACTCAGCAAAACCTTGAAAGAATTGCAAAATACCCAAGCTCAACTCATCCACACCGAAAAAATGTCTAGCTTGGGACAACTGGTTGCTGGGGTGGCACACGAAATCAATAATCCCGCTAATTTTATTCATGCCAACCTCAACCATGCAAGTGTTTACACTGAAGGCATCCTCGATTTGCTAAAGCTTTATGAACAAACCTACCCAAATCCGACACCAGAAATTAGCGATCGCGCCCAAGACCTTGATATTGAGTTTCTGGCAGAAGATTTACCCAAACTCATGACATCAATGCAAGTGGGAACCAAACGCATTCGTGAAATTGTGCTATCGCTGCGTAATTTCTCCCGTCTTGATGAAGCAGACATGAAATTTGTAGACATTCATGAAGGATTAGACAACACTCTGATGATTCTGAACCGTCGCCTCATAGCCACGCCAAATCAATCAGAAATTCAGATCATTAAGAAATACGGTGATTTACCCCTAGTAGAATGTTACGCAGGGCAACTTAATCAGGTGTTTATGAATGTTCTGATGAATGCGATCGATGCACTGGAAGAAGCCAGCCAAAAACTGAGTTTAGAGGATATTAAAACCAACTCTAATCAAATTAAGATCCAAACCCAAATTGACGAATCCAATCATGACGCGATCGTTCAGATTTACGATAATGGTATTGGTATGTCTGAGGATGTTAAACAACGGGTATTTGACCATATGTTTACTACTAAACCTGTGGGCAAAGGAATCGGATTAGGAATGGCGATCGCCTATCAAATTGTTGTAGACAAACATACAGGAACTATCGAAGTTGATTCTACCCCAGGATGTGGTACAGAGTTTACCATCCGTATTCCTTTAACAAGTAAAAACTAAAAATTCAGAATTGCTCAGAACATTAAAACAGCCGAAGATTCTGTGAAGGATTTGTTTTAACTAATTTCTACACTCCTGGTCAAAGGCGATATACTTTAAAGTAGGTAGAGATAATTAAACTCTGAGTTTGTAGTGAGCGATTTATCGCTTAGAGCAGAGATTATCAGGACTAAAGTCCTTACTACAAACTTTTGAGCGATCGCGGCAAGCGGTAGAACCAGATACCAGTTTTTATATTCAAAATCAAGCTGCTGTAATTGGGAAAAATCGCATTGATTTAAATATAGATCCACCACCAGATTTAGCAATCGAAATTGATATTACTTCTCGGACTCGATTTGAGAATTATGAAATTTTGGGAGTTCCTGAACTTTGGCGACATACACAACAAGGTTTAGAAATTTCGTTGCTAAAAGAAGGAAAATATATAAAATCTGAATCTAGTCCAAATTTTCCTGATATCCCAATTGTTGAATTAGTTAATAAGTATGTTCAGCAGTGTTTAACAATTGGGAGAAGTCAAGCTATGCGTAATTTTCGAGATTGGGTTAAGAATAATTTATGATAAAAATCTAAGGCTTTTTGAGAAAGGCGATCGCTCATGACTACTGAAAACAACCCAAGAGCCATTCTAGATTGGGAACACCCCACACCACCCACAGATTTAATTTTTGATGACGGAGAACCCTTGGAATCAAATCGCCACCGTATTGCGATGAATGTGTTGATTCGGTCACTGCAACAAGCTTGGGCTGACCGGAATGATTTCTTCACTGGGGGCAATATGTTTATTTACTACAGCAGCGCCCAAGTTCGTAACCGTGATTTCCGAGGCCCAGATTTCTTTGTAGTACTAAATGTTGACGGCAATAACTCAAGACAAGGTTGGGATGTGATCGCTATTTGGAAATATCAGAATTAGTAAGTGCGATCGCTATTAAGTAAAGCTACAAAATTAAGGTTTAATCGGTACAAATTCATATTTATGAGTGCCAGGTATTTGTTTAACTTTAACTAAGGAGACGGCATTATCTTTGCGATCGCCTGATTGTGTAAAAAACTGAATCTTTCCTGTTGCACCATTGACTGAAAAACCTGGGCTGTGTAGGGCTTTTTGTAGGTCTTCACGGGTCTTGCTTTGCTGTAAACCTTTAACTATCGCTAGAGTTGCATCATAAGATGTCGCTGTTCGCCAAGTTAGAGGCGCTTTCCAAAGTTCCATAGCATTTGATGCAAAAGGATTATTAGGAAATGCTGTAGGATGCCAAGGTACGGACGTGGTAATGTCGTTGATATTTTGCCCTTCTTCTAAGGTTTCGTCGGTATACATTGACGGAGTACCAAATAAAGCTAACTGACTTTTATTAGCTCTTATTAACGCACCACCTCGCCCAGCTTTGTCCCTTGATTTGTCAATATAGAAAGCTAATACTAAGGCATTAGCACCTCTATTCATAGCTTGAGAAAGGACTACTTGTGGGTTAAACTTAGAGTCATCAAGATTACAATCTATGGGATTTATAGTGCCGCCAGCCCCTGTGATCGCTTCGATAAAACGATCCTTAACCGACCGATTATCTGGATTTTTATCGACACAGATGAGAAAATTAGTTTTTTTCCTCTCACTAATGGCGTAACGAGAAATACTATCTACTATGGAACTAACACTGGGAGCAGTAAGGAAAATATAGTTACCAATAGAAGTAATGTTTCGGGTATAACTAGTAGGCGATATCATCACTAACCCAGCGTTTTGATATACTGAAGCTGCGGGGATTGAAGCACGACTAGCATTATGTCCTACTACAGCTAAAATGCTGATATCTTTAACAAACTCAGTGGCAATGTTTGAGGCAGTGTTTGGATCATTATCATCGTTTGCGATCGCCACTTCCAAAGCTTTGCCATTAATTCCATTACTGTTATTTACTTGATTTTGAACTTGAGCCACACCGCGTAATATCTCTTTTGCTATATTTGGACTTTCGCCAATGGGTACGCTCACGGCAATTTTGATCTGATTTTGTTGCTGACGAGCCTTAGCATTATTCAAATAAATCAATGCTTCTGGATCACTAGGATTTGCTGCTCGATATGCCTGGAATTTAATAATAGCAGTTAGACAATCACCATGAGCAAATGCTTTCACTCCAGCTTCTTTCTCCAGGTTTGTATCTTGTTTTAATAAAATTTTTTCACCCAAACTAATTCTGCCATTTAAACTATACTGCTCTTTATTAGCACAGGTTTGAGGTGGAGGCCGAAAGAAAGATACAACAGTACCACCAACAACAACTCCGATTATTCCAATAATGCAAACTTTTATATAGTATTTAAAATTGCTATTTCGCAGGGGTGGAGGAGGTAAGCTAGGTGAGTTTTCGGCAATTATTGGAGCTTCGATTAGCGCTATATCTTCATCTCTAAGTCCTAACGCTTGTTGAAGACGTTTCAAATCAGCACGAGTATTGTCACTAACAGGTAATTTACCTTGAGTTGCTTCGATGAACGCCTTTTGATATTCCTGTAAATTTTCTTTGTAGTCTTGATAAGGTTTTAAAACCTCAGCCTCGATAGCAGAAGCTTCATCAGGTTTAAGTGCTAACTCTTTTTGTCGCTTAGTTAAAGGAATACGACCCATATTAATAATCTCACCGTCTCTTACCCAATAATCAACTTCTCGACGATATATGAGCTTAGGATCATCAATAGGTGCTTTAGCAAGGTTTATTTTATAGCCTTCTTTGATAGCATATATCTCTGGTTTCATTGCAGGAGTAGCTTCTTGTACTGCCTTAGTAGCATATTCATGCAATTCATCAACGGAAATCCAACCATCTTCATTCTTATCTGCTGCACCAGTCTCCAGCCCCTCAACTATATAGCCGGTGTAAGTTGAAGTATCTGCTCCTAGCTGTGCAAAAGAATATTGGGTTGAGGTACTAGATGTCAGAACAGCTCGCCCTTCTCCACCCAATTGGTTTCTGATATCAACAAAACCATCATCTTTCGCTGACATCCCCTCAGCAAATGCGCCACTAAAGCAACAATCAAGAATTACTACCTCGCGCCTAGAGCGACTATCACTCATGAACTTATACACAGAGCTAGCCGCTACTGCGGTTGCTTCAAAAATTTTCCCTTGTAAATTTTTGCGGGTGTTGCGAGCTGCAAAATAAAGCTTACCGGTCTCATCTTTAATGCCATGTCCAGAGAAAAACAGCAGCAAGAGGTCATCTCTATGACGACCATCAAACAAGGTTTGGATCGCTACCCCCATCTCATGTTGTTGAGGATTTATCAGCGGTATTACGCGATCAAAACCGCCAATGTCTGGGTTTAGCAAAACTCGCTGCATCGCCTCGACATCTTTTGCTGCTGCTGGCAATGGGGTAAGACCAGGTTCATACTCACTGACTCCTATTAGCAGTGCTACTTTCGCCATCTCGTTATTCTTTCTTACTGCTAGAATTTCTTAGTTACCTGCAATAAACTTTTGAGCTTCTTCAATGGCGGCTCTTAACTCTTCCCGACTGCTGGCTTTGACTTTCAGTTTTTTGCCATTCGCCTCGACTTCCAATTCAACGGTTTTGTTACCCAAGCGATCGCCCAAATATCCCAACAATTTCTTAAAATTGGCAAGGCTAACCTCTGTCTGCAACACCCCTACCAGAAAACCGCCAACAGACATGGCTCCTTTGGGTATTTCTGTAACTGGTACGAGTTCAGCACTTTCTACATCTAAGTCTCTGATCTCTCGTAGCAGATTTCGCGTTTCCCGTTCTTGATCTTCTGCATCTAAGCTGGGATTAGAAAGAGCGATCGTTAGTTTGACGTTAGATTCAGAACTCATTTTGTACCCTTTTCAGTTTTAAGCAGTTGACTGTCAACTATATTGCCATGATTTCTTTATTGAGATCATAGCTGCTGTGTAAATTTCCTGAAACTTCATCAATATTTTTACAAAAACTCATAAAATTTAGGTAAAAATTACTAGAAATCAAAAAGACGTAGCAGTGCTACGTCTCTACATTCTTTTTCGGAGATGTTTATTACGTTAGGTTAATTAAAACAAATCTAAATCTGTCACAGCACCAATACTGCTAGAAGATACCAATTTGGCATATTTCGCCAACACGCCTTTAGTGTAACGCGGAGCCGGAGGTTGCCAGTTGGCACGACGACGCGCTAATTCTGCTTCGGATATATTCAACTGCAATAAACGAGCGGGTGCATCAATAGTAATACTATCGCCTTCTTCTACAAGCGCGATCGCACCACCAACTGCGGCTTCTGGAGCAACATGACCAACCACCATCCCGTAAGTACCGCCAGAAAAGCGCCCGTCGGTAATTAATCCCACAGCATCACCCAAACCAGCACCGATAATTGCTGAGGTGGGAGCCAACATTTCTCGCATCCCAGGCCCGCCCTTAGGCCCTTCATAGCGGATGATCAGAATATCACCAGGTTGAATCTTACCCGCCAAAATTGCATCTAAAGAAGCTTCTTCCGATTCAAAAACCCGTGCTGGCCCGGTAATTACTGGTTTTTTCACGCCGGTAATTTTGGCGACAGATCCTTCTGTTGCCAGATTACCTCTGAGGATGGCTAAGTGCCCTTGGGGATACATCGGGTTATTCCAAGGACGAATCACATCTTGATTGGCGGATGGTTCTTCTGGTATGTCTGCTAATATCTCTGCGATCGTTTGACCAGTGATAGTAAGGCTATCACCATGTAACAAGTCATGCACAAGTAGCATCTTCATTACTTGCGGAATGCCACCAGCTTTGTGCAAATCTGTAGCTACATATTTACCGCTTGGTTTTAAATCACACAAAACGGGAACACGGGCGCGGATAGTTTCAAAGTCATCTAGGGTTAACTCTACATCAGCAGCGCGGGCGATCGCTAAGAAATGCAACACTGCATTTGTCGAACCACCCACCGCCATAATCACAGAAATGGCATTCTCTATAGATTTACGGGTGATAATTTGGCGGGGTAAGATTTGGTTGCGAATTGCTTCGACTAACACAAACGCTGATTTTTCCGTGCTGTCGGCTTTTTCAGCATCTTCCGCGGCCATTGTCGAAGAATAAGGCAAACTCATTCCCAGCGCTTCAAATGCTGAAGACATGGTGTTAGCCGTGAACATTCCCCCACAGGAACCAGCGCCAGGACAAGCGCGAGTTTCAACTTCTAATAATTCCTTTTCGTCAATTTTTCCGGCACTGTATTGACCAACAGCTTCAAAAGAACTAACAACAGTTAAATCGCGTCCGTTGTAGTGACCGGGTTTAATTGTACCACCATAAACAAAGATAGCCGGGATATTCATCCGCGCGATCGCCAGCATTGCCCCTGGCATATTTTTATCACAACCGCCAATCGCTAGCACACCATCCATACTTTGTCCAGTACAGGCGGTTTCAATGGAGTCTGCAATGACTTCCCGCGACACTAGGGAATATTTCATCCCTTCAGTTCCCATCGAAATCCCATCGCTAATCGTAATTGTGCCGAACATTTGCGGCATCGCCCCGGCGGTTTTAATACCAACTTCTGCCCTTTGTGCCAGTTGATTTATCCCCATGTTGCAGGGAGTAATCGTACTATAGCCATTGGCAATACCTACAATGGCTTTATTGAAATCTTCATCTTTAAAACCAACTGCCCGCAGCATAGCTCGATTCGGCGATCGCTGCACCCCTTGCGTCACAATTTGGCTTCTCAAATTCTCCGACATAGTTACATCATCCTCTGACTTGCATGTATGAGTATGATAGGTAGTAATTTTTCCGATGTCCAATATATATTTATGAATATTTGAGACTTATAAAATATCAAAACTATGGAACTGCGACACCTGCGCTACTTCATTGCTGTAGCTGAGGAACTACACTTTAGTAAAGCCGCAGAGCGACTTCACATCGCTCAACCGCCCTAAGAGGCAGTTAAGCTAAAAACTTACGTTAATGTAGGTTGGGTTGAGGAACCAAACCCAACATTTACCGAGATTTGTTGGGTAACGCTTAGGCTCTACCCAACTTACAATTTCCCTTAACCGAGCAGTATTGGCATGAGCAAACATTGGTAATTCTCTATTTCTTCAGATGTGCTTCTGTTGCTATAGCGCTTAACCTCACCCCGATAAAGCTCTGCTTTATCTCCCCTCTCCTTATTAAGGAGAGGGGTTAGGGGTGAGGTTTAAACCTCTTGCATAAATCAAAAATAAGAACCACATTTCTAAGAGCGATCGCTTAGGAGTGCGGTGTTAGGGATTTTTGCAAGAGGTCTACTCTAAAAGGAAGAGGCAAGCTTAAGCTTGCCTCTGTCCGCGACTGTTCAATTATCAGAAAAAAATTCAGGCGTCAGGATCTACAAAGATAATGTCGCTTGCCACTAATTGTGGTGCTCCTATAAGCCGAACCTCAAAGTTAGCCGACAGATTCGCATCAGTGTTCGCTTGGAGAATACCTCCTGAATAACGGATCTGACCGGGTGCGGAGAATGCGCCAGCCCCAATGAAAGTAAAGGTTTGGTCGCCCTCTCTAGTGGAATTGGCGTCAATGCTAGATACATCGATTCGGTCGCCTGGCGATTTACCGTTTCCAACAAAGTCAGTGATCAGATCCCGTCCAACAGGAAGACTATCTGAAACTGAGTTGAACTTGAAAACATCATTACCTGATCCTCCAGTGAGGCGATCAGTCCCACTACCGCCATTGAGTGTATCGTTGTTACTACCGCCAGTGAGGATATCGTTGCCACTATCACCGTTAAGCACATTGTCGCCACTACCGCCAGTGAGGATATCGTTGCCACTATCACCGTTAAGCACATCGCCGCCACTATCACCGATAAGGGTATCGTTGCCACCACCAGCATTAAGCACATCGTCGCCCAATCCACCGATAAGGCTATCGTTGCCATTACCAGCGTTAAGGACATCGCTGCCATCACCACCGATAAGCGTATTCCTGCCATTGCCGGCGTTAAGCACATCGTCGCCACTACCGCCAATGAGGCTATCATTGCCACCAACAGCGTTAAGGACATCGCTGCCACTACCACCGTTAATGGTATCGTTGCCGCCATTGCCGTTCAGGACATCGCTACCGCCATTGCCGTTCAGGATATCGTTGGTGCTGCCAGCGTTGATAATGTCATCGGAATTAGTACCGTTATAGGTTGCCATTAATGAACTTCTCCTGAACTTAAAGGGTAAAAAATTGAGGGTAAAAAAATTACTTCGTCACTTCCCATCTATTCATTCGCCCTTCTCCTGTCGGAGACGCTACGGGTACGGGTGACGCTCCAAACGTCGCTGACGCTAACGCCAATCGCTCCTCCGTGGAAACCAAAAAGACCCTTCGGGTAATACTAGTACCGACGCTCGATAGCGTTCGCGGAGCGTCTCTAAGAGTTGCGTTAGCGAGGAGTCAGTCGCCAGAATTCAATTGGAGAATTCTGGCGACTGACTCCTGAATCCTGTTTTGTTAAGTCTGAAGACTTGAGAAGACTTGAGAAGCACTGGATGTATTGATGATGTTGGCATCAATATTGATTGTGCCAAGAGTCATCTTATATCCTTGTGCCTGATGTCTTCACTGGTTCCAGTAGTAGGCTGCTAGGGAATAAGCAGATTTTCTCCTACGGAATTGCATAGGTTTTGGACGTTTTTACTGTATTTAGAATAACAAGACCATGATATTACCCTCAAGCGTACTTTTTTCTATCTATAAGAAAGAATAATTAACCATTTTTTTTTACTCTTGCCAGGGTAAAATCTGAAATCTTTGCTCAGATAGGGTTTTTCAATCTATATCGGAATAACAAGGTCGTAATAGTACCTTGGGGAGCAGTTTGTTTTATTTATAAAAAAAGTGGCATTCATTTATTTTGTAAAAACTGAATACCACTTTGTATTTTCTCAAAATTCTTGATGAGGGTAATATTTTAACGAGGTAGAGGTATCCCACTAACGGCCACTGCACCAGCGATCGCACTGGCGCAAAGGGAAGTCAATGCTGTGCCAAATAACCACCAAGCTGCACTTGCAACGGTCTTTTTGGTTTCTTGGGCTTGCTTTTTAGCTTGCTGTTGGATCGCTTTTAGGCGTTTTTGGGTTTCTTGCTGAATGCGTTCGGCTCGTTGCAGTACGCCATCCCGCGCCGCTTCTATTTGGTCGATGATTCGGTTAGCGTCCTCCTGAGAAATATCCTCACGAGAACTGATCACAGCAACTAGGGTGTCACGATCAAATTGACTGAGGCGATCGCGCAATGCTTCAAATCCAGCTTGGGGATCGTCGAAGACTTTCCCAAAGTCTTGCTTAATCCCTTCATAGTTGAGTTCCGAACGATCCAGGGAATTTAGATAGTTGCGAACTTTGCCAAAAACTCCATCCAGCACTGATTGCACATTTTGCTGAATCTGCTGGAATTGTTCAACAATCGAGGTGCGAACCGACTCAATTTGATCGACAATCCGGTTAGCTTCCTCTTCTGAGATATCTTCGCGTTGAGATAACAGCGCCACAATTGTCGAACGGTCAAATTTGGAGGCGCGATCGCTTAAATTCCCAATTCCAGCGCGGGGAGAAGACAGCAGCAATTGCAAATCGCGTTTGATTCCTTCGGGATTTAGTTCGTCTTTATTAGTATTACGCAGGTATTGTTCAAGAGTGGCTTCAAAATCTAAAGCTTGTTGAGCACTACGCTTGGCTAAACGTCGTGGCGCTCTGACAATATCACCAATTGCATCTTGGGCGCGATCGATGATCTGATTAACCTGCTCTTGGCTCAAGTCTCCTCGCTGACTCACCAGTTTAACCAAAGTTTCTCGATCAACGTGAGACAAGCGATCGCGCAATGCTAATGCTCCGGCTTTGGGATCATTGAGTAATTTTTCCAAATCGTTTCTGATACCTTCGGGATCAAGTTCTTCTAGGTTGGTATTGCGGAGATATTCAGCGATCGCTTTTGTAGTGTTTTCATACTGTTCTTTCGCCTGTTGCGGTACTTGCAAAATATTATCTCGGACTGCTTCAAGCTGATCGAGAGTTTGGTTTACCTGTTCTTCGCTCAAATCTTCACGCTGACTGAGCAATTGTACCAGTGTATCGCGGTCAAATTGCGATAGGCGCGATTGCAAAAGGCTAATTCCAGCTTGCGGATCGTCTAATAAAACTCCAAACTCGCGTTTGATTGCTTCGGGATTTAGTTCGTCTTTGTTAGTATTCCGCAGATAATCTTCAACTCTTTGACGCAGTTCATCAGCTTTCGCTTTTGCTTGTTCTTGCAATTCTCTAGCACGATTCAAGACATTATCGCGGTTGCGTTCGAGTTGACTAACAATATTATTAGCTTCCTCTTCGCTGATATCTTGACGCTGTTGAAGCAATTGTACAAAAGTATCGCGGTCAAATTGCCCGAAGCGGCTAGTTAAATCTTCAAAACCAGCTTCTGGATCTTCCAGCAACTTACCAAAGTCCCGTTCAATACCTTCAGGATTGAGTTCATCTTTCCCCGTCGAACGCAGATAATCTTCGATGCGGCTGCGGAAATCTTGCCCTTTTTCTTCTGCTTGAGCCTGTTTAACAGTTTCTAAAACTTCCAGGCGATCGCTTTCCATTTGTGCGGCGATTTCTTTCACCCTGGCTTCACTAATATCACCCCGTTGCTCTAACAAGGTGCTAAAATATTCTTGATTGAGTTCTTCCAACTCTCGTCTCACAGTTGCCGGATCTGCATTTACGTCATAGATGACTTCTTTAAATTCATCTACTAGCGTAATTCGGTTAAAGTGCCAAGGAAATGAATTCAATATGTATTCTTCTACATCTGCCTTAATCGTGTTTTCGAGTGATATTGGTAATTTTGCAGATACTTCCTTAGTTGCTTCCTTTCTGAACTTTTGGAATTGTTCTGTGATTTGCTCGACATCGACATCTTGAACTTTTTCTTTCAGCTTTTGCAACTGAGTTATAATTTTGTTCACATCGATATTGGAAAGATTTACGCCACCAAGCACTGCTGGTGCAGCCGCGCTCAACCCATATTGAATAGCTTGTTTAATCAGACCATTGCCATTACCACCTCCGACTGTAACCAGTTGTTGAAGCCGTTCACCTAATTGGTCTGAATTCAGTTCTTCAGGAGTAGCAGACTTGAGTATATTAATTACTTGTTCTGTGGGATTTTGGCGATTCAAAGCTTGTTCCCAAGCGCCTTGAAATTGGTCAGAAATGCGATTGATATCTTCTTGAGATAAATCTGTGCGACTGCTGACTAAATCAACAAATGTTTGGCGGTTAATGTTTTGCAATAGGTCGCTGTTAGCAACAGATTGCAAATCTGTATCTTTAAGAAGCTGGTCAAATTGATTACGAATTTCTTTGATATCCAGCTTTGGTAATTGCAGAGAACCTAAGGAACTTTGGAGCGTATTTCTAATACCTTCAGGATCAAAACCTGAAGTTAATTCCCGCCGGACTGCGGCTGTAATATCTTCAGCAGTAGAAACTAACTGTTTTTTCGCAGTATTAGCACCGATACCAGCAGTTGCTGTACCGATCAGAGCTTGAAAACCAGAAGTTACAGTATTAGCGATAGAACCAATTAAAGAACCTACCGCCGATGAACCCAACCAAATTACTAGTGAGAAATAGGTAGACCAGATGACTACACCGATAATTGCACCTAGAGATTCACTTTCGATTAAGCTAAGTTTTACCGCAAGAAAACAAGCACTAAATAATGCAATGCTAGCGGTTATCAACGCCCAAGCACCAACTTTGGCTTGAACTTCACGAATATTACTACCCAAACTTTCATCATCAGAATCTGAGTCAATTTCCCAAGATGTAATTCCGACTGCTACTGAAAGGTTTGTCAATAACAATTGAAAGGCAAATGCCATCAAAACCCCAGCCAGCAATGCTACCAAGAATTTAGGGCCGGAAAAAAGAACTGATGCTTCTTCTGGAGTTAGTACTTCCTGAGCTAAAGTTATCGGCGCTAATCCAAAAGGCGGCCAGTTCCATCCCCAAATAGTTAAAAGACCTTGAAACATAAGATTTTCTCTCTTGTACTCAATTAAATATCCATTGATAAAATGGCTTACTTTTCAGTTTAATTATCAGTGAGATAGCCTGACACTTTCTTAAGTAATAACTTTGTTTACCAAAAGTCGTATTTTACAAAAACAAATAAATAAGATTATGTTATTTGTTAAACAAAAGTTTGATAAACAAAATAGTTATTATCTAAATTTTTATAAACCCCTAATTTATTTAATAATTCCTTCAGATTTTTTAATAATTTTCCTTTAGATAAAAAAACCTATGTCTAATGATAGAGAAAAAACTTCTTCCGAACGATTGATGAAAAATAAACGGAAATATGTCTAAATGGGAGTTATGACGAGCTATAAATATAGTGACTAATTGATTTTTGTTGAGGAGAAAAGATAATGGTTGTAGGTGTACATAAACGTGGTGTTGGTGTATTTTCTAATCGTCGAGATGTTGAACATGCCCTACATGAATTAAAAAATGTCGGCTTTGACATGAACAGAGTCTCTGTAATTACGGAGGATGGAGACAAAGATGATATTGCTGGGGCTGATGTGCGCGATCGCGTCGGTGATAAATCTGACGATGGCGCTAGAGTCGGAGCAGCTACAGGTGGTGCTTTGGGCGGATTGACTGGCTTATTAGTCGGTCTTGGCACTTTGGCAATTCCGGGAATCGGGCCAATCATGCTGGCTGGAGCCGCAGCGACAACCTTAGCTACCACTCTTGCTGGAGCTGGTATTGGTGCAGTAGCTGGTAGTTTGCTTGGCGCATTGGTTGGTTTAGGAATTCCCGAAGAACGAGCCAGAGTTTACGACGAACGCGTAAAACGAGGGCACTATTTAGTGATCATCGATGGCACAGATACAGAAATCGCTAGAGCAGAAGAAATTTTAAATCGTCAGGGTGTGGAAGAGTTTGGCATTTACGACAACCCAGATGCTACAAATGCAACCACTGGTTATGTAGCTCCAGTTGCGACTGGTACTGGTTATGTGGCTCCCGTTGCGACTGGCACTGATTATGTCGCAACTGGTACTGTGGCTGATAGCGGTGTTGCTAGACGCGCAATTGGGGTATTTTCTCATCGTCGAGATGCAGAAGCAGCACTTACAGAATTACGAGATGCGGGTTTTCCCTTAAGTACAATCTCCATCATTGCCAAAGATACAAACGGTCAAGGGATCGCTGGTGTAGATGTAGATAAAAGCGTCGGTACAGGTAATAAAGCAGACGATGGCGTAAAAACTGGAGCAGCCACAGGCGGTGTTCTAGGCGGCTTGACCGGCTTATTAGTTGGTCTGGGGACTTTAGCGATTCCTGGAGTCGGGCCTGTGATTGCAGGTGGCGCAGTAGCAACAGCCTTAGCGACAACAGCAGCTGGGGGTGCGCTCGGTGCAGCAGCTGGGAGTATTGTTGGCGGACTCGTTGGCTTGGGAATTCCTGAAGATAAGGCGCGAGTTTATGGCGATCGCTTCAAAAAAGGCGACTACTTAGTAATTATCGATGGTACGGAAGCTGAAATCCGCCAAGCTGAAGCTATTCTCAAACGTCGAGGTATTGAAGAATTTGCTATCTATGATGCCACTGATCTAGGCGCACATCCACTAGGTTCAAACAGAGCAACGGATCGCAGCACACCAGTTACAAATAGCGATCGCCCCAATTACTCAACAGAGCTTCATAGAGACGATCCTGCCGTAGTCATTGTTGACCGTCGTGATGAAACACTCTAAGCTAAGGTAGTTGTCACTCAGACTAATTCCCCAAAATTGCAGGAGCAAGAATTTGAAAACTTTGCTCCTGGCAAAAGAACTTGCTTCTCACTTCTGCCGTAAATATCAACAAATTTCACTTTCCGATTCCGAATTGATTCAATATATGCAAAAGCTAACTCCTTTCTTAATTAGTGGCCTTTTAGTTTTTGGTGTTGCTGCTTGTGATAACGCTTCTAAAACAAGTGAATCTGCACCCAATAATCCTAGCGAAGCTCCGCAAGCACCGACCGCAAAAACAACACAAGCTTCTCAACAAGACGCACAAAGTCAAGTTCGCAGAAACCAAGCTAATTCTGATATTCGCGCCCGTGAACAGCGCAATAATACCACTGGTGGCGATACACAACGAGCCAAAGGTGATTTAGCAAGTGAAGTTCGCTCCAAGTTGGAGGTTAACATACCCAAGAGTCAACTAACAGTTGAGGCCGCAGACAATGGGACTGTAACTGTTGCAGGAACTGTGAGCAATCAAAAGGAGTTGGCTAAAATTGAACCTTTAGCTAAACAAATTAAAGGTGTCAAAAGTGTAGTTCTTAAAGCAACTGTTGCCGCAGCAAAACCATAAGGCAGCTAACAACAAATCCAAGTGAGTAGATAGGCAGAAATAAATTAAGATGCCCCCTGCTCAATCTTATTGGTCAGTTATACTTATTACTGACCAATAAGAATTGACAACTGACGACCTTAATAATTATATTTATTGATGCTCAGTTGAGTTATACAAGTTCTTTGTAGTCAGCGAAAATAAAAATTATGGAAACCGAACAACAGCAAAATGAATCCGTCAATGCTTCCTTATCACAAGGTACGCTAGCACTTGAAGGTAGAGATACTACAAACTTGCCAAGGTTATCACCAGCACCTGAACCTGAATCTCAATGGCAGCAAATTAGCAGACAAATTACTCAATTTTTGGAGCAACTGCCCGAATACTTAAGTCGCTTTTTTAGGGACTATAAGCAGCCTTTAATCACCGTTGGTTTAATTTTGGCGGCGATTGTTACAGCTAAGGTAGTATTAGCAGTACTGGATGCAATCAATCATATTCCCCTACTATCACCGCTCTTTGAGTTAGTTGGAATTAGTTACGCCAGTTGGTTTATTTTCCGTTATCTACTGAATGCTTCTACTCGGCAAGAATTAGGCGATGAAATTCAATCACTGAAAAATCAATTACTGGGGGAATAAATTCCTAAACCATTAAATTGGTACACAGTGTTGGAAGTTTGGCTACCTTTAACAAGGGGCTTTTTACAGAAACCCTGATAAATATAGATTTGTCGTAGGGGCACAGCAATGCTGTGCCCCTACCAACGTATTTGTACAATTTTAAAAGTGAAACAGTGTCAGTGTCAGCCTTCGGATGAAACCCTTGTTTTACTGAATGAACGTCAATTATAAGTATTTGATCAGACGTTAGATTAGTCTTTTGGATACATCAAAAGATAGAGGAGACAACATTATATTTAATTTTAGATCACTTCTCAAGATAGTTGCTCCAAGATGAAAAAAAGCCTAATCTAGTTTTTGAAGTTATTTAATACATTCTTTAACGAGGACATAAATTATGGCTAATGAACCAGTTAATAGAGATATAGATTCATCCGATCGAACTGAAACAGATACATACGATCGCGGTATTATCCCAGCTGAAACAGCTGCTAGAATGGAAAGAGAGGGAAATCTGTACAAAACAATCCCTACAGAAGAAAGGGAGGCAGATGCACCTACGGATGACCAAACCGATCCAGGTAGTATACGCACTACTGACGGCTATACTGTGGACAAAGAAGGTTTGTTGAATAACTATGCTGTAGAACCGGAAATGTATTACGAAGAACCGGGTGATGCACGCAAACAAGCAGCAGAAGAGAAGGCACAACGTGTTGAAGAACTCGGAGAAGTTAATCAGGACGAGGAAGGCAAGTTAACAGAAAAGGGTGACAGTCGCGGTAGAGGCCCAGGAATAATTTAATTAACAGCGATCATTTTGGTGGGTGCAATTACACGTAATATCATGTCCGCCAAATTACCCATAATAAAAGAACCCCACCCCCAACCCCTCCCCGCCTGCGGGGAGGGGAGACAAAGCACAGCTTTGGCGGGGTGGGGTTCTTCGGGTTTAATAAGCAATCAAGCTGACATGATATAAGAAGGCGAAATAGGTGGTTTGTAGAGACGCGATTAATCGCGTCTCTACTTATATGTATGGGCTAATAGTTCGAGAAGTATATTACTAGATAATCAGTGGCTCAAGTTCACTATTATGCCATTTTCGCTGATGCCATTCGGCAACCAAAGGACGGACAATAAACTTAGGCTGTCCATCGCCTTTAACGTCAATACGTAAACCTGAATAAGGTCGTCGCTTCTGAAAACCTTGACCGTTGCGACCAATGAAGAGATGCGATCGCGCCACTAATCTATTTTCATTTCCAAAAGTCTCGATCAAATCTGCACCCTCAATTCGCTGGCGTCGCAAACTAAACCCGCTACCGCCACAAACAATCCAGTGGATATGAGAATCAGCGTGTCCCGTATCCATTGTTTCCAGGTGTTCCAAGCAGTGCGCGTGACCGTTTAATACCAAATCAACCAAAGGACGCCCCTGAGTTAGGGAACCTATTTCTTTAGCTACCGCATCCAGCACAGCACGGAGGCGATCGCGAATGATCAGAGTTTGTCCTTGTTGCCACTTTGTCGCTTCAGTTACATAGGGAGGATGATGGAAATAAATCACCCTTCCGCGAACTTCAGAATTATTCCAAGATTCAATTAATTTTTGCTTGAGCCAGTCTAGTTGTTCAATATCAGTCAGCGTTGTTTTATTCGTGGCTAGTTGCTTATCGATATCAACAATAATTTCTTCAATTTGTGACAGCTTGGCGTGGAAGTCGTCTAATTGGTCGGCTTCGCTGGGGTTTTCTGGACGAAGCTTGGCTGAGGTTTCAATGATTTCCAGCTTTTCTTGCTCTAAATCTTCACGCCGTTTTTCTAAGATTTTGCGATCGGCGTTACCTTGTTTTGTTTTAGGCAGGGGCGGTGGATCGTTAAATGTATTAGAATCCAAGGCAAAGAAATCAATACCGCCATAGCGAAAAGTGTAGTAGCGATTCGGAAGGCGAGTGAAGTGTCCAGGTTGATAGCTAAGACAATGACCTGTATCTGTCTTGGCTGTGTAGTACTGATCTAAATGATCATTTAACTCTCCTGGAAGCTGAAATGCCTGAAGATAGTCCAGAAATGCGCGTGCGTAGGCTTCACCCGTTCCTGAACCATGCAAGCCCACATCTAAGTCTAACCGCGATCGCAACAGGCGACGAAGAGGTAATGTTGTCAGAGATGCCAAGCTCAATAAAATCGGCAAGTTATAGTAATCGTGATTTCCGAGTACAGGTAAAATGGGCAGCTTAAAAATCATCTGATCATAGGCAATCCGTTTGGGATGTTCTCCGCCTAAGATAAACTCTCGGTAAGGCTCGATGAAGTTCTGCTGGTAGTATTCACTCGACCCCACTAAATAGATCACATCCCCGGTATGCAGCATAAAACGGCATTCATTGTGATGAGGCAGCATCAGTTCAGCCACCTGTCGCTGGGGATTGTGTCCCCGGTGCTTGCCGGAACCACTATCACCTACAACTAAAAATGAGAACTCACAATTGTCTGTTTGACCATCCTCCAACACCAGCCGAGTTTGGTCGATGTCCCGTTCCACAATTAACGGATCTTGCCACCGTACCCGCTGATTCATTTTACGAATTTTGTTAGCGATCGCTGGATCAGATACAAGTTTCAATGCAAGCTACTCCTGAATTTTGTATTAGGAATCTGCCTCCTCTCCCTCCCCTGCTTCTTCTACTGTGTCTTTGATCTCAATAGTCAGGTTAGGGAGTCCCTCTAGTTTTTCCGTAGGCTCAACTTCTTCTACTAATGGCACAAAAATTCTCAAACCTGCTGGAACACACTTAATTTCTACTGGTGTTGTACCCACTATTTCACCATCTACAACAACCTTTTGTGGTGGCTTAGTCGTAATTTTAAATTGTTTGGCTCGCAGGAAGCCAATATCATTTCGTTCTGCGGCGTTACCTGTAGAAGCTGTTTGGAATAGATGAAATGTCGCTGCGATCGCTCCTGCCCTGTTAGCTGGAGCTACAATCGTTAAATCTAGTAACCCATCATCATAAATCAGACCTGCTGGGCCCTGAGCCAAGACGGAAGTGGGAGGCGCGGCATTTGCTACTGTTACTGCACAGGCACTAGTTTTAATTATTTTGTCTTCAGTTTCAATTTCAACATCAAAATTTTTTAAGCTTCTCAGTTGCTGGATTCCTGCCAAAACGTAGGCCATCATCCCAAAGCGATTTTTTGCTTCCCGGTCTGCCAATTCTACAGTTTCAGCCTCAAAGCCAATACCTGCTAAGAGTACCATTGGGCGATCGTTGCAATAGGCTACGTCTACATTGCGGATTCCTTCCTGTAAAATTGTCTGACATGCAGCTGCGATCGTGTCAGGAATTCCTAAAGCTGTGGCAAAAGCGTTTGCTGTTCCTCGAGAAATGATCCCAAATGGAATCCCAGTACCCACTACAGCCGCCGCTGCCGCTGAGAGGGTGCCATCTCCCCCCGAAGCAATGATTGCATCTACTCCCCTTGCTACTGCTGCATATGCCAGTTCGTCAGCATCAACTTTTTCAGTTGTCAGATAAATATCTAGGTCAATATCTGGCTCTAATATTGCCCGAATTTCTGCCAGTTCTAAATCTGGGTCACCCTGACCCGCAACTGGATTAAAGATGAGGCAGGCGGAACGATTCATAAAATATAAAAGCTAAACTTAGATCACTAAAATACCAAATTCTTTATAGCATTCTTGTGAAATTTCGACTTCCTTCTGGCGGCTGGTTTACCTTTTGCAAGAAGTTTAGAAGTTTTCTACGTCGGAACATACCAATGCTGATAGATATTTTCGTATCTTTTTTCCATACTTAAACAATACAAATTTTTCCATGCGTCAATTATTACTAGTTTTGGCAAGTATGCTAACTCTCAGCAGTTTAGATACCCCCAGTATGACAATAGCAGGCACAACGCCTAATTTACCTGAGATGCGCTTAGTTCAAAAGCTCAACTGCAATAATTCTCAAACTCAAGCAGCAATCAATGAATGCACGAAGTTATCTTATCAAAATGCGGATAAAAAACTGAATCGAGTTTATCAACAATTGCTATCTACCTTAGAAAGCTCTAGGAAACAGAAATTGATTGCTGCACAGCTAGCATGGATCAAGTTTCGAGATACCAATTGTGAGTTTGAAAGAAGCAGATATCAGGGAGGAAGTATTAGTCCGACCATTTATTTTGGTTGTCTGGAAAATACCACAAAATTGCGTACCCAACAATTACAGGAATATCTCAAATCTGACCCTTAATTTTTTGATGTAGAAACCTCTAGCTCAGGCAAAGCCAGCTAGAGGTAGTTCATTAGCTACTTTCTTTCTGGATGCGCTGCATCCTCTGGTGAAGGAGTACCCATCTGGTTAATTATGGCAATCATCTGATACAAGCGCCCCAAGTCGCGCTGATTGAAGTACAAAATAAGCCGGGGTAGTCCAACAGTTTCATCTTGTGCTTCTTGAGGTAATGCCTGACTTTTTTCAATCCTTCCTTGAATAATAATGTCGCTGAAATCAACATTGAGTTGCTCTACCAGAGCCTCTGATATATCTGTCTTCAGGCGGATGACTAACTTATCGCTAACATATCGACAGGAGTGATAAACCTGGTAAAAACGGGTGATAGCGTTGCAAGCCACATCCAAGTCGTCTGTCACCGTGTAAAGGCTGGGGTCGTCAGGACTGACAAGACCATTTTGCACGAGTTGCTTATCAATATATTCGCTCCAAGACCGCCAGTAATCGCCACCAGGGTGATCGATTAAAACTACAGGTACTGGGCCAAATTTACCATTCTGGGTTAATGTCATACATTCAAAAGCTTCATCTTGAGTGCCAAAGCCTCCCGGAAATAAGGCTACAGCATCACTTTCTTTAAGGAGAAACAGCTTGCGCGTAAAGAAATATTTGAAGTGAATTAGCTTGGAATCACCTTCTATAAACGGGTTTGCTTGCTGTTCAAAGGGTAACTGAATGTTTAATCCAAAGGAATTTTCTCGCCCAGCACCTTCATGACCTGCCTGCATGATTCCACCGCCGCCGCCGGTCATCACCATAAATCCTAATTGAGAAACAGCGCGGGCAAACTCAAGGGCCATTTGGTACTCTGGCGTATCTGGCGCTAAACGAGCAGAACCGAAGATCGTGACTTTGCGAACGTGTCGGTAATCATAAAAAAGCTCGAAACCGCGCTCCATATCTGCTAATGCAGCCGACAATATTTTCCAATCGAGACGCTCAATTTCACTATCAGCTAGACGAACAATAGTCGCTAGTGCTTGCTGAATAAATTGCCGATTTTTTAATGTCGGTAAACGAGCGATTAATTCAGCGATATCCGCCTGTAAAGACTCTAATGTGTCAAACGACGCAGATGAGGTCATGAGAACTGCCGCAACAATGGCATTATATTTTACGTGAAGGACTCACACTCTAGCAAGCGAGATATAGCTCTCTAATGTAGAGTTAGCATACTCAAAACTGGTTTTGAGGTAGTATTCGTGACTACTCAAGCTCACATCCCCATCTTTTGAGATTGGAACTCGCAAAGTCGTGTTCAGAACTCCCAAAGTCGTGTTCGCAACTCGGAAGTTGGTGTTCAGAACTTGGAAAGCCGTGTTCGGAACTTGAAAGTTGGTGTTCAGAACTTGGAAGTTGGTGTTTACAACTCGGAAGTTGGTGTTCGCAACTCAAAAAGGCGTGTTCGCAACTCGGAAAGTCGTGTTCGCAACTCGGAAGTTGGTGTTCGCAACTCGGAAAGTCGTGTTCAAAGCTTGGGTTTTAAGCTAATCGGCATTTAAGTTGCATAACCAGGGCGGGCAAGATGCCCACCCCACAAGATATTGAGAAAATTTTAATATGCTTTCTTAGATGTGTTTTAGCTTACCTTTCCCCTCATCCCCCTCATCCCCCTGATCTCAATTCAATCCCAGTTCTTCCTTCAACGCCTCCGGCACATTAACTGCTGTCTCTAATCCCCGGACATCTTCCCACTGCTGCTTTTTACCCCAGGTCATTTTTTCCATATTGGCGTCGCTGAGGTCAGCACCACCCAGAATGGCATAGCTGAGATTGCTGTGACTGAGATCCGCGCCATTCAGGATAGCACCACTGAGGTTACTGCCACTGAGGTTAGCACTGTTAAGGTTGGCATAACTGAGGTCTGTACCAAACAGGATAGCGTCGGTGAGGTCGGCACCAGTGAGGTCGGCGTCGCTGAGAATCACGCCGCTGAGGTCGGCTTCGTTGAGAATCACGCGACTCAGGTCTACGCCGCTAAGGTCGGCACCTAAGAACATTGCACCGTTAAGTCTGGCATTGTTAAGCTTGGCACCGTTAAGTTTGGCATAGCTGAGGTCGGCGGCGATGAGGATGGCATCACTAAAGTTGGTACTAAAAAGAATTGTGTCACTGAGATTAGTACCATTGAGGATGGCGTGACTCAAATCAGCACCACTGAGGTCGGCGCGGCAGAGGTCGGCATAGCTAAGGCTGACGCTGCTGAGGTTGGCTTCACTTAGATTTGCACCGAAAAGGATGGCGTTACTTAGGTCAGCATGGCTAAGGTTGGTGCTGCTGAGGTCGGCGCGGTTAAGGTCGGCGTAGCTAAGGTTGGCGCGGTTGAGGTTGGTACTACTAAGGTCGGCGCGGTTGATGTCGGCGCGGCTAAGATTGGCACAGCTAAGGTTAGCACCACTAAGGTTGGTGCTACTGAGGTCGGCACCGCTAAGGTTGGCACCGCTAAGGTTGGCACCGCTAAGGTTGGCATCACCGAGGTTAGCACCGCTAAGGTTGGCATCGCTGAAGTTTACGCCGATTAAGTTGGCATCGCCAAGGTAAGCTTGGCTCAGATCAGCACCGCTAAAGTCTGCCCCGGTGAGGTTGGCATCGCCCAGGTAAGCACTCCGAAAGTTGCCGCGTTTGAGAAATTGCCCGACTATACTGCTAAAGTTGCCAATTTCCAGGGCATCGCTATAGTTGATGATCCGCAGCAGTTGAGATGTAAAAAAATTATCTATGTCCGGTTGAGAAGATGGATAGAAGGTGATTTTTTGTTTGAGTTCATCTTGCTCTTGGGCGTAGCGGTGTAACTCTAAGAGTAAAATCAGTACGTTTAGCCCTGTATATATGTCAACCTGTCTCAACCCGATCGCAATATTTTGTGCCGCTAGCTTTAACTTTGTTTTCTGAGGCAGGTTCTCATCTGGTGCCCCATCGATAAATTCTCCCTGACACCAGCGACGATAAAAATCTTCTAGCCGCCAGAAAAGCAGTTCTGGGCGAATTTTTTGACTCGTTACAACCAATTTCATTACTTGGTTGACTATTTCTAGTTTCAGGGCACCATTGCCTAGTAAATCATAAATCTCTTCATGCATCTGGCGATCGCACACTCTAAAACCAAACCCAGAGGGTAGTAGTACTGTATCCAATGTGCGATCGCCCATCTTAGAAGCCAAACCGCTCCTTGATATTGTCCATTTTTCTAAGCTTTCTTGCAGTCTTTCAAACCATAAATCTGACTGCAAATTATCTTGAGCAAATTTAAGGCTTTTGTCTGGTTCTTTAATACTTTTTACTGGAGGTAAAACTGCTTCGGTTTCTGGCGATGTGGTCTTTGGCATCTCTTGCAACCCAATATCCCTCACATAATTTCTCAGCAGCTGCCAGACTTGAGATAAATATGTTGACATTTCTGTGCCCGTTGTTACATTTAAATTACTATTTTGATCATCCTGACTTAAAAGTTTTTCTATGCTAGTTTGTTTCTCATTTCCAAAAATTAATAGTATCAATAAATACTACACGAAAAATCTCATGCGTTGTTCATCTCTACGATGGGCTATAATGACGGCGTTCCTGGAGGGCGGCTTCTCCCTAACCTGTAGTAGCTTCAAACTTTTTCTGCTGATGTAAATAAAGTGTTAGCTTAAAAATCCTTTCCCAAATCAAGTAATTTTCCGGTTTTCGCTAGTTTGTTATAGTTTTTGCCCAATAAATTTACTAGTCTGATCTAAGAATAATACTTACTGTTTGTTCGAGAGGCAACTGTTAGGAAAAATCCTACACTAAAACAGCCCAACAAACCGGAAAAATTGCAACTAGAATTGAAGTCTAAAGTTTGCTGTTTCATCTAAAGCAGCGAAGAGAATCGGCAGAAGGCAGGCTGCCTGGCTTTGCAAAACTTAAAAATTAACTAGGGATAGTTATGAGGGAATGGATGCGATGGACAAATTAACCTTTTATATGATTTTGTTACATGGTTTGTTTTTCGGAATAGCAACGGCTAGCGCCAAGTCCCCGTCTGTAAATAGAGTTGATCCAGATTTTTCAGCCAACCATAAGGCTGTACGGGTTGTAGAAGCCGTGGTTACGGCCAGAAGTGGAGAGAAATCTAATAGTCAGTTAACGACAGAAACTTCTTCAACTAAAATATCAGCCTTATCACTAAAGAATATCGATATCCCCCAGAAACAGAGGCTACCTTCAGGGCAAGTTTGGGTAGTTAATCAAAATAAACAGGGACAGCCTCAACCGTTTATTTGGGTAGTAAAAGACCTTAAAAAAGCAGGAGAGCAACCATTTTTGCAAGTTGCTAAACCCTCAGAAAAACCGAATACAAAGCCTAATTATAGTGCTAAACCACCAGCAAAGGAAGGTTTAGAGCCGTTTGACGGAGTAATCAAAGACACCCAAAAGTTAGGGGGATTGTTCACCCTTTATCGCCGTAAAGAAAAGAATAAAATTTATTTAGAAATTAAGCCAGAGCAACTTAATAAAAATTACCTAGCTACAACAACCCTGGAATCGGGCATTGGGGAACGGGGCATTTATAGCGGTATGCCTTTGCAAGATTTTTTGTTTTATTTCCAACGGGTGGATGATAAATTAAACTTTGTGATTCGCAATGTAAATTTTCGCACTCGTGAGGGAGATCCCCAGGCGCGATCGCTAGCCCGGTCTTTTAGTGATTCTGTTCTCTACACCATTCCGATTAAAAGCATTCATCCAAAACGCAAAACTATTCTCATCGACTTGGGCGATTTGTTACTGACAGACTTGGCTGGATTATCTGTAAGTTTAGGAGTACCAAGAAGCACAGTCCAGTCCTATTTTGGTACTGCTAAAGCTTTTCCCCAAAACTTAGAAGTTGAGTCAGTTTTGAATTTCTCTGCTGGCGCTGGCCAGGAGAGTCAAATACCAAGCTTTGCGTCGCTACCTGACAAGCGTGGCTTTACCCTGCGCGTCCACTACAGTCTCTCCCAACTACCAGATCAAGATTATCGACCGCGCCTTGCTGACGATCGCATCGGCTATTTCATCACCGCCTACCAAGATTTATCCAAAGACGATGGCGGCGATTCTTTTGTCCGCTACATCAATCGCTGGCATTTGGAAAAACAAGACCCGAAAGCTGTAATTTCTCCCCCGAAAAAACCGATTGTCTTCTGGATTGATAACGCTGTGCCTTTAGAGTACCGCGATGCGATGAAACAAGGGGTACTGATGTGGAACAAAGCTTTTCTGAAAGCGGGATTCAAAGATGCAATTGAAGTCCGCCAAATGCCCGATAATGCCACATGGGACTCAGCAGATATTCGTTACAACACGATTCGCTGGATCAACACAGTCGATGGTTATTTTGCAATGGGGCCATCCCGCGTTAACCCATTGACTGGGGAAATTTTGGATGCACACATTCTCGTAGATGCTAGCTTTGTGCGGAGACTTAAGAATGAGTATCGCCAAATGGTGCAACCCAGCCAAACAGAAAATAATCGCACCACTCTATCAGCTTTGATGCAAGATCGTCTACTTTGCGCCAATGGTTTAGATGCCAAAAACAATGATGCCCCTCAGCAAATGGAAGGGCAACAGCAGTTGTTGAGTCGTTTATCGAAAATGGCCGGCGAGTACGATTTATGCTATGGGATGGAAGCTTCTAACCAGCTTGCTTTTGGTTCACTGGCAATGTCACTGCTGCCTGATAGCATGGCCACTCCAGACCAGGTGAAAGAATATATCAATCAATATATACGTTTAATCATCGCTCACGAAGTTGGTCATACTCTTGGTTTACGCCATAACTTCCGTGGTAGTACACTGCTAGCACCACAGGAGATGAATAATACGGAAATTACCAAAACTAAAGGTCTGACAACTTCTGTGATGGACTACATTCCCCCAAATATCGCTCCTCAAGGTACAAAGCAGGGAGATTATTTTCCCAGTATGGTCGGGCCTTATGATGAATGGGCGATTAAGTACGGCTACACACCAATTCAGGCATCAACCCCGATCGCAGAAAAGCCAATTTTGGAGAAAATTGCTGCACAATCCGATAAGCCAGAGTTGAGTTATTCCACAGATGAAGATGTCTATGACCTTGACCCCACAGCCAATGCTTGGGATAACAGCAGTAATGTGCTGCTTTATTCTCAGTGGCAGTTGAATAATTCGCGGCTGATGTGGGAACGTCTGGATAAGCGTTTCCCAGTGCCTAGTGATAGTTACACCGATGTGAGCGAACGTTTTAGCACAGTATTGGGTAACTATTTCCAGCAAATATATTACACCACAAAATACATTGGGGGACAGTCTTTCTATCGCATTCACCCTAGCGAGATATCTGAGGATAACGTCTCTGGAGTCCGTCAACATCGATTACCCTTTGAACCAGTACCAGTTGAACAACAACGCCAAGCTTTAGAGACGCTGCAAAAGTATGTGTTTGCAGAGGATGCCCTGAGTTTTTCACCAGAACTACTGAATAAATTAGTACCTTCCCGTTGGCGACATTGGGGTAGTTCTCCGCGAGTTGGCCGTTTGGATTATCCAATTCATGATTTGGTGCTGTTCTTGCAGGGTTCCGTTTTGCGGGATTTACTCTCAAGCGATCGCCTCGAACGCCTCAAGGATATTGAACTCAAAACTCAACAGGGAAAAGCGCTGACTCTGCCGGAACTATTTGACACTTTACAGTCAGATATTTGGACAGAAGTAATCAAACCAAAAGGTAAATCAATAAAGATTTCCAGTTTGCGGCGAGGCTTACAGCGGCAATACCTGGGCATCTTGAGTGCTATGGTGTTGCGAAAACAATCTGTTCCAGAAGATGCTCGTACTCTGGCTTGGTATAAACTCAAGCAACTAGATGAGAAACTTAAAGAGGTTAATTCCGAAGATGAATACACCAAAGCGCACTTACTAGAAACGCGCGATCGCATTGAGAAAGTGTTGAATGCGCCCTTGCAAGCGAATTAAAAAAGTTGTAGAGACGCGATTAATCGCGTCTCTTTGGCAAAAAATATATTTAGAATGCCCATACAGGCTGACAAAAAAGTTTATCCCACCAGTTAGATAGTTAAATGCTGAGGGCAACATAATAAATAATTAAACTGCAAGCAAGAGGTTTATTGTTTGGCAACTGTTAAAGATTCTTTGGTAATAGCTTATCCGTTGCCATCCGGCGATGGATACACATGGACTCTTGCCTCTCGTTTGGGTGAGATGATTTCGGACATTGAGGCACAGTTTGGTAAGCGCGATCGCTCTTGGACGATTCTAGGAATTGAGTTTTGTGATAGCGGCCCTCAAACATGGTTCCCAGGAGACTGTGAGCATATTGTAATTCAGCTTGACCTCTCAGCAAAAGAAGATCCAGTTCAAGCCTTGTTTCAGCTAGCCCATGAATCTGTTCACCTTCTCGATCCTGTTGTTTTCGGTTTTGGAACTGTTTTGGAAGAAGGGCTAGCAACATATTTCTCGCTCCAGTACATAAAGCAATTTCATTCTAATTACACAACTTCTGATACAAAGTATGCAGATGCGGCAAGATTAACAGCACCGGAGCGGTCTATCTTGTAACCGGAGCGGTCTACCTCGTAACCGGAGCGATCTACCTCGTAACCGGAGCGGTCTACCTCGTAACCGGAGCGATCTAAGAGGATGTTTGAGAAGAATTTGTACAGTGCCAGAACTTACGCATTGACAAGAATTTGACTATGTGTATTTAAGGCTATCTCTTGTGCTAGCTGTTCTAGAATAAAGTCACGAGCTACTTGAAGAGACAA
>NZ_JABXKP010000048.1 GCF_017114985.1 Nostoc sp. JL33 | reverse complement strand
GAATACTAGTAAGTCTTCCTAATTTACTAGCTACCCCGACTTATTGAGCCGATACAAAAATAATATGCGTAATGATATGTAGTCGTCCTTGATAGATATGATTTCCAACAGTTACAAATAAACCCAGAATAATTGCCAAGTAATAATTATTTATATATATGCCTAATTGATGTACTAATACTCCACGAAATATCAACTCTTCTGTTATTGGATTTAATATACATACAGCAATCAAAAATAAAATTTTCTGAAGCTTTTGCCGTGGTATAAGCCTTACAGAAACGAGATAAGCATCATTTTCTACAATTTGCCTGACTCTCAAAACATTTAAAATCTTATTTACAATTAACACAAATATCCAATAACAGACTAAGCCAATTATTAAGGAAAATACTGGTAATATCTCAAATTTTAAACCAACTGCTGGTGCATCCCATCCTAGAATATAAGTTATGGAAAAGAAGGAAATTAACGAAATTTGATTGCATAAAATATAAAAGCCAAAACCCGATTTTGGTCTTTCTACTTTTCGTTGCTTTTTAATTGATTTCCTTTGAGCTATGCTGCTATACAAATACACCATACTTAAGAAAACTACAAAAAATATAACACAATTACTTAATGGAGGTAATTCAGTTTTCACGATTATCTTTTATGGGGTTAAGGATGAAACTCAGTATTGCTCATGTATTTTTTTAGCTTAATTTTTAATACTTGTTAAACTCTAATTGCCCTACATAATTAAATTCACCCTGGCTTTCAGTAGAGGTAAATAACCGCATTTCATAGGAACCGGAAGCAGGGAGCTTACACGTAACTTGATCTCCTTGTACCGCGTGACCACAGGATTGGGAATTGCCCCCACCTTTTGAGTTATAGCTGGCTAATAACCAAACATTCTTAGGATTTGCCAATACTAGTTTTGCTTCATCACCTACATTCGTCTGCGATCGCACAGGGCTGACAAGTTGCAAGCCATCAGCAAAAAACTTTGGTTTCATCATCGGCTGGCGCAAAAACTCACCAAGCGGTAATGGATTTGATAACAGCTGCCAAGCAGGATCTTTTGGAAAATGGCTGATCACCATAACTTCTGGTGGCGGCATTAAGTATTCAGTACGGTAGTTTTTTGTAAAACCTGAAGAGCGATCAACATAACCGCTATCCCAAGTAGCATCAATTAAGTACCATTGTCCTTTTACTCTTGCTGCATTCCACGCGTGACCTTGACCGCTAAGGTCACTGGTTTGAGTCCGTGCATCTCCTACGACATAAATGATTTCTTCTCCAGCCGCTTTACCCAATGCTTCTAATAATTTTGCATAGCCGGCACACACAGACTTACGGGTTCTAAATACAGTTTCGGCATCTTGTGGTGGATATTGCCCTGCAAAATAAGATTCAGCATCGTATGCAATTCGATCTGCAACGTAATCATGAAGAGCCTTAATTCGCTGTACTGGGTCTGATTCCTTACTAACAATATACTGAGCAACTGATGCGATGCTTGTCTCTACACTGCTGGGCATATTGGCAACTGCGGGATGTATTCCCATACCTTGCCACGCCCAACCATTGGTATTATTAGCAGGCTGTGGTTTGGCAGTATCTTCCTGTTTTAAATTTTCAAAAGGATCTCGGTCGGTTTGGGGTTGTGGTTGGACTTTGCTACTGCCGTCATCGTAACGTTCAAAAGGATTTGTATTGAAGCTGAGATACATTCCTTCCAAACCATTTGCCAGCTTGAATAAATTCTGTCGAATTAACTGTGCAGGTTGTCCTTGTAAATTACCCAGCATCCAGTCGCCTCGCGTCGAGAGAGCTACAAAACTCAAACGCGGTTGCCATGCTAGTAAAGCAGCGATCGCCACAAAGTTGATTACAAGAGTTCTAAGCGTCAAGCGATCGCCCCAAGTCAAAATGCGCTCTTTGCTCCGACTGCCCTTGCTTTGTGCCCTTAGTTCCCAGAGCATAGGTAAGATGGGAAAGAGAAACACCCCTGCTAGTACGGCTAAAGAAGTAGAACGGTTATTGTAAGCAGCTAGGGAAGATGCTAACCAAACACCTAGAACGGGTGTGAGGTAGATAATAGCGATCGCACTCCCCTTAATTAATGTACCGATAAGTTGGAAAAGAATAGCCATATAGATTTACGTTCCAGAGAGTAACTAAATTAGAAAGATTTATAGCTGGCTTATACCCAACCTAAATCTTCTAAAGCTTGACTAACCTGCTCCCGTAATTGCCACTGCCATTCTCGTTGACTAGTAATTTCAGCATCTTCCAATGTTTTCCAGTAGCCAGAAGCTAACATTAGTGACCAGAACGGTTTACCACTATCGTCATGTTGACGTGGCGAATAGTTTAAGTAATTTGCAACCAGTTCTGCGATTCTGGCGTATTGGAGATTTGCACCGCCAAAATGCTCATATCCAGCCGCCTCTGCTAACTCAGTTGCAGTGATAATTTGTCCAGGTGCATGATAGTGAGCTTTGAGCATAAGTTTATGGCTATCCGTCAGTTGGCTGCTGATAGCTATAAAAGCTTGTTTATAGTCCTCTAGTGACGGAAACTGAATAGCTAAAACTTCTTGAATTACATAGCTTTTGAACCTGTCTATGTCCGTAAAATAGCGATAACCAAGACGATTTGCAGCCTCTTCTATTTCCTGATCTGCACCAATTATCAGGGCAACTGGTTGACTTTTCCCGGATTGCAAACCATTGGGCCATGCTAAATCAAGTACTGCACTCACTGTTCCTGTCGAATCAGCAATTTCGTACATCCATTCACCAATCGGTAATCCCTGCTCCTGCACCCATACATTACATTCTTCCAGAACTCGTTCCTCAGCTATTGGTACAACCACAGTAGAGCTTTCGGCTTCTGATTCTAAAATAGAATCTGTCGCTTTTGGTTCTGCAATATCCCCGGTGAGTAAGCTATTCAAAAATTTATTGGCAGCTTGAGCTAAAAGTTCACGGCGTGCGGTTAAAAAATCACGGTAGTTTTCAATTTGCCACAAACTGCGTTCCATTGGTATCCAGTGCGTTGCGATCGCACCCGGTTGGGTTGTCTCAAATGCCTCAAAATACTCCGAAGGGTGGCGGTTTGAGACTTTGAGGTTGGTTTCTTGGGTTAGAAATGTCAGGTTAGCGATCGCGTTAACTTCAGATTTGGGATATCCAGCTTTGGAAAGTAGCGATTTAGGAAAAATATGATGGACTTGCAAATAGCTATGTTTACCGAGAAGATGTTTGGATAGTTCGATGCCACTATCCCAATCTTGTGCTTGATGCACGCGAGTGAGCATATAAACTAATGGATAAAATCTTGCTCCCATACCCCAACCTTGAAAGTCAATAGCTTTGATTTCCAAGTCTCCGCGATTTTGCCGTAGGTTGGCGATAAGTTGGTCTAGCGGATTATCTTCAGATTCCAATACGTGTAAATCTTGGGCTAGAACGCTCTCAGTTGAGCCTGCGTACCGTCCCCACAATAAAGTATGTACATACCAGTACAGTAACTTGTCGCGCTCTGTGTGATCTCTAAGATGTCCGCCACGCGCAACAAGGTAACGCACCATGACAGGAAAGGCGTAAATACCACCGAGTACCCGATTGTGGTCGAGTCCTAAACGCCCAGAAATGAGGTTGAGCAGGGTATCAATAGCTTTTTCTGCCTTGTATAGCCCGTCTTGAAATGTCGCAGTCTTAACATCTTTGAGTGCGGAAAACATTGCCTCTCCGGTAATAACTGCATTAATGCACCTCAGCAACCACTCCAAACGAAAGTCAAAACCTGCTTTATTCCATTTCGCCAAACGTGCTTTGAGTTCACTGCGGGCATCCGGCCATTGGGCGCAAACTTTTGCTAGTGCTAAATCACCTTTAGATAGTTTGGTTCCTCCGCTATTAACAGTGTTAAAAATCTCTACAACGACATCAACTGTTTTATCTTCACCAGTGACTTCTTCAATATGCAAATTGATATTTTTGATGCCTTCTAGTTTATTTAAAGCATTAATATAAGTAGTCAAATTCACACTAAGCTCTGGAATTTTGAGCAAATGCCCAATGAAAACTCCTACTCCTTGCTGCATCAATTCAGTTACATTTACCCACAAGGGGTTGTCCTTCATTTTGACAGGAGCGTAAAATTCAAATATTTCTTCTTTCAAGTTGAAATACAAACCAGTGAAAGCTTGCAAATTCCCATCAAAAAACTGAGGTGGTTTACCCCGCACAATTCCATAGAAGGAGGTGATGCGCTGCTGACCATCTAGCAGCAGTTTAACCGTGCCTGTGGAAAGCTTACCATCGCCACGAGCATGGTCAATTGCTTGTTCGGTTTTAGTTTGCCACACTAATAAGCTACCAATGGGATGTCTGCGATATAGTGAATTCATCAATCCGCGTACTTGGTCACGATTCCACACATAACCCCGTTGGAACTCTGGTAAGGCAATACTGCCCATGTCGATTTGGTCGAGGATAGTTGTAATGTTCATATATTATTTTTACTTTTAAGAATTAATCACAAACCAATCAATGCTTTAAACCTAGTTCCTTATTTTAAGTTTTCCCTCAACACTGGCTTTTCTAACAATTTGCTCAGACAACGAAATCTTGAAACAACGTTTAACACCAAAATAACCAGTATCAATTGAATAGCCTATATCAGCAGTGTTTTCGCCAATAAGGGAGAGAATCGAGGGTTGTTGAAATAGCCTATGCCCCGCCTAGCGATCATTGGTGGATATTCATCAATCATCTGCCAGTAGTATCCAGTAGACAGTAACAATACTTTGCCACCACAACGATATGAGGAAACTGGCTCACCCTGCTGGGGGCGATCGCTGTTAGGCTGTTATCATCTGTCCAAAAATTGGTAGAGTTGGTAAAACTACCCAACAGCTTTGGGGAGTATCGTCGGCAATGCCAATCTACAGGAAACGTTACGCAAACAATTAAGACGAAATAGCGCTAGCTATCAAAGAAGCAGCCCTATGGCGCTTTCGGCACTGCGGACAAAAGTGTTTGCGTCCTGGTCCTGGCGAAAAGCCAAAGGGACTGTCCCGTTTTGAATGGACAGTAATGACGCTTTCGGTACACCATTGCGTTGACTGCACGAAACCGCTAATCTGTCTTATTTTGACTGGAGTTTATCTGAAATTTATTTAACAAAGCTTTTGCCATCTCTATCTTGGCTTCCCGTAAAGGATCTATAAAATCTGTATCAGAAGCTGATGTACTATTTTTATTCGACTCGGCAATGCTATCTAACATTTGCATAGCCATGCCTACCAAATTCATTCTTTCCAAAATTTCTGTGTAGTTATTTGCCTGCTGCATACTCGATTTATAAACAAATAGGAAGGTTGCACCAATAAACTCGGTGAGTACACCAGCTATTCCTCCTATACCCGCTACAATCCAGTTATCTTTTGGATGTTGATATCCTAATACTACGCCGTAAAGTATGAGACTAAACCCTAAAGACATAACGCCTATACTCAACCAAAAGATCCAACGTATCTGACTCAAATTTCGATTAAAATAGCTTTCTAGTGTGATTTGTGCCATATCCCATACAGGTTTAGCTTTCCCTGGTTCTTCTATATGCTTTGCCTGAGCAAATAAATATGCTTTCTCTTCCAGTGTGGAACCAATTTGCTCAGTCTGAAAATATAGATAAATTCCTACGCATAGCATTATGTAAGGAAGAATGAGAAAAATATTGGTTAGAAAAGAGCCTAAAACTTGATTTGAAATCCCCCAAACTGATGAAAACTGTTGACGGGTGGCAACAATAAAAATGCTTATAAAAATTGTGAGTAAGCCAAACAATCTCCTCTGTCTAAGACGCTGAAGAGATAACTTCTCTTTCGGATTATCTTGATTCATAATTCTCCTGCCTTCTCAGATTTCCTTTCTCAGTATCCATCACTAGCAACCATATCTTTGGCGTAGCGTGTTGCTAGCCATAGCATCTGCTCAAAGTCGCGGATGCCGTCTATGATGCGGTAATAGTTGGGGTGCCTTGAAATAGCCAGTAGGTCATTGTTGTTTGGGTTGTTTGGTAGATTTCCTCTAAGAATTTGGTGGGTGGGTGGATGATCGCTTTTGGTAGGTAATTCTTATTTTTCATCGCTTGATGGGGCGATCGCACCTAGATAAATTTCCCTTAAGAATGAGAGGATGATATTGATGTTCATGAAATTATGGCCTCAATAAAAATGCAGCTAAATAAATTTTGATACTGGTAGATTTAATCCCTTCATCTAGAATCAGATTTAATCTGTCTGTATCTTCTACTAATTGAATAACGAAATTCTCATTATCTAAACCTGCCTTATTACCATCGGTATACTCTTTTAATAGTTTTTGTACAGACTTGTTTTCTCGCCAAGAATTGAGCTTTTTGAGCGTACCTCTGACTGCTGCACGGTTTAAAACCTCTGGCAAGCTATCAAACATACTCAGCCGACGTTGAATTTGGGTAATGCGTTCAGATGTGACACTGATATTTTCTAAGGTTTCTGGTTGTTCTAGCTCTGCACTGCGTTGTTGCTTTAATTTCACCAGTTCGTTATAAATTGATTGAGCGCATGATAGTAAATACTTTGTAGAAAATATAGCGGTTCCTGCTTGAGTACAATACAGTATGGGATGATGGAGTATATTAACG
>NZ_JABXKP010000080.1 GCF_017114985.1 Nostoc sp. JL33 | reverse complement strand
GTGTTAAGCATACCGCCAGCGTTCATCCTGAGCCAGGATCAAACTCTCCGTTTTGAATTGGAAAGCTTTATTAGCTCTTTAGCTGCTCTTTTTTAACTTCAGCTTAGTTATCTTTATTTGCTTGACGCTTACCACTTGTTTTCTTATGGCTTTCAAACTATAATATTTTCAAGGTTCGGTGTCCTTCAAGCGTCGCTCTTGTTTGGCTTCTCTCTCAGGCACTTATTCAATATAACGAACCTATCTTCATGTGTCAACTATTTTTCCAAAAAATATTTTGGACTGCTTTTGAGTCTCCATCAAAGCCTTAGATAGTAAGGGTTTTAGGCTATAGTATTCCTGGAAGTCACTAAGGAAGCAATAAAGTTGTGAGGAATTCTGGTGTTTTGCCGCCCTGGCTGGTTTTAGATCCACTGTTGCATGCCTGGTTGTTGGAGGATATTGGCAGGGGCGATCGCACAACAAATACGCTACTAGCAGAAGATGTGACGCTAGGCTCGGCTAAATGGATAGCTAAAGCTTCAGGGATAATTGCTGGCTTACCAGTTGCTGCTAGGGTGTTTCAGATTTTGAATGAAAAAGTTAGCTTTGTGGCGGTTGCGGCTGAAGGTACATGGTGTGAGGCGGGACAGGTAGTAGCTGAAATTCATGGTTCGCTGGATGCACTGCTGATGGGGGAACGGGTGGCGCTCAACTTGGCTATGCGGTTGAGTGGGATTGCTACGCTGACTAATATATATGTAGAGAAAATTGCTGATTTACCTGCTCAGTTGGTGGATACGCGTAAAACTACACCAGGGCTGAGACTGTTGGAAAAGTACGCGACTGCTTTAGGTGGGGCGATTAATCACCGCATGGGGTTGGATGATGCGGTGATGATTAAGGATAATCACATTGCGGCGGCTGGGGGAATTGGAGAAGCTGTTACCCGTATTCGTTCTCAGATTCCTTATCCTTTGACTATAGAGGTAGAGACGGAAAGTTTAGAGCAGGTGAAAGAAGCTTTGCAGCACAATGCTGACATTATTATGTTGGACAATATGCCTTTGGATCTGATGCGTGAGGCGGTGCAATTGATTCGTCAGCAGGATAGGCGGGTGAAAATTGAAGCTTCGGGGAATGTGACTTTGGAAACTATTCGCGCTATAGCAGAGGCGGGTGTTGACTATATTTCTAGCAGTGCGCCGATTACTCAGTCGAAGTGGTTGGATTTGAGTATGAGGATTGTACTTTAATTGTCAAAATGCCAGTAAAACTTTATAATTATACGTAATTAAACATACGTAACCTCTAGTATTATTACTTAGATGAATTGCAAAATATTATTATGTAATGCAAATAAATTTTATCTGGAGAAAAATATAAAATGAAAGAGGAATTGATTGCAGGGATGGCGACACTTGCAGGTTCTTCATTAGGGTCAATTACCGTTTGCAGTTGAGTCTAATATAGACCTAACCCCCAACCCCTTGCCTTGTAGGGAAGGGGAGTAAGGCTCAAAACCTCTCTCTTTGTAGGAGATAGGTCAAAACTGTACTGCACTCAACCAAGAACCGCTATATTGATGCAACTTTTAAGTTAGGTATCTTGGGTAAAACGAAGCGAAATGTAGCGTACTTTTGTGTAACTGATTTAGACGAACGTGGCTTGATAAATAGACATCTCCAGAAATTAAATATGCGTTACCCAGAACCCTTGTAGAGACGTAGCAGTGCTACGTCTCTACATTCTTTTTCGGAAAAGTTGGGACAGCAACTAAGGACGATCACCCTAGCTTTCGTTTTGTTTTTTGCAATCAATAATTTGTGCTATTACGACTACTTACACAAACAGTAGCTTAACGGCTAATTTCGATCAAGCTACGATGTGAAATAAGAACAGCGAGAAAAAGCGATCGCTGAAGTCTAGACTTAATCCTTTAGTCCTCGCTCATCTGAAAATTTACCATTTCATAAATATCACTAAATAAAATTTGGAAATTTCTATAAACCAGTGTTAACAATGCATCGGGTGATTCATATTCAGTTAATACCCATTTACCATCTGAGTTTTTAGCAAATTGCTCAACCTAAAATTTGTATTGCTCAATCACGATATATTGTTTAAATTCAGGAATTGAACGATAACAACGAAACTCAACTGTTTACTATTCCCTGATTTAAGCAATACTGCCCCGCTTTCTGGCTTCTTTGTAGGAAGTTCCCACATTTTTCAGACCAGCTTTAATCATTTGTTGTTCAAGCAGGGCAAAGAAACGTGCTCTATCGCCACCTTTTACGACTGCTTGATTATGGGCTTCGGCGATCGCTACAGGGTAGCCATATCCTTTTTGCACTTGTGCTAGCATTAGCCCTAGTGCTTGATCTAACATGGTTGCATTCTCCGCTACCCATGCCGGAACTTCGATTCGGGCGATTTCAGTACCAACGTGGACGTAGCAAAAGTAAATGGTTTGGTCTCCGTAGAGTTCGAGAATGGGGGAATTACTGCGCCACAGGGTACTGCGTTGTCCTGGTTTGAGTCGGGTTGCCCAAACAGAAGTATCTCGCAACTGTTCAAAAATTTTACAAGCTACTTTTTCTAGCTGATTTGGGCAATAAGTTTTACAGTCTGGGGCTGGATGAGGACAAGCCAACAACCGTAAAAAGTTCATTGTTTCGATGCTGCGAGAGGCGCTGAGATAGCCCATCAGAGGAATTTGAGCATCACGCATCTGCTGCCAAGCTTCGAGGATGGGAGGTAAAATGCGATCGCGTGCATCCATCGGCAATTGTTCTAAAAACCAGTAAATTAACGAACCATCTACCATCGCCAGTGCTGGCGCTTCCCCCTTCGTCGCACATGCAAGTTCTGCTAACACTGTTGTTTCTGAAGCAGTGCGACGGAAACTCATCCATTCCTCGGTTCTAATTCCCCACTGTCGAGACATATATAAATCTTCTGGGCGATAAAATACCTCTGGCAAACTATCAAGTAGCGGATGGCGATTTTGTCCGTAGTGCAAGACGACCCTGCCAATATTTAGGAGATAACAGTAAGCAATTTCGTGATGGTTGGGGGCAATTTGCGAACCATCGGTAGCGATGACAGTATGAATTTTTGGGGGAACTGGGATATCGATGCAGGTTTCTAACGGCTCCATTGGGGTAGCATTAGCAAAGAGAATGCGATCGCGCCATTTTTCCTGGCGATCGATTAAATCTTGTTGACACTCGTAAGCATTTTTGAGATGTTGTTGCGCCAATTCTAAACGCTGGCGACTGGCAACAGCTTCTAAAGTAAGATGTTGACTTAAACCCTGCATTTGTCGCGCAAGTTTTGTCAGGTCAAGCATAAAGGTAAGTCAAGAGTGAAGAGTTATGAGTTATTATTTCACTGAAATGGAAAGACGGAAACTCTGATTTCTAATCCTTGTTATTTACGTACATCTTTTAAATATTCTGCTTCGTTGATTTTAGTCCACTTGAGTGGACTTGGGCTATTAACCCGGAACTTAAGTTCCGGGCGGTATATCGGGAAAGGCAACAATTTCACTGTTACAAACATCTGGGCAATCACAAGCCCTTCTAGGGTGAATGTATCAAGAGATTATTGCAATATATTTAATATATTAAAGCCAAACAGAGAAATGTTTGGTAAATTGAGACAGTGATAACAACTGAATCCGTCGATCATTTTGGGCGGCTTCCCGTTCTGCTTGGGTATTATAGCCCCAGTCTGCAAGGAAGAGTTTCACATCTTCAAGGTCTGCTTGCTGTTGGACTAACTGCAATGTCTTAAGTCTGTCTTCTACAAACCAGAGACTAACTGGCTTTTTATCTGCTGCTTGAATTAATTCTCGCAGAATTTCGTATTTGGAACGCTTGACTTCTTTCCCAAAAATCGCTGCGGCTGGTAAATTCACTCCTTCTTGTTGCAACAACTGCTGTATAAAACGCCCTTCTTTAGTTGTCACAATGTATAGCTTAACTCCACTGTCAAGAGTTAATTTGATTTTTTCTACTACACCCGGATAAAATCTATGCAGACTTAGCCAACCGTCTAAATCGGTGGTAATCCATTCATCCCGTTGGTTATCTAGTTTTGCACCAATTTCTCTTGCTTGTAGCTGATCATCTAACAAAAGTTTCGGGGCGATGCTTACCCATTCATGAAGAATTTTATCATCAGGAATTCCATCTACCAAGGCTTTGATTAAAACGGGCATTTCCCAACCTGTTTCAATTACAGGTCGCAGACGATAGAATCTCAAAGCTAAATCATCTGGTGGTGTGTGGTTAGCAGGCGACCAAATTTGACAGTAGGTGCGCCATGATACCTCAAAATATTCAATTAGTCCGTCGCAAATCACTCCATCAAAGTCCAGGGCTAAAATCGTGGGACTACTTGCGGTCATTGTTTTGAGGATGAAACTGCTGTTGTCAGCTTACCCGATCCTGAAAGTAATTTTTGTATAAGAATATCTTAACAGATCAATCTAGATTCAATCTAGCAATAGCCTTTAGTAGCTAAGTTGTTTACAAAAGCTGAGTATTTGATAATTATGTATTATACTAACCACATATCCGCTCATAAGTGAGATCAATAGTACGTGATTTTGTGTAAATCCGAACTGGAAGTGTTTTAATATCTCCACATTCTCCAGAACATGCATTTACAAATGCAGTACCTTTTTCACCTACCACCTCAATAACAAAATAAGTACTGTTGCCAACAAAAACAAATGTTTGGTAATTTCTACCTTCAGCCAAAGCATATGCTTCTTTAGTTCCAATATAATCTTCAAGTTGCTGGCATTTTTCTATTTTTTTGATTACATTCTTATAAGAAAACCCGAACTGATTAAGTCCCACCATATTGCGAAATGCAATGGGTAAAATTAAGCCTGGTGTAAGCTTAATTGTAGCTGCAATGATATATGGAATTATAACGATAGCTAATAAAGGAATTATATATTATATTATCCGCTTACGAATAGAAGACGGCTTATTTTGAAAATTTTGGCTATACAAACATGAAAAATAAATACATATTAAAGGAGTTGGTATTAAAAAACTATAAAATATGCCAGCTATTATAGCAAGTGTTGTCAAAATAGGAGTTTGTATAAGAGATATTAAAAATAAAACGAAAATCATTAAAATATTAACAGGAAAAGGAATATACAAAATATATAATAGAAGATTAAAACTACATCCACAAAATATAGCTAATATTACAAAGAATATATTAATATCTTTTTGCTTTTCCCTCAAAGTCCATAAAGTAACTGCACCACAAGATAAAGCTACAAAGAGAGCCATAGAAAAGCTAAATGGATAGTAACCGGGTGCTTTTAACCAAAAACCAACAAATTTATCCCGAAAAATTATAATTGGTAAACTTAAACATACCAAAAAAGGTAAGCTGTAAATGATAATCAGTAAAGTTGTTTTAAGTGCAATAGACTTTACTTCTGAATTGCTTTGATTTATTTCCATGTTGTAATAAGCTGATATTTTATTGGTAATAAATAAAACATGTATGCGATCGCCATAACAAATCGAATGCGATTCGGGATGCTTTGATTAAGCAATCACCTGAAGATAGAGAAAAATTTACTCACAAGGCATCGCAAGTTACTAATGAATTACAGCAGTTGCATAGCTGGATTAATCAACAGATTCAAACTATCCCCGCACTCGGCGGAAACTGGTGACAAGGCATGATGCATTCCAATATTATGGACATGCTTTTGGGATTGCGATGCCTGCGGCGGGCGTAGCCATCGCAGGTACTTTAATTGGCATTAGTACCGAAGAACAACCAAGCGCTCAAACAGTCCAGCGATTAGTAGAGTCAATTAAAAAAATAGGCGTTACCGCAATTTTTTTTGAAACTACAGTTAACCCAGCCTTAATTAAAACTGTTGCTGAAGAAGCAGGTGTGAAATTAGCACCAAATCAACTCTCTTCTGATTCAATTGGCGCTAAGGGAAGTGATGGGGATTCCTACATCAAAATGATGGAAGCGAATACTCGTACAATTGTAGAAGCATTGGGGGGAAAATATACCCCATTTTAACTAAAGAAATAAGGTGAAAATTAGCGTACTTTTTTCTTTTTGGCACTTGATTATTAAAACTCCCTTGTGTGGGTTTGCTTTTCATAATTAGAGTCTTCAGTACCAAGCAGTTTGTCCCAAAAGGTAAAATACAAACCGTAGTGTACTTTATATTTGCTATGATGTATTGAATGATGCATAGAACCGATAAGCCACCTTCCAATCCAGTAGCTCTTAGATGAGTTGGGAAATACCTCAAATCCGAGATGGGTAAACACTGCCCACACTGTCATAGTTATTAGTGCAGTAAGTAAGGTGATAAAATGCAACGGAACTATGAAACTTACACCTACAAAGAAAAGTCCTTGGACGATCGCCTCTGGCAAGTCGAACGCTGATGAACTCCAGGGCGTTGGCTCTTTTGAACCGTGGTGTCCATAATGCATCCATTTAAAAATCAGAGGCTGGTGAAACATCCGATGGATAAAATAAAAGTAAGTATCTTGAAGAACTAGCACCGCAATAAAGCTAACTACTAAATACCACAGCCCGTACTTGTATAAGCCAGTGTATAAAAGCGTTCTTCCCAAACTATACTCTGAGATAATAAACGCTCCACAAATAGCAAAAACCACTGCGGAGAGTACAGATAATTTGATATCCTTTTTAATCGAAGAACTCATCAACGGTTTTAAATGCAAACTCCTGTTGGCGAGGGACTTTCCCAGAAGTAAATAAAAGAGCAAGTATGCTCCCCCAGCGATCAGAAAGTATCGGGCAAGAGTAATAACGAAAAGGAAAAAGCAATAATACCAAAATGAGTGGTTCGTCAATTAGACCCATCCGTAATATTAATAAGGTGAAATTAAAGGTAAGTATTCAGTCCATACCAAAATGTCTACAATTTTGGCTAAATCTTAAGCATTATTGCTTATTGACAAATGGTTAATAACCTTAAACTCTCACCGATGTTCTGAGTCTGTGAAAGCCAGTTCTTGTGATGAAACAGTCAATTGAAACAGTCAATTTTTTCAGCCAATATCCTACACACTACTTTGATTATTTCATTTTTTGAAACCTTTGAGAGCATCACATCAAAGTAAATATCTAACCTAAGACGTGTCCTTCTGAAAATCTCTCCAAAGAAAGAACTCTTTGTATCCTCGATTTTCTACAGTGTTATTAGTAAAGCTAGAATTTTCAATACCTGAAAAAGCCATGACTGATAAAAATCAAGGAAATCAAATTAATCAACCAGTAAGTGAGGATACACATTTACGCGAAGAACCGAACGTCAATGAAAGAAACTTAACAGCGAATCCAGGAGATAAAATTGCTGATGAGTCTCAATCTGTTGAAGAAAAGGCTCAACAGGTAGCTGTGGATGATGTACCAGACATTACAGGCGACAAAATTACAGTCCCGACTTATTTCGTTGTAGATGAACCCGACGGCGAAAAGAAAGCACTCCACCACGTTAAAGATGCTGAAGAGATATCTGACGTAATTCGGGCAGCACGAGTTGACGAAAATGGAAATCGAATTTGGTGGTAGCCCTTCATTGAAGAGACACGGGGACACAAGAGTTCTTTCTTTGCGTCCCCGTATCTGCCTTGTTTGATGAAGTTAGTGAATTAATGGCGCAATCAAAATCTGGAAATTCTCCCACGAGGATGATGGCAAATGTCACAAGGTTAGTTAAGAGTCAATGAGAAGCAACACAGCGACCAAGTTATACAATAGCTGTTCGTAGACGTTGAAGTAACAAAATTTTCTAATGCTATGCCCTCAACACAACAGCAAGTTACTTCTACTGACAGCTACAACTACCTGCTATTTTTGCCGGATGGGCTACGCGCGGCCGGAGGCGATCGCAACGAAACACAACAGCCACTTTTGCCAACAATCCTGTTTTTACATGGTGCGGGTGAGCGAGGTTCTAACTTAGATGATGTGAAAAAGCAGGGTATTGCCAAAATTGTTGAACAACAGCCAGACTTTCCCTTCATTGTCATTTCTCCCCAATGTCCGCGCGGTGAACATTGGAATGTAGAACGATTGAGCGCCCTTCTAGATAAGGCGATACCTGGCGAGAAGCCCCAAAGCGGCTATGCATCCTATGTTGATCCAGATCGGGTTTACCTGACCGGCTTAAGTATGGGTGGTTACGGAACATGGCATTTAGCAGCAGCGCAGCCCCAAAGATTTGCAGCGATCGCGCCTATCTGTGGCGGTGGGAACCCACAAGCAGCACGTAAGTTAAAAAACCTCCCTGTGTGGGCATTTCACGGAGCCAAAGATAATGTGGTTCCCTTAAAGGAGTCTGAAATCATGGTTTCTGCACTCAAAGCCCGCGGCGGGAATGTGAAATTTACAGTTTACCCAGAAGCGGATCACGACTCCTGGACGCAGACATACAATAATCCAGAGTTGTATGAGTGGTTTTTGCAGCATCGGCGACAGCCGACTGTGGGTTAAAGCACCAGGAATCAGACAAAGGTGATTGCAGAGAAATTAAACTGGCATTTATAATCAATTTAAATTATCTGTATAACCTCAATTTAATTAGAGCATGTTTGTAAAGCCCTGGCGACTAGAAGTCGCGGCTACACAGACAAAACCCGCCTGCGCGGGTTAAAAGCCTTAGTTTTTCCTTAGTTCACGGAGGTAGACTTTGATTGTGTAGTAGCGACTAGAAGTCGCCCAATACTTTTAAAACATCCTCTTAAAAAAACTATTGAACATATTTTGTCTAATTTAGTATTGATAACTTGCTACATTTCGTTTTGCTCATCTACTGTTTCTCCAAGCGGATGAATTATTTTTCCCTCAAATTTTGCACCTAAACCGAGCGCTAATTCAATTTTATAAATTGTTTCCAACTCAGCTTCTAACTGCTCAATCGTTGGTAAATTTCCTTGCAACGGCTCCGGTAAAGTATCTTTTAGCTGATATACTGAAACACTAATCGGCTTATGCATATCCCGCAGAGAGTATTCGGCAATTACCTTATTTTTGCTTTTGCACAAAATCATCCCAATCGTAGGCTGATCATCTGGGTGTCTCAATAAATCATCTACCGCACTAACATAGAAATTCATCTTACCAGAAAACTCTGGCTTGAATTCTTCAATTTTCAGGTCAATCACTATATAGCAGCGTAAACGCAAGTGGTAAAACAATAAATCAATATAAAAATCTTCACCGCCAATTTCAAGATGATACTGACTACCTACAAAAGCAAAACCAACCCCTAATTATAGTAAAAAATCGCGGATATGGTTGATTAAAGCACGTTCTAAATCGCGTTCCAGAAAATCTGTCCCTAAATTTAGAAAATCAAAAGTGTAGGGATCTTTCAATAATTGCTGTGCTAATTCTGATTGTGGTTGAGGCAGAGTGCGGTTAAAGTTGGTGGTTGCTTTACCCTGACGGTGATACAACTTGCTTTCAATTTGATGAACTAAAACATTCCGACTCCATCCATACTCGATAGTCTGTTGCGCGTACCACAAGCGTTCTGTTTGGTCTTTAATGGTATCCAATATACGGGCATTATGACCCCAAGGAATTAGTGCAACAACCTGTTGCACTAATTCCTCATCTGGATAAGCTTCGGCAAATGCCCGCATATACTTAAGGTTACGAAGGGAAAAGCCCTTCATCTCTGGAAAAGCTTTCTGCAAATCAGCCGCCAGACGATTGATAACTTTTGCTCCCCAACCTTGCTGCTGTTGGCGATTCAGAATATCTCGCCCAATTTGCCAGTAGAGTAATACTAATTCTTTATTAACTGCAACTGCTGCTCGTAATTGAGCGCTAGAAATTCGTGTTTTTAATTCAGTTAAAAAATCTTCATAGCCAACGATCGCAGATGCGCCGGTTTGTGAAGCTTCGGATTTCTCGCCTCTAGGCATAAAAAAAAATTAACGCTACTTCTATACTGCCAGCATCACGCAAAATTTTGCTAACCAAATTAGGGATACACTCAGCAGCGAGTCTGAAATAATCGTTTCCGTGCTGAAAGGCTGCGACGGGAAGTAAAATTTCCAGTTTACCCAGAAGGCGATCGCAATACAACAATCCAGCATCGGCGGCGGAAGGCTGTCGAGTTAAATTTGCCAGCATTTGCGTAAGTGCGATGTCTACGACGGGCTACGCCTACGCTAAAACTTCAACATATTTTCATTAAAAATATTTTTTAGCGCCCAAAGAATAAAACTTCTAAGAAGTCTTCGCTTGTACATTTGACATCAGAGTATATAGCTTCAATAATGTTCTTACGTAAAAATCAGTACTCATATAGAAATCCTATTTGAATTTTGCTAAATATACTGAGAGCCGAAACCTGATCCGGCTAGTTCTCAGTCAGTTTGGCTTTTATAAATCAAATTGAATTGTTATATAACCTGATATTAATAGGGTTGCATTATGCTTTTCTCGAATTCAAAAACTAGCTTAAAAATTCGCCAAAAAAATAATAAATGCGGAATTTTTTGGAGTTGTAGTAACATTGTGCTGCTCGCAGGATATTTAATCACTCTACCGATTTGTACATTGATAACTTTATCCTTATTATTGCCTTTATTAACTACTAGCTTATCCGCTTCCATTGGAACCTCGTACCACTCTACATCGATTCCTTGGATAGATAATGCGTCGGAATGTGAACATACTGGGAGAAACTGGCGCGATCGCAAGTGTTGGGATAATCAACACAATCCCCTGTTCTGAATGGATACCGCACAAAAAAGGTATGCAAACAATCAGAACAATTGCTTAATTTGACAAAACAGGTTAATAGCCTGGGAATTAGATCAAAATAGATATGTAGCCTGTTGTTTGTCCAACCTTGAATCAACCTAACTTTGTGCGAAATCTGCAAGAAACTCACTTAAATCGTGCCCGCGCCAGTCTCAGACAAGCGCTGTCTTGGTATGGATATCTTCGCAAGTCAGGACAGCTTTCATCAAACCCAGAATTAGTAGGTTTGGTGAAACCAGAATTGGAAGCTTTGAATTCCACACTCAACAAACTGGACTCTAACGTTATTAAAATTGCCGCCTTTGGTTTGGTGAGTCGTGGTAAGTCAGCAGTTTTAAATGCCTTGCTGGGAGACAAGATTCTGCAAACTGGGCCCCTGAACGGTGTCACTCAATGGCCGCGTTCCGTCCGTTGGCAGCCCGGTGGTAAGGTGTTAGTAGAGTTAATTGATACCCCCGGATTAGATGAAATTGAGGGTGAGTCACGGGCGGATATGGCGCGAGAAGTAGTGCATCAGGCGGATTTAATCTTGTTTGTCGTGTCTGGTGATATCACCCGCACTGAGTATCAAGCACTGCTGGAATTGCGGCAAGCACAAAAACCCCTGATTTTAGTGTTTAACAAGATAGATTTATACCCAGATACAGATCAGGGAGCGATCTACCAAAATTTGCAACAACTGGGTACAGGACATCCGAAAGCGAAGCCTCTACTACCTGATGAAATTGTGATGGTGGCGGCGGAACCAGCCCCAATGGAAGTGCGAGTTGAGTGGCCCGATGGGCGTGTCAGTTATGAATGGGAGACACCAGCACCGCAAGTAGAGGAACTAAAGGAGACAATTCTGAATATTCTGAATCGAGAAGGGCGATCGCTTCTGGCTTTAAATGCACTCATCCAAGCACGGGATGCAGAAGCGGCGATCGCTCAAAAAACCATCGACTTACGCGAACAAGAAGCCGAAGATATCATTTGGCAATTTACCAAATACAAAGCTTTGGCAGTAATGCTTAATCCCATTGCTTTTTTAGATATCCTTGGCGGAACTGTCGCCGATTTGGCTTTAATTCGCGCTTTAGCTAGATTGTATGGTTTGCCGATGACTAGCTATGAAGCCGGGAAAATTTTAAAAACGATTTTATTTAGTTCCGGTGGCTTGCTGCTGGGAGAATTAGGTAGTAGTTTGCTTTTGGGTTTGGGTAAGAGTACTGCTGCAATAACCAGTGCTGATAATCCTAGTAATATTACTGCCTTTGCTGGCAGTGCGATCGCTCAAGCTGGTATTGCCGGTTATGGAGCATACTCCGTTGGCAAAGCTGCTCAAGTGTATCTCGAAAAAGGCTGCACTTGGGGACAGTTGGGCGCTAGCAGCGTCATTCAAGAAATTCTTTCTCAAGTTGACCAAAACACAATTCTGTATCGTCTGCGACAGGAATTAGGATTAAAGTTATAAGATTTTTGAGTTGTGTTCCGAAAAGTTTCTGTTAATACTTCTATACGGCGATGCGATCGCGCCAAAAGGGTAAAATAACCCTTGAGCGTAGGCGTAGCCAGCCGCAGGCATCGCCATTCACCTCTAACATCACGTTATCATCGAATATTGTGGAATTTACATGCGTAATTACTAGTATCTATGACATTAATAGAATATAGATAATTAACTAAATAGGAAAATTGAATGGAAGGTAAAAGATTTATCCGTACTCTGCGATTAGAAAACTTTCTTTCTTATGGAAGTGAGGGTGAAGAAATTGAACTGCAACCTCTGAATGTATTAATTGGCCCTAATGCTTCTGGGAAATCGAATTTAATTGAAGCAATTGGAATTTTAAAGGCAACACCCACAGACTTACCTGCCCCATTTCGGCAAGGGGGAGGGATTGGTGAGTTTCTGTGGAAGGGTGGACAGGAAAATCCAGTAGCTACAATTGAAGCTACTTTAGATTACCCTCAAAGACCCCAAAATTTACGTTATCAAGTTAGCTTGACAGCAATTGGCCAAAGACTACTAGAGCTAGTTGATGAAGCTATAGAGAATGAACGACCATATCCAGGATCGGATGATGTCTATTTTTACTATCGTTACCAACGTGGTCGTCCGGTTTTAAATATTAATAAGTTAGACGATGACTTCAACATTCAACGTACTCTTCGGCGAGAAGATTTAATTCCAGATCAGTCAGTTTTATCTCAACGAAAAGATCCAGACTTGTATCCAGAACTCTCTTATCTCAGCACTGCATTTTCTAATATAGGTTTATATCGTGACTGGCAGATGGGGCGATATTCAGTACCACGAAATGCTCAAAAACCTGACTTACCTGAACATCCTCTACTAGAAGATGGAAGTAATCTGGGTCTATTTTTAAACAATTTAAAGAATAAAATAGGTCATAGGAAAATTATTGATAAGCTGAAAAAATTTTATGAAGCAGCCGAAGAACTGGGTGTAATAATATCTGGTGGTACAGTACAGATAATTATTCGTGAAGAGGGTTTAATTGAACCAATTCCTGCAAATCGGTTATCTGATGGTACACTCCGTTATTTATTTTTAATGGCTTTACTTTTAGATCCCGTTCCACCGCCACTTATATGTATTGAAGAACCAGAGATTGGTTTACATCCAGATATTTTACCGACTATTGCAGAAATGCTCATTGAAGCGTCTCAGAAAACACAATTAATAGTGACAACTCATTCTGATGCTTTAGTTTCTGCTTTGAGTGAATATCCCGAATCAGTCATAGTTTGTGAACGAGATAAAAAAGGTAGCCACCTCCATCGTCAGGAACCTGAGAGATTGGAAAAATGGTTAGAAAAATATACCCTTGGCGATCTCTGGCGGATGGGGCAAATTGGTGGAAATCGTTGGTAATGAAGATATACATTTACATTGAGGGTGCTGGAGATGAAGATGATACTGAACTACTACTCAGACCACGCCCAGGTTTTCGTAGTGGGATCAGAAGTGGAAAAGAAACCACAACTGGACTACGCCCAGGTTTTATAAAATTTTTTCACGAACTATATGATATTGCTGGTGAAAACATTAAAATATTTATCGTTATGTGTGGATCAAGGCGTGATGCTTATGAAGATTTTAAAACGGCTTTAGAGTCTCAACCAGAAGCTTTCAATGTTTTATTAATTGATGCTGAATCTCCAGTTGATTCTACTGTTACACCTTGGGAACATCTCAGAAGTAGAACAGAAGATCATCCTTGGATTTTAGATGCAGTTAATTTTGAAGATGATCAGTGTCATCTGATGGTACAAACGATGGAAGCATGGTTTATTGCTGATATGGATGCTTTAAAAGAGTTTTATGGGGAGGGATTCAGGGAAGATGGAATCCTTCAGGGAATGGCACGGTATGGTAGCGTAGAAGAAGTTTCTAAAGCTACTCTGAAAGTATGGCTTGAGGCAGCTACTCGCCGTACCGATAAGAGAAAATATCATAAAACAAACCACGCTCCAAAGCTCTTGGAATTGCTTGATGTAGCTAAGGTTCGCCAAGCTTCGGCATACTGCGATCACGTCTTCACCACATTAGCCGCAATAATGGATGCATCAGCACGTTAATATAACGAAGGGTAAAAAATTCTTCAGCGATCGCCATTCATCTTTAACATCAAGCTATCATCGGATATTGGGAAATTTCCGTGCGTAACTCAGTAGCATCTATGACCGCTTCTCACTCTGAAACTCCATCTCCCAAACCTGACGCGAGTACTTTTATTTCCGACCATCGACAGGTAGACCGCACCAAGCTAAGTCAAATGTACCTGCACTATGTCGAGACGAAGGATAAGTACCCTCACGCCGTATTGCTATATCGGGTAGGAGATTTCTTTGAATGCTATTTCCAAGATGCTGTAAAACTAGCGCAAGAATTGGAATTAGTACTCACTAGTAAGCAAGCTGGGGAACAAGGACGAGTGGCGATGTCTGGTGTTCCGCACCACGCATGGGAACGGTACGCGACGCTACTGGTAGAAAAAGGCTATGCAGTCGTAATTTGCGACCAAGTGGAAGATGCTTCAGAAGCTGCAGGTAGATTGGTGCGGCGGGAAGTAACGCGCATCCTGACTCCTGGCACTTTGCTGGAAGAGGGAATGCTCAAATCAAGTCGCAATAATTACTTGGCAGCAGTAGTAATTGCCGCAAACCATTGGGGTTTAGCCTATGCAGACATCTCCACAGGGGAATTCCTCACGACTCAAGGTAGTGATTTAGAACATTTGACACAGGAATTAATGCGCTTACAACCTTCTGAGGTGCTAGTTCCGACAAATGCGCCTGATTTAGGTAGTTTGCTGCGTCCAGGAGAAACTTCGCCGCATCTGCCCCAGTGTTTGCCATCATCATTTTGCTATAGTTTGCGATCGCAGGTTCCCTTTTCCCAAGCCGAAGCTAGACCAAGATTATTGCAGAAATTTAAGGTGCGATCGCTCGAAGGACTCGGTTGCGATCATCTTCCCCTCGCCGTTCGTGCGGCTGGCGGTCTTCTGGAATACTTGGAAGATACTCAAAAAGAAAACCCTGTCACCCTTCAAAGACTCCGCAGCTACACTGTCACCGACTACCTAATTGTTGACAATCAAACCCGCCGTAACCTGGAAATCACTCAAACTGTCCGGGATGGCACTTTTCACGGTTCCCTACTCTGGGCATTAGATCGAACTAGTACAGCAATGGGTGGGCGTGCTCTGCGGCGGTGGTTATTGCAACCGCTACTCGATATTAAAGGCATTCGGGCGCGGCAAGATACCATCCAAGAATTGATGGAAAATACGCCCCTGCGTCAAGATTTGCGGCAGTTGTTACGCCAAATTTATGACCTGGAACGCCTGACGGGAAGGGCGGGTTCTGGTACAGCGAATGCTAGAGATTTAGTAGCTTTGGCAGATTCCCTCTCACGCTTACCAGAATTATCCAGCTTAGTAACTGAGGCGCGTTCTCCCTTCCTCAAAGCTTTGCAGAAAGTCCCAAGTGTCTTAGAAGAATTAGCACAAAAGTTACACGCACATCTTGTCGAGTCGCCACCCATACAAATCAAGGAAGGCGGATTAATTCGTCCTAGCGTAAATTCCCTGTTGGATGAAAGGAAAGCAACTGTAGAAGCGGATCAGCAATGGATTGCCAACTTAGAAGTTGATGAGAGAGCTAAGACAGGAATTTCAACACTGAAGGTAGGATTTAACAAAACTTTTGGTTATTATATCAGTATTTCCCGCACCAAATCTGACCAAGTACCCGCTAATTATATCCGCAAGCAAACCTTGACGAATGAGGAACGTTACATCACCCCAGATTTGAAGGAACGGGAAGCGCGGATTCTCACAGCGCGGGATGATTTAAATCAGTTGGAATATGAGATTTTTACGGCGTTGCGGGAAGAGGTAGCACAAGAGGCGGAGGTAATTCGCAATCTGTCTCGTGCAGTGGCGGCGGCGGATGTGTTGTGTGGTTTGGCTGAGTTGGCGGTGCATCAAGGTTACTGCCGTCCAGAAATGTTGTCAGGAAGGGAGATAAACATTGTTGATGGGCGTCATCCGGTAGTGGAACAGTCTTTACCTGCGGGTTTCTTTGTGCCGAATTCGACTCAATTAGGGAGTAGGGAATCGGGAGTAGGGAGTAGTGAAGAAGAAATTTCCCCACTCCCCACTCCCCACTCCCCACTCCCCGATTTAATCATTCTCACTGGGCCAAACGCGAGTGGTAAAAGTTGTTATTTGCGTCAGCTGGGATTGATTCAGTTAATGGCGCAGATTGGTAGTTTTGTACCAGCTAGGTTTGCCAGATTGGGAATATGCGATCGCATTTTCACCCGTGTAGGTGCAGTAGATGATCTTGCAACTGGTCAATCTACGTTCATGGTAGAGATGAATGAAACAGCGAATATTCTCAACCATGCCACATCTAGGTCACTGGTGTTGTTAGATGAAATTGGCCGCGGAACAGCGACGTTTGATGGTCTTTCTATAGCTTGGGCGGTGGCGGAATATATCGCAGTAGATATTCGGTCACGCACGATTTTTGCTACTCATTATCACGAGTTAAATGAACTGGCTAGCATTTTACCGAATGTGGCTAACTATCAAGTGACAGTGAAAGAATTACCCGACCAAATTATCTTTTTGCATCAAGTCCAACCGGGAGGCGCTGATAAGTCTTATGGGATTGAAGCGGGAAGATTGGCGGGTTTGCCTGCGGTGGTGATTCAACGCGCAAAACAAGTTATGGGACAAATTGAGAAGCATAGTAAGATTGCGATGGGTTTGCAAAATCTGGATTGATATCGATTGCCAAAATAGATGTTCGCGTTGTCAAAACTATTCTAGAGAGGGTTAAAATTTGAGGGGCGTTTCCGTTATGGTTTCTGTCCTGAAAAGGCGAAGTACAAGTCAATCAGATTAAAAATAATCTAGCCATATCTACAACTGCATAAGCTAATGCCCACGCCTATCTACCACATCACCCACATCAACAACTTACCCTCCATTCTTAAATCAGGTGGATTGATGGCAAACAGTAGGCTACGGCAAGAAAAAATTAAATACCTTGATATTGCTTATGGACACATCCAAGATAGACGAGGAATGACTCGTGTTATTTGTGGTGGTGGTGGTTCTTTACATGATTATGTACCGTTCTATTTTGCCCTCGCTCTCCCATGCTCTACCCTAATCACAAAAAGAGTGTAGATAAATATAGTGGTGGACAAACACCAATTCTCCATTTAGTTTCCAGTGCTTCCACCTTTAGGATGCGGTAATGGTGGCTTAGATTGGCAAGAAGTTAAGCCTTTAATAAAATTAGCCTTTGCCGAACTGCCTAATGTGGAAGTAATTATTTTTGAGCCATCAGGCGCACCAGCAGCAGAAAAGATGCTGGTTGCAACCAAAAAACCCAACATGACCCGTGGTCGCGCCCTAATCATTCACTTACTGGAAGCTTACGGTATCCCAGGCTATGAGTTAACCAAGCTAGAAATTCAAAAACTTGCCTATTTTCTCCAAGAAGCGGGGGAATTGCTCAAGTTACCCTATCAAAAGCATTTATATGGCCCCTACGCTGACAACCTTAATCAAGTTTTGAAACATATAGAAGGTCATTACATTCTTGGTTATGGTGATGGTACTGGCAGAGCAAGCATTTATGTATTGCCAGAAGGTAGAAAAGCAGCAAAGACTTTTTTAGAAGCAGAACCAGAAGCCCAAGAGCATTTAGAGCGAGTTAGCAAGCTGATATATGGCTTTGAAACACCTTATGGGATGGAATTATTAGCGACAGTCCACTGGGTTGCCACCAAACACTCCAACCCAGCAAAAGATAGTGAAGAAGCGATCGCTCTTGTGCATAAATGGAGTGAGCGTAAACGCAAGTTATTTAAACCCGAACATATTCGGAAAGCTTGGCAACGCTTAGGTGAACAAAACTGGTTAGTATCCTAGCTTAAAGGAGCAGGAGATTTGCCAAGTAGTTGAAATCTTGTTAGCATTTATGCTTAAAATTGCACAATGAGGTTTATTTAGCATCTACTAAAAGCTAAAGTTGACCCTTTGCAGGACTCCAATAACCCATGCTGACTGAAATTTTGCCTTTCCGCTTTGAGTTAGACACGATCGCGATCGCTGGAGCGAGTTTGTGGTCATTAGCGCTATATCTAGGTTTTTCAAAAGTCAATGAATGGGTAATCGAGCAACTCAATCGCTGGTTTAACTTTGCGGAGCGATCGCTTTACACCAGCCAGTCAGAATTTGAAAAGACTCGTAAAGCCAGAGAATCACAAAACGCTTTCTACGCTTCTCTGTTCAGCATCGCGCCTTTTTTGGTAGTTGGTGCTTTATGTAACTGGGGTCTAGAAATTAGTTTAGGTGAAAGTTGGGGAATTAGTACAGGAATATTAGCTTGTATGGGTGCTGGCATTTATGAACTTGGGCGCAGGGATGGAGAATCTTCGGATTAAGAGACTTGCAAATCAGAAGTTCACAAAAATTGTTCGAGAACCTTTTTCAACGGTGACTTGATATTATAAGACCTTGCCTGTTCTCGAACTATCACTTCAATAATTGCATAAGCTAGATCGTGAAAAAATGCTTTAGAAGAGCCTATTTCGCCAAATACACCCCATCTAAAAGAAATTTCACCAGAGCCAAAGATGTTGCTAACTCCAGTTTCTTGAAGCTTTAATTTTGCGCCATCAACAACACTTGGGGCGTACTCTTCAGTTATGCCAACTCTCACTATATCTAACGATGATGCAAGAGAAGTATTCAGTTGGCGCTCAAATTCAGTTGAAATGCTAACCTTTAATACTAACTTGCCAGAGTCATTTGGCTCAGAAATAGCACCTAAGCAGCCATACAAAAATCTCGCTCCTAGAGGCGCTAATATCTCAATCATTACTTCTCTTTTAGAGAATGAACCAATTTTTGTATTCTCAAGGATGATTTCTATCCTTTCATCTATTACAGGATAAAAAACAGGTTGGCGATCTCCAGGAAAATATAATGGTTCATCTTGCCAAATACGAGCTTTTCCCGTTAACCCTAGATCAAGTGCTTTCATATTTACTCAATTCCCCAAGCTTTTCTCCAATTTCTATTGAAGTCTTCTGGATAAGCTTTAATTACTTCAGGATGATACAAGCTGTATGGTGATACACCATAATATGCTATGGCCATAGGATGAGCCGTATACCAATCATAACCTTGTTCCATTAGTGCAGCCTCTTTTAGTTCATGAAAGTAGAAACTAGCATCAGCTCCAGAAATTTTCTGTCCCAAATCTAAAGTTTGCTCAAGTCTCTCAATCATTTTTTAGCTGGGTAAGAATTCATCAAACTTACTTATGTGCTTCCTAATAATCTCCAGTTTTTCATGTTCAACATTATACTCTTTATCAGTTAAGGTTCCAAGAAAATTTTGGTCGCTATTTACAAACACAAGAGTGACTTACTTTTACCTAAATGCATCACATTTTTTCAGTATAGACATAAAAAACCACTATTTAAAATTCAAATTAATTTCTGCCCACTCCTCCTACTTTCCAATTTCCTCGCCAACAATCTGTGCTATCTTCTGGGCTGCACCGCTTTCGCCGCGAATCTTACGAAGTTTAGCGCGGATATCATCCAATTTTTCTGGATGGGCTAATAAATCTAACACCATTTCCCCAATTTCTTGCGGTTGAAGTTTACCCATAAGTTCTGGCACTATCTCTGACTGTGCCCAGATATTTGGCCATGCTAATAAACCTTTGCGTCTCACGAATCTTAGGAATAGCCAATTAATCACCTTAGCAAAAGGCGTACCGACTCCTGGCAGATTTGCCAACAACCCAGGTAAACCATCCCAAGCACGCATGGCATCAAGTTGCTGTGTTGGCAGCAAAACAATCATTGGCACTCCTAAAGCACCGAGTTCAGCAGTGTTTGCCCCCACCGTAGTCAAGCAGATACAGCACTGGGATAATAATTGATATGCAGGGTTTTCTTGCCACAGTTCCACAGTTAAGCCCGTTGTTGTTTTGAGCAATGCCTTGCTGCTAGCATCCTCTGGGACAATTAAGGAAGCACCGCCAAAGCCAAAGATTTCAGCAATAGAGTTCTTTTGAGGATCGGCAAAACTAGCTAAAGTTTGTAAATCCAAAGTCGGGGCTACAGGAATCACAAACTTGGCTTGGGGTCTTTTAGCATAAACGTATTCGGCAGTAGCTAAACATAATGGCACTCCTTGGGCTAATTTTGCCGCTTTTGAACCAGGGAGTAAACCAATCAATTCAGTTTTGAGTGATGGAGTTATAGCCAGAGGGGAATTTGAATTTAGGCTCTTTTCTGCAACACCTGCTGCTTCTACCATCAAATCACCGACAACGGTAAATTTGTGAGCATATTTCTGCGGGACACGGGTAGTAACTTCGGGTTTCATCACGCCAAAGCGATCAATCCAGTTATGCCAACGGGCTGACCATTCGGCGTAAATCACTGTGCGATATCCCAGCTTTTTGCCTATAACTACAGGGAAAATTTGATCGCCACCGAGGAAAACAACTACACCGCGACTTCTCCAGTCCCAATTTTCAAATGTTTTCCCCCAAAGCAAAAATTGCCAAAAATGTTCTGCTCCCTGAACTCTATCTACTTCTGGATAAGAAAGAGCGATCGCTACTTCTTTTCCACTAGCATTTGAGCAAGGTGATAATACTACACTGATCCTGACTTGATTTCGGTCATCGCCGAATTTTTGCCGCAACGCCTTTACTACTGGGCGTACCCAGGTTGTTACCTCACCTGGGCCATTTGATAGGATGAGAATATCTACTTGAGTCATTAGTTAATGGTCAAGAGTTATGGGTCATTAGTCAAGAGGGAAATATTACCTAATTCGTTCCTAATTTTTAGAGACACAACATCGCGGGAAGGTTGAAGAAGAATTAAAGGGTAGGGAATCCCACCCCTACAAATGCATCTGTCGCATTCTTTTTTGAAATTGGTAAATAAATCTCAAACCTCTATTATGTAGAAATCGAATACTCTAGGGAACGTGGATTATCGATTCTTTTGGAAGCGTCTAATATTTCTAGCCCGGTAATATTTCCATCTTCGTCGTAATCTAAAATTATCCCTGGCTTTTCTTCGTCACTATCTTCTATCGGTACATCACTCAATATAATTATTAATATATCTACTTCTGGGTCATAGGTAATTTTCATATTTCTCTCCAGTATTTTTCAATCTTACTAGTACCGCAGGAAGTTACGCATTCACGCATTCAAAAGTATTATGAAATAAGCTATGAGAGGGATTTGAAATGGTTGCTCTATTTCCGCCGTGGCGTACTAGTTTTATCGCTTATTTCAAGTGCTTTATATCTTACTAAAACAAGCTTGTTTGTCCTGGTAATACTTTACTCTTAATTTTCTTACTATCGCCACTAGGTAACATTTAATAAGCCTTGCTCAATAGCATAATATCTTTAAATAACTATTTAACTATTAAGATAATATTACAAATTGTTTACATTAAGGTGAGCTATTACTTTTATATAAAGTCAACAAATACAAAGAAATATTTCGTTTTTTATATCGATTTGTGTCAGATAGACGATAAAATGCCCTCTGGGTAAGCGTTTTCTGATAAAAAACACATATTGCCTAAAAATCACAAGTTACCTGTGGCTGATGATGCCGCTAGGAACTTACAGAGAGAACACGCATCAAAGGAGCCGAAGAAGCATGTTCACACACGTCAAGTCCACCATTAGACACATTGCGCCTGATAACTTACGCGGACGTAATTTAATCAAGGTGGTCTATGTCGTGCTTGAGTCCCAGTACCAGAGTGCTTTGTCGCAAGCGGTTCGCACGATTAACGCGAACAATCCTAACTTGGCGATTGAAATCAGTGGGTACTTGATTGAGGAACTCCGCGACCCAGAGAACTATGAGGAGTTCAAACGAGAAATTGAGAGTGCGAATATCTTCATCGCTTCCCTCATTTTCATCGAAGACTTAGCACAGAAAGTAGTAGCAGCAGTAGAACCACACCGCGATCATCTGGACGTTTCTGTTGTCTTTCCCTCAATGCCAGAAGTAATGCGCCTGAGTAAAATGGGCAGCTTTTCCTTGGCACAGTTGGGTCAGTCAAAAAGTGCGATCGCGCAATTTATGCGGAAACGCAAAGAAAAATCCGGTGCGGGATTCCAAGATGGAATGCTGAAGCTTTTGCGAACGCTGCCGCAAGTGCTGAAGTTTTTACCAATGGACAAGGCACAGGATGCCCGAAATTTCATGCTCAGTTTTCAGTATTGGCTAGGTGGTTCTCCAGAAAATCTGGAAAACTTCTTGCTGATGCTAGCTGATAAATACGTATTTAAAGGTTTAGAGAAACAAAATTTTGCACCTTCTACATATCAACAGCCGGTGGTTTATCCCGATTTAGGGATTTGGCATCCTTTGGCTCCTAGTATGTTTGAGGATGTCAGAGAGTACCTCAATTGGTATACAGCTCGTAAGGATATTTCTAGCGATCTCAAAGATCCCCTAGCTCCTTGTGTCGGGTTAGTCTTGCAACGCACCCACCTAGTTACAGGCGATGATGCCCATTATGTAGCAATGGTGCAGGAGTTAGAAGCACTAGGCGCACGAGTACTACCTGTGTTTGCTGGTGGTTTGGATTTCTCCAAGCCTGTTGAGGCTTACTTTTATGAACCAAATACCAACATACAGTTGGTAGATGCAGTGATATCGCTGACTGGTTTTGCTTTAGTCGGTGGCCCAGCCAGACAAGACCATCCCAAGGCAATTGAGGCACTCCAACGCTTAAACCGTCCTTACATGGTGGCGTTACCCTTAGTTTTCCAAACCACAGAAGAGTGGATGGATAGCGATTTAGGCTTGCATCCAATTCAGGTAGCTTTGCAAATTGCGATTCCGGAATTGGATGGGGCAATTGAGCCGATAATTTTATCAGGTAGAGATGGGACTACAGGGAAAGCGATCGCACTACGCGATCGGGTGGAAGCTGTAGCCGAACGCGCTTTAAAATGGGCTAATCTCCGCCGCAAACCGAAGCTGGATAAAAAAGTCGCCATCACCGTTTTCAGCTTCCCGCCAGATAAAGGCAACGTCGGAACCGCCGCTTATTTAGATGTATTCGGCTCAATCTACGAGGTGATGAAAGCCCTCAAAAATAACGGCTACGACTTACCAGAATTGCCAGAATCCGCCGAAGCGTTGATGCAAGAAGTCATCCATGATGCACAGGCGCAATACAACAGCCCAGAACTGAACGTTGCTTACAAAATGTCGGTTCCTGAGTATGAAGCGCTGACCCCATACTCTCAACGCCTAGAGGAAAACTGGGGCCCACCTCCGGGACATCTCAACAGCGATGGGCAAAACCTGCTAATTTATGGTAAGCAATTCGGTAATGTCTTCATCGGTGTGCAACCGACATTTGGTTACGAAGGCGACCCGATGCGGCTGTTGTTCTCTCGTTCAGCTAGTCCTCACCACGGTTTTGCTGCTTACTACACTTACTTAGAGCAAGTTTGGAAAGCTGATGCCGTGCTGCACTTTGGTACACACGGTTCCTTGGAATTCATGCCAGGTAAACAGATGGGGATGTCTGGTGACTGTTATCCAGATAACTTGATTGGCTCAATTCCTAACCTGTATTACTACGCAGCTAATAATCCGAGTGAAGCGACAATTGCCAAACGTCGAAGTTATGCCGAAACAATTTCTTACTTGACACCGCCGGCAGAAAATGCTGGTTTGTATAAAGGTTTGAAGGAACTGAGCGAGTTAATTGCTTCCTACCAAACCTTGAAAGATAGTGGACGCGGTGTTTCCATTGTCAACAGCATCATGGATAAATGCCGGATCGTGAATCTGGATAAGGATATCAATCTGCCAGAAACCGATGCCAGAGACATGAGCGCTGATGAGCGGGATAATATTGTTGGCAACGTTTACCGCAAGTTGATGGAAATTGAGTCGCGGTTGTTGCCTTGTGGGTTGCACGTTATTGGTAAACCTCCAAGTGCAGAAGAAGCGATCGCAACTCTCGTCAACATTGCTAGTCTAGATCGTCAAGAAGAAGGACTTCAAGGCTTGCCGGGAATTATCGCCAATAGCATTGGGCGTAACATTGACGATATTTACCAAAATAATGACCGAGGCATTTTACAAGATGTCCAATTACTGCAAGACATCACCTTGGCAACCCGTGCAGCAGTTACCGCCCTTGTGCATGAGCAAATCGACGCTGAAGGGCGAGTTTCTCTAGTTTCCCGGTTGAATTTCTTCAACATGGGCAAAAAAGAACCTTGGGTAGAATCATTGCATAAAGCAGGTTATCCCAAAGTTGATAGCGCAGCCCTAAAACCCCTATTTGAGTATTTGGAATTCTGCCTGCAACAAGTTTGTGCCGACAACGAACTCGGAGCATTACTCAGAGGCTTAGAAGGTGAGTACATCTTACCTGGCCCTGGTGGTGATCCCATCCGCAACCCGGATGTATTGCCCACAGGTAAGAATATCCATGCCCTCGACCCCCAATCCATCCCAACAACAGCAGCAGTACAATCAGCCAAAATTGTCGTAGATAGGCTTTTGGCACGTAACAAGGCGGAAAACGAAGGAAAATGGCCAGAAACCATCGCTTGCGTCCTCTGGGGAACCGATAACATCAAAACTTACGGCGAATCCCTAGCACAAATTATGTGGATGGTAGGCGTGCGTCCAGTTCCCGATGCCTTGGGACGGGTGAACAAGTTGGAATTGATATCTTTAGAAGAGTTGGGACGCCCCAGAATTGATGTAGTAATCAACTGTTCTGGTGTATTCCGCGACTTATTCATCAACCAAATGAACCTGCTAGACCAAGGGGTGAAGATGGCGGCTGAGGCGGATGAACCCTTAGAAATGAACTTTGTTCGCAAACACGCTTTGCAACAAGCTGAGGAAATGGGGATTAATCTGCGTCAAGCAGCGACGCGCGTTTTCTCCAATGCTTCTGGTTCCTACTCGTCAAATATCAACTTGGCAGTAGAAAACAGCACTTGGGACAGCGAAGCCGAGTTGCAGGAAATGTATCTCAACCGGAAATCTTTCTCCTTCAATTCCGATAACCCCGGAATGATGGACGAATCCCGGCAGATTTTTGAAAGTACATTGAAAACTGCTGATGCAACTTTCCAAAATTTAGATTCTTCGGAGATTAGCTTAACGGACGTTTCCCACTACTTCGATTCCGATCCTACTAAGCTGGTTGCAAGTTTGCGGGGTGATGGTAAAAAACCAGCATCTTATATTGCAGATACAACCACAGCTAACGCGCAAGTGCGGACATTATCAGAAACCGTGCGTTTGGATGCCCGTACCAAATTGTTAAATCCCAAATGGTATGAGGGGATGTTATCTCACGGTTACGAAGGTGTGCGCGAACTCTCCAAGCGGTTGGTAAATACAACGGGTTGGAGTGCGACAGCCGGCGCTGTGGATAACTGGATTTATGAGGATACTAACGAAACCTTCATCAAAGATGAAGAAATGCAGAAACGGTTGCTGAACCTCAACCCCCATTCTTTCCGCAAGATTGTATCAACTTTGTTGGAGATGAATGGACGTGGTTATTGGGAGACTAGCGAGGATAATTTAGATCGTCTGCGCGAGTTGTACCAAGAAGTTGAAGACCGGATTGAAGGGATAGAATAATCCCTAATCATAAATGTAGGGACGTTTTATAGAACGTCTCTACATAAAAAACGGTTTTGACAAATTGTATGGAATGCGGCTAAATGAAAATCAAATATATAATTATAGATATGTATGTCTGCTAAAGATGTCTTTCATGAAGTTGTCAAAACAGCTTTACAGAAAGATGGTTGGCAAATTACTCACGATCCACTCACAATTAGCGTGGGAGGAGTTAATCTTTCGATTGATTTAGCCGCCCAAAAGCTGATTGCAGCAGAACGTGAAGGACAAAAAGTTGCAGTCGAAGTCAAAAGTTTTTTAGAAAGGTCGTCTGCTATTTCAGAATTTTATACAGACAGCATTAGGACAGTTTATTAATTATAGAGGTGCATTACGACGGCGGCAACCGGAGCGTGTTTTGTATTTAGCAGTACCTTTAACAACTTACAAAACATTTTTTCAACTTGATTTTCCTAAAGAGATGATAGCAGAAAATCAAGTGAAAATGCTTATTTATGATGTAGAACAAGAGGTGATTTTCCAATGGATAAATTAACTCGATATCGCCAGCTTGTACAACAGATACTACATGATTATAGGGAGCAAAAACCAGCTAACGGAAATATAGAAGTTGAAACAATTTTTGATACAGAACGTGACCATTATCAAATAGTTCATGTAGGGTGGGAAGGTCAAGACTGGGTACATAGTTGTATTATTCATATTGATATTAAAGGTGGGAAAATTTGGCTTCAGTGGAATGGTACAGAAGATGATATTGCAGCTAATTTGGTAGCTGCGGGAGTTCCCAAGGAAGATATTGTGTTAGGTTTTCAGTCTCCTTTTATGAGACAGTTTACAGAATATGCAGTGAGTTAGGAGATGTTTTGAAAATCTCCAAGTACTACTTAATGAATCCTTGGTAACTGAATAACAAAACAAGAGTTATGACAAATGTTTATGCTCAACAACTAGAATTATTTCAATTATTTGAACCTGCAAGTATCATAATTTCTCACTCAAAATTTACATTTATAGATTTATTCGCTGGCATAGGTGGATTTAGAATTCCTCTGCAAGAATTAGGAGGAATATGTCTAGGCTATTCGGAAATTGATAAAGAAGCTATTAAAGTTTACCAAAATAATTTTATTCGTGATGTCAATACTAACGAAGCATATTTAGGAGATATTACTCATTTAAATAAGCTCCCATTTGAGATAGATTTGCTAGTTGGCGGTGTTCCTTGTCAACCTTGGTCAATAGCTGGTAAATTACAAGGTTTAGACGACCCCAGGGGGAAGCTATGGATTGATGTTTTTAGAGTCGTCAAAGCTAACCAGCCCAAGGCATTTATATTTGAAAATGTTAAAGGTTTAACAGAGCCAAGAAATAGAAATAGCCTGGAATATATACTTAATAATCTTACAGTATGTGGTTATGTAGTTAAATACCAAGTGCTTAATTCCTACGATTTTGGTTTACCTCAAGACAGAGACAGGATATTTATTGTTGGAATTAGAAATGATATTGAAAAATGCTGGGCTTTTACCTTTCCTAACTCCTTAGATAAACAGCTAAAGCTTTATGATGTAATTGCTGGTATTCAACACAGTAATTTTGCGAAAAAGAAATTTCCACCAGAAATTTTATTTGCTGATGGTAAAATACCAGCTTCTAGAGGTAGATTTCAAAAAATAGATGAATTAAATGATTTTTTTACTTTTGCTGATATCAGAGATGGGCATACTACTATTCATTCTTGGAACTTAATAGAAACAAGTTTAAGAGAAAAGCTCATTTGTCAAACTATCTTGAGAAATAGAAGAAAGAAAATTTATGGACTAAAAGATGGTAATCCTTTAGAATTTAAAGTATTAAAAACTCTTATTGCTAGTTTACAGATTGAAGAAATAAATACTTTAGTAGCCAAAGAAATTCTACATCTTGTAGAGGGTAAAGGCTATGACTTTGTTAATTCTAAAATTTCTTCAGGAATTAATGGTGTTTCTAAAATATTCTTGCCTCATGCTGAAGCTATTGCAACTTTAACAGCAACCGGAACTAGAGACTTTGTTGCAACTATATCTATAGAATGTCAGGAGCCAGAAGCATATAAGCAAACTTTTATTCAAGAAATTTATATGAAAAAGAAATATAAACCTTTAACAGCTAAAGATTATGCTAGATTACAAGGATTTCCAGAAACTTTTAAAATCGCTGAGAGTGAGAGTACAGGGAAGCATCAATTTGGTAATGCGGTTTCTGTTCCTGTAGTTTACCATTTAGCAAAAGCTTTGTTAAAAATAATCACCATAGGTTAAATGAATTTAAATATGGCAGCTATTAGTTCAAACACTCGTGCAGTAATTAAAGGTTATCTAGAAGGATTTATTAAGGCTCTTGTAGATGAGTATAAAGGGCGTAAAATTTTAAAGCCAGATAATGCAGCAGAGTATTTATTAAGATTCTCATCTAATGGAGAATTGAAACCATTTCAAGCAGCACTGATTCCACCAGAATTAATACGTATCAACCAATTTGAAAGAGGTTTGAGTACAAAGCTAGGTAATTCTTTTGAAGAATGCGCTCGCTTAATTGCTCTAGAACATCATCAAGAGGTACGTCGAGGTTATGATATTAAATCGGAAGTAAGTATTGCTGCTTTTGCACAAGCTGAACTTCAAAAACAAAATTACGAATCTGCTGCTAAAAAAGAACAAGCAAAGCCATCTTTTGAACAAATGATAACAGCCGTTATTAATGCTTGTCGTAGTGATGATTTAGAAATAAAGGTCGTTCGCGCTGATCTTTATATTCTGGCGCAAGACGGCACAGAATTCTTATTTGAAATCAAAGCTCCTAAACCAAACAAAGGACAATGTTTAGAAGTCTTGCAACGTCTGCTTAGATTTCATTTACTGCGCGGTGTAAATCGTCCTCAATTACAAGCTTACTATGCTATGCCTTATAATCCATATGGGATCACCAAAGCGGATTATAAATGGACACAGGCAAAAAGCTATTTACCTTTTGAAGAGGCTGTAATTATCGGAAATGAATTTTGGAATATTGTAGGGGGAGCAACTGCTTATGAAGAATTATTAGAAATCTATCTAGAAGTGGGACGAGATAAAAGTAAATATATGTTGGATGCTTTAGCTTTTGGGTTTTAAGAGTTATTTAACAAACACAACCAGGGGTAAAAACTTAATCAAGATCATAACAGGCGATGTCTAACGACAAGCCGCTGCGCGTCTACGCTTTATTTTTGAGGTTTTCTGTAAAGCGATCGCACTCACATCTTCCATACAGGCGATCGCATTATTTTTGAGGTTTTCTGTAAGGCGATACCTACGATGAGCTTCGCTAACGCACTCACTCTTTCACAACAAGCGATGTCTAACGACAAGCCGCTCCGCGTCTACGCTTTATTTTTGAGGTTTTCTGTAAGGCGATACCTACGGTGAGCTACGCTAACGCACTCACTCTTCCATAGAGGCGATGTCTAACGACAAGCCGAAGAAGCGTCTACGCTTTGTTTTTGAGGTTTTCTGCAAGGCGACGCCGAACAGCCCGTCGTCAGACATCGCTCCTCATAAACTATTGAAGGATAAAATTAAAGCATGACTATTCATAAAACAGATATGCTAAAAACGCTTTGGGCTACTGTTCGGCAAGGAAAAATCGAATTGCTAGAGTCAGAGGAATTACCAGAAGGGACAAGAGTGTTAGTGACGCTGCTTCCTGATGATGAAACTGAATTTTGGCTTCAAACCAGTCAAACATCACTCTCATCAGTTTGGGACAACGCTGAGGATGATGTCTATGCCCAACTACTCTAAAAATGACATCATTTTGGTTCAGTATCCCTTTTCAGATTTGTCCAGTTCAAAAGTTAGACCTGCTGTTGTGGTAAGTACGCCACACGTTTCTGAAGACATCCTAATTACACCCTTGACAAGTAAAATTGGAGCATTGCTAGAAGGTGAGTTTGTCTTGTCTGAATGGGCATCAGCAGGGCTAAACGTAGCTACAGCAGTCAAGAGAGGTTTATACACAGTACGTAAAAGCTTGGTTGTAAAAGTGATTGGCAAGTTAGCTGATGCTGATGCTGAACTGTTAGAGAAATCTTTGCGGTGTTGGTTGGGGTTATGATAGGAGCCAGCAATAGTATTGGCAACTCCGCAAAATTGAGAATTGAATGTTTTAAAAAGCAATCGCACTCACTCTTCCATAACAGGCGATGTCTAACGACAAGCCGCTCCGCGTCTACGCTTTGTTTTTGAGGTTTTCTGTCAGGCGTAGGCGTAGCCCGTCGTAGACATCGCACTGTTAGGCATCAAAGCAGATGCAGCGTTTGATTTGATGGACAAAATCTTGTCCGCTATATTTAAGGTGTACCATTTGCTTCCTCACTCCAAGTTAATCAGCATGGATATCACAGCTACTTTGAACGAAATCGCAACTCTCAGTGTTGAAGATAGAATCCGTATTGTACAGGCAATTTGGGATACCATCGCTGCGGAGCAAGTTTACCCTGATTTAACAGATGCACAAAAGCGAGAGCTTGATCGTCGAACTTCTGACTATAATTCAAATCCAGATAATGTGCTGACTTGGGAGGAAATCAAAGCATCAATTAAGGGGCAGCAATGAATTATGTCCTGGTGTTTCGCCCAGAGGTTCGAGAAGAACTCAATGATGCACACAGTTGGTACGAGAGTCAGAAACCCGGTCTGGGTGACGAGTTTTTAGACTGTGCAGACGAAACGGTGAATCGAATTTCTCAGATGCCAGAATCCTATGTAATTGTCTACGGTGATATTCGACGAGCAGTAGTGAGACGATTTCCCTATGCTGTGTACTATCGGATTGTGTCGAGTCGAGTAATAGTGACGGCAATTTTTCATGGTCGCAGAGATCCAAAATCGTGGCAGACGCGAACCTAACACTGATGCTGTTAAAAATGCCTTAATTAAAGATGGCTGGATAATTATAGCTGACCCTTATTTTTTGCAGTATGAAGATGCAGAACTTTATGCTGATTTAATTGTAGTAAAAAGCCTTATTAGCAGAACAAGAAGGACGGAAAATAGTTGTAGAAATCAAGAGTTTTATCAGTCCTTCTCCCATGAGAGATTTTGAAAATGCTTTAGGTCAATATATTCTATACCGCGATATTTTACAACTAGCCAATAAAAACTATAAAATTTATCTAGCCATCAGAGATACAGTATTTGATACTTTCTTTCAAAGAAAATCTATTCAAGCAGTAGTTAAACTTCAGCAAATTGAATTTATTATTTTTAATAATGAGAGGGAGGAAATTACTTTATGGATACATTAATAGCATATCGAGAGTTAATTAAGCAGGTGCTAACTGAATATGATAATTTATCTCGTCAATCACCTGATAAAAATGCTGAAAATTGCTTAGTGTTTGATGAAAATCACGATCATTATCTCTGGTTAACTGTAGATTGGCAAGGTAGCAAAAGACTTAAGTATACTCATGTTCATATTCGGATTAAAAATGAGAAAATTTTCATAGAAGAAGACTGGACAGAAGAAGGAATAGCGACTGAATTAATGAAGTTAGGTGTAAGTAGCAACGATATTGTGTTAGCTTTTCAGCCTCCAGATGTGAGAAAATTTACAGAATTTGCAACAGCTTAGTAAATTATTGTTCTACCCAGGCGATCGCTTAGTTTTTGAGGTTTTCTGCAAGGCGATACCTACGGTGAGCTACGCTAACGCACTTCTCTTCCAGAACAGGCGATGTCTAACGACAAGCCGAAGAAGCGTCTACGCTTTGTTTTTGAGGTTTTCTGTAAGGCGATCATAAACTCTTGGACAACAGGCGATGTCTAACGACAAGCCGAAGAAGCGTCTACGCTTTGTTTTTGAGGTTTTCTGTAAGGCGATCGCCTACAATGCCATTATACAATCAGCGTTAGCGCAGCTTACCGGAGGTATCGCTTTGGTAATGGGGGAGTGCGATCGCTTGTATATTAAATTTTATGGGAATATTCAAGTTTAAATTTTTCTATGGATGGGTTAACTATCAACTTTGCCCCTGTTCTTCAAATAACAGATGAGCAATTCTTCCAGTTATGTCAGATTAATGAATTAATCAGATTTGAGCGTAATCCTGATGGCACATTGCTACTAATGCCTCTAGTTGGAGGCTTAACCAGCAACCGCAATGCTAATTTAACTGCTCAACTTGGAGTGTGGAATCGTGATGAGTCAATAGGTATAGCTTTTGCTTCTTCGGTTGGGTTTATTTTACCAAATGGGGCAGTTCGTTCGCCTGACGCATCTTGGTTAAGACGTGACAGATGGGATTCTCTTACACAGGAGCAAAAAGAGAGATTTCCGCCTGTATGTCCTGATTTTGTCGTGGAATTGCGTTCTGATACTGATTGTTTAATAAGGCTACAAAATAAAATGCAAGAGTACCGAGACAACGGTACTAGATTAGGTTGGTTAATTGATTTAGAAAATCGGCAAGTAGAAATTTATCGCTTTGGTAGAGATGTTGAAGTACTGCAATCTCCTGCTAGTTTATCAGCAGAAGATATACTACCTGAATTTGTGCTTAATTTTGAAGATATCTGGTGAATTGATTAACATACGAAGTGCGTTAGCGTAGCTCACCGTAGGTATCGCTTTATTTTTAAGGTTTTCTGTAAGGCGATCGCAACATACAAAAAGACTCAAACTATGAGTGTATCCAACACTAACACTGATAACGCTGGTAAAGACGGCAACCGCGCATCATTTGTCAATAAAAATGATGCATCTCCACGAATAGCAGTAGCCATTTGAATAGCATCTGGGGTTCTTAAGTTATAATCTGCCCTTAATTGTGCCGCATTTTCAGCGATGTCGGAAAAAACTTCGATAGCTGTTAAACCTTGGGAATTAAATAGAATTTCACGATATTGTTGAGCTAATGCTGTGTTTCCTTGTTGCAAGGGATAGACTAACACTTCCGTGATAGTCAAAACTGATGTTATAACACTAAACTCACCACGAAACATCGCTTTAAAAAAAGCATCTGTAACATCCAAATAATTAGGATTTTCTTCAATAAAGTAAATCAGTGGAGCAGTATCCAAACCGACAATTTGCCCCTGTAACTGGATTAGCCATTCCATGAATCACGTTCCTGATTAACGTATTCTTGAGCATCAACGCCATTCCAGATTTCTTTACCTAACCCACGTAATTCGAGGATACTACGCTTTGGCTTAGGTGTCATCGTCACCTGTTGACGAATTAAGCTTGACAAGTATTCAATTAAACGTATTTGCTCTTCAGGAGTTAGGCTTTGAGCTTGCAGTAGTACTTCTTGATAATTAGACATAAAATTTACACTTCTACTTCTCTGGATTCTAAGTCAAATATACACAGACAGACTGCATTTCTTTATTTTACAAATAAACCTAGACAGGCTTGATATGTGCTTGTTTATCAGAATAACTATTGCGATCGCACACTCTTCCATAACAGGCGATGTCTAACGACAAGCCGAAGAAGCGTCTACGCTCTTTTGTTAACTATTATTTATTTAAGGCAAAATCTCAAAGCTATCGCAGTGCTGAGGCCGATATAATCTAAAGTCTCGCTGATCTAAAGTAAATATTTTTTTAATCCCATAGCGTTCAGCTATTGCCATAACACTTGCATCTACAAAATCAATCCGACTATCTGCATACTCATCCAAGATTTGGGCGACACGAATTACATCTTGGTCTGTTAAAGCTACTAAACTAAATCGACTCGCAGATAGTCCTTGTAAAAAAGCTACTACTGTCGCTATACCTGCATTACGTCCCACTAAATAAGCTAATTCTGCTAATACTGTTTGGGGTAACAGAATTTGTTTTTGTTGTATATATACTGTTGCAACAACACTGTGCATTGCATCTAAACGATTCAACAATGCTACAACAAAACCCGTATCAGCTACCGCTAAGGTTATTTCCACGTCCAACCAGATTTTTCAGTAATCTCCTGTTGGAGAATATCTTCTGAGTTTGTAGCCAAATCAGGTGTTCCTGCAAATAAGCCAATTAATGGGTCAGACACAGCATTATCAACTGTTTCTAGGAATTGGGTTTCGAGATATAACCTAACAGCTTCACTGACTATTGATTCAGGAGATTGTCCTCGTTGACTAGCCAGATTTATGACTTTTTCTACTAAAGTCTGTTCCAGTTTCCAGTTAAATGTAGAGTCCACCAGATAACTTCTCTCTCTTTAGTAACAAAAGATATTCTAACAAATATGGGTTTGATGCTCACTATTATACTTTTTTGTCTTTAAGTTAAATATACACAGTGATACCTACGGTAAGTGAGTTTTAGCAGCTTGTAGCACTTTTAACATGGTATCTGCGGCTTCAACTGCATCATAAGGCGACCACACAGGATAGGACTGATCGGGCTTAATCAGCTCGGTTTCCTGTTGGGCTAATTCTGAGATTAAAACCTGCATAATGTAAAACTTATCTGCTCGACTAAGTTCTCGCAAAGTGGAGATTAATTCTGCTGAAACCATGCAAAGCACTCCAGTAAATCAAGTCTGCTTCTTGATCATAGATTATTCGTTGGGTTTCACTGCGATCGCCTCAAGCTACAACTAGAATCACTTTCGCGACTTACACGCGATACAAGTCAAGCAGCTATTAAAAATTGAATACCTAAATAATGCGTCACCGATAGCGTAGCGGTAGCGAGTCCGCGTTCGCTTTTAGCGTCTCGTAGAGAGCGTCATAGCCCGTCGTAGACATCGCTCACTCTTCCACAACAGGCGATCGCTCATAGGGTTATTATAAAGTTTTTAAACGTTCAGCGATCGCATTTGCTATTTTGGCGATCGCATTTGCTATTTTGGCGACCTCATTTGCTATTTCTGCGACCTCATTTGCTATTTGGGCGATCGCATTTGCTATTTGGGCGACCTCATTTGCTATTTTGGCGATCGCATTTGCCATTTCCGCGATCGCATTTGCTATTTTGGCGACCTCATTTGCTATTTTGGCGATCGCATTTGCTATTTTGGCGATCGCATTTGCTATTTGGGCGACCTCATTTGCTATTTGGGCGATGCCTACGCCTACGCCGTCACTGGTTGGTTTATCCCCAAACAACGACAGATACAAATGAATATGTAAAAATACAGACTAACTTTTAATCGAAGCTGTTAATTAAATCCACAAAATTACTGTTATCACGTACAAACGTATCCCACTATCTTGAAATAGAACTATTGAAGAAATATCTCCCATGTCTTTAAAAACTCGCGGTTCTGCTGCTGTAGACAAAGCTCAACGCCGTCTCGCCCTGCTTAAATCCATTCATGAGAATCTAGATTTAGGGCACGGATTAAGCATTGAAGCTTACACCAGCCTCATCGCGAACACTCGTGCGACGCTAGAAGCCCATAATACGCTTTTGTCTAATGTTGAAGAATCTCGTAGGACGATAACTCAGATGGACAAAACACTCTCGGAACTGTCTCAAAGGATGCTCAGTGGAATCGCGACTATCTACGGCAAAAACAGCATGGAGTATTCAAAAGCGGGCGGCTCTAGTCGAAAGCGAAGTAAAAAATCTATTTCACAAGTTCCTTCAATTGTAGCGGTTTGCGTCACTCAACCCACCCAAACTGCAATTGCGAGTGAGCCAACTAACGGCAACGGCACAACTCCTTTGTTGCAATAATCCACCTGAATTGATCCGCCACTTCTATTTTTACTCATCATGTCGAAGCTCATACTTCAAGTTAGAACAAACGATAATCTCTTGGATTTGCTTGCTAAGTCTGAGTCTGCGGCATGGATTGTTGCAGCCGATAAAGTTCAAAAAATTACACACGTCCAAGTTGTGAATTTTTCGGGTACGCAGATGATAGAAGGAATATTTGATAAAAATAACAGTTATTGCTTGGATAATGGCAGGCTTGTTCTGAAATTTTCAGACGGTCGGATCGTCAATTGCAGCATTCAATTTAATGCACAAAACCCTGTCCACTATATTTGACTTTAATCTTGAAGATGTCTAATCAATTGATTAGAATACGAGATGCGATCGCAAAAAAACCTCGTTTCCAGGCAGAGGCTGGAAATGCACCTCATTGCGGCTCTGCTGCTCTTTCTTGAGGCGGAGCCTCCACTAGGCATTTCCAGTCGGAGACTCTTAACGAGACAATCTGTAAAAGCTTGTTAGTTTTATATTTATTTAGATAAAGTGAATTTTTCTCGCCAACTTAATTAAACAGACTACTCCAAAAGCCACGCAGCCTGAAAAAAGTCGCGCTCACAAAACATAGCATAACGATAGGTTGAATGCACAACAGGATTAATAGTGGCATAATTGTCAACTAAACTTTCTAATTGTTGCGTTAGTGGCTGAAAGTCTGCGCTACTGTAAGTACGAATCCAGTCTGCATATTGATGATTAGGAATACCGTTACCAGCCAACTGTTCTCCCAAAAAAGAATACAAACGCATACAAGGAGACATCGCCGCAGCAGTTAAACCCACATCTCCACTCCAAGCAGTTGCTAACAAAAAGTCAGTATAGCGGCGCGTGGCAGTTCCTGGTTCTACAGAATGCAAATTGACTCCCCACTCAGAAGCATAGCCAGTATGCAGCCGCAGTTCTTCTAAAACTCCACTAGCTAAGTTATGAAATGTGGTGAAACCTAACCAGTCTGGTGCTTTAGCTGCGGCGATACTGTACGCACGGGCAAAAGCTTCTAAGAAAAAAGCATCTTGCCCTACGTAGTAAGCAAATTTCACCTGCTCAAGAGTACCATCGCCAATGCCTTTAACAAAAGGATGCTCTAGGCAAGCTTGGGCTAAGTCTTCATTTGCTGCCCATAATTCGTTAGATAAAGTCATTTGTTATTTGTTATTTGTCATTTGTCATTTGTCATTATCCCTCTGTTCTTTCAAATTTCTCTCTCAAAAAGGAAGCACTCAAAAAGGGAAGAACTGAAGCAAGATTGAGCCAAGACTTCCCAAAAAGTCAACGAAACTGGGGCTACCAGTGCTTACCTTATCATTTACGGGTGTTTGCAGTTCTTTAATAAAAGCTTGGGCTGTTTGCATTCCGAGGCTGTTGCTTTGGGATGTAAACAATTTTTCAGCAACTTGGGCATCTTGGAATGCACCTTGCCTATCTAGTATTTGGTAACGGGCGACACCACGAGCTAAATAAGCACCCGCATATTCTGGTTTAATAGCGATCGCTTGATTAAAATAACTGATTGCTTGCTGTTGGTTGCCTTTTTGCCCTTCTGCTACACCCCAAGAATAAAATTCTTCTGGTGAAGCAATTTGTGATGGTATACCAACTGCACCCTGAAAGTTAGCGCCACTCAGGTAAGCGCCAGTCAGTTCTGCATTTGCTAAATAAGTATTTCTCAAATCAGCACCCGTCAAATTTGCCCCACCAAGTTTAGCTTCGCTGAGGTTAACACCAAATAAACTAGTGCCACTTAAGTTTGCACCCCGCAAATCTGCGCCGCTCAAGTTTGCACGGCTGAGGTTAGCATTTGTGAGATTAGCACCGCTCAAATTGGCTCCAGATAAGTCAGCCATCACTAAACCTGCACTAGTCAAATCACAGTTTTGACATTGTTTGGTTGCCAATAACTGCTTAACATGTTCAGAATTTGCTGCTTGTACGGTTGTTGTCAAAATAATCGTGGTTAAAAATGCGGCTGCGCCTAGAATTTGATTTTTCATATTTACGTTATATTTATTACTCAATATTAAACATTAACTGAGACGGATTTATACCTCAGCCTATGATATGAGCAATCTTAACAATTTGCCCTCTGTAGTTGCTTATATCACTTGTAAATTTGGGTATAGCGGTTCTCAGTTGGGTTCAATATGCCCGCTTCTTGGGGAGTCAGCAGAACTCTATATTGTAGTTCTTGGCTTATATGAAGTTAGGTGTATTTTATTTATCTAAGAATCGCTATAAAGACTCGCTGCTTGTGCAAGTTCACTTCTCCAGTCTTCAGCCTTGGAGAAGATAAACTCAATTTTGCAAATAAGCTCAGGGTGAATGTTAAAATAACTGCTGTAAAACTGCTAATTATTTATACTGATGTTAACCCTTAATAGGCGTACTGTTGCCTTTAGAGGCTAAGTACAACATTTTATTAATTCGTAGCGAATTCTCTGCGTGCCTAGCCTGCGGGAAGGCGTTCGCGTAGCGTCTCGTAGAGAAGCGCCTATGCGTTTAAATTGCAACTTTCAATTCGCCACGGTTTTACGCCTTCACGATAGTCAAAACAAACATTAAGACAGTCAGAAAAACGTGAGTCAGCAAGACAAAATCTTAGAAAAAATTCTCTCTGGGACTTCTGATACAGACATCCCTTTCGCCCAACTATGGCAACTTTTATATAGACTAGGCTTTGATGAGCGGATTCGTGGCGATCATCGGATTTTTATCAAAGCCGATGTTGAGGAAATATTGAACCTGCAACATAAGAAAGGAAAAGCCAAAAGCTATCAAATTAAACAAGTTCGCGCAGTGATTCTCAAGTATAAGCTAGGAAGTAAAAATGATGTTTCGTTATGAAATTATTCTCTACTGGAGTGAATTAGATCAAGCCTTTATTGCTGAAGTGCCAGAGTTATCAGGCTGTGCTACTGACGGCGATACTTATCAAGAAGCCCTGCATAATGTAGAATTAGTTATGCAGGAATGGATTGAAACAGCTAAAGATTTAAAGCGTCCAGTTCCTGAACCTAGACCGCGTTTGATGTACATTTAATTCATACACTTTTTGAAACTCACCCATCGGTTGACTTATCAAAACTTGTCAACAATATTAAAACTGTAACATCGCGTCGATTGCACTCTGAGTATAGTGAGCATTTATCTTATGTTTTACTGGGGAACTAAACAATATCTAAAAAATTAATTTGTCGGAACAGGAGCTTCACCCAAACCCCTCAAGTCTCGCCCTGTGGGACGGTTATTATATCCTTGAAAGTCCCGGTATTGTTGTGCCTCCTCCTCTGGAACACGAATGCCCTCTTGTGGCGGTGTTACCCAGATAGGGCGATGTTGAGCATCTCGATAGTAAAACTCGGCTTTTTACTTGACCAAAAGTTCAAATACACATGTATATATGGCGAAAAAACTTTTGCGATCGCCACTATACTTTAGTTAGCTTAAAGTCTGTAATTCTTCTCTGCCTAGAATTTCTTATTTAAGCCAGCGAATTTTTATTACTAATTATTGCCGAGTGGAATCTTTGAGCAAATAGCGGAAAGTAAACCAAATTGTGTAACCAAGCCCAATTAATTGGAGAAATGGAGAAACTAGTGGAATATCATTTATTGCGTTGAGTACTGCTAGAAAAATTCTCAGTGCCGTAACCGCTATCACAAGCAAAGCAAAGCTGATAATCGGTAGTTTGTATTCTTGGTAGAATCTACCTATGTACTCAGGTATTTTTGCCCAAAATATAGAAATCTGTCTACCAATTGTTTGCGATTGTTCTTCATTTACCGAGGAAGGTGGTAACATAGCCAGGTTTCCAGACTCTGAACCTTTAAGTTCTTCTATCTGGCTTTGGGAGGCAGCATCGACATACTGCTGTTGCTGTAATTCTGTATCCATAATTATCTCCTGATTTTCTGCAATGAGAGCAGTTTTAAAGTTTACTAAATACGCCTATAGCACGCCGATGTTTAAGTCCATTATTTCTCCTTATTACTCCTTAGCGGCACTGGTAAATATTTGTTTGCAAATTTGTTAGGACTTTAATAATATTTAGGCATTTTTAGATTTACTTTTCATCAATCTTTTGGAATAAATTTCGTCTTCAACAAGAGTGATAGAACAAGTATTACGACTTCAGGCAATAAATTTTTAACAATCTGAGGATATTTGATTTAAGTGTAAGGTATTAATAAAGATATTTAACTAGCTAGATTTGATGGTATGTATCGATTTAGCAAACTTTAGACATGATATTTGCTGATAGCACGTAGTTAGCTAAATGCTAGCAACTAGTTACATAAATGCGAGAAGCTAGTCACAAAAGTTATAAGTATTTAGTTAGATTAAATTTAATCACCAGTAATACATTAATACTAAAATAACATTTTGCATCATACTTTCGGGTGATCAAACTATATTTAATTACTTCTATTGATTAAATATCAAGAGGATTGAACTCAATCCTTGGACAGAAGATTTATATAAACTAAATTGTATAATTTATAAAAAAGATACAGCAATATTTTAAGCAATAAAATAATGCCAGTCCAGAAAATAAGTGAATTTGATACAGACTACCGTAATACTATTGAAGGTAACGACATCAAAGGAATGGGTGTGTATGTCCAGGGACTGATGAGAAGATTGGCACAGTAAATGATGCTGTAGTAGACGACCAAGGAGCGCGAGTCAGGGCGCAGCCGTCAGCTGCGCCCTGACTCACTCTTTTGTAGTAAATTTAGTAATGATAGTTCAAATTGTCGGTGCAATAGGGGTTTCTATAGTATTAACAGATTCGCTTAAAAAACTATTGGCTTATTTTGACCTGATGCCATTTTTGCAAGAAACTTGTTAATCGACACGCTTGCGATCGCTGTCAGATCCGTTTCTGGGAATATTGCAGTTTTGATGTGTCTTGCGATCGCACAAGCGTAGGTGGATTGAAGTGGAAATCTCTCGGTTGACATAGAATCTCGGTCAATGCTATTAAAACTACATGCTGGTGACAACAAATGACTAATAATCAACAAATTGCTTACCCTCTGATGATTCAACAAGAGCATCTAAAGCGTCTAGGCACAGACGAATTAGCCCTGCTCCGTAATCGCCGCCAGCAAAAGCCTGTTGTGAGAAATCCGAGTTTTACTGTTCGGATTCTAAACACAATCGCGATTGCCTCTATTGCGAGTAGTTGCTTGTTTGGGATAGGCACGCTTTCATGTTGGGGGTTAGAAATTATTGAGACGAATCTCTCATCAGTTACCCTCAGTAAGCAGCATGAATGGCAGATACGAAAGCATATCTGCTTGGGCTGGATGCTAGTTGGTTTATTTAGCTTTGTTGCTAGTGCCTCATTCGGTGAAAAGCCTCAGCGACAAATTAATGAATAGTACCAATTGCCAGAGAGCAGGAATCACTCCTTTATTCATTAAACAAACAACAGTATTTTAAATTATGAAACTACCTCAAATGATCGTCACAACAGTGACAGCAATCACATTTGGATACATTGGCTCCCAATACTTCACTAAAAATATTATGTATATCATAGGCGGTGGAATGGCTGGGCTTGGTGCAGTAGCATATGTTATTCCACCCAAAACCAAACAAAAGCCAACCCCCACACAACCGAAGGCACCTGCGGGAACTACCCGCCACTGAGCGCACAGATGGGAGCAAATGCTCAAAAAATTAATGAATCGTCAATCTAATTCATAATTAATAATTACTAATTCATAATTGCAAGACGCTCTCTACGAACGCGAATAGCGTGTCGCAGACAGACGCTAAAAGCGTATCTTGTCCTCCGCAGGAGTACGCGGACTCACGAACGCGAATAGCGTGTCGCAGACAGACGCTAGGCGTAGCTTGGACTCCGCAGCAGTACACTATAAGTGGTTGCTCTGAACCCATAAAATTTATGAATTATGAATTATGAATTAATAATTATTTGGTCAAGCGCTGAGTGATTCCGCCTCTCTGCCGAAAAATTATGTTTTTACACATTTGGGATGCTCCCTGTGGAACTTGTCCAAAGTCCAATTACTTAGTTACTGGCAACTTTACAAATCACCATAATATGTGATTTATATTTGTCAGTACTATAGTGAATAAGTTGTAATCCAGAACGTTCTATTTCTTGCAAAAGTTTAGGCATTTCATACTTATGATGTCGCCAAATAGTAATCTCTTCACCTTCAGAGATTTCAATCTTTTTATCTATCCCCATCCGACTGAAATTTATAGTGTAATTATGACGAAGTTTCATATTAGCAACTATACTATCTGTTTTTAAATCATACTTTCTCACCAATTCACAATCTTCAGATTTAATTCCAATCTTGTTTTTAACCCATCCATATACTTCTTCTACATGATACTTGCAGCCACCTCTAACTTTTCCATCCCATTTAGAGTTAGAGCCAGTTTCGTTAGTGAACACTAGAAAATCATTTTTTCCCATGCTATCTCTAAAGTTTTTGAGTACCCCATCTCTATTTTGATGATTACCAATCGTAACTCCTAAGTGGAAAAATATTTTTGCTGTGTCGTCAATTTCAAGACTAGCTTGATTCTGGAATAAAATTTTGGGTATACAACTATTTTCTATATCAATTGTGGAACTTATAAACTCGATTAGAGGAAACCATTTTTTAAAATTACTTCTGGATAAATGAAGTAATTCATCGCTAATATCTAAAGCAATATATTTATTAACTTTATCTAATTTGTTAAGTCTGAGAATAAAATTTTTAACTGGATATGAATTTCCGGCACCAACGTCTATAATATTGACTTTTTCGCCACTTTTAATATTGCCATTAAAATATTTAAAGTTGTCCTTTAAAAGGTCAATTTCTACATTTGATGTTCGATACCATCTAGGAATAATGTATTTTCGATAAAAATCATCCCATATTTTTGCGCCTCTCCCTTTATAAGAATACTTTAGAGGTATTTCTCGTCTGACTTCTAATGCATGAATTATCCCTAAAACTTCTTCTTCAGAAAAAATAGAGTAAAACTCAGAACTTGGCTTTGCTGTGCGACTAATAGCAGTTGAGATATCCGAGGGAAGTTGGGAATTGCTATGAAAATTTTCAGCCATTATACTTGTTGTTTGGTTTTCTTAGGTCTTGAAATGGATTAGCCGCAATGCTTGCCAAAAAGGTATTCTCCCATGCCAATGTCCCAAAACTCGGAATTTGCCCCATAAATAGGAAAGTTGCTCTCCATCCCATATTCCCCACTCTCAACTGGCCCATTGGTTTTATACAATCAAAGTACGAGATAATTTTCCAAAGATACAGGGGTAAATACCATTGGTTCAGCAACCAGAACTCCAGGAAACTTCGTCGATACAGTCAACCCAGCGCGTGCTTAAGAGTTTAAGCACTTACCGATGGACTTCGCTGGGAGCCTTAGCCAGCCTGTTGCTGTTGACGATCGCCAACGCACTTACGCCGCAACTATTTCGGTGGGGAATTGATGAAGGTATCACACAAAAAAACCTCCAAGTTGTGCTATACAGCGCCGCCTGGATGGTAGTCGCGGCGATCGCTCGTGGTGTATTTAACTTTGGACAAAGCTATCTAGCAGAAGCAGCGTCTCAGGGTGTTGCTTATGACCTGCGAAACAAAATTTTCAGCAAGATTCAAAATCTCAGTTTCAGCTTTCATGACCAGGCGCAGACTTCCCAACTACTAACCCGTGTCACCAGCGACATTGAGCAGATCCGTACCTTTGTTGGTACCAGCTTAATTCAGGTAATTGGTGGAGTTGTGACATTGGTATGTGTTTCGGTGATTTTGCTGGTGATGAACTGGAAATTAGCACTGATTACACTAACGGCAGTGCCGCTAAATGCATGGTTGATGGCACAATTTATCACTCGGAATAACAAACATTTTCGGCAAGTACAAGAGCAACTGAGCGGACTGAATGCTGTATTGCAAGAGAACTTGCTAGGAATACGGGTAGTGAAAGCGTTTGTGCGCGAGTCAACTGAAAGGTCGCGTTACACGACGATGAATGATGGCCTAATCAAGGCAAACATGAAGACAATTAGCGCCATCCGTAATACCTTCCCGTTGATATTTTTGCTGAGTAATTTGGTAACACTGGCAGTTTTCGCATACGGGGGAGCGCAGGTGATTGGGCATAGGTTCTCCATTGGCGAACTGGTGGCGTTTAACTCCTACCTAGCGTTGATTCTCCAACCTATTTTGTTGATTGGATTTGCTGCACCTGCGATCGCTCAATCAGCTGCTTCCGCCGAACGAGTCTACGAAGTTGTAGATGCGGAGGTAGAAATTCGCGATCGCCCCGGTGCTGTTCCATTTGAAACCTGCGGTGGTAGAATTACCTTTGAAAATGTTTCCTTTCGGTATCCAGGAGCGACAAGCGAAACTCTCAAAGAAGTTTCCTTTGAAACCAAACCCAACGAACTGATCGCCGTTCTCGGGATGACTGGTTCCGGGAAAAGCACAATTATGAACTTAATTCCCCGCTTTTACGATGTTACAGGGGGAGAGGTTCGCATTGACGGACGAGATGTCCGAAGTTTCACGCTCAAAAGCCTCAGGTCGCATATTGGCATTGTATTTCAGGAAACCACCCTCTTCTCCGGCACAATCCGCGAAAATATTGCCTATGCAAAACCCAATGCAACTCTAAAACAGGTGATTGAGGTTGCAAAAACTGCACAAATGCACGATTTTATTAGCAGTCTGCCCGATGGCTACGAGACGATTGTTGGTGAACGGGGCGTGGGCTTGTCTGGTGGACAAAAACAACGAATTGCGATCGCTCGTACCTTACTGACCGATTACAGCATTCTGATTTTGGACGATAGTACCTCGGCTGTGGATGCCAAAACTGCTGCCCAGATTCAAGCCGAACTAGATGACTTAATGCGCCAAAAAGCTTGTACAACCTTTGTAGTAGCTCAACGCATTAGCACCGTCAAGAATGCCGATCGGATTTTTCTCATGGATAAAGGACGATTGGTGGCACAAGGCACTCACGAGGAATTGATGCAAACCAGCCCACTCTACGGTGTGATTTTGGAATCTCAGGTAAAGCCGAAGCAAAAAAATGATTCCAAGTTAGCATAATTACTCTAGCTGGAAATTTTGATCACAGCCTTGTAATAAAGACTTTTAATCTAAAATCCCAAATCTAAAATCCAAAATTTTTATGAGAGGCACAGTTCCCCTTGTTGCATCTGAGCAGACGAGTCAGCAACCTTCCACCCTGCGGCGCTTTTTGCAATACGTGCTACTGTATCGCAAAGAAATTCCCATCGCCCTGACACTAGTATTAACTGGTGCTATAACCCAGGCAATTGGCCCATTCTTTATCGGCTGGTCGATTGATCACCTAATTGCACAAGGTAATTTGCAAGGACTACTGCTGTTATTAGGGCTATTAGGGCTGAACTATGGACTTGGTGTTTTGGCAATCCGGGGTCAAATTCTTCGAGTCGGCTGGATTATGCAGCGATTGCTGGCTCAACTGAGGCAAGACATTTTCACTAAAATCCAAAGTCTGCCACTTAGCTTTTTTGATCGCAGCGAAGCAGGCGATTTAATGAGCCGCTTGCTGAATGATGTTAATACTGTAAATCAGGCATTTGGACTGACGATCGCCCAAATGCTGGGCAACACTTTCAGTTTGGTCGGCATAATCATTGCGATGCTCTCAATCAACCTGCAACTCGGTTTGTTGAGCAATCTGGTTGTGCCACTGATGATTTTTACCACAAGCTTATTTGCACGTTGGGCAAGAGCCAGGTTTCGCGTTACCCGGCAGACGATTGGGCAGCTTTCCGCCAAGTTAGAAGAAGATATTGGCAGCGTGCGAGAAGCACAGGCATTTAATCGTGTACAGATGAACATCGCAGAATTCGACATTCTTAACGCCGCCAATAGAGATGCTAACGTTGAGGCTGTGCTAATTACTTCAGCTTTTCTGCCCTCCATCGATTTTCTCAACACACTAGCAACCGCAGGCGTGCTGGCCTATGGTGGCTATCTCGCAGTCACGGGATCTGCAACAGTGGGTGTGGTGACAGCCTTTTTACTTTACGTCCAGCAGTTCTTCCGCCCGATCCAGATTCTTAGCCAGTTTTATACCCAAGCTCAATCTGCATTCGCCGGATTAGAGCGAATCTTTCTATTGCTAGATGAACCGTCACAGCTCAATGACGCACCCGATGCCACAGAAATGCCGCCCGTTCAGGGTGAGGTGACATTCTCAAATGTCAAGTTTGGTTACAACCCAGAGCAACTGGTTCTCAAAGGAGTGAATTTGCACGCCTATCCAGGGCAGATGGTTGCGTTAGTAGGGCCGACCGGTTCGGGAAAAAGTACGATTATTAACTTGATTTTGCGCTTCTACGATGTATCTGGCGGTGCAGTGAAAATTGATGATATTGATGTGCGTAGTGTTACTCAAGCAAGTCTGCGGCGTCAAATTGGCATCGTCCTGCAAGACAATATTCTATTTAGTGGCACCGTCGCTGAAAACATTGCCTTTGGCGCTTCCTATGCCACCCAAGCTGATATCGAAGCGGCTGCACAGATGGCAAATGTGCATGAGTTTATTACCTCACTGCCACAGGGCTATACAACTCAATTGGGTGAACGGGGCGCTCCCCTGAGCCAGGGACAGCGACAACTGATCAGTATTGCCCGTGCGGTGTTGATTAATCCCCGGATTCTGATTCTTGATGAAGCCACTAGCAGCATTGATACCCGCACAGAAGCGTTAGTACAAACTGCGATCGCCCGCTTGCTGCAAGGTCGTACCAGTTTCGTAATTGCCCACCGCCTCAGTACAGTTACTCAGGCAGATCAGGTATTAGTGATTCAGCAGGGAGAAATTGTAGAGCAGGGTACTCACACCGAACTGATCAATCAGCAAGGTGTCTATGCCAACCTCTATGCCCTGCAACTGGGTGCAGCAGACACAATGGTTCTTCAAAACGAAAGGTAAAATATATATAGCTCGAATTTATCACTTGCCAGCAAAAGAATGAAGCTACCTAACCTCGATTCACAAACCATCAATCGCATCATTGAAATGGCATGGGAAGACAGAACATCTTTTGATGCTATTGAGGCTCAGTTTGGGCTGCTGGAGAAACAGGTAATTGCCCTAATGAGGCGCGAAATGAAAGAATCTAGTTTCAAGATGTGGCGAGAGCGAGTCACCAAACGCGATACAAAGCATTTATCTAAGCGAGAATTTATTGCCGGTCGGTTTAAATCGCACAATCAAAAAATGTAAGTAATCAGATGAGCGACGCCGAATAGCCCGTCGTAGACATCGCTATGATCTGATCTGTTCAATCAAAATATCGTCCAGAACCATCAGAGGCTAAAATGCTGTAGAAGGGATAAGCTTGCGATCGCTTATACCAATTGAGTGAAAACTACCAAATTCCGAAGCACAATGACGAAAGTTACACTCTACATAGCAGCTAGTTTGGATGGCTACATTGCTCGTAGCGATGGCGGAATTGATTGGCTATCAATCCTTGACACAGAAGCGGAAGACTACGGTTACGCTGCTTTCTACGAATCGATTGATGCTATTGTCTTAGGCAGCAAGACATATGAAATTGGACTTAGTTTTGATCAATGGCCTTATCCAGAAAAAAAATCCTTTGTTTTCACTCAGCGCCATCTCAAATCTGAGCGTCAGGACATTGTGTTTGTTTCTGACACAGTGAAACAGGCGTTGGCAAATATAGAGGCTCAAGGCTTGCAAAACATCTGGCTAGTTGGTGGTGGAGCATTAATCAATTCATTTCTTCAGCACAGTTTGATTGACGAATATATTATTTCAACTATTCCAATTATCTTAGGTGGCGGTATACGCCTTTTCCCACCATTTAGCCCTGAAGAAAAATTGGAGCTGATTAACTCAAAACAATATTCTACGGGTTTACTCCAAGCACATTATAGACGAAAAGGAAAGGTTTAAAATAATTCGTAATTCGTCATAACGAATTACGAATTATGAATTAGCTAAAGAAGCTTCTGAACAGCGTTACTAAAGTCCTCGTAAGGAGAAACTCCCACGATGGTTTCTGCTAAAATACCATCTTTGAAAATTAAAACCGCCGGAATACTGCGAAGACCGAATTTTTTGAAAATCGGCTTGTTGCTGTCAACGTCTACCTTAACAACTTTAGCGCGACCTTTGTATTCCTCGGCAAGTTGATCCATTAACGGACTGATCAGGCGACAAGGGCCACACCAAGTAGCAGTAAAATCAACAACAACGACTTTCTCTTCACTTCCATTTAAAACAATATCAAATTCACTCTCTTCAACGTAAGTAACTATGTCAGTATCAGTAGACATTTTTTAATTCCTTAGTGTCAAACTAAAATTCCAGCAAAAAGCAACTATACAAACTATACTCTCTTCTGCCTGTCAGATTCACCAGTGATTTAGATTGGGAAACCCCCGCAACTGGCTTTTGCTGAGTAGCGTATATTTTATAACCTACAAGTTTTGTACGTAGGGTGCGATCGCGCTAATAACCTTTTGTTAATAAGACTATTTTTAGTTTTCTGATTTTCTCTATTTATTTATCTTTGCATAGTTTGGTGTTTTCCTACCTATCCACTTATATTTATTTCCTATTTTATCAGTAAAAATACTTGTTTATAAAAAATTTCCTTATTTAATACCCCAGATATATAGATTAATACTAAAACACTTGATAACCGTAATACATAAAATTGCAATACTAATCTTTGTATAAAAAATATTTTGATTAAATTGATTATTGTTAAGATATATAACAGTAACATCTTAGTCAGGGTATATTAAGTTAATGGCTATTTTAAAAGAGTTTCCAGGAAATCATTTAAAATCAATTTCTAGCCAAGGAAATAAGACGGTCGTTGAATCTTTAGCACAACAATGGGCAAAAAAATATATAGGGAATCTCAAGGTTGATGTTGATATTGGTAGGGTAGAAAAAATAGAAATACCTAATTTATCAGAGATAGTATCACCAGAGGGACGAAAGAGAACTGCTCAAAAAGTATTAGAGTCCTTGCGAAGTGTTAGTGCTAGAGCCTGGAATAAGACTGAGCAATTATTATCAAAAGAAATTAAACAACATGGCATAGACTTAAACCTAATTAATCCGTGGGAAATCTCAGGAGATTCTTTTAACATTTACCAAAAAGCTTTGGATGTATATACTCAACAAACAACATCACAACCTCTTTCTTTGGTAAGGAACCTGGTTGACTCAGAGAATCCACTTTATAAACAGGCATTAGATGTTTATACAGAACAAGTGGCTCCTAGCAAGCTGGCTACAGTAATTGGTGGGGATATAGGAAAGCTCAGAAAAAAATACACAAGTCAAGACCCTAGAGTTATTGGCTTTGTAAGTATGCAGTTTCATTACACAAGTCAAATGCTCATAGAATCACTTGAGCCAATAGAACAATCACTTATTAGTACATACTTTAAAGTTATTGATGACCATTTGTATATGCCACTGCAACGTGCTTATGAAGCAGCAGCTAACCATGATTCTGATTCTCTAGCATTATCCGCAGTGCAAAAGTTACTACCAATTAGTACACAAATTGCTAAAAGGATTTGCCAAAGAGTAATTGAACTTAACCCAAATTACAACTCAATGTCTGGTGGATTAAGTAATCCAATAGTTAAGACCTCTAGTATTCGGGATGTAGAAATGTTTCAAATATACCTGTGGGTATGTGCTTTAGAAACAAGCTGTGAAGCTATCCTACAAGAGTTATTTCCCTTATGTGTAATGCTCTATCCTAGATTAAAAGTGCAGTGGGAAGTAGTCCGTCAAATGCTACATTTGCTAAGACAAGAAATAGACATTAGCTTGACTCCTCAAGAAGCTGAAACTTTAATGCCATATTTCCAGGTGTTGTGGGATATGTTCTCTCCAGAGGTGTTTGCTGAACTTGGATTGTAATCGTGGACTTCCAAAGAATAAATTACTCAACAAAGAATTAGATCCCCGACTTTTTTAAGAAGTCAGAGATTTTGCTTAAGCTAAGTGCCATTCCACCCTAGCAACCTACCTAATCCGAAAATTTCATACCTTCAAGCCGTAGAACACTTAATAGCCATTCTCTTGAGAGAACAGTTCTAACAACCCAATTGTGCCTACAAAAAAAGTATAAATAGCATATTTTATTCGCATCTTTTTTCTTGAAGGTGCATAAAAAGCTGCTATAATACTTTCCACAAAATGGGTGGTCATGGCAAAACGCTCAATCCAAAAAATGGGATTAAGGCTGCTTGGTAGATTACTATTAGTTATTACTGCATAAATATTCCACGATTCTAATCCAATTGCGCTTGTTATAAGCATTGTAGATATAATCTTTACCAATATAAAAATGTTTCTATTTATAAACTTTAAGTTCATCCTATTCACCAAAAAAATGTTTAACATATCTACAATACTCGGTGAAATAACAAACAAGTGAATATGTGTTATTTAAAAATTAACACCAAGTTAACCAATCTTATATCATGATTTCCATTTTTGTAAAAGCCTATAAAAATATGCACATGGTGTATTAAGCCAATATTCCCAAACTATTGAGAATGGATTTGTGGAAAAAGCTATGCAGTTTTGTTATTTGAGAATTTATCGTTAAAAGTTTCCTCCTTACGAGGATTCAGCAAAATAACATTGATCGTCTGATTTAATACCTCAAAAACCCCGAAAAACAGAAACTATACTACTCAGGTAAAAGGATGTTTCAAAAGTCTAATTTATTACTGACCGGGCGACTGGAAGTCGCGCGCCAGGTGCTTCTCCCAAGGGGAGACGCTGCGCGAACAAGTCGGCGGAGCCGCCCAACGCACTGGCTTGGCTATACAGACAAAACCCACCTCCGTGGGTTAAAAACCCTTGATTTTCATTAGTCCACGGAGGTGGACTTTGCTTTGTGTAGTAGCGAATTCTATTCGCCTAGTACTTTTCAAACATCCTCTAAGAAGAAACGCCATACCCGTAAACACTACGAGTAATGAAGGTTAAATCACCAGATATTTAAAAAATGAGAGAAGTGTGGAATAATACATAGGTGGTAAATCTCATTGCACTCGATAGATTGATAAGAAATTTAAAGCTATGATTGCTCAACATTACAATTTAATTCATGTTGAAAACAACTTGCTTAAACAAATCAAAATTAAAGAAAATCAGCTAAAAATTGCACAAGAATCTAATCTGCTCTATGTAGCAGAAGGATTACAGAATGAATTATTAAAGTTACAGTGTCAATTGTCAGAGCCGCTAGACTCAGAACCGCTAGACTCAGAACCGCTAGACTCAGAGTCGGAAGACGTTGAAATTCAAGCGTTGATGAGCTTGCTAGACGATTAAGATTGTAAATTTGTGTTGCAAAGCTGATTGAAAACACAAAAACTCTGCTAGCGGGAACAGAGCATAGCGATCGCTCAATTATAAGCAGGACTGACGCAAAAAATCGCCAAAACCTTGAATTTACGTAGGGGCAATTCATGTAGCTTTAGCTGACCGCAGGGTATTTCCCCTACAATTCGTTAGTTTTGCGTAAGTCCTAATAAGGTGTCATAGAAGGATAATGATTGTTACTTAGATAATAAGATGTTAAAGTTTTTGCTGAATATATGGTCTTTTAATCTGCGGTACTGAATCAATCTTAAGAACAGGTTTAATTGAGCGCTGTTGCCTTTGGTAGCTAAGAAGTTGAATTTCTCTCTCAATCGAATCTTTTCCTTGCCTAAAAAAGTCTTGAGAATTATATGGAACCAAGTCACGGGATAAATGTTGAGCTTGTCTTGGAGTCAAACTAGGGAAGGCTTGTTGAGCATTGGTAGAAGTCTGTACAGCCAGCAAAAAAGCTGTTGAAACCAGCAAGGGTTTTATTTTTATACATCCGGTAAATATCAGGTTTAACATAATTGATACACTTGTTGTGTGAATGCTGCTTCAAACCATTTTGTGTTGGTCTGATTATAAGTAAAGTACACTTATTCAGTTGCTAATTACCTCCTACAAATGGGTGAATTAATCAGCTAAACAGCTAGTACAGCAGGGCGGAATTGAAAATTCAAAATTCAAAATTCAAAATTCAAAATTCAAAATTCAAAATGAATACAGCGTAAGCGTTTCATTGATTTTGAATGGTAGCTGGATTTAGGCACGGCCTAAATCCAGCTACCATCTCAATTAACTAGATATATTAGATCCCTTAGAGACCAATAACGTTCAGGGAGGATTGATTGATGGAAGACAAAATAATTACCGTTACAAAAGAGCGTGCTTTAGTGCTTGCTAGATTGGCATTAATTCAAGATAAAGTTCTAATTATTGAAGACTCACTTAATGCTACTTATAGAGAGCGTAAGCTAGGACTTGGGGATCAAAATAGAGGATGGAGTGTATGTGCTAAACTTGACTTAGTTGGACATTGGGATCCAGATTTAGTATTTGTGAGCGTGTCTGATCCTGATCAAAAAGTAAAAATCCAACCAATACTTTGACAATATAGCAAGTAGAGTGCGTTAACCATAGCGTAACGCGCCATTATTGAGTTAGCAGGGCAATACGGTGCAAATGTTCTTAATCTGTCACCCTACTCCCCAGATTTTAATCCAATTGAACTTTGGTGGTCGCAACTTAAGTCTTTTTTACGTCAGTTCTCTCCAAGCACAACAAAAATGGTTGATACTCTAATTGCTACTGCCCTCGATTTACTCAATCCTAAGCATTTATGAAACTGGTTTGCAAACTGTTGCTACTGTACTTCATAAACCTGCAATCTGCTGTAAAGGTAGGCAAACTTCCGCGTCTCCTACATGAACTGATAAAACTTGAGACAAGCGGTATAAATTAGTATGATAGAACATTGGCGGAACTCGTTGCGATCGCTAAGACAATTAAAGATGTTCGCACAACGCAGGTCTAATATCAATCTGATAGACTATCTTAAATTTGAAATTATAAAAGCTGGTAGCTCAGGGCTGATAACTAACTATGAGTGAAGCCTTATTCTGTATCGAAAATCTGCGAGTTGCCTATCCTCAACGGAGTGGAGAAGAAGCAAGCTGGGCGGTTGATGATGTATCTTTCACCTTGCAACCAGGTGAAAGAATGGGATTGGTGGGAGAATCGGGTTGTGGTAAGTCAACTATCGGACGCGCAGTAATGCGTTTATTACCAGCCTCTAGTCGTGTTGAGGGGCGGGTGACATTTCAAGGACAGTCGCTGTTTGACTTGATGCCTAACCAGTTGCGGAAGTTTCGCGGAGAGGCGATCGCCTTAATTTTTCAAGATCCGATGACACGCCTCGATCCATTGATGACGATTGGTAAGCATTGTATTGAAACCCTTCAGGCGCACTCACCAAAATTATCAACGCGTCAAGCCAAAGAAAAAGCACTTGCTACCTTGGCAAAGGTGAATATTCCAGCCAGTCGCTGGAATCAGTATCCTCATGAGTTTAGCGGTGGAATGCGCCAACGAGTAGCGATCGCTTTAGCTTTACTCCTCAACCCCAAGTTGATTGTTGCCGATGAACCCACCACTAGTTTAGATGTCACAGTATCCGCGCAGATATTGAAAGAATTAACTCGCCTGTGTGGTGAAGAAAACATGGGATTGTTGCTGATTTCTCACGATTTAGCAATGGTGGCTGAGTATTGCGATCGCATTGGGGTTATGTACAACGGCAAGATAGTCGAAATGGGTTCTACAGAAACCGTATTTAGACACCCTCAACATGAATACACGCGATCGCTTTTAAAAGCAGCTTTACACATTCAAGCAGTAAAAGATAGTGGAGAGTTAATAATTGTCAATGACGCAGAAAAGCAATTACCGATTATTAATCAGCAATCCCCAATTTTGAGTGTCAGTGAACTCAAGCAATACTACACTATAGAACCTAACTTTATCGAACGATTGTTTAACACACAAGCGCAGACAATTAAAGCAGTAGATGGTATCAACCTGGATCTTTATCCAGGAGAAATTCTCGGCTTAGTTGGGGAATCAGGTTGTGGTAAAAGTACGCTATCACGAACAATCTTGCAACTAATTCGTCCCACTAGTGGCAAAGTTGAATTTTTAGGACAGGATTTAACTAAACTGTCGCGTCAAGAAATTCGCTCCTCAAGGCGGCAAATACAAATGGTTTTTCAAGACCCTCATGCTTGTCTCAATCCAGCGATGACAGTGGGACAAAGTATCGCTGATCCTTTATTTATCCACAATCTAGCCAATCCTGCTAAGGCAAAAGAACAAGTTTTATGGATGCTAGATAAAGTTGGGTTAACACCGCCAGAAGTGTATTATGAGCGTTATCCATCAGATTTGTCTGGTGGACAACAGCAACGAGTAGCGATCGCTCGTGCTTTAATTACTCACCCTAAACTTCTCATTTGCGATGAACCCGTGAGTATGTTAGACGCTAGCGTGCAGTCGCAAGTGCTAGATTTGATGTTGCAATTAAAGGAAGAGTTTGAGCTAACTTATCTGTTCATCACCCATGACCTTTGGTTAGCGCGATTTTTGTGCGATCGTATTGCCGTGATGAATGGCGGTAAAATTGTCGAGCTCGGTCTGACAAAAACTATTTTTGCTAATCCTCAGCACCCTTATACCAAAACCTTACTAGCTGCTGCTCCATTACTAGCACGCGCTTAACTAACTCCTGTACAGACGCGATTAATCGCGTCTCTCCTGTACGCGATTAATCGCGTCTCTCTTCCCTCCCCTCAAGTAATTTAGTTGGTTCTCCAGTCGAACCATATAGCTCAACGTATCTTTTAAACAGCAAGGCAGTCTCGTGATTTGAAGCCCTGCTTAAGTTGAATAAACGCCCGATGTTTTTATCAGCTAAAGCTCTTAGATACGGCAAATCTTCAAATAGTGTCAAACAAGAAGCAAAATGAAATATTATTTGTAATAATGGCTTTGGCCACTCTAGATCACTATAAATATCTATAAAGAACTGATGCTCTGAGTCATTTAACGGGAAAGCATGAAATATAACAATTATCCTTTTGTTATTGTAGACTGGAATACTCAGTTCAACAGTGTAGGGAGTATGTAATATTAAATCCACCTCTACAATCGGTTGCCGCCAAATTCTCAAAGGATTAGCTGGCGAGTCTAATATTGTTTGGAATTTGATTATTCCGCCGGTGTTTGTTGGCTGAAAGTGGCTAACTTGAAAAATTTTCAGGTTATTAAGGCTAAAGCTATGAACTGTTTCTAAATGTTTTAAGTTCAATAAATGATAAATTTGGCAAATATAAGGAAACGGTAAAATATACTCCTGGCTAATCATGTGGAGCTTTTTTACTTGAAGCTTGTTAGCTTGAGTACGAGCGAGATATTCTTGATATTCGTTGGGGCCTAAATCATTGCTGTTAAAGCTTTCATCAGGCTTGAGATATAGCCAACTCAGAAAAAAGAAAGAGGCTGTAAGTAACTGACATATTTCTATAGGAGATAAATAACCATCAGCAAATGCAGCTATGCTTCTATCGGTTATGCCAAAAAGCCAAGATGGAATACCAAATAGCCAAATATTACTTTTGATTTGATCTATAAAAAGTGCTATCTCAACATTTGATATATTCCTATCCTTATTTATACTTAAATTATCATTACTTTTAAAGCAATTAGTAAACATAATATTTTGATTATTACTTAATACTAGTAATACATAAAAATTTACTATTTATATTAAGTTTAAATACAAAACATAGGAACAACCTCTATCTTTAGCTGTATATACAAGTTGTATTTCTTCATGACCGTTTAATATCAAGTTCTCATGAGTCTGGCTAAAAATATCAAGCTATTCTTAGATGTAATCCTAAATCCTATGCATATCCAGCCAGAATAAAATTATTTGTAAGTCTTGCTCTTAAAGGATTCGATATGTATTTTTCGAGCATAAATTAAAAATAACAACTTTGCTAAAATCTTTCTGCTAGCTGAGTACAAAAATTAAAATTGTCTCATTTTTACAAAAGCGGTATATATATCTAGATAAAAAAATTTATCTTGTTTGATGCCAAGCTATCTGGGGAGAATATGTCAAAACTCCAGTGAGGTTAAGCAATGGTTAATCAGACATACACAGCTGATGTCTTAGTTGTCGGTGGGGGAACCGGAGGGACTGCGGCTGCTATCCAAGCGGCGCGACGGGGAGCCAAAACGATTCTGGTGAGTGAATTTCCTTGGTTGGGGGGAATGCTAACTTCGGCTGGAGTATCCGCACCCGATGGCAACGAATTAGAAGCCTTTCAAACTGGGTTATGGGGTGCGTTTTTGCAGGAATTGCGACAACGACAGCCCGGAGGATTAGACAACAGCTGGGTAAGCTTTTTTAGTTACGATCCTCGGATTGGGGCGCAGATATTTGCAGATTGGGTGCAAGAATTACCAAATCTGCACTGGATTTCTGGACAAGTGCCAATAGATGTATTCCGACAGGGTGATTCTATTACTGGTGTGCGCTTTGCTGATTTTGCTGTCACAGCCAAAATTATTCTCGACGGCACAGAATTGGGAGATTTATTGGCTTTAGCTGAGATACCTTACCGATGGGGCTGGGAATTGCAATCTGAGTGGGGAGAACCCAGCGCCCCAGTAGCTTTTAACTCTTTCACCAAGAGATATCCGGTGCAAGCGCCCACTTATGTAGTGATTATGCAAGACTTTGGTGAAGCGATGTCTACGACGGGCGTAGCTGCGGCTCCAGAAATTCCACCTGCCCCTAACTATAATCCATCCCAGTTTACAGGTGCTATGTATGGCTATGGAACAGAGACATTTTTGAATTACGGACGCTTGCCTGGGGGTCTATTTATGATTAATTGGCCAATCTGTGGTAATGACTACGGCCAAGGAGTAGAGCGGTTGATATCAGATGTATCCAGAGGTGAATTCATCCAAGAATCTCGCTGGCACAGCCAAAATTTTGCCCATTTTATCCAAAAACAGCTTGGTCGTCGCTATGGTTTAGCAAAAAAAGTATTTCCTCACACCCCTACAGCTTTTGCACTCCATCCCTATTACCGGGAAAGCCGCCGCTTAGTAGGGCTAACTACTGTCCGAGAACAGGATATTTTGCCGATCGCCGCAGGTAGAGTTGCATCTATATTTAATGATGCGTTCGCCCTTGGCGTTTGCGAAGCGATCGCAGTTGGTAACTACGCCAATGACCATCATTATCCTGGTGTTCAATTCCCACTGCAACCTAAATCTATCCGTTGGGGAGGACGTTGGACTGGGACTCCCTTTACAATTCCCTACAGTTGCCTAATTCCAGCTACAACAGATGGTTTCTTAGTCTGTGAAAAGAATATTTCTGTCTCTCACATTGCCAATGGGGCCACCAGATTACAACCTGTGGTTATGGGCATTGGTCAAGCAGCAGGGATGGCAGCAGCGATATGTGTTGAGTTAAACTGCCAGCCGAGGGATTTACCTGTTAGGGCGCTACAAACGGCTTTATTGCAAGACAATCGCTCAAAAGCAGCAATTATTCCTTTATTTAATCTTCCACCCAATCATTCGGATTGGCTGGACTGGCAACTGTATTACTTAAATAACCCACAAGCCTATCCAGTTAGTGGCGATTGCCCTTGCCCATCAGCGAATGAGTACCCTGACTCTGCTTTTGGCAAGGGATTAATTCGGGAAAATAACTGTTTCAAAGGCATTTTCTACCGCTTGTCACAGCAGGAATACAGATTCACTGTCACAGCACCAGCCGCATATCAAGGGCAAAATTGGCAGCTTGTGACTTTGCGATCGCATATCGACGAGCAATTACGCGCTTATCCCCACGAACAATTAGTCACATTCTGGGGTCGTCAGAATCACTTTGCTAATTGGTTATTAGTCGAACATTTAAACGAAGGATAAGAAGAGTTTATTTTCAGTAAAACAGAATACTTTTTGATCATTTGTCCGGATATTCATCAAAAAGCTAAGTATCAGTGAAGTGGAGAGTTTCAAAATAGACACCTTCTATGCGTGCTGCCATTTCACTTTTAGTATCGAGTCTGGTGTTCGGCCCCTTAGCTTATAACTGCCAAGCAATGAATAACTTATCCTATGGGCTGATTTCCACGCCTGCTTCAAAACAGTGGCTCTCGGCGGCATCTGAACAAAATGCAGATGATGCGCCACGTCATCGCGGTAGTGGGCGCCGAGAAATCACCCAAAAATCCGGAAATATCTATGGTGTCCTTTAACAAGCGTAGGGTAATGCCTCCTTTGCCAAAGGAACCAAAGTACCAGAAAAACGGCTGTTGTGCTACCATCTTTTACACAGCTTTTCTGGCAGAGATACATATAGTTGACACACGAAAACCTTCAGCGATCGCTTAGTTTTTCAACTGCAAGCTTTGTATATATAGTTAGTGTCAATCCTGGTGATCAAAACGCAAATCAAATTAAGTGCCTTGATCAATAGCATTACCAACTCCTCAAAAGCTACACAATTGTTGCTCATATTCGGTGGGAAACTCTGCGTCTCAATCCTCAACTGCTCTATAAATTGATGTTACTTAGGCTATCAGTTAATCTAAAGCACATCTAATTCAGACATTTTGCTTGTTGAGGAAACAGTCTTCAGGCAACTTAACTTTATTTCCCAATAGGTTTTTTTCTCATACATTCAGTAGCTGGTTATCTACATCAGCAACTAATTGATTTTCGCTCCGACACCTGTTTAGCGTCCTTTGCCGAAGCATAAATATTAAGAAGGATCTGCTAGATCATCTTAGTCATTTTAATTATTCTACAGCCAAAGCCAGATGCAAAATTTTGCATCTGGCCTTTTTAGATGAATTTTACATGAAGAAAAGGGAGTGGGGAGTGGGGAGTGGGGGGATGAGGGAGCAGGAGAAAATTCCTCTCCTCTGCACCCTTCCCACTGCCCCTCTGCCTCTTCTCAATGCCCAATGCCCAATGCCCACTCCCTTTTACACTGTTGTTTTCTTGTCGTTAATTTCTCTTCCCTGGATGCCGTTGAGGAACATTGGCACAAACTTCTCCATAAACGCCTGTGGATCGCGCTGCCAAGCCTTTTGTGCAACCTGAATCCTAGTAAATTGCAACTCAGGCGCTAGCAAAGTCTGGGGTAAGCGTTCCATCAGGTACTGGGGACGTTGCCAAAGCGGCATGGTATTTGCCACTTCCACCAGGTTGGCAACTCCCCGCAGTTCTGCACCCAAGGTAATATCCATTCCCGATTCAAATGCTGCTTGTTCAATTGCGGTATATTTTCGCTTGGCTTGCTCTACTTTTTGCCGATGTTCTGGACTCTTACGAGCGAGTTCTGCCAGCCAACGATTACCCCACCGGACGTGTCCCACTTCCTCTGGGAGAATTTTTTCAATCGTTTCCCGAATTTTGATGTTTTCTTCTGTCTGTGGCGCTTGTTTGAGGGCGTGAATGTGGGCAGAGAAATACTCACAACCCCGCTTTTCAGTAATGTTAATTGCTGCTAAACCAGCAATTATACTGTCGTCTCGGTTGTGTTTTGGGTCATAGGTGTCTTTGTCGAGCAGCCGATCAAATTCATCGATATAGGAAGTTCCTGGAGGAGTTCCTATATCGCTTCCCAAATCAATCAACAAGTCAGTTAGCCACATGGCATGACGAGCTTCATCCGAGATGTGATGAGACAAATCCCGCACCAGTTCCGGTGGTTGCCCATTCAGTTGTTCAATTACCTCAGTCAGGTCTTTGCAACTGCGTTGTTCACTATAACGGTAGCGGTTGAGGGTAATTAGATGGATTTCGCGATCGCATACCACCCGCTTCAATATATCTCTAGCACCCAAAACATTCTGAAATTTACGTGGGTAGGTAACTGTCATAAATTATGTAAATTTTTGTAAACTAAATCTGTATTTCGCTCGTAACTTAGTTTTTTGCAACTGCTGTATCTGTGCCGCGTCACTGAAAAATGAGTATAAGTTACAAAAATTAATCACTTTCAACTCAAGTGTAAATAAAAGTAACGAATAAATGTTCAGTCTTGAGAGAGGTGTATTTCTTCAAGGCAGAGGTGGATTAAAGAGATTTTTCCGGCTTTTGGGAAACAAATAGTTCATATTGTCAGCAAAAGCAAATATAAATTTTTGTAAAAAGTAGCTTATGTTACAGAATTTTTGCTATATTAGTCTTGTAAGAAACTAAAAACTATATATTCACAGAATAGAGAGGACTATGGTTATGTCTATCGCAGATAAATCTCGTGCGTTAATGGTACGTGAACATCAGCAAGTCAAGAATCGTCAACAATCAATGCTGATGCGTGCTGCACAAGAACTTGGTCTTCCTGAAGAAGCATCCTACTATTGGAACCCGATTCAAGGGAAGGTAGATGCTAGCGCTCGGATGATTTATGGGTCTAGTCATGCTTCGATGAGCTAAGTTTCAATAGTTTTAAGGTTGATTTTTGGAGTGAATATCTCAACTGAGAACTCTGCAAAAAAAAGCCACCCTCTACTTTAGGGTGGCAAAACTTATATATTTAGATAGATACGATACTTAATTAAGCATCGTAGTAGAGGTAAAACTCGTAAGGATGAGGACGTAGCTGCAACTGTTTGACTTCGTTACCTAGCTTGTAATCAATCCAATTTTCGATAAAGTCTTCCGTGAATACGCCTGATTCTGTCAAGAAGGCGTGATCTTTTTCCAGTGCTTGCAACGCCAGTTCTAAAGAACCTGGAGTTGAAGGAACCTTTGCCAGTTCTTCTGGAGAGAGTTCATAGATATTCTTATCTAAGGGTTCACCAGGATGGATTTTGTTCTTGATGCCATCGAGACCAGCACAAAGCATTGCAGCAAATGCCAAGTAGGGGTTAGAAGTAGCATCTGGACAACGGAATTCTAAACGCTTGGCTTTGGGGTTAGTGCCAGATAGAGGAATACGGATAGAAGCAGAACGGTTCCCTTGGGAATAAGCCAAGTTTACTGGAGCTTCATAACCAGGCACTAGGCGCTTGTATGAGTTGGTGCTGGGGTTGGTAATAGCCAACAGCGCTGGTGCGTGTTTGAGAAGACCACCAATGTAGTACAACGCCATTTCACTCAAACCAGCATACTTATCACCTGCAAACAGAGGTTTGCCATCTTTCCAGATGGACTGGTGACAGTGCATTCCAGAACCGTTATCGCCAAAAATCGGTTTTGGCATGAAGGTAACGGTTTTGCCGTGTTTCTTGGCAACGTTCTTGATGACATATTTGTAAATCATCAACCAGTCAGCCGCTTCGATCAACTTCCCAAACTGGAAACCTAGTTCGCACTGACCACCAGTAGCAACTTCATGGTGATGCTTTTCAATAGGCACACCTAATTTTGCCATTACCAACAGCATTTCTGTACGGATATCTTGGAAAGAATCCGTTGGTGAAACTGGGAAGTAACCTTCTTTGAAGCGTGGTTTGTAACCCAAGTTGGGTTTTTCATCTGTACCGGCTTTACCGGAATTCCAAGCACCTTCTTCGGAGTCTAAGAAGTAGTAGCCTTCGTTAGCGGTTTGGGCAAACCTAGCACTATCAAAGATAAAGAACTCAGCTTCCGGGCCAAAGAAGGCTGTGTCACCAAGACCAGTGGAAACTAAGTAGTCTACTGCTTTTTGGGCAATAACCCGTGGGCAACGATTGTACCATTCGCCTGTGCGGGGTTCTTTGATGCTACAAATTATACTTAGCGTTGGGACTTCCATGAATGGGTCGATCCAAGCAGTGTTGGGGTCGAGTACCATCGTCATGTCCGATTCGTTGATTGCTTTCCAACCCCGGATGCTGGAACCGTCAAAAGGTACGCCATCAGTGAATGCAGTCTCATCGATTTGGTTTTGGTACAGTGTGAGGTGCTGCCAAGTCCCTACTGTATCGATGAATTTGAGATCAATCAGCTGAATTTTTTCATCTTGAATTCTCTTCAAGACTTCTTGTGGTGTTGTCATTGTTACTCCTTCTCTACCAATTTCCGTAAAATAAAACCAGAATCTTCCAAAGCATCCTAACCCTGCTGATCTCAATTAAGCCGTGACACACCTGAAATATCTTAAATACTAGACATTGGCGAATTTTGTAGTCTATGTTACAGATGTCTGGATTATCAAATTATATTAACCTTTCAGCGATCATCTCTACAAAACTGGAAAGTTCATCATATAGGGGTCAACTTTGGCATAGAATCCATAGATAGTGGATAAATTGTTTTTGTGCCGAATCTATTTTTAATAGCACAAAAATTTACTGGTGTAATTGACTGGTGCATAAGTGCAGCCAAATAAATATCAAACCATAAATAGCAATGATTGGGAGAAGAAGGAATGCGCGATGCGGTAACAAGTTTAATTAAGAATTATGATCTAGCTGGCCAGTATTTCGACCGGAATGCGATCGATAGCCTGAAGTCTTACTTTGACAGTGGTACAGCAAGAGTACAAGCGGCGGCGGCGATAAATTCTAATGCGGCTGCACTTGTCAAGCAAGCTGGTTTGAAATTATTTGAAGAACTGCCAGAATTGATTCGTCCTGGTGGAAATGCTTATACAACTCGTCGTTATGCGGCTTGTCTGCGGGATATGGACTACTACCTGCGCTACGCCACCTATGCGCTGGTTGCTGGGAACACAAATGTGTTGGATGAGCGTGTGCTGCAAGGGCTGCGAGAAACTTACAATTCTCTAGGAGTGCCTATTGGGCCTACGGTTCGCGGTATCCAGATTCTCAAGGATCTGATTAAGGAACAAGTGACAGCCGCAGGTGTGGTTAATACTGCTTTTGTGGATGAGCCATTTGATCACATCACACGCGAGTTGAGCGAACAGGATATTTAGTCATTCAACAATAAGTATAAAATATAGCGATCGCACTTTGATTTTATGGGGCGATCGCTTTTTTATGAACCCTAACAGGCGTTGACAAGGGCTTTATCCAAGTTTTCGCCGCCAAAGAAAGTTCCCAAGCGAGTCTATGAAGGTATATTTTCTGAACGTTTATCCCTCAAAAATGTTTAAGTCCCGTTAGCAAAGAAAAGCTCCTCTAGCGTTTATTGTAAGCTGGACAGTTGAATTAGACTGGCTAAGTGCAGGTTTGCGTAAAATCGTGGCGAATTGAGGGTTGAAATTTAAACGCAAAGTGGAGGCAGCGCGTTGCGTATTTTCCCACGGCAGTTCCTTCAAGTCGGCAAAGCCGCCCAACGGACTGCCTCCCCGTTGTAGCGACTGCCGTCGCGCAGAGAGAAGCGCGGAGGGACGCAGAGAATTTGCTATGAATTAATGAAATGTTGTACTAAGGAATGCGATCGCTCATAGATGAAACACATTAGCTTATCTTATAGAGCCACAATAGAAGTTGCCGATGTTTGAGGCGCTGATTATGGAAGAATTATTAAGTTTGAAAGACTTGCTTGTTAAAGGCGATGTTCAAGGGGCATTGATTATAGTTGAAGAATTAACAGAAATGAGCCGAAATGACATAATCAAGACGATTCGTAGCTATGCAGTGATTTTGCTGCTGCATCTAATTAAACAACAAGCTGAAAATCGCACGACTCGCTCTTGGGAAGTCTCAATTCGGAATTCGGTTCTGGAAATTCAACGCGAAAATAAGCGGCGTAAAGCTGGAGGCTATTATCTCGCGCCAGAAGAATTGTTAGAAATCTTAGCAGAAGCCTATTTAAATGCCAGTAATGAAGCTTCCCTAGAAGTAGAAGAAGGTCGTTATGAGCCAGAAGAATTAGAAAAGCTGGTTAAGCGAGAAGAAATCATCAATCGTGCTTTGGCTTTAATTTTACCAGGAGAGTCTAGTTAATTGGCTAAACAGCGACTCGATACATTATTAGTAGAGTTAAATTTATGTTCTTCTCGCGCCTTGGCACAACGGCTAATTCAGGCGGGGGAAGTTACTGTTAATCAGCAGTTAGTTGATAAACCTGGTACAGAAGTTGATATTTCAGCCCAAATAAATATTAAAGTGCGATCGCCTTTTGTTTCTAGAGGCGGTGAAAAACTCTCCAAAGCTTTATCAGTATTTGCCATTCCCGTAGCAGAGCGCATTTGTTTAGATGGTGGGATTTCTACTGGTGGTTTTACTGATTGTCTCTTGCAAGCTGGAGCGAAACAAGTTTACGGAATTGATGTCGGTTATGGGCAAGTTGACTGGCGGTTGCGAAATGATTCGCGGGTAATTTTACGGGAACGCACCAATTTACGGCAACTACGACCAGATGAGTTATATGGCGAGGATGACGCGATTCCTGATTTGGCGGTGGTCGATGTATCGTTTATTTCTTTAACGAAGATTCTGCCTGCTTTGTGGCAATTAACTCAAGCTAATCGGGAAGCTGTGTTGTTAGTCAAGCCACAGTTTGAAGTCGGTAGATCGCGTGTGGGTAAAAAAGGCGTTGTGCGTGATCCAAATGACCAAGCTGATGCCATTTTTCAGGTGTTGCAAGCAGCCCAGGAATTAGGATGGAAATACAAAGGCTTAACTTGGTCGCCAATCACTGGCCCTGCTGGAAATATTGAATATCTTTTATGGTTGGGAATGGAAAGTGAAACACCACCACTTGATTTAGAGGTAATTAAGCAAATAACTTTAGAAGCAACAACTGATTTACGGAAGAGTTAAACATTGCTCAAGGATATTTTACTTGGTGCGATCGCTTCGCCGTCTACGTTCTGGGGTAGCTGGTTCATAAGCCTTCAGTCCCCCATCGCCCGTAAAAATTTCTACTTGGAATGTGCTACTAGCTTTAGCGTAATATTCAGCCACAGTCTTAATTGTCGCATCTCCGATGGAAATCTTTCTAGATGCTAGAGTAGGCCATTCCGTAGCTAACTGTTTTAATTGTTCTGAATTCCAAAGTTCACCTACTTGAGTTTCAAAAACTCCCCAAGGTATCAATCCATCCGCTACTTTCACTAAAATATCAGCGAAAGCTTGAGCAATTTCATATCGCCTAGACTTAGCTTGTGCAATGTGATTACCAGTTTCTATAATTGTTGCTATTGGTAGTATAAACTTTGCACCTTGTTTTTCTTCTGCCTTAAAACGGGCTTCAACTCTTTTTTTATCCCATTTATCATTATCAGAGCCACAAGTCTCTTTACCAGGAACACCTAAGTAGACGCAGAGTATTGATGTGTCAATAATCAGAACCTTTCTCATATTTCGCTTTACTTATTATCAGAAAGGCTCTTTTCAATTGCGCCTTTAGTTGCTAATCTGCCCAAAGTCCCTGATGCTAGCAAAAGAGGAAGATTTTCAATATCTTCTAAAAGGGTAAGTTTGCTTTCTCCAGTTTCAGAATCGCGGTGTGCAACAACTACAAAAGGAACTATCTCTGGGCCTAAAGCATCAAGTAAAGCTGGGTTATGGGTAGTAAGTAAAATATCGATTTTTCTTTTGTTGCCAATCTCTCGTAGTATTCTTACCAGCAATTTTGCACGCGAGGGATGAAGCCCATTATCTATTTCTTCAATGACAAGTTGACTACCTTCTGGTCTTGTAAGTAATGCTGTGAGTATTGCTAGAAAACGTAAGGTTCCATCTGACATAGTTCTAGCATCTATTAATGTCGTCTCTCCAGGTTTCCATTCTTCTTCACAGTAAAGCATCGCATCAGTTTTAAGTCTACCCACTGGTTCTGCAAATACTTTTTTAATATCGCCTTCTGGGAAATTTTTGATGTATGCTGATAGAGTTGATTCGACTTCGGCTTTTTGTTCACCATCCAATGCTGCTAGTACACCAGCAATATTAGAACCATCGCTTTCTAAAATGTTAGATAAGTGTGAATAATCACGCATCATAGAAGGAACGGGATTTAATAAAAAAATATTACTAATTTTATAAATCATGATATCTATTAGTTTAATAGAATCACTAATCAAATTAAACTTATTATCATTCTTATAGATGATTTCAAACAAATCATTCGTTATTTTCTTGACATCTTCTATTTTTTCAATAGTTACTTCAGTTTTTACCTCATTAGTAGTTATATTTTCTTTGAGTGTATTAACTTTTTGCAATAACTCTTGGTTGGCATTATTTAACTTACTAAGTCCCAGCATCAATTTATCACGTTCCTTTTGTCTTTGTGCAAACAAGTGGGTAACTTCTGGTAAATATGATTTATTGGTTGAAATATTATTATTTATTAAAATTTCATGACTAACCTGAAAATCTGATGATATTTTTTGTCTTTCAAGATATTCTTGGACAATATGAACATTTGGCTTAGTTTGTACTGTAATACTATAAAAATAATCTGTATTGTCATCTTCACCTTGAACTAGTAGTTTTAATATAAATTGAGTTTCCGGTTTAAGAGCAGCCCATTCAACACCGCCTCGAATGGAGGAAAGAGTTTTATTTCCTGCTAAAGCTACTTCAATATCCTCACCTCTGACAATTCTTCTGAGCAACTCTAACGCTTCAGCTACATTAGATTTTCCACTCGCATTCGTACCAATCAGAACAGTCAACGGGTCAAGTGGAAGCTCCGCATAACGAAAACTTTTCCAATTTTCTAGGATGAGTTTCTTAAGCATGACCAACTCCAAAAATGCTAAAAATTTACTTTTGCTATTTCGACAGACTTAATACAAAAACTTTGCGCTCCTCTGCGTTTAAATTTCAACTTTCAATTCGCTAAGATTGATACCAGCAATTACAGGAATCGTTAACCCCAAACGTAACCGTAGCGCCAGCCAATCACTTAAAGCTTCTCTTAATTCTCGCCTACATTCTTCTAGCATTTTATGATTTGCCCAGACTCCTTGTAAACTTGGAATTTCACCCCAATAAGTTTGATCATCTTCAATGATCTCATAAACCGCTAGTTCCATTGCTTGGTCAATGTAGCTTGCCAGCATAGCAATTAAAAAATCCAGTACCTATCTAAATTTAGCTCCTAGCAGTAGCGTAGGCAAAGCCCGCCGCAGGCATCGCACAAGGTTTTTCATCTTTCAACATCCCACCAAAAACAACAAAACCAGCAGACAGAGTAAAAAATTACGTAATTACTCTATCTAACTGGCTAAATTTCGCTGTGCTTTTAGAGATTTATGCTTCTGGCGGCAAATCTACACTGTAAAGAGTTTTCCCTACCAAGTTACGCAGTGTTACCGTCATCACCTTTGTATTAGCATCAATCTTTACCCCTCCAAAGAATTGCAAACCTTCACTTGGGGGTCGATTTGCTTTTGTACCTGGAGGAAGACTTTGAAATATTAATTGTGGGCCAAAGGTATTTTCCAATTCGTTTGGCCCAAATGTGCCAGAGTTAAGAGGCCCGGCGACAAACTCCCAAAAAGGCTTAAAGTCGGTAAACTGCGCTTTCGCGGGGTCGTAATAATGGGCTGCTGCGTAATGTACATCAGCAGTTAACCAAACAACATTCTGGATATTCTTGTTTTTGATAAATCGTAATAAATCGGCAAGTTCTAATTCTCTTCCTAAAGCTGGGCCATTTCCGTTAGCCCAAGCTTCAAAGTCCGTGCTACCGTCTTTAACTATCAACCCTAAAGGCATATCACTAGCAATCACTTTCCATGTTGCTTTTGATGATAACAATTGCCTTTTCAGCCATTGTATTTGTGTTTCGTCCAGAAAATCTGTTTTTTTACTTGGTACTGGCTGATTATTGGGACTGTTTGGCCCCCGATAGGTGCGTTCATCTAGCATGAAAATGTCTAGTAATGGCCCATGCTTAAAGGAGCGATAAATTCTCGTTTTGTCTGGATTCTCGGTTGTATATCCAATAGGTAGATATTCCAAAAACGCTTGTCTTGACCTTTCGGCTAGCAAGTTAACATCCTTAACTGTATAACGGTCATCGTTGAGGATAATTTGCCCAGGATACCAGTTGTTCCTTGTTTCGTGGTCGTCCCACTGTGCCAATATGGGAACTTCAGCGTTGAAACGCTTGATGTTTTCATCCAGCAAATTGTAGATATAGTTGCCACGATATTCTGTGAGAGTCTCTGCCACTTTGGATTTTTCTGGTGTGGTGATGTTTTTCCAAATAGTGCCGTCGTCTAAAGTTACTTTTGATTCAATCGGGCCATCAGCATAAATATTATCGCCAGAATGGATGAAAAAGTCGGGATTAAGTTGACGCATAGTTTCGTAAATTTTCATCCCACCGAAATCAGGATTAATCCCCCATCCCTGACCGGCAGTGTCTCCACCCCAAACAAAGAATACATCTCGCCCCGATTTGGAGGGAGTTCGGAAAGTGCCTTGAAAAGGAGCGCTGTAGGTGGTTTTATAATTTAAATCTTGGAAGATTACCCGATAAAATAATTTTTGGTCTGGTGGGAGGTTCTTCAGATAAAGTCGGGCTGTAAAGTCGCTATTTTTTAAAGCATTAGGCCCCACAACTCGCTGCACATTTTTAAAAGATTCGTTAGTAGAATATTCTACGATCATTTTGGCAGGGCGATCGCTCCGACTCCAAATGACAATGCTATCGTTGCAGATATCTCCGCTAGCTACACCATAAGGTATACCAGGACGCATTTTATCAGAGGTGATAATGGCAGGTGCTTGAGCAAAAACTTGTGATTTGGATACAAGATTTGTAGCAATAATTCCGCCTGCTGTGATAGTTGAACGGAGCAAAAACTGGCGGCGGTTTAGCTTCAATGGGTGATGAAATTCCATACTAAATAATCGCAATTTTAAGAAGTATTACAGGATAAAGGTTTACCATATCCTGTTATGACAATAAGTAAAAATTAGGTTATCGAATGGTTAAAAAAAATTTGAAATATTGGATTAGCTGAAGTACTTTATATTCTCACATCTAGACTGTAAATTTTGGGATTAATTCAGAGTGAAAAAATGGCTGCTTTAGGACAACTCGTTGCTGGTATTGCCCACGAAATCAATAACCCGGTCAACTTTATTGCTGGCAACCTTGTTCACGCCATCCAATACAGTCAAAATTTACTCAATCTGATTAGATTGTACCAACAATATTATCCTGAACCATCAGCGGAAATTCAAACTGCGATGGGCGTAGCCCGTCGTAGACATCGCACAAATTCAACTGGATTTTTTAAGCGTTGATCTCCCCCGACTTCTCACCTCTATGGAGGTTGGTAGCAAGCGAATCAAGCAAATCATTCTTTCGTTACGAAATTTTTCCCGCCTCGATGAATCCGAAAGAAAATCAGTTGATATCCATGAAGGTATTGATAGTACTTTGCTAATTTTACAAAGTCGTCTCAAAAATCACAAAATCGGTGAAAGCATAAACATAATTAAGGAATACGGTGATCTTCCTCAAGTTGAGTGCTATGCTAGGTTACTCAATCAGGTGTTTATGAATATTTTGGCGAATGCTATTGATGCTATAGAAGAGTCATTAGTTATTAGTCATCCGTCATGGGTAATAAATAAAGGAAACATTTGCATTCGTACTGAACTCACTGATGACAAGCAAGTAATTATTCGCATTTCCGATAATGGGCCGGGAATTCCAGAGAGTTTCCAAAATCAGTTGTTTGATCCATTTTTCACCACTAAACCCGTTGGTAAAGGAACTGGATTAGGTCTATCTATCTGCTATCAAATTGTTGTGGAAAAACACGGTGGTCAACTGCAATGTATATCGGTTGTTGGCCAAGGGACTGAGTTTATTATTAAAATTCCACTTCAACTTAATTCTTAACTTGTAAAAAAAACAAGCAGTAAGTAATAGCCAAAATTGTCAATTTTCCTTTGCTTACATATTTATTGAACTTTAACTATAAGTTCCTGCTCTCTCACTAATTATCGGAACAGGTTCTGATTCGATATCATCTATCTTCTTAAACTCTCCAGCCCGCCAGCTATCTGTTATATCCTTGATAAAACTGGCAATAGGGATCGCAATTAATAAACCCAGCACTCCTCCCAACTTTGCCCCCAACAGCAAAGAAATCACCACCCACACGGGATTTAGTCCAGTCAAATTACCCAGAATTCTAGGTGCAACAAAATTAGAATTAACTTGGTCGATCGCAACAGCTACACCTAAAACTTCAACTCCTAACCAAAAGTTTTGCAATGCCACCAACAAACTTACTATGGCGATACCTACCCCCGTACCAAAGGGGAAGAGAGAAAACAAACCAATACCGATGCCAAAAAGTAAAGCTAAGGGAACTTGCAGCGCCAAAAATGCCAGTGTAATTGTCACCCCTAGCACGGCTCCCAATGTTGCTTGGCCGATGAAGTAATTGTGAAAATCCTCTCGCAGTAATTCCCGCACCTTTAGCCCAATGTTAGGGGGAAACCATTGGAAAATTCCGTCCCAAAGACGTTCGCCGTTTAATATTAAATAGACAGTAAGCACTACTGCCAACAGCACGTTGAGGACAATACCAATGGTATCGACGGCAAAACCAAGAATTCTACCAGTGAAAGACTGAAGTTGGTTAGATAATCGTTCCAGAACTTGGGTAAATAAACCACTTAAATTAATCGGAAGCTGTTGTTGACTTAACGCCCAATCCTGGAAAGCTTGCAGCTGCACAGTACCAGAATCAATCCAACTGGGCAAAATATTAGCTAGCTCTACGAGCTGTTGGATAATCAGGGGAACCAAGGTGATGCCTAAAGCTCCTAAAACCACCACAGTCAAAAGCAATACTCCTGCGATCGCTAGGTTGCGTTTTACCCTTTGTTCCTGGAGAAACTGGATTGGATAGTTCAAGACAAAAGCCAGTAAGATGGCGGCGGCAATAATGCTCACCAAGGGTTGAAAATACTGTACAACTTGGAGCAATAGCCAACCGTTGAGAATGGCAATGGGAAATGCCAATCCTATAGTTAACCATCGCGGTAGTTTGTTTGCTGATTGCATTAGGGTGACTCCACAAGAGTTATAACTTTATTCTGGCTTCTGGGAACTGGGCAATAATCCTAATGGTGGCATTTGGGATTTGGGTATTTTTTATGTGCTTTGTGTGCAACTCCTAATGCATCCTGATTAATAAAATATTCTCCACTTTCTGGCTCAACTGCCATGTACCAGTTATAGTGAGTTTTAATTAACGACTGTTGTACCTGAGCAAAAATTGGTTGGCAGCGCTCTTTAAATGCTTCGCGTTCAGCTTTCCATTGGGCTTTCTGTTCTTGAGTCCACTGAATTTGTGGAAAGATTCTCCCCCGGCATACTGTACGATTAGATTTTGCTTCAGTCATAGTTGGTTCTCATATCCATTGCCATATCTATATTTTCCACACTACTTCAAACTGGGCAACTAATAGCCGTTTAGCAAATAGTGATTCTCTTTGATTAGGCTTGTTGATTTGTCTCGAAAAAATCCAACATAATTCGCTGATGCACACTTCCCAAAGGTCGCACTTCGCCAGCCTTTTGCGAATAACAGTTACCTTGGCGAATATCTTCTGGGGTCAATAACCCCATATCCCAGCCTTCATTCAAAACCAGTTGATTTAATTCCATCAAAAGTGGTGCATGAAAGACATGACGAACAACTCTTTCGTCGGGATAATAGCCAAATTTAATAAAAGGTGGTAGGATATACCCGATTTCTTCTAAAATTTCTCGCTTCACTGCTACCTCTGGCGTTTCACCAAGTTCGATATGACCGCCAAATAGCGCCCAGTAACCAGGGTAGAGAATACCGGGGATGTTGTCGCGCAGTTGCATGAGAAACTTGTTTTTTTGGTAGAGAATTGCGATCGCTACATGCACCGGTTGATTGTTCATTTTTAATTGCTGATTACTCTTCTTCTAGATAAACTTCTCCCAATTCTTTCCCCGCTAAGGGGATACTTCGGTAGCGAACTTTACCCTTAATCACTACTTGCGCTCCCTCGGCCAGATTCTTTTGATGGGTGACAACCCAAATTTTGCCAGTCGAGTCATTAATTTGATAAGCCCACTCCTTCATTAGAGGAGCTTGCTTTTCTACCTGACCTTGGATGTAAACTATAGCCTGATTGTCTTGTTTTGGTTTAATTTCTCGAATTGGGGTGACATTGGTGCCAATTTTCAAGTTAACCCCATTCAAGCCAGACGAAGGCAAACTACCACAACTACAAAGCCCCACCACCAATAAAAAAATCAACCCCAGGCGGTAGCGAACAATGCTGTGTCCGTAGAAAAACAAAAGGGACAAATTTCTCGCTTGTTCCATGAAAGCCACCGATTGAGCAAATTTTTGCGTCATTGTTTGCGTTGTCGCCAGTTTCATTAGGTCAGTTCCCATTTATAATGTTTTCTTCGGTTGCAGAAACACACTCTCAACTGAGCAAAAAATGTTCCGATTTCATCCATAATCTTTATATTCTTTAGATAACATCCTTGATCTGAGAAAATAAACATTATGGATTTACCGTGAGAAAAACGCTACAACATCAAACAGGAACACAATAATTGTTAAAAGTCAAGAGTCAATAATCAATATTTTCACTCAGGATTTTGGACGTTGACTGTGCCAATTTTAGATTTTGGATTAATGGAATAATGGAATTGGTTTTTCGGTACAAGCCCCCCTTCTAGGCCCAATAAATCTAAAATCATCTTTTCTTCAATCCCTAAGCCCCGCACCCTTGTGGTTTCTTCCAATCCAAAAGACGCTCTCTACGAGACGCTGCGCGAACGCGGACTCGCTAACGCTACGCTATCGTAAATCTAAAATCCAAAATTGTTTGACTGTGCCTAGACCAGAAGCGGCTGAGTTTTGAAAAAAGGCGAATATGGGAATTCTCATGGAAACAAAAACTGCCAAACTCCTTGATGGTAAAGCAATAGCTGCAAAAATTCAGCAAGAACTTTCTGTTGCCATTACACAATTACAACCAAAAATTGGACGGCCCCCTGGTTTAGCGGTGCTGATGGTTGGCGATAATCCAGCATCAGCCGCTTATGTACGTAATAAAGAAAAAGCCTGCGCTAAAGTTGGTATCGCCTCTTTTGGTAAGCATTTTCCCGCCCAAACTACCCTTGGGGAGTTAGAAGAGGTGATAGCTGCACTCAACCAGGATGAACGGGTGGATGGCATTCTTGTGCAGTTGCCCTTACCTAACCACTTGGATGCTGTGACTCTGCTACATCAAATTGATCCTGATAAAGATGCTGATGGACTCCACCCAGTTAACTTGGGGCGATTAGTACGGGGAGAAACAGGTTTACGCAGCTGCACGCCGGCTGGTGTGATGCGACTGTTACAAGAATATGAGATTCCTTTGCAGGGAAAACAGGCAGTAGTCGTGGGACGCAGTATTTTGGTGGGTAAACCTATGGCGCTGATGCTACTAGAAGCTGATGCCACAGTTACGATCGCTCACTCGCGATCGGATAATCTCAAAACCATCACCCAAAATGCTGATATTCTAATTGCAGCAGTAGGTCGTCCCGGACTGATCACTGCTGATATGGTGAAACCGGGCGCTGTTGTGGTAGATGTAGGGATGAATCGCGTCACCGATGCTAGTGGCAAAAGTCGCTTAATTGGCGATGTCCACTTTGAATCAACCGCCGATGTAGCAGGATTTATTACCCCCGTTCCTGGTGGTGTTGGCCCGATGACTGTCGCCATATTGTTGCAAAATACATTTGCCAGCTATTCTAGGGCGGCAAGAGAGGAAAGAGAGTGAGGAGTGATCAGTTAAAAGTTAAGAATTATTATTGCTAATTCCTAACTCCTAATTCCTAACTATTCATTTTTTCAGCCCCACAGCACCTTAAAATTGTGACGTATAAGACAAAAATCCCCAAATGTCAGGAATTTAAGAATGGTAGCAACTGATAACGTTCAAAAGACACCACCAGAGGAAGCCACATTTAACTTAGCAGCCTATCTAAAAGAGCGACAAAAGCTTTGTGATACTGCTTTGGATCAGGCTATCCCAATCATTTATCCAGAAAAGATTTATGAGGCGATGCGCTACTCGTTATTAGCTGGAGGCAAGCGTGTACGTCCCATTCTTTGCCTTGCTACCTGTGAAATGATGGGTGGAACTATCGAAATGGCCATGCCAACGGCTTGTGCTGTGGAGATGATCCACACAATGTCGTTGATTCATGACGACCTCCCAGCGATGGATAATGACGATTACCGTCGTGGTAAGTTGACAAATCATAAAGTCTATGGCGAAGATGTGGCGATTTTGGCTGGGGATGGCTTGTTGGCTCTGGCTTTTGAGTTTGTTGCCATTGAAACCCCCCAAAGCGTCAACAGAGAGCTAGTCTTGCAGGTAATTGCCCGTCTTGGTCGGGCGCTGGGGGCAGCTGGTTTGGTCGGCGGTCAAGTTGTCGATTTAGAGTCGGAAGGTAAATCAGATATTTCCCTAGAAACGCTAAATTTCATTCATAAACACAAAACAGCTGCTCTTTTGGAAGCTTGCGTAGTTTGTGGCGGGATCATAACTGGGGCATCACTTGAAGATGTGCAGCGACTGACCCGTTATGCTCAAAATATTGGGCTAGCATTCCAAATAATAGATGATATTCTGGATATCACTGCTACTCAAGAGCAATTAGGCAAAACAGCTGGTAAAGACCAAAAAGCCCAGAAAGTGACCTATCCCAGCCTTTGGGGGCTTGAGGAATCGCGCTCAAAAGCCCAAGAGCTAGTAAAAGCAGCTTGTGTGGAATTAGAACCATTTGGGGAGAGAGCCAAACCACTCCAAGCGATCGCTCATTTTATTATCAGCCGCAATAACTAGTACAGCTTTGCGGAATTCGGAATACTCGCCTTTGGCGAGAAGCAAGCTATGTAATTATTATACCGCAAGGGTTTCATTGATTTGGAATGGGTGGTTTATTTACACTATGCTGTAGTACTACCGCCCAACGGAATTCAAAATTTAAAATTCTAAAAGCTTGTTTGATAAGCTTTTAGGCTATTTTGAATAATTGGTCTGTTTCCATCGTGATGTACTAGGTTAATTTTGGATTTTGGGTTAAATCTAAATGTTTCCTCAACCAACAACTGCTGCTAATATCTATTAACCTAACCAAAATACCATGCAGGACATAGGCAACATTTTAGACAACCGGGTGCTGCTGGTTGCTCTGCTAGCTTGTTTAATTGCTCAAGCACTAAAACTCGTAATCGAGATCATCAAAAATCGCAAACTGAATGTGCGTGTTTTGGTGACAACCGGAGGTATGCCCAGTGCCCATTCGGCTCTAGTTACGGCTCTAGCGGCTGGTGTAGGGCAAGAACTGGGTTGGGGATCTCCTGATTTTGCCGTTGCGATGATTTTTGCGATCATCGTCATGTATGATGCAGCCGGAGTTCGCCAAGCGGCTGGTAAGCAAGCTCGTATCCTTAATCAAATGATTGATGAATTATTTGATGAAAAACCAGACTTTAGCCAAGACCGTTTGAAGGAATTACTTGGACATACACCAGTTCAGGTAATCGCTGGGTCAGCTTTGGGTATAACTATCTATTGGTTAGCTAGGTCTGCTTATTAAGCTAGAGCAATGAATTTTTCTTTGAGCGGCTAGTAATTTGTCAACCAATTTTGGATTTTAGATTTACCCCATGAATAAATTTACTTGCTCTGAGGATGGAAGGATTTGTTCCACAAATAAATACATTCGCTTTAAACCTTTTGAATTTTCAATCCCAAATTTAAAATCTAAAATTCGGTCAGTTGACAAATTACCACCCAGGTAGATCGCATCAGTATTTCAGAAAACTTTATATCACTACAAGCGCACAGTTGAGCGCAGCAGAATCACCTTACGACTATCTACTATGCTGGCAACAAGACCGCGATCGTTCAGCTTTTGCAATGTGTTGTATGCTTCACTTTGGTTAGTGGTATAAACTGCCAACAAGTAAGGGCGTTGTCCATAAGAAACAAAACCTACGTTACCTCCCATTAGTTGCTGCACACTATTTACTAGTTCAGGACGGTTGTAATAATCTACCAGGACTGCATAACCCTCTCCTAAGGCTTGAGGATTATAGTTAGCTGTCTGCTGAGGTGACTGTGGCTGTGGCTGTGGCTGTGGCTGTGGCTGTGGCTGCACATTTGCCGTTCTTGGTCTGGGCTGTGGCTGCACATCTGCCGTTGTTGGTCGAGTTGTAATTATGGCAGACAGTCCAACAATATTGCTGACATATCTGGCCCAACGATTGGCATCGTCAATTTTGTTAAAGCCCCCTACCCGCGTCACAGTTTCGTTGAGATATTTGCAGGTGATGGTCTTAAGTTCAGACGGTAAGGCACTACGCAACTGCTTTTGATTATTTGCTGTGGGACTGACTACTAATAAAAGATACTCACCTGTATTTGGTGGTTGACAAAGGGGAATGGCTTGTTGGGCAAAGACAGAACTCATGCCACCAATCAACCCTGCAATCGCTAATCCGAAAACACTTAGTAAAGTCTGAAATCTATGCACAAAAGTTAGATTATGTAAATCAAGGTGTCTTAGAAGATTTTATAAGAAAAAAGGTGAAAACCTAGCTACTTAAGTATGCGGATTAAAGGAGTGTCAAAAAATATATTTTGTTCCTCAAAAATAAAATTAGGGAATGGGGAGTGGGGAGTGGGGAATAGGGAGACAAGGGGACAAGGGAGACAAGGAGAATAACCCATGCCCAATGACGCCAGTCGTCTCAAGTCGAGCCAGCCGCTTGCGTATTTTCCCCCCGTTGTGCGGGCTGGCGTGGGAAACCCGCTCTTACCGCCTGGCTCCCCAATGCCCAGATTAGGAAACAGTAGCAAGCGATGCCAAAGCATCCGGTATTGTCTCAGAAGGAGCCTGGAATTCACCAGTACTGACGTACTCTAAACGCAGTTTTAACCAAGTAATAAATTGGGGATTAGTAGAAATAATTGCTACTGCTGGTTGAGGACACTTCGCTTTTAACTCTGTAAACTGCGGTGTTTCCAAGAAAGCTGGTTGCTGAACCAACCAAAAATCTATTTCTTTTTCTTGTTCGTGGTAGTGACGAGTGCGCTCTTTGAGAACTTCGTGTGTCGGTTCTTCTTCGAGAAGAAAGCGTTGACTGGCCAAAACGTAATAATATGTTTGCATTTGCATCCTTTGGTTGCTATGTGAATAATTTAAGGGCACAGCGCTGCACTCTGTACCCCTAAAAACTAACTCTTGTGGGATTTCTTGAACCAAGAACTGAACGGACAAGCACTTCTCTGGCTTTCAGCATTTGTCTTGCCACCAGATGTTAGCTTTTGCAAGAACAGACTATTGTCAAAGTAGTGTTCTAAGGAAACAATCTTCAAGTCATCGCTAACTTTTGCAATACTCATGCCGATAATTTCTATTGTCTCTCCAGTCGGTGCATGGTCTTTGTATTCTCCGTTAAAATGTCCCCAATGCCGCCACTTGAATGTCACATTTGGTGGCCCTGAGAAAACTTCCACCACTTCCCAAGGAAATCCTTGGGGAAATGCTGTGTAGAAGAGTTTTCCGGATGATTCAAAGGTTTCTTCTGAAGCCTTGTAATGTTCTGAATCAGCCATAAACAAATTGTAAGTACCTTGGGCTGATACATCTGCTGCTGTGTACTCTACTCCACCATTGGTACTGACGCGAAACTTGTCATTCACAATAGACAACCACTCTTGCGGGTTAGCTTTGAAAGATACCTCCATCTCAAAGGTTCGTACCAAGTTTTGCACGATCGCTTCCAGTGTACCTTCAAGGTGATTGTAGATACTTTCTTGGGCGAGATTCTGGTTTGAACGGGAATAATCAGGCGGTGTCTGATCGCGCCACTCAACATCAGTGCTTTCTGCTATTACCTTATCCCGATGCTGTACCCAAAGCGGCAGGTTGTTAGATTGTGTTGCGCTCATAGAAGTTTTTGCTGAAGATTTGATCCCAATTTCTAGATTTCGCAGTGACAATCCCTCTAAATGTGGGGAGTGGGGAGTGGGGAGTGGGGGAGATGAGGGAGATGGGGGAGCAGGGGAAGCAAGAGAGAATATTTCATAATCAATGCCCTACTCCCTACTCCCTACTCCCTCTTCCCTCTTATAGCTTCTTTCATCTCGCGCACTGCCCTTTCTATACCTACTAATGCAGCCCGACTGATGATGGTATGGCCAATATTCAGTTCTTCCATGCCTGGAAGCGCAGCCACCGGATAGACGTTCCAGTATGTGAGTCCATGACCAGCGTTGACTCGCAATCCAGCTTGAATCGCTTGTTCACACCCTTTAGCTAATATGGCTAATTCTCGCTGGCGATTTCTTTCATCCTTAGCCTCAGCATATTGTCCGGTATGCAATTCAATAAACTGCGCCTGCACCTTGACAGATGCTTGGATTTGTGCTGGCTCTGCGTCAATAAATAAACTAACTGGTATGCTAGCGCTTTGCAATTTATCGACTATCTCACCTATTCTAGCAATTTTACCGATAATATCTAGTCCGCCTTCTGTTGTGACTTCTTCGCGCTTTTCGGGGACTAAAGTCACATAATTTGGTTTGATATCGAGAGCGATCGCTAGCATTTCATCTGTAGGGGCCATTTCTAAATTAAGATGCGATCGCACTGTTTGCCGCAATATACGCACATCCCTATCTTGGATATGCCGCCGATCTTCGCGCAGATGCACCGTAATCCCATCTGCACCCCCTAATTCTGCCAGCACCGCCGCCGCTACGGGGTCTGGTTCCACCGTCCGCCGTGCTTGCCGGATGGTGGCGATGTGGTCAATGTTAACGCCAAGTGTAGACACCCCAAATTTCTCCCAAATCCACAGTCCTCAGAACTTGATTTTACCGGAAATGTATATGCTAATTTTTTGACATTCTCCTTATCTATAGGACTCATATCTGATTTTTGAACAATATTTCAGATAGAACCCTGATAAAACAGGCTTTTCAGTCTCAGAAAAGTCAGACCAAAACTGGCTCCTGACTAATAAATCACTATCTGAGGTTGCTTAATTGTGCCATCAGGCATGATAGTATCGCGAAACTTTGCATAAATCAGGTTTGCCTCCCAAAGGTTTGCCTTATTCAAGTTTGCCTTGGTTAAATTTGCCCATGTCAGGTCTGCACCAGTTAAGTTGGCCTGAGTCAAATTAGCTTCTAGTAATTTTGCTCCACATAGCTTTGCACCAGCGAGATTTGCAAAACTTAAGTTAGCTTCAATCAGCGATGCTTCAATTAATTTAGCTTTACTGAGGTCTGCTTCTCTCAAATCCACATCACACAAAGAAGCACCCCAAAGATTACTACCTGTGAATTTCACTCGCCATAAAAAAGTTCCGCACAAATTTGCTCGTGTTAAATCAGCATTAATCAAATTAGCTTCGCACAAAGAGGCTTCATACAAATTAGCTTCACGTAAGCTAGCTTGCATCAAATTTGCGCCACTTAAATTAGCACGAGTCAGGACACAGCCACACAGATTTGCACCACGCAAATCCGCTCCTATGAAGTTAACACCATTTAAGTCAATTCCTTTCAGGTCGATTCCACTCAAGTCACATCCACTGAAATCTCGGCGCTGAAAATATTTATTTGTGATTTGACTTAATACAAATTCTTGCTTGTCAGCATAATTTTTCATGGTATTCACCTCTGGGTGTAATTTATCTCAAAGGTCAAGTGTGGTAGTTACCGTATATTGAGAGTACACCCCAAATGGAGATCAACTCAGTAAATAATCAAAAATAAATTCCCAAAAAATCGCCAATCACCTGAGAATAGGCTTTTGAAGTGATTTTTAAAACAAAAAATGCTGACATAAGTCAGGAAATATTCATACAACAGGAGTTGAGTGCTGTTAGCTTTCTTCGGGGCATTTAGCCCGTACCGAGTAGAGAATCTCACTTCTTTACTCAGAACTCGGAACTGTTTTGCCCAATGCCCAATAACTAAAATTCGCGTTGTGAAAAAATAAAAATAGCGATCGCTAACAACATCACACTATAAAGTAAGCCATAGCCAGCGTTTGTAATCAGTGCTGTTGTGTCAGGTAGTGCTTGCAGACCATAAACGGCATCATTTTTTAAATCTAATCGAGATAAATCTGGCAAGATGAGAAACAAACCTTGAGTTAGACCTTCCATACCAGGGTTGCGGCTAATACGCCCAAGTTGTACTAAATCGTGAGTAATATTTCCGATTAAATATACCGCAAAGGTTAAAACAGTCGCTAGCAGTGAAGCAGTAAAAACGCTGAAGGTAATAGCCACAGAGGTGATTAATGACAACTGCAAAAATAAGAAAATTGCAGCAATTAGAATGCTCGTCGTTGGATGAGGAATTTTACCAAATTGCAGAAATACTAGATAAATTGCTGTCATCATGGCCACAAGTACAGCTAGTATTGCAGATAAACCCAAGTATTTGCCGACGATAATTTCGCTGCGGCTGACAGGTTTAGCAATTAACATCAAGATAGTACGTTTTTCAATTTCTTTATTAACTAGTCCTGTACCAACAAATATTGTAATAATCAGCCCGATGGCATTCATCGCCGCCATCCCAAAGTCTAAAAACATTTTGTCTTCAGTCGTAGCTGCAAATTCAGGAAGAACGCGGAAGGCAATGGCAAGTATTAGCGCATAAAAACCAATGATATATAGGATGCGATCGCGTACCACTTCCTGAAACACATTCTTTGCCAATACAAAAATTCTGTTAATAGCCATTTGTTATTTGTTATTTGTTATGGTTATCCCCCTCATCCTCCTCATCTCCCTACCTTCACTGCTGCGGAGGCGGTGATCCAGGAATCAATTTACTCAGGCGATCGCATTCAATTTCTGCAACTGTAATCTTATTCCCGGAATTATTGGTTGCTGCAACTGGTTCAATGCGACAAGATTTTTTCAAGTAATAGCCCCGTAGGTTATAACTTGGGCCTATCCAAATACTTAATAAATCTAATATATATCCAGACTTAGTATTAGATACACGGGGTTCAACGCGCCATAGTTCCTTCTCTTCATATTTACCCAGGTTTTTTTGAATTACTCCCCTACCCAGACTTCCTACCTGCTGTTTCGCATCTAGCAACCATTTCTCCACTTCCGACCAAGGTCTTTGGGCTATTTGTTCTACTACTATTGGTTGAAGTCGCTCTAGAATTACAACGCCGTTTGGTGGAATTTTTACTGCTTCTTCTGTTCTGACAACAAAGGTACTACGTTTAAAAGTATCTGCCTGCAAACTGGGATATTGTCGTAACCAATTATCCATTACAAAGTAAAATTGAATCCAGCAACTTAGCAGCATACTACTAGCAACTAAAATTATGATTCTTTGGCGGTCTTCTGGCTTAGGAATTCGAGCTTTAGCGTCGGTGTCATTTCCTTCAATAAATTCTGGTATTGCCGTAATTAGTGCTGAAATTGTCGGCCATAAAACGATTGTTCTTGGTGTAATTACATCGTGTTCATTTCCAAATGCAAAAACACTCACTAAGAATCCAGTGATTACTGCCCCGACTGGCATAAAAGTACCAGGAACCCTCAAAGGATCTTCAGTTGTGTACCAAGCTGTGCCGGCAATTAAAAATAACCAGCCGAAAAAGGCAATAACATCTTTGATATAGCTTGTAGCAAAATATGAAAGTACCCAAGAAAAAATACTCAGATAAATAAATGTCTGCCAAGAATAAGCTTTGGGTGGAACTAATATCTTTCTAATTCCCGCATAAAGCCCTTCAGTAAATTTAAAAAACCCAAATACATCTTTAAGTAGCGTATTCATCTTCCTTTTTCCACCTGATTAATAAATCACTTTCCTCTGAATTCAACAAGTCAATCCTTGCTATTTTGAGCGAAACAATAAAATAATTGTGATTAGACTATAACTCAGAGAATTCGCTATTAATACTGTAGTAAGTAAATTGGTAGTTTGTAATTTAACATTGCTAAAAGTATGCGATCGCCGCCGTTGATATGTTTGAGGCTCCTCTTCTTTTTTAGCAAATGTTTCATTTAATGATAGTAGTAATACCCTTAAAATGAAAAATTTCATTAAAAAAGTAGCAAAGAAAATTATAAAGGCAGTTAAGATAATTAGAGTTTGTGTATTCTGGTATTTAAAAGTATTAAAAAACATATAATTAATTAATTCTGATTTCACCTGTATCGGCAACATTGGTTCTGATACAAAAAATATGAACCAACCAATTACACTAGAAAACAGATTCATAGAAATGGCATAAAAAGTACTGGATTTTTTGTCAAATTTTAGCCGAGTGTGCAAAACATATGCTTCGATGGGGATGGCAATTAGTACAAATAAAAAGTCAAACAGAATTCCACCAATGGGAAAAATCCTGGGAAACATCCAATTTTCAGGCATAAATGGTCAACGGTAAGGGTTAACTGTAGTGAGTATAACTGGGATAGTGAGGGTGATGGGGGAAATTATCCGATTGTTCTTGTTCTTTACTATGGTGGTGTGTCAGTATTCCTCTATTGATATTGTTAATACTTGTACGGACGCGCTAGAGGGGCAGTTTCTAAGATGAGAGTACAACACGTTAGGTAAGATTAAAGACTGCCACGTTATAGCTTTTCGAGAGATGACAAGGAACGGTATTGGTATTCGCACGGCGCAAGTGCGTGCAGAACGGCTCATTGGTCAAATTCACGTCTACGATGGCGTGGGTAAAGGTAAGTCTCAAGCGGCTTTAGGGGTGGTTTTGCGCTCCATTGGCTTGGGGATAAATATGCCTAGTAATTCTAACCGCGTTTTACTGCTGCGGTTTTTAAAAGGGCCTGAACGTGATTATGACGAAGATGGCGCGATCGCAGCTTTGCAGCGCGGTTTCCCCCATTTAATTGACCAGGTTCGCACTGGGAGAGCGGAATTTTTTGGGCATGAGGAAATTACCACCTTTGACCGAGATGAAGCCGCGCGGGGTTGGGATGTAGCCAAAGGTGCGATCGCCAGTGGTTTATATTCAGTTGTCGTCTTCGATGAAATTAACCCGGTTCTGGATTTAGGTTTGCTACCAGTGGATGAAGTGGTACGGACATTAAAATCCAAACCCCAAGAGTTGGAAATCATTGCTACCGGACGCGCCGCACCGCAAAAGTTGCTTGATATTGCAGATTTGCACTCAGAAATGAAACCTCATCACCACCCAACAGCTAAAGCCCTCTTACTTGAAGGGATTGAAATTTATACTGGTGCTGGTAAAGGCAAGTCTACTAGTGCTTTGGGCAAAGCCTTGCAGGCGATTGGTAGGGGAATCAATCATCCCGGCTCTACCCGTGTGCTAATTATGCAGTGGCTTAAAGGTGGTAGTGGGTACACAGAAGACGCAGCGATCGCCGCCTTGCAGCAGTCATATCCAGAAGTGGTGGATCATCAGCGCTGTGGTCGAGATGCGATCGTCTGGCGTAATTCCCGGCAAGAATTAGACTACGTAGAAGCCGAACGGGGTTGGGAAATCGCTAAAGTTGCGATCGCCTCTGGTCTGTATAAAACTATTATTCTCGATGAACTCAATCCCACCGTTGACTTAGAATTACTCCCCGTTGAACCGATTGTCCAAGCTTTACTCCGCAAACCCCGCGACACCGAAATTATTATCACTGGCCGCTGCCAAAATCCACCCGCGTACTTTGACTTAGCTAGCGTCCACTCAGAGGTTTATTGCCACAAACACTATGCTAATCAAGGTGTAGAACTTAAACGAGGGGTAGATTTTTAAATTGGCAATGGAGAATGGGGGAAATAAGAAAGAACAGAGGCTAAAAGCTTTATTCATACAGAATTCTGACTCCTGAATTCTTCTTATAAAATATTCCCTGACAAATAATAGACCTCTTGCAAAAGTCCCTAACACCCCATCCCCAACCCCTCCTCGCTTGCGGGGAGGGGAGACAAAGCGTAGCTTTGGCGGGGTGGGGTTCTTATTTTTGATTTATGCAAGAGGTTTAATGATTAATCACTATCAGGAGCAATCAGGGGCAGCCAATGGCTGCCCCTGATTGCCTATTTTGTTATCAAAAAATGGGTCTAAAACCCTGTCATAAAGGACGGCTTTAAGTTTTGTGGCTCTTGTCTTTATCCCCGTTACAAAACTGTACTTCTTTGAACGAGTTCTTTAAATTTCTCGATATTTTCCAAAAGTCCTGAGCATAGATCGCATTTTGTTTTTGCTAGTTTTCAAAACCGCATCTCTGGTGTACTCAAAAATAGAAAGTACAGTTATTTTGCGTATTTTGCGGGCAAAGCGTCATCGCCGTCTGATGGGTACTTCAAAGTTACTACACGCCCATCTTCATGATCAGAATGGCACTTATGAGTAACAGCCTGTTCATCACTATCAGAAGGGTACTTCTTTGTTGCGACAACGCCGTCTTCACTATCAGAAGGGTACTTCTGAGTCATGACTGTCTGTCCGCCGCTAATTGCTTCTGATTCTTGATCACAAAGGTCTTCAGCGTTTTGCCCTTCTAGGAATCGGGCGAAAAATGGTACTGCTTGTGAATTCAAATCTTCTGGTTTGATCTCAGACATAATCTTTCTCCTATGAAAAGTGAATTTCAATTTAGACTACAACTCGATTTGATGATATTACGTAATACATACGTATAGAAAGCATGAATTTTATTAACATAATATTTATTTATGTAAAAATAATTGTATAAAGTTGAAATTATAATAAATTTTTTTAAGTATTTTATTAACAATTGCTACTGAGTACTGGTTTCACTAAAAGAGAATGTTTCTTAAAACCCTTTTTCTTAGTAAACAATGTCAAATGTAGAATCAATTCTCCTCTTTGACTATGGTTTGACAGGAGCAATTAATTTTCGCTATTCATAAAAACAGAGATCAAAGCTGGTAGTCTTGCTTATCTAACTTTTAGTACTGTTTAAATAGGGATTATCAATAATATATTTTCTGGATTAGTTTCTGCTTTTGGCAATCTTGGGATACTTGGTTTCTCCCTACCCAATGCACCCAGAAGTATTGGAATGTGATTAGCAAGGCAAAGCTCTCTCAAACTCAGACAGCTAGCAATTACCCCCCTTTATGGTGAATTAGGAAAAATTACATTTTACTAGACATTGGCTATTTATTTGCATAATTTAATCTCATTTACAATTATCCATAAGGTTGAAATTGCAATACAGAATTTCATACCAAATTAAGTTTAAAAAAAAGAGTGTGAGCGATAATTTGCGGACTTTAGAGTGTTTAATAAAGTTATTGCCAAAAGTCTAGTAGAAGCAAAAACATGAAAGGTTTTAAGAAGCTATCCTCAATAGCAATGTTGCTATGTGCCTTTGTGTATCCGCCCTCATTAGCTGAAGCGAAGGATATTTCGCTAAATAATATTCGCAATGAACAGAGCGCCACGCCAGATGCTAACCTAGTTGGAGATAAAACCGGACAGCTTTTAATTGCTCAACGGCGGCGGCCAGGACGATACCAAATTATTCGACGACGGCAGATAATCCGACAACGGCAGCCTTTCGGACGATATCAAAATATCCGACGACGGCAGCCGTTAAGACAACGGCAAAATATCCGACGGCAGCCCGTCGGACGATACCAAATTATTCGACGCCGCTATTAGACATCTTTGAAAATCAATCTACAACCCTTGTGCAGCTTGGGCTGATACCTAATTTCTGGAGATGTCTATGTGAAGACTACTGATGCAAATAAGTAATGGTTAGTGGTTATTCTATTAACCACTAACCATTAACTATCGTTATGTTCTAAGGAATACCAAAAAATCAATTATCCATAACTTGATAGTGCGTTACGGCTCAAGCCGTAACGCACCCTACAGCCTGGATATTTTTTTAATTGGAAGTCCCTTAATGGCTTGCTACTACCTCTGCTTCCAGGCGAACTAGTCGGTCTGCCAAAAGTTTCTCAAGGTCTTCTAATGCCTTGGTGAAACCTTTGATGCCCTCGTCTAGTTTGTCAGTTGCCATGCGGTCAGTGGCGTGCATCTTGTCATAGGTAGCTTTGTCAATGGATATCTTTTCAATTTCCAAGTTTGCTGCCTTAGCAGGGTCAAGTTTACGTGGCAAGTCTCCAATAGTTGCGTGCAATTCACCCAAAAGTGCCGGCGAAATTGTCAACAAATCACTACCTGCAAGTTCAGTAATTTCACCAATGTTGCGGAAGCTAGCTCCCATAACTTCGGTTTTATAACCGAATTTCTTGTAGTAGTTGTAGATTTTGGTGACAGACAAAACTCCTGGGTCTTCGGCTGCGGGGTAGCTATCGCGTCCGGTATCTTTTTTGTGCCAGTCGAGAATCCGACCGACGAAGGGAGAAATTAGGGTAATGCCGGCTTCTGCACAAGCGATCGCTTGGTGAAGACCAAACAACAAGGTAAGGTTACAGTGAATACCTTCTTTTTCGAGAATTTCCGCAGCGCGAATGCCTTCCCAGGTGCTGGCAATTTTAATCAAAACGCGATCAGGGCCAATTCCAGCAGCTTTATACTGGGCAATTAAATCCCGTGCCTTAGTAAGGGTAGCTTCGGTATCGTAAGACAAGCGAGCATCCACTTCCGTAGAAACGCGACCGGGAATAATTTGTAAAATCTTTAATCCAAAGGCAACTGCCAGACGGTCAAAAGCTAGAGAAACTATCTCTGTTTGGGTAGCCTTGGCTCCAGCATCTTTCTGGGCCTGGAGTAAAGTTTGATCAACAATTCCCTGATATTCTGGCATCTGCGCCGCAGCAGTAATCAGAGAAGGATTGGTGGTGGCGTCTTGGGGTTTGAACTTTTCAATTGCCTGGATATCCCCTGTATCTGAGACCACAACAGTCACTTCCCGCAATTGTTCCAGTAAATTCTTAGACATAAAATACTCCGTGATGAATGTTACAGGATTTACCGAAGAAGAATTCAGAATTCAGGAGCCAGAATCCAGAATGGATTTTGTGTGATGGTTACTGAGCTTGTCGAAGTACTGGATGGAGAATCCAGGTTTAGAGCAAGCGATTTTAATCATGGAGAAGAAAAAATTCTTTCCGTGACTCTTCGTCCTGACTTCAGACGTGGGGTATTCTGAATTCTGAATTCTGTCTTCTGACTCCTTCTCATTTATTCCCCAGTTCTTTACAATCTTTACTCTTGCTTCAATTCTGATTCTGGCAATTTTTCGGAATCATTGCCCAAGTTTGCTTACTATCCACAGCCACAGCCCTATTCTAGGTGGGTTATGCCGAAATTGGCTGTCCAATGGAATGCACTTTGATTAAACTAGTTGTTCCCGATTTACCAATTGGAACGCCAGAGGTAATTACCACCTTATCGCCCTTATTCGCTAGACCCATGTCTACAACTGTGTTCACCACATTGGTAAACATCTCTTCGGCATTGTGGACTGGTGGGATCAGCAAAGCTTCCACACCCCAAGAAAGTGCTAGTTGGCGATAAGTGGTGATGTCAGAGGTGAGGGCAATAATCGGAGAAGTAGGGCGATATTTAGAAACCATTCTCGCTGTACTTCCTGATGAAGTGTTACAGAGAATTGCCCGTGAGCCTGTTTCATAGGCGATGCGACACACGGATTCTGCCACAGATTCGGTAACGCTAAGACTGCCTGCTTCATGACACCAAGCATGTTTGCTACCCTCATCTAGAGCCTGTTCTGTCCGCACGGCGATATTGTGCATCATCTGGACGGCGGCGACGGGATATTGTCCGACGGCCGTTTCACCAGAAAGCATTACCGCATCCGTACCATCTAAGATGGAGTTGGCAACATCAGTTGCTTCGGCGCGGGTGGGATCGGGGGCGCTAATCATCGACTCTAGCATTTGGGTGGCTGTAATCACCGGCTTGCCAGCACGATTGCAACGGCGAATGATATCTTTTTGAATTAGGGGTACTTCGTGAATTGGCACTTCCACCCCTAAATCACCACGGGCAATCATAATCGCGTCCGCAACCTTCAAAATGGAGTCAAAATTCTCTACTGCTTCTGCTCTTTCGATTTTGGCAATTAAGCGGATCGAAGCACCAGCAGCTTCAATCATCCTTCGGGCGGGTTCTAAGTCTTGTGGCGATCGCACGAAAGACACCGCCACCCAGTCTACACCCAACTGAATCCCAAAGCGCAGATCCAGCAAGTCTTTTTCGGTGATCGAACTCACAGGTAAAGGAGTTTGTGGCAGGTTTACTCCTTTGTGCGTGGAAATTAGCCCGCCAATTTTCACCTCCGCCCGAATGCGATCGGCATCACGAGCGGTAACAATCAACTTGACGCGACCATCATTAATCAAAATCGGTTCGCCTGGTCGCACCATTGCGAATAAAGTCGGCAATGGTAGGGGTAATTCGTCGATAGTCTCACCCTTTTCTTGCAAAACAAAGGTGACTTCACTACCAGCTTCCAGATTTAACCCTTCTGGTGGTAAAATTCCCAAGCGAATCTTGGGGCCACACAGGTCTTGCATAATTGCGATCGGCTTTTGCTGCTCAGTACTAATTTGCCTGAGATAGTGAGCGGTTTGGGCGTGGAATTCATAGGCTCCGTGAGAAAAATTCAGCCGCGCCACATTCATTCCAGCTTCTACTAAGGCTTGCAGCCTTTCAGGTGGAGATGAAGCCGGCCCAACAGTACAAATGATTTTGGTTCGACGCATAGGGATTGGGGGTTGAGGAATAACCTGCAAATTTGGATGCTTTGAGCGTAGGCGTAGCCCGTCGTAGACATCGCGCAAAACATCCAAATTCACATGTGCTTCATATCACTAGGTTGCTAAAAAAGTTACTTTATTTAGTCTTGTTTTCAGGGTATTTATCATCCCAAAACCCAAAAGTCCCTAGTCAAGAGTCAGCAGTCAAAAGCTAATGACTAATGACTAATGACTAATGACCAATCAAACCACAGATGCTGTCGGTGCGAGTTTTTCCTTCTGTGACATAGACAACATCAGGTCAATCACGCGATTCGAGTAGCCCCACTCGTTGTCATACCAGGCAATTACCTTAAAGAAGTTGGAGTTCAACTCAATTCCAGCACCTGCGTCGAAGATACTAGAATGGGTATCGCCTTGAAAATCCGTAGAAACTACTTCTTCATCTGTGTAGCCCAAGATACCCGATAGAGAACCTGCGGCAGCCTCCTTCATAGCAGCACAGATTTCCTGATAACTGGTGGCTTTGGCAGTTTTGAAAGTTAAATCAACTACAGAGACATCGGGAGTCGGAACTCGCAATGCCATACCAGTTAACCTACCCTTCAATTCTGGTAAAACCAGTGCTACGGCTTTCGCTGCGCCTGTGGAGGAGGGAATAATATTCTGGGTTGCACCTCGACCACCCCGCCAGTCTTTCTTGCTAGGGCCGTCTACAGTTGGTTGGGTGGCAGTCATGGCATGAACTGTGGTCATCAACCCTTCAGTTAACCCAAAGTTATCATTGATCACCTTAGCTATGGGAGCTAGACAGTTTGTAGTGCAGCTAGCATTGGAGACAATTATATCTTTGCTGGGGTCAAAGAGGCGATGATTTACACCCATTAATAGGGTAGGAACTGTATCTGGATCTTTGGTGGGAGCGGAAATTATCACTCGCTTTGCACCTGCCTTCAGGTGGTTTGCAGCCCCTTCATAGCCAGTGAAGAGTCCCGTAGATTCCACCACATAATCTGCACCTAATTGTCCCCAAGGTAACTCTGCTGGATTCCTCACCGACACACAAGGAATGAAGTGTCCGTCAATGAGGATACCATCTTCCTTAGCTTCAACCTTGAGCTTTAATTTACCGTGGGTTGAATCGTACTTTAATAGATAAGCGAGGTTATCTGGTGGTACTAAGTCGTTAATGCCCACAAACTCAATGTTAGGGTTATCGATGCCAGCGCGAAGCACAAGTCGCCCGATTCTACCGAAGCCATTGATACCAACTTTTAATTTAGTCAAGATAAAACCTCCCGTTGTGGAAAGTTGAACAAAAGGAGAAAGTTAAAAGTCAAAATAGATTGCCTTTTACTCTTTACTCTTTGATCCTGACAGTTTCAGTCGGTTAAGCCATGTTTACTTGGCATCTTTTAAGGTTTGGGGCATTGGGCATTGGGCATTGGGCATTGGGCATTGGGAATTGGGCATGGGGCATTGGGCATTGGGCATTGGGAAAACCCCGATTTAAGCAGTTTTGATACATTTAGGACTTACGCAAAATATCTCTGAAACTCTGATTCCTCGGTGTACTCTGCGCCTCTGCGGTTCGTTATTCCGTAACTCGTGCGTAAGTCCTAACATTGTTAGATCGCCCAGACTATTTAAATAATTTGCCCTTGCAACCCACGATTCGTTAAAAGGTAAACAGCAAAAGTTCCTAGCCAGTGACTAGCTGCATAATGTTCACTGACAACATTTGCTAGTCCATGCTGACGATGGTGAACCGCAGCAGAGCGAAGTGTTTCTATGCGGCGATCGCTATTTGCCAATCCAGAAATGATCCCTTCAAGCATCCAAGCGCGACTGAGATTAAGACCGTATAAGTGGGATTGCATATAATCTTGAGGATTATCTACTATGTTTAGTTCTAACCAATTTCCTGAATTCTCAATCGGTATTTGGGGAAGAAAATTCGTCAGCCAGTCAGTAAAAGCTGTTGTTGGGAGGACTCGCCGCATCAGGTCTGCTTCAGCAAAGCCAGGAGAGAGAAAATCGTAGCCAAGCGGCTCGAATTGTAAGGAATAGTTGCGATCGCTGAGATAAAATTGCCGTGCCTTGTTCTCTATTAACTCAATGAAGTCAGCATTTTCGGTAATCCGTGCCCAATCCAGCATTAAACCAAGTGCAAAAGCTGTTTGGCTATGCATCCCCGTGCGATTTGGGAGTTTTAGTGTGTCAATCCAGCGCTGTAAATTACCTGCAATCAACTTTTCTAGCGGTTCCAATACAATTCGCCATTCTTTCGCTTGAGGATGATTCCACTCGTGAAGTTCCGCAGCCAGTTGCAGAAGCCATGCCACACCATAAGGAAATTCATAAAAGGGTAATCGTTGGAAATGGGCAATCTCTCCTTGAATCTTCTCAGGCGTTAGGCTTTGATCAAGTGCTTGCTTTGACGCGACATTGAAGGAGGCTTCAGGAAAGTGACGCATCAGACGTACCAGCAACCAGTGACCATGTACAGCTGAATGCCAATCTAAGCAGCCATAAAAAGCAGGAGTCAATTCACGCGGTGGTTTTATATCCTCGTCGCTATCAGCCCAATACAGATTACTGTTGGGATACTCCCGCCCGATACAATCCAGCACTAATTGAGCAAATTGTGCTGCGATCGTTTCATTTATCTCCAAATTATCGGCTGGCATCGTTACTTAGTACAGCTTTGCGTAAAAGCATAGCGTTTTTAATGCAGGGGAACGCATTAACATTGTATCGGAATGCATTGGCATTGCAAGGGGACGCATTAACAATGCATCAACATGCATTGGCATTGCAAGGGGACGCATTAACAATGCATCAACATGCATTGGCATTGCAAGGGGACGCATTAACAATGCATCAACATGCATTGGCATTGCAAGGGGACGCATTAACAATGCATCAACATGCATTGGCATTGCAAGGTATTGCCAAATTTAATTTGCTAGGAATTAATGAAATGCTGTACTTAGGAAAGTGGATTTAATCATGACTGCCTTTTTTACTTTGCATCCCAAAGCCAGTTTTAGAGCGCATAATCATTTCTAATACCGCGCAACGACTCTTTTCTGTCGAGGTTTATTAAATTTCTTAGCGTACAATTCCTAATTACATGAGGTACATCTTAGCCCCCTCTCGAAGAGCGGGGAGGGGGTTGGGGGTGGGGTTCTTGGGGTTTACTAAGTAATCAAGCGGACATGATATGAGTTATTATTTTAAACTTCCTAACACTTCCATCACTTCTGCTTCCGGTTTTACCCTAGCTTCTGCTTCCAGAAATTCAGCTACTTGAGCCTCAATTTCATCGCGAACAATCTGGCGATACTCCAAGAAATGCTCAATTTGGGCACAAACAGCTAAATAACTACTCACTCCACCCGGATTATGCTGATACATATTCCACAAGTTGCGCCAGAATTGCCAGCGCGTTTGACGACGTACACCTTGACGCCAGCAAATGATCACAAACGCCCGGAGTACTTTCCAGTTCAATGGTTTCTTAGCACCTTTGCCCTTTTTCGGATAGGTTGCTTCGCCCAAAAGCCGGAAGTGTTTGTATGTACGCTCCAAAAACCGCTCTGGTTCATACAAATCACAGAACGCCTGCACATATTCACCAGCGATGTCTTCTAACGGTCGAGTTGGCACAAAATTCATCAACGTGGTTTGGTTGATGTTAGCAGATTTATTACGCAGTCGTCCTTCCTTTTCTAATCTATGCCAGAGGGCTGTATCTGGAAGCGCTTGCAACATACTAAATAAGGCTGTGGGAATTGCTGTTTCTTCAACAAACTTGACAATTCGTGCGCCGGCTCCTACTTTCTCGCCATCAAACCCAATGATAAAGCCTGCCATGACTCGCAGCCCTGAGCGGGTAATCCTATTCACAGCTTCACTGAGCGAGTCTCTGGTATTCTGGTATTTCTGAGTGAAAGTGAGACTTTCTTCGTCGGGGGTTTCAATTCCCAGAAAAACAGCACCAAAATTACACGCTACCATCAAATCCATCAGTTCTTGATCTTGAGCTAAATCAACTGAAGCCTCTGTGGCAAAGGAAAAGGGATAGTTATGTTCTACCATCCAGGGCAGAAGAGACTTCAAAAATAATTTCACATTCCGCTTATTACCGATGAAGTTGTCATCCACCATAAAAATACTGCGCCGCCAACCCAGTTTGTAGAGATAATCAAGTTCTGCTAATAATTGATCTGGGTTTTTGGTGCGGGGTTTGCGACCGTAGAGAACAATAATGTCACAGAACTCACACTGAAAGGGACATCCACGGGAAAATTGCACCGACATCTCTGCATAGGCTTCAAATTCTAGCAAGTCAAAGCGAGGAATCGGAGTATTGGTGACATCTGGTTTTTCACCACCAGAGCGAAAAATGCCTGTGCGATCGCCGCGTGCGATCGCTGCTACAAATAAGGGTAGAGTGATTTCCCCTTCATCTAATATCAAGTAGTCTGCTCCAACGGATGTCATTTCATCCGGTAGCGCTGTCGGAAACGGCCCACCCACAGCTACCCGTTTACCTCTCTGCTTTGCTTCTAATATCTGAGAGAGCAAATCCTCTTTTTGCACAATCATCGCCGACATAATAACCAAATCTGCCCAAGCCCATTCTGCTTCTGTACAAACGCGAACATTTCGATCTACCAGCTTAAATTCCCATTCTTGGGGTAAAATTCCGGCTACAGTTACCAAGCCTAAAGGCGGTAGCATTGCTTTACGATCTAATAAAGCCAGTGTTTTTTCAAAAGACCAAAAACTTTTTGGAAAACGGGGGTATAAAAGTAAAATGTTCATATTCGATGCTTATAACCCTTGATGTTTGCTGCTAGTTGAGTTTATCTAAAGCTGAATCAGTCTGACAACAGATTAAACGAACTTCTGTATACAGTAGTTGTAACTTCGTTCTCTTTGAAGGCGCACAGTATCTACAGCTATATGCAAGTCTAAAGAGACTTTCAACTCAACTAGATGCGATCGATCGCCCAACGGTTCCGAAGATCGATAGAGCCAGTCCACCCTCTCCCCTTTAGGATGTTATGCAGAAACTTTCAACCTATTCACCAAAATGAGCGTCTTATGCGGAAAGATTCGGCTTAAATAGCGGCTTTGGAGTATTACACAGAAACTTTCTGGCTATCCGTCTACTACGGGATCTTAGACAGAAACTTTCAGTCTAATAATAGTTCGGGGGCGGCGCGCGGCTTGACGGCGATTTGGAGTAGGCATAGAGTTGTACTACCTGTATTCTTGAATCTACAAGAACAGTTGAAGGCGAGCGTCGAACCGGTAGAGCAACCGCTCCGTTAAAGCATTCACTTGAACAGAGGAGAGATTCAGATGTCAGAGAAAAATAAAGCAATCTTAGAAAAGGGCAACGCGGCGATCGCTGAAGGCAACAATGAAGGACTCTTGTCGTTCTGCGCCGACGACACGGAATGGACGTTTGTCGGCGACAAGACCCTTAAAGGAAAAGAAGCCGTTCGCCAATATATGGCAACGGCGTACATCGAGCCGCCAAAGTTTACGGTCACTAACTTAATCGCTGAAGGTGATTTCGTCACGGCACTCGGCGACATAACATTGAAGGACGAAGACGGGAAGGCGGTTCATCACTCGTACTGCGATGTCTGGCGCTTTCGCGGCGATAAGATCGTCGAATTAAGGGCTTTCGTCATCAAAACCGAGGTCAAGGATGAAACCAGCAGTGCGGCGTAAGCAATAAGGTATCTATTTCAAGCCTTCCTCATTCATGCTTGGTATGTCAAGCGAACAGTCTAAATTAAGAGTCGCAACAGCCGCCGAACATGGCACAAGCTAACGCTTTCTCTAGCATTACGCCTGTGCTGGTTAGCCCAATCCTTGCCTAACAAAGAGTAACTTTTAATTTATTACTCCAGAAAGCGGGTGCAGTATTGTTAAATGAAAACTATGCCTAGTTTCCGTTTTTAGATACCGTTCTTGCAAAGGTTGCCATTGCTGCCACGACTGGTAACGATTTTCAGTTAACAAAGTAGCAAGGGTGGGTAACTCAGTCTGAATTTCTGACTTGAAGACGTCTGTAAGCCAGTCAGTTAAGACGGCACTATCTTGCATCGTACCCAAAATTTCTTGGATACTTTTCACTTCTGTAAGATAAGCTGCGTAAGACTCACCATATAAGTCAGTAAATAACTCCATCTGGTAGCGTATACGTTTAGCTTCTTTTCGCAAACTGTGAATAATTTCACCTTCTGTTGTTAATTGTTTTTCTATCTTTTCCGGTTTCCAGTTTTGATGGATTATCACTTCTGAGTCCACAAATTGCGTGCCAACTAGCCAACCCGGATGCAGTAAGAAGCTACTCACTTCTGGTAAAAGTAAGTCTGGTAGCACTTGCTGAATAGTAATAGATGCCAAAGGTTGATAACTTGGTTTCTCTAACCATTTCTCTAATTCATCTTTTAGAGACTTGTAAGATTCATCTTTTAACGTTTTCTGTACAGTCGATAGTACATCTTCACGTTGTTTAGCTAAAGCTGTGAAAGCTGTTTGTAGAGATCCCTGTTCTTTGCGGGGTAAATTTGGTTTGTAATTGTTTTCCAAACTTTCTTTGAGTACGTCTAAATCTCGGAGACTACCAAGACGACGGGCTATTTTACCAATATTTTTATCGCTAACTGGTTTCGGCACATCCACCGCTAGCCCAAAGCTAGTTACGGCTGTGCGTAGGCGGCGCATTCCTACTCGCATTTGGTGCAGCGCTTCTGGATCTTCATCTTTCTTAACTGATTTTTCCCACTTCAAGGTCTTCTTAAAGTGTTTTTCAATCGCTTGGTAGGCGTAGTCCCCTAAAGTTTTTACCGTGGCTTGTGTGGCTAATTTCATAATTGTTCTTAATGACTACCTCATGAGGTTATTGCATAATAACAACATTAATTAAAAAGTTGCATCTACTTTTGATATTTTTTTATGCAATCAAGGTTGTAAAGTATGCTTATGACTATTGATAGTTGCATATGCTTCGGCAAATATGCAATATCTATCAAAGGTTGAAGTAGCAGATTCCCCCTGGCAATTTGATATGAGCTATACTTTTTAGATAATTTTTTTCGGAAACTTAACTTTACATTATAATAGCATAATTAACATTTTTGTAACTATTAACATGATTTAGAATGCCAAACTTACATTTGCTGAATCAAGCTTTATTGACTTTTGTAGATAATTTTAAAGAACATAGAGAAGACTTATCAGCAGTGCTGCTAACACATCAAAAGTATTTATGGTTAGGGTCAGATGAAACCTCAACTATTGAACGTCTCTCTTTGGTTGATACTGATAAATTTACAGACCATGAACAATTTCGGGTAGCAGAATTTATAAATTTACCAGCACCAGAAGAGGAAGAAATTGATATAGAAGGACTTGCTTATAGTGATTATTACTTATGGTTTGTTGGTTCTCACAGCTACAAACGCAAAAAACCCAAACCCGAAAATACAGATGCAAAAAATTTAAAAAGGCTAGCAAAAATTGAATCAGAACCCAACCGTTACCTCTTAGGACGGATTCCGATGATAGACGGTAAGTTATTTTCATCTTGCCCACACCCCCAAAATCCAGATGTGCAGTTGAATGCCGCTAAACTAGAGGTGACGAACCAGGGTAATTTGCTGATGACAGCTTTAGTAGATGACGCTCATTTAGGCTTGTCTATTAAGGCAGCAATTCCCGGAAAGGATAATGGCTTTGATATTGAAGGAATAGGCATTTATCAAAACCGCATTTTTCTGGGTTTGCGCGGCCCAGTCTTACGGGGTTGGGCTGTGGTGCTGGAAATAGAGTTAGAAGATTCTACCCCTGGAGTGATGAAACTAAAGCAAATTGGGGAAGCCAATGAGTTATATAAAAAGCATTTTATCTGGTTGAATGGTTTGGGAATTCGGGATTTGCATGTAGATGGAAAAGATTTGTTGATTTTAGCCGGGCCAACGATGGATTTAGATGGCCCCGTGCAAGTTTATCGCTGGATAAATGGCGTGAACTTGCCAGAAAATGTCTTCAGCAATCCAGATTTTGTGCAAGATATTCCCTATGGAAATCGGGAAGAACACGCTGAAGGAATGACGCTGTTTCAGGATGTAGCTGGTATACCTTCGCTATTGGTAGTTTATGACTCTCCGGCAAAAACTAGGCTGGTGGGTGATGGTAGTGTAATAGCGGATGTGTTTAAGTTGGGCTAAAATCAATTTTGGATTTTGGATTTTAGATTTTGGATTGGTGAGAAAGTTGGATGGGCAATCCTCCGTAGTGTATGCGGTAATCTTAAAGGTTAGTAGAGATTGCCTGTACGGGACAGGTGGGGATACACTGTTCGCAGACGATACAGCGCGATCGCGTGAATGTCAACTTGGATGTCTCTGGGTGGAGGGTGAGGGCTTCGGTAGGACAAACCCCAGTACACAAACCACAGTGGACACACACATCCTCGTCGATCGCAATTTCGCCTAATGTATGAGAAACGCTAACATGGCGCGATCGCATCCACTCGATCGCCGCATCTAATTGATCGATATCTCCCGATAGTTCTACTACCAGTTTGCCAATTTGATTTGGGGCAACTTGGGCGCGGATAATATTGGCGGCGACGTTGAACTCTTTGGCCAGCACATAAGTGACTGGCATTTGCACGGCGCGTTTCGGAAAGGTGAGTGTTACTCGTTTTTTCACAGGTTTACCAGAGGGTTTTTTCTGTTGTAGCGTATTGAAAGTTTTATCAGTTCTTCCTTACGGGACACTGCGCGAACGGGCAAGGCAAGGAGGAACATTGCCTCCTACCTCAACATACATAGCACGATTGACAAAAATCTTTGCAATACACTCAAGCAGTAAATGTTATACAGCCTCTGAGTGACAAAGCAGGAGTGAAAGTATCCATTTGTGACCTATCCGGTAAGTATTGGCAGATTGCGATCGCATTGTCCAAACCTTAACCAACCTACTGAGTAACGCCATTAAATTTTCGTCTGCTGGATCTAAAGTTTGGTGTTGGAGTCTAGAAAAGTAAGCTAAACAGCCCCTTTAATCATCTATAGGATCTTACGCAAAAACCCTTTCAAACTCTTATTCCTCCGTGATGCCTCCCAATACGGTTCGTTTTCATTAGCTGTGCGTAAGTCCTAATCTATTTAAATCACAATTAATTATATCCATAAATAATTGTGCTCTTTCCTGATTTATGTTATTGCGGTTCCCAAGTGGATGAAGTACATATCAAAACCTCACCCCCAATACCTCTGGTAATCCGCGGAGAGGGGAGATAAAGCACAGCTTTATCGGGGTGAGGTACAGCTTAACCCCACTCTTATTAGGAAAGGCTATATGAGCTTTAAAACATTAATATTTTCGATGAAAAAGTTTATTAAAAGTATATCTAAGGAAGTAGATTAATTCTAAAAAAATAAACAAATGTCTAAGATATCAGGAGTTAATTTAACATCAGACTATACCTTAGGCAGAAGGACAAGGAAATCAATTCAGTTAACTTGTTAATTAAATAACAACATCCATCACAATACTTTTGATTTAGATCATTAGTTGAGTTCTAGTTGAAAAATAGAGAAAAATTTTCTTGATTTCAGCAAATTGCTTAGTAGCAAGAAGAACCATTTTACTTCAAACTCAGGAGATACCAATGAACGTAAACCACAGTAAAAATTTGCTCAAAATGCTTGCTAGCCTTGTGGGAGTTGCTAGTACTGGTGCTTTAATAAGTCTTCCGGTACACGCTCTGCCCCAATCCAACTCTAGAAATTTGGAAACTAGTCAAGTTCCTATAGGTAATAGATTGTACTCCCAAGCGGGTACAGGTGGTTCAACTGGCGGCAGTAGTGGAACAACTGGCGGCAGCAGTGGAACAACTGGCGGCACTAGTGGAACAACTGACGGCACTAGTGGAACAACTGACGGCACTAGTGGAACAACTGGCGGCAGCAGTGGAACAACTGACGGCACCAGTGGAACAACTGACGGCAGTAGTGGAACAACTGGCGGCACTAGTGGAACAACTGGCGGCAGCAGTGGAACAACTGGCGGCACCAGTGGAACAACTGACGGCAGTAGTGGAACAACTAACGGCACCAGTGGAACAACTGGCGGCAGTAGTGGAACAACTGGCGGCAGTAATGGAACAACTGGCGGCAGTAATGGAACAACTGGCGGCAGTAGCGGCACTAGTGGAACGCAACAAAATACAGGTGGTAACAACACAAGAGGTGGACAAAACACTGGTGGAGGTGGTGTCAGAGCGCTATGGTAATTTAGTAGCCAGACACGCACGGACTAGCGAGGTTGTTAAGCTTGCTGCCTGTAAGATGATTTAAAATAGTGAATGTTATCAACAGTAAATGCAGTAGAAAAGATGAGATGGGCTGTCAATTGATTCGATTTCTACTGCAACTCCTTTTGACGGTTTAATTTTACCTTACTCACAAAATTAATTACTCTTGATATCTAGTTCTTAAACTATTGTGTTCATCAGGAATAATTCGTCAAGTAACTACATAAGATATAATATAATCTCACAAATTCAAAAATCGATAATTAGTTTGGTACTCAACTATTGATGGCAACAAGTTTAAGTTTTAAAATGTTCAAGCAATTAGATAAATTAGTTATTTTTATTTGTGCATGTGGATTAAATTTTAATCCGGCTATGTCGTTGGCTTCTGAGCTAAGAGTGACTTCTCATACTTCAACCAACAATTTAGTCTCTCAAGCAACTAATATTAATAATTTAATTATTCAACCTCTTCACCTAGAGATCAGTCTTCACAACCGTCGAGTCACCCTCTATCGAGGAAAAACCCGAATTAAAAGTTATCCCATAGCAGTAGGTCGCCAAGGCTGGGACAGTCCAATTGGTAATTTCCAAGTACGTACAATGTTGGAAAACCCTACTTGGATAAACCCTTTTACAGGTAAGGCTATTCCAGGAGGAGACCCTGAAAACCCACTTGGCAAATACTGGATTGGATTTTGGACAAACGGTAAAAATTGGGTAGGCTTTCACGGTACGCCTAATCCTGATTCAGTTGGTAAAGCTGCCTCACACGGTTGTATTCGGATGTACAACAACGATGTTAGAGAATTATTTGATCAGGTAAATGTGGGAACACCAGTTACTGTAGTGCGATAGCTAATACCCCTTATTCATTTGGGTGCATCCCAGTTTTTATATTCCAATGTCGCAATGACATCTCATAAAAAATTTCCTGGACAATGATACAAAACATGTATAAATCTTAGATTAACGCAAACCCAAAATTTCAGAAATTGCCGCTACAATATCCAGATAAAAGTTGCCTTTCACCGCCCGAAACAATTCAAATTTAGAGTCAGGGGCACCAAAAAATGGTCTGAGAAACCATCCTAACTGCATACCAACAAAGGCATAAAGCAATAACCAGGATCTTAAAATAGTGGTGCGGGTTTTTTTGCCAACTTCATCTTGTTGAGAAAGTAATTGCATTCCTTCATACAGGAATTTAACGCCAAAGATGCCTGTAATGCCAAAAATTAACACATTCAACAGTTTAAAAAATTGATAAGAGTCGGGTGTTGTGATCAGAAAAAATAGCGTAACTGGTGCCAAGCTGAATAAAAGCACACTAATTACTGATACAGATGTGAGCAAAACAACGAAATGCTGTTGAATACTGCTCCGGGAACCAAACAAAACATTAAAAAAGAACAAAGTAGGAAAACAAATGATCAGTGTTAATAAATAAAATGCTGGAAGTTTAATAGCACCAGATAATGCCTGTGCCCAACTGTTAGATGCACCGATAATTGCGCCATAGATGGCAAAGAATATGGAACTAGTTACGAACAGAGAACTAATTTTATTTTGTAGTCTTATTCCCAGACGAATTTCTTCTAAAAATGCCTGGCGATCGCGCAATAAATTAACTAAAACACCAAATTGCTGAATTCCACGATTTTGTTTTCCCAGCATGATTTTATATGTTGTATATTTTGTTGAATTACTAATGGGTAATTAACGGATTCCCAAGAGATAGCTAATAGCTTGAATCACACTCAAATAGAAATTGCCTTCTCTTTCACGGAATAATTCAAAGGTAGAGCCAGGTGTACCAAAAAACGGTCTGAGAGTCCATCCTAACTGACTACCTACGAAAGCGTAAAGAAATAGCCAAAATTGTAAAATTTTCTGGCGTGTCTTGCTACCTTCATTATCTTGCTCTAAAACTAAACTCGTGGCGTGATATAAAGACGAGACACCAATAAATCCAGTCAATGCGAAGATAAAGACATTTAACAGAATTAAAAATTGGTAATTATTGGTGGTAATCAAGAAAAACAGTGTGATTGGTGCAAAGCTAAATAAAAGTACACTCGTGACTGAAACCGCAGTCAATACTAATGCTAAATGCTGTGCAAAACTCCGTTTGGAACCAAAAATAATGTTAGCAAAGAACAACGTCGGGATACAAATCAGGAGTGTGATTAAATAAAGGGCTGGGAGTTTAATGGCGGAAGATAAAGCTTGCATCCAACTATGGTATGCACCAATAATTCCGCCATAAGCCGCGAGAAATAAAGAACTGCAAACCAGCAGCGAAATGATTTTATTTGGTAATCTTGTACCTTGGCGAACTTCCTCTAGAAAACTTGGGCGATCGCGCAGGAATCCAATCAGCACCGCAAAGTATTTTATTCCTAAAGATTTCCGTTCAATCATGTTATCCTCACACAGGTAAAATTCTAAGTTTCATCTGAGTAATCACCGCCAGAACCATACTTCCAGGCATCAATCAAACGATGCCAATAATATTGTTGTTCCTTTGATTGATTCTTAATCCATGTTTCTAGCATTGGACTTAACCAAAATAAGGCAGTATATACACCTAAGTTTCCGTAATGCACCATCCAATCTAATAAACTTCCCAAACCTACTTGCGGAATTATCTTGGCAACTAATCCTGGATGGGACAAACCAGTTTTTAACAGTGTTTGCGTTAGTGCCGAAAACTGCACTATATCCTGTAAAAATGGTTTTAGCACTGGTGTACCCAACTGTTGCATTTCCTGAAATACCGCCGAGAGTAGTTGATTAATTTGATCTGGGGCAATTTTCTGATTTACACCAACACTCATCGCCCTTTGAAACAACCAGGTAACAGTCAAACTTGGCTGATAGGGTTGCAGCAGTGCTAAGGCTTTTGCAGATAATTGTTCTGTTTCTAGCGCTTCATAAATGCCAAATGTTAAACGCTTCAGGTGACGCACCATTGCCCCAAAACCACCAAAACTCAAAGGAGATTGACTACCACTGCTATCTCCCACTGGGAGAATGCGATTCCAAGGGGTTTTTAGCGGACTTTGGCGATAGGTGGGAAAGAAACCAAATAGCGATCGCTGAAATTTCAGCTTGCTCAATTCCACTCCCTGATATTCTGGTAAGAGACGCAGATATTCTTCAAACAGAGCTTCTAAACTCAAGCGTTGGGGATGTGCATCCATGTAGGTAAACAAGTAAGTGGTTCTGCCATCCCTGGCTGGGAATGCTTCCCAGAAGTATTGACATTGATTTTGCAAAGATGTAAATGATAACAACAAATCGCCTGAGTTATTTTCCGGAAAACCTTGGGCGCAACTTCCCACAACTAAGCACAGCGCATCTGGTTTTTTGCCTTGGCGTGCTTGTTGCGTGATTGGAGAAAGATGTCCCATCGCGTCGATTAATAACCGAGTTTTGAATTGGTTATTTACCATCACCCCATCTGGATGAACCACCGCTTCGGTAAAAGGTGTGTTTTCTAACAACTTTCCCCCAGTGGCGAGAAATCGGGTTTTTAATGTAGCTAGTAGATAAACTGGATCTACGCCGATATTCAAAACATCCTCTACCCAAACTTCTGTACCGCCATCAAAACTAACTCGCGCCGGATTATATTGAGTGGCGATCGCACTCTCTAATTCTTCCTCTGTTAGCAAGTTCAATTCCACAAATACATCTAATTCTTTACGAGAAATATTCCATTCTTGTTCCCTCCCCCGCAGAATTCCCCTTTCCATCAACGCCACCCGCAGCCCCTTCACCGCCAAGGCGCAACCAATTAAAATGCCCAAGGTGCCACCGCAGATAATTACATCGAAGTCTACAGCGCCTAAAGGCTGTTGACTTTCTTTAACTAACGTTGGGATAGGTGCGGTGTTTTCGCGCACAGATGTTAAGATGCGATCGCTTTGGCGCAATCCTGCTAAAACATCGCCGGGTAATTGGGAAAGAATTTCTTCAGTTAAAGACATTTTGGAAAAACTCAACTCTACATTCCAAAACTACCTGAGAATGAAGAAAGTAGATATGATCGTGACACTCCCAACCGTCCAAGAGGAACTGGAGACAGAAGTATGTCCACTACAAAGCCTGTAGAACCTCTGTATACTTTTAAGGAATATCTCACCTATGATGATGGCACTGACAAGCGCTATGAACTTGAGGATGGGGTACTGCTAGAAATGCCTCCAGCCTCAGATTTGCATGAAGCGATGATTACTTTCTTGTTGATCCGCTTCTATCTGGAAATCCAACGACTAGGGTTAGACTTGCAAGTTCGCCCTAGCGGTACTGGCGTTCGTACCTCTGTCAAAAAATCCCGTCTCCCTGACTTAATTGTGATGACTGAAGAACAGCGACAATCTATTCAGGGTAAATCGGCTGTGCTTGAGTTACCTCCACTGTTGACAATAGAAGTGGTTAGCGCTGAGTCTGTGAAGCGAGATTATGAAAAGAAACCACTTGAGTATGCAGCTTTCTCTATCCCTGAATACTGGATTGTTGATCCTCTTGAGGCAAAGGTGACAGTCTGTTTATTGGATGAAGGACGTTATAACCAAACAGTATTTACAGGAAACCAGCAAATTTTTTCTCCGACTTTCCCTGAGTTAAAACTGACAGCGCAGCAAGTATTAACGGCTTAGTCAAATTGAGCTAGGGCGAATGGAATTCGCGGCTACACAAACTAAGTCCGCCTGCGCGGACTAAGGAAAAATTGAGGGTTTGAAACCCACGGAGGTGGGTTTCAAACCTCGTTTACAGCCTCTGGCTGGAAATGCTGCTCATTGCGGCTCTGCCGCGAGTAAAGAAGGCGGAGCCTTAATGACGGGCATTCCCAGTCTCCGACTGGGAACGAGGTATGAATTATCCTAAACCGAATAATTTTGCGATCGCAGGCAATAATTTATTAGTCGCTTCAACTAAAGAAGCGATCGCAGGTAAACCAGAAAATAGCCCTTTTAACATGGTGATTGCATTTTTTGCAGTCTTTTGCCTGGTGGATTCTTGAGGATTTTTAGCTGCTTCTGCTAAAGCTTCTACCTGTAACAAGGCATCAGCTTTGTCTGTTTCAGGCAAATCTGAAGACTGTGAAATGCAAGAGTGCAACTGCGTCAACAATTCTTTAATTCCTGGTTTCTCGGCATCTGGTGAATCAGGCAACTCATTAAGGGCAATACTCACATTACCGCTAATGGTTCCCAGGTTGGCAACCGAACCACCGCCAGCGATACCGCTAACATTACTGCTGCCTTGAATATTGATGCCACTGATATCAGACATGATGGTATTTCCTTGTGTATAAGATTTGGGATGCCCAAGTGCAGTTGTGATCATATTTTTTAAATCACTAATATAACTATCTTTTTCTACCAGCAATAATTGCTGACTCTGCGATAAAGCTTTGACTTGATTATAATCATCAAAATATTCTGCACTCAGTTGAGATTTATCGCTCCCTACTGCGGTTTTGGCTCTGAGCAAGATTTTATCATCGCCGCGTTTCTCCATTGCGACGATTTCTAACTCAGCTTCGGGATGTTTTTCGGCAAGGTTTTTGAAAGCTATGGCAACAGCACGAGGGTCAACGCCTTGATTATGATAAAGGTCGAGGGTGTCAAAAATTGGCTTGATAAAGTCGGCAAAATCCCCATCTGCAAATACCTCTTGTTTATTATCAGGTTTGCGGAGGGGGTCGGGGTCTTCTTTGGTGGGTAAACGCATAAAGACATATTCACACCTCACACCATGCAATTTAGTTGTATTTGTAATCCCCCAATCTTCAATGTAGGCTCCGGTGAGAGTTGCACCTGTTAAATCGGTTGCGTCTAGTTGCGTTTGCTTGAGCTTTGCTCTTGACAAATCGGCATCTTGCAAATTAGCTTCACTGAGGTCAGCGCCGATAAAGCTGGTATCAGCTAGGTTAGCTGCTTTTAAGTTGATACCTCGGAGGTTTTCACGGTCAAAGTTTGTGTCTTGTCCCTGTCCTGTAACCAGCAGTTGACGTATTTGTGGGTTTTGAAGATAAGTTGAACCAGGACGAATACGGTCAAGCATTTTGGCTTGATGCCAACGGCTACAGATAAGAATAGTGTTTCGTAAATCTGTACTTTTGAGCGTTGCTTGGGTGAAATCAGCACCCGTTAAATTAGCGCCACGAAAACTTGTACCTCCTATTGCAGCAAAGGCGATCGCGATATTACGAACTAAAGAATATTTTTCGTTTCCTTTCATCGCTTGCCAACCAATGTAAATACTAAATAACACTCCGACGAAGGCGACGGCGAAGGCGACGGCGAAGGCGACGGTGACGGCTAAGTTCAAGGAGACGGCTAAGGGGACGGCGACGGCTAAGGTGATCGCTCCGGCGAAGGCTAAGGCGACGGCTCCGGCTAAAGCTCCGGCTAAGGCGACGGCTAAGGCGACGGCTAAGGTTTCGGCGACGGCTAAGGCGACGGCTAAGGCGACGGCGATGACGACGGCTCCGACTAAGGTTGTGGCGACGGCTACGGTTAAGACTCTGGCAAAGACTCCGGTTAAGGCGACGGCTAAGGCTCCTGGTCCGGCTAAGACTCCGGCGATGGCGACGGCGACGGCTCCTAAAACAGCTGCTAGTCCTTGGCGAATTATGAGGAAGAAAAAGGCAATTAATATGATTAAGGCAGTCCAGCCGATAATCTGAAACTGTAAGCTGGAAGTATTAAATATTTGTAACACCAAATAACTATTGAAAGCCCATAAAACTCCTGAAAGTCCCGACAACAGCCACGAGACAAGGATTAAGAAAATTGCCCAACGTCGTTGCAGTCCCGCTTTGACATGACTGAAGTTTGCCCCTGTTAAATTAGCGTTAGTGAAGTTTGCACCTCGAATGTCGGCATATCTAAAGTTTGCACCCGCAAGGTCTTTCCTACCTTTGAAGTTGCGTCCTCGGAGATTTTGACCGGAGAAGTCTAAAGCCATGTTCCACTTTACAGAGGTGAGCAAATTTTACTACACGCTCACCCCTGTACATTCATGAATGGTTAGATATTTTTCATTAATGGAGTTCAAAGACTCGTTCACGAGTATAAAAGACTCGTTCACGAGTATCAAAGACTCATTCACGAGTATAAAAGACTCATTCACGAGTATAAAAGACTCATTCACGGAGTTCAAAGACTCGTTCACGAGTATAAAAGACTCATTAACGGTGATCAAAGACTCGTTCACGAGTATCAAAGACTCATTCACGAGTATCAAAGACTCATTAACGGAGATCAAAGACTCGTTCACGAGTATAAAAGACTCATTAACGGTGATCAAAGTTTTATTAATGGAGTTATCATGTCCGGTTGCTTAGTTGCTAAACTTCAAGAACCCCACCCCGCCAAAGCTACGCTTTGTCTCCCCTCCCCGCTTGCGGGGAGGGGTTGGGGGTGGGGTGCAATGACTGTGGGAATCGTAACTAATTATTTGGACATGATATTACAGCAGTTTTTATGTATGTGCAGAATCTACCCAGAATGAGGGTTGAACTATCATTTGAGTAATCATAAGCTGTATGTCTGGTTTAATTTAGCGGACTGGTGGTATTTTAACAGCAAGAAAGTAATCGTTTCGTCAAGGACGTAATATTTTGTATAAATCAATACAGTTCAGTTAAGAAAAATTGTAGGTTGGGTTAAGCAAAGCGCAACCCAACAAAGCCCCGGAAATGTTGGGTTTCGTTCCTCAACCCAACCTACCCAGTTTAAGGTTTTTGGCGCTAACTGAACTGTATTGTTGTATAAATTTGCCCATTTTCAGCGATGTCTGACGACAAGCCGCTTTGCGTCTACGCACGTTGGTAAGCTTCTGTGGCTTCTTGATGATAGGGTTCACTTCTGTCATGAAGCGTGAGCCAGCCCCATGTATCAATAATAAAGCTTAATCGCTATAGAGTTCTTCGTCTAAATTAGCAGCCAGGGAGCCGTGAGAGACTGCACCGATGAAGTCTGCAAGGCGATCGCTGCTTTGGGTGGGTGGGTTGGATGGTGGTGATTTTAGAGTATTTGCAAGTTTTTGAACATACTGCAACACGTCTTTTAAGTGCTGCTCTGGCAGTTGTTCAATTGCGTCAAAGATAGCTTGTTTAGTTGTCATGGCAATAGCTCAAATTCCTGATGAATTACAGCCTGTAATTGTGCAGCTTATTCGTCGCTGATAATGCCTGCAAACTGTAACAGTGGATGGCTTGGAGTCTATTGGTACTCAATTATGATTAAAACTAAAGCTATGTTCTGCCACACCTGTTAGTGTTTGCAGTGGACGCAAAACTCCATCTTCATATATTGCTTCAATAGTCTGAGACTTTGGCATACGGCTTTACAATCTAATTCCTACTAAAAATTCTATAACGGTTTACAGTTACCTCGTATCTCGTTAAGAGTCTCCGACTGGGAATGCCTAATATTTTGGCTCTGCCTCTTAACTTGCGGCAGAGCCAAAATAAACACTTAATATCATGTCCGCTTGATTGCTTATTAAACCCGAAGAACCCCAAAGAGCCAAAGCTGTGCTTTGTCTCCCCTCCCCGCCTGCGGGGAGGGGTTGGGGGTGGGGTTCTTTTATTATGGGTAATTTGGCGGACATGATATAACGGCAAAAATCAGCTGATCCCATCCTCCTGAGACCTAAGTTGTGTCTCTGGCTGAGTTGAGCCAGCAGGCAAAGCCCGACGTTCAGATCCCAAACCTGCATTCGGAGAATCTGGAGGCTTTGAGCCACCCGATCGCTTCTGATAAAATATAGCCTGAGCTAGGGTCTTAACCAAAATATACAGAATTGGCACTAAGAACAAACTCAAGAACGTCGAAAGCATCAGCCCCCCAAAGAGTGCTGTTCCTAAAGACCAACGGCTGCTGGCTCCAGCCCCTTGAGAAATCACCAAGGGCAAAAATCCTAACAGCGCTGCAAAGGAAGTCATTAAGATCGGTCGCAGACGTTCTTGCCCCGCTTTCACCGCCGCCCGTGTGTAGCTCATGCCCTCCTCATGCTGCTGATTGGCAAATTCCACGACTAAAATCGCGTTCTTTGCGGCTAGACCAATCAAAGTCACCAAACCTACCTGGCAATAAATATCATCCACCACTTTGGGGAAGAGGCTACCTGCCATGAAAATATTGGAACGTACCCAAATCGCCGTCATCGCTCCCAAAACTGCTAAGGGAACTGTCAGCAAAATAATGATCGGGTCAACGTAGCTTTCATACTGAGCCGCTAGCACCAGAAAGACAATAACGAAGGCGAAGGCAAAAATCAAGCCCGTAGATCCCCCAGATGTCTTCTCCTGGAGATAAGTCCCTGTCCACTCGTAACCAAACCCTTGAGGTAAGACTTCTGTTGCTAGTTTCTCCATCGCTTGAATCGCCTGTCCAGAACTAGCGCCGGGAGCCGGAGCGCCCTGGACTTTGATTGACCTGTATAAGTTGTAATGGGAGATGGTTTTCGGCCCTACAAAGGGAGTAACTTTCACCAGATTGCTCAACGGAATCATCGCCCCACTTCCAGAGCGAACATACAGCTTGCCAATATCATCTGGATTAGAGCGGAAAACCCCATCTGCTTGGACATATACTCGATACTGTCGCTGTCCCTGCACAAAGTCATTCACATATTGCGACCCTAAGTAACTTTGCAATGCCCCAAAGATGTCGTTGAGTTCAACGCCGAGAGCTTTGGCTTGGTTGCGGTTCACTTGGATGTCAAATTGGGGAGTGTCTGCGGTGAACTGAGTGAAGACTCGTTGTAAAACAGGGTTTTTATTGGCCGCCCCAATGAATTTTTGAGCAGTATCAAGCAGGGTTTGAATCGGCGCACTTCCGGTTTTGTCTTGAATGATAAACTCAAAACCACCTGTACTACTTAATCCTCTAACTGGCGGAGCATTGACTGCGATCGCTCTGGCATCTGTAATTGCAAACAGCTTTTTGTTCATCCTCTGAAGTATTCCATAGACAGACTGAGATTCTTCAGTTCTCTCTTTCCAGGGTTTCAGGTTAGCAAAGGCAATGCCTAAATTGGAAGCATTGCCATCGAAACCAAAACCACTGATCATAAAACTAGCTTGAACTTCGGGAAGCGATGTTACTTCCTTGGCAACCCGCTCCATAACAGATTCGGTGTATTTCAAAGAAACCCCATCAGGCCCTTGGACAACTACAAAGAAGTAACCCTGATCTTCCTCTGGAATAAATCCAGTAGGCACTGCTTTGTACATCAAAACCGTTGCTACTAAACCAGTGATGAAAACCCCAATTACAATTGGCTTGATATGGGTAAGGTAACTAACAAACCCGACATATCGCCGTGTGAACCAGGAAAATCCCCGATTAAACTGCGTAAAAAACCATCCCAAAGGGCCCCGTGGAGTCTGAGCCGGGCGCATGAGGATGGCTGCCATACTCGGAGAGAAAGTTAAAGCATTGAAGGTCGAAATGGCAATAGAGCAAGCAACGGTTAACCCAAATTGTTTGTAGACAATCCCAGTTGTGCCCGGAATGAATGTAACTGGAATGAATACCGCCATGAGTACAAGTGAAGTGGCAATGACTGCCCCAGTTAACTCTTTCATGGCTTCCATCGCAGCCTCCAAGGGCCTCAAGCCCTGCTCCAGTTTGACTGCAACTGCCTCCACCACAATAATGGCATCATCGACAACCAGACCGATCGCCAGCACAAAACCAAATAAAGTCAGTGTATTAATCTGAAATCCTAAAACCAACAGAGCCGCACACGTCCCAACCAGGGAAACGGGGATCGCCACAGTGGGAATGATCGTGGTACGCCAGTCTTGTAAAAAGACAAAAATTACCAAGACCACCAGGATAATCGCTTCAACCAGAGTCTGTAGAACTTCTTCTAAAGAAATTTCTACAAATGGAGTGGTATCAAATGCCACCTGTCCTTTTAGTCCAGGTGGAAAACTCTTCTCTAGTATTTTGATTTGGTTTTCAACAGCATGGGCAACGTCCAGGGCATTACTACCCGGAAGTTGATATACCCCCAAACCGACGGCTGGCTTGGGAGCATTCCCTGGAATGGTGAATTTGGCATCAGCGAGATAGCTCTCTGCTCCTAGTTCAACTCGACCGACATCTCTGACCTTAACTAGGGTGCTATTAGTGGTGCTATTAGTGGCGCTATTAGTGGTGCTATTAGTGGTGCTATTAGTGGTGCTATTAGTGCTACCTCCACTCACCTTCAGCACCATATCTTCAAATTCAGCCGCATCTTTAAATCGACTGGTTGCCCGTAAAGCAAATTCAAAGCTTTGATTATCTGGTGCTGGTTCCTTACCAATCGCTCCTGCACCCACCTGAATATTTTGTTCTTGCAGGGCAGTTGTCACATCTTGAGGAGTTAGTTGATGTTGGGCAAGCTTGTTGGGATCAAGCCAAAGGCGCATGGCATATTTGCGCTCCCCAAAAATTACGGCTTTTCCTACACCAGGAAGCCGTTTGACCTGATCGAGAATATACAGATCGACATAGTTGCTGATAAAAATGTTGTCATACTCATTATTATCTGAGTAAAACCCATAGACCAGAAGCAGACTGCTCGATGCCGTTTCAACGGTGACACCTGTTCGTTGAACAGTATCTGGCAATTGAGGATCAGCAAGTCCTTGTTTATTTTGAACGTTTACTTGAGCAATATCGCTATTGACATCAGTTGGGAAGGAGACAGTTATATTGCTGGAACCATCATTACCCGTATTAGAAGATATATAAGATACATCTTTAACACCATTAATTTGTCGCTCAATAATGTTGGTGACAGTACTTTCTGTTGTTTGAGCATCTGCACCAATATTGTTGGAGCTAACGGTGATTTGCACCGGCGCGAGGTCTGGTAGCTGAGAAATCGGAAGGATCGGAATACAGATGCTTCCCAGCAGCAAAATAATGAACGTGCAGACCGTCGTCAGGACTGGACGTCTGATGAAGGTATTGACAAACATAAATTAGGGAAAAGTTCAAGAGTCGTTAGTGAAGTAGTTGCTTTTTATTAATATAAGTATTTATTCAGGCTTAGTGTTGGCGATCGCCCAAAATTCGGGATTGGGCATTGGGAAGAGACAAGCAAGAAACTTGTCCCACTTGTGCCCCTCATCCCCCTGCTCTCTCTCCTGGGATGCTACGGTGTACACACAAGTCCGCAGCCATATCTTTATTAATAAATCTCACACTGCGTTTCTATCCCGCCTCGGAATAAATTCCGAGTCTCATAGCGAAAGCCCTGAACTTCAGTTCTGGGCGGGATGTCGGTGAGTGTGACAGTTTCACTTTCACAAAAATAAAATGTGGCTAGAGGATTTTTGGACTTGTGTGTACAAAGTAGTTGGAAAGGGGAGGGAACTAAATTTCTTGTTTCCCCCCAATATATCGGGGGGATTAAGGGGGGTAATTCGGCTTGTGTGTACACCGTAGCTCCTGGGATGAGAGAGGTCAGGGTTTGGTCTAATCAACTGAAAAATGCGGTAATAAATTTAAATTTCTAATTAGCTTTGCCATTCTCCTGAAAATTTAACAAGTGATCATCATTGACCCAAATCGCTTGCTGAGGCACAGAAATCGAAATTCCGGCTTCGTCTAGGGCAACTTTCAGACGGCGGCGAAACTCCCGTGCTACATCCCATTGTTTGAGGGGCTGTGTTTTAATCCATACACGAATAATCAAACCGCGATCGCCAAATTGATCTATTCCCAAAACTTGCGGTGTTTCCAGAATTTGACGCTCCCATTGCGGATCTTTATCCATCTCAAAGCCAATATTTTCAATCAACTTCAAAGCCTTTTCAATATCGGCTTGGTAAGCGATCGGGATCGTTAAATCGGCTCGTGACCAACGACTAGAAAGATTGGCAACAACTTTAATTTCACCATTGGGAATCGTAATCAAGCGCCCTTCAGAATCCCGTAGTTGGGTCATCCGCAGATTTAGATTTTCTACTAAGCCTCCCACGTCTCCCACAGTAATCACATCGCCTAAAGCGTACTGGTCTTCTAAAATGATCAGGAAACCGTTAATCGCATCTTTAATTAAGTTTTGTGAAGCCAGAGACACTGCAACACCAACTAAACTTGCACCCGCTAGCAAGGGAACGATATCTATCCCCAATGACACTAGTGCTAGCAAGAAACCAACTCCTATGCAGATACCAGTAGCGATGCTTTTAGTTACACCAGAAAATGTGGAAACTCGCAGTTGCAGCCGTTCAGAACTTTCTGGAGTCAATAAAGCACCACTGATGATCAGAGTGCTAGTGAAGCGGTCAATCAGGGCGTAGGTCAAACGGATCGCTACATAAGTTCCCAGTAATACGACACCTAATCGCAAAGGAAACTGGGCGGCTGTGAGAATCGCTAGCTGAAATGGTCGTGTATAGGGAAATAAACCCAAGATAAAGAAACTTCCACCTCCCCAAATTCCGGCTTGACTTAGCTGAAACAATCGTCTCTTGGCTTCTTGGAGATGCTGATGTTGCCGTTGATTTAGTTGTGTTGTAATTGGTTGAGCTGCTGGTGGTGAAATTGGGGAGTTTAGGAACCATCTGGAAGGTTGGGAGGCAATGGGATGTACTAAATCTTTTTTGGAACGCTGTTCCCAGGTATATACCCCCCAACTCATGACAATCATTGCCAATCCGATGCCCGCAGCTATTTTACCTTGGTCGATTAAAAATTGAGTTTGTCTTTCTTGCTTTCCTTGTTGCAAGTCTTCTTCTAATTTTTGTTTTATTTGATTTGCCGATGTTGACATATCTATCTGTCGCAGTCCAGCATCCTCAGAAGTGATGGTCATCAGATATTGGTCATTGACATAGATTACTGGTAATTCGTTTACTTTGCGAACATCTACCTTAACTGCTGTTTTTGCTGGTGATTGAAAGTAATTTTGAGCAATTTTATCCAACTTCTTTTGAATATCTTCTGAACGCTCAGGGAAGTTGGTTCTTGATGCGGCTATCTGAAATAACCGACGACCATCTAAATAAATCCAGCCTGTAACAAGTCTATTATTTAAATCATTACTCACACTGCTGGGAGCTTGCAACAGTGGTAACAAAGGAATCTGGGCTGTGGCTTTGGGCACAGATACAACAGCTATGGCCATTGAACTAGCGATCGCCAAAAATTGAAAGCGCACTCAAACACCTCCTTGGGTATAATTTCCTAGTGACTACTTCTATAACTATCCTCCGTAATTACTTTGGGTAGATGTACCTATCTAAAGTTGAGATTTTACCTTAAGATGATGAAATTTTGATGTTTTTTTGGTTGTGTTCTATCTTTAGACAGATGAAAATGTACTTAGAATCAGCCTTCAAAGCCTAGAAGAGTCTTACTCTTAGCAAAGATAAAACAAAAACGAAGAAGCTGGGGATGAAGTTGACATTATGCTGATCAAACGTCAAGCTAGTTTTGAGGGCTATTGACTAGTGATTTGCTTTTCTTACAAGCAAAAATCGCCAGTCGTAGAATAACCTAGTAGAGTGCGTAAAATTTACGTAGCTTTTTTAATATTTTGAGGTAACTTTTGATGACCGCAACTTCTCCCCGATTAAAGCACGAGGTTAAAGACCTCGGCCTAGCTGCCTTGGGAAGACAGCGTATTGAATGGGCTGGACGCGAAATGCCAGTTTTGCGGCAAATCCGCGATCGCTTTGCTATCGAGAAACCCTTCGCTGGTTTACGTCTTGTAGCTTGCGCCCACATTACAACAGAAACAGCACATTTGGCGATCGCTCTGAAAGCCGGTGGTGCAGATGCGCTTCTAATTGCTAGCAATCCCTTATCAACGCAAGATGACGTAGCAGCTAGCCTCGTCTTGGATCATGAAATTCCCGTCTTTGCTCAAAAAGGCGAAGATAACGAAACTTATAACCGCCACGTCCAAATAGCTTTAGATCATCGCCCCAACATTATTGTTGATGACGGTAGCGATGTGGTTGCAACTTTGATACAACAACGCCAACACCAAATCGCTGATTTGATTGGTAGTACCGAAGAAACCACCACCGGCATTGTGCGGTTACGCGCCATGTTTAGAGAAGGCGTTCTCACCTTCCCCGCAGTCAACGTCAACGACGCCGACACCAAGCACTTCTTTGATAATCGCTATGGTACTGGGCAATCAACCCTAGATGGCATTATCCGCGCCACAAATATTTTGTTGGCTGGTAAAAACATTGTTGTCGTCGGTTATGGCTGGTGTGGTAAAGGTACAGCCCTCCGCGCCCGTGGGATGGGTGCTAACGTCATCGTCACCGAAATCGACCCCATCAAGGCAATTGAAGCCGTAATGGATGGCTTCCGCGTCCTGCCAATGGCTGAAGCTGCACACCAAGGTGATATTTTTATCACTGTGACAGGTAACAAGCACGTCGTTCGCGGTGAACACTTCGATGTGATGAAAGACGGTGCGATCGTTTGTAACTCCGGTCACTTTGACTTGGAACTTGATTTGAAATACTTGGCTGCGAATGCTAAGGAAATCAAAGAAGTTCGTCCTTTCACTGAAGAGTATAAGTTGAAAAATGGTAAATCAGTTGTCGTTCTCGGACAAGGACGCTTGATTAACCTAGCTGCGGCTGAAGGACACCCCAGCGCAGTAATGGATATGAGTTTTGCGAACCAAGCTTTGGCTTGTGAATTCCTGGTGAAGAATAAGGGTAAGTTGGAACCTGGTTTGCACTCAATTCCGGTTGAAGTTGATCAAGAAATTGCTCGGTTGAAGTTGCAAGCTATTGGAATTACGATTGATAGCCTAACACCTGATCAAATTGAGTACATCAATTCTTGGACAAGTGGAACTTGATACATTGATTAGTTGATTTTTTGGGGGATAGGCGTTTTGCTTATCCCTTTTTTTTGTGTTTCTCTCGCAGAGATGTAGAGGCACAGAGAGAGGATATAATAGGATGGAGGGTCTTATTCCCGGATTTCTCACGAGCGAGAAAAAAACATCTGGATTAGCCAAACTTAGGATAAATTAATTGATACATTGTTAAATTAAGCGTAGATTAAAATAATTCAGCAGTAAAAAC
>NZ_JABXKP010000016.1 GCF_017114985.1 Nostoc sp. JL33 | reverse complement strand
CGAACGAGTTTCCCGTAATAACCCTAGAGTTGTGAAAAAACCTGTATCAAAGTTTCGTTCTAAAAAGCCAAAACACAGAGGTACTGGACAACGAGTTGAAGCTCCTAAATTTCATATCACTAATCAGTCTTTCAGCCTTAACTGAACCGTATTGGGTTATTAGTGTATTCTTTGATTTTGCCCCGTAAACCATCATCACCACAGATTTCCGCGCGGATTTCGTCGAGAGTCAGCTGCAAAAGAGATTTTTTGCCCTGACTATAATCTGTTTTGCCAACTTTCTCTTGCCAGAGTGCATCAAAACTAGTTTCTAGATTCCCGTTGTGGTGCTGTAGGGTAGTAAGTGCTTGTTGCGCTGGGGTGTCGTTTGCGAGAAGTTGCTGAAGTTCTTGGATTTCAACAGGGGTTAATTGGGCATTCATATATATTTGACTTAATTATTTATGGAGTATTTGTTAGTTCCTGAATCAACTCTTCAGGTGTGATAATTCTGGGAGTAGCAACTGGAAAATCTCTTCTCTTTGCGAGTAATAATAGCATCTAAGTGATTGAGTGCCGCAGTGCTGTATTGAATAGCGTCTTCAAAATCTCTGAAGTTAAGATTTAGTGCCATGTTGATTGCGGTACTGTCTACGGTAGCGACACGGCAGAAGTTGACCAACTGCCTTAAATAAGTAAGTGTCCACTCTCGACCTCTTGCCCTACGGATGATGTAATACAAATCACTAAAAGTTGAGGCGGAAATATAACCTTCTACCTGTCCTTGCTCAACTAGCACCAACACTTGTTCGCTTGCCTCTAGGAAAGGTTCACGCTCAAGGGCATCATCTACAATGATGTTGGTGTCTAACAAGATTTTCACAGATTATGTTTCTCCTTTAAAGCTTCCCATCGGGCTTGGTCTGGGTCAAAGTCTGGTGGTGTCGGTGGGGCATTTTCAAATAAACCTTCAAATGCTTTGACTTTAGACTTTCTTCTCGGCTTATCTGGCTGTAACTCAGTAGAAGTTTCCAAGGATGGAACTGGCTGCAAAATAATCACTTCCACCTTTCCAGGAGCAATATTTAGAGGTTCGTCAATAATTAAATGACCTGATTCATCAATTGTGGCGTTGAGCTTGTAGGCTTGCATTCTTCTGCTCCTTTTTATTTCTAGGATAGAACACTGCGTAAATATTGCGTAGGCGTAGCCCAACCTAGATATCGCACTTCTGAATAACTACCTTGTCGTGATTAATACCAATTCCAAAAAAAATAAAACAGGTGCGTAGTGCGTAGGTTGGGTTGAACGGAGTGAAACCCAACAATTACAAGACTTTGAGGTGTTGGGTTTCTACATTCTATTTACCAGAATCGATATCTCCTAGAAAATTACCTAGAGAGAATTTATTAGTTCTTGAATCAACCGATCGCAGTTATAAGTGAATGTCTTGTCGTCACCAACATTGCAACATTAAGCCTTAACGTTACGAGATTAAGCCTTAACGCTATAACATTAAGGCTTAACGCTACGATGTTAAGGCTTAACGTTACGACATTAAGCCTTAACATTACAACATTAATCACCAGCATCATAAGATTAAGGCTTAACGTTACGACATTAAGCCTTAACATTACAACTTTTTGACAAAAGCTTATGCGATCGCTCTTTAGGGTAGTGCGCTGCGTGCGATCGTAAGCAATTCTGCGCCATAGCTACTGCCAACACTTGCTACCTTATCCTAGTAATTCACGCGGAGGTTAGCTGATTACGCAAATGAAATCAGCTAATTCTATTCGGCTAGGCTTTTAATCCAGTACATATCAAGCGATAATTGACTCAAATCATCACCGAGTTATTTCATGCTGCCAGTTATTGAAACAATTTTATTACGTCAAATGGCTTCGGGCGATCGCCTCTACTTACAAGTTTACAAATTCATCGGCGCTAAACCTGGTAAAAAGGTTTACATTCAATCTAATCTGCACGGTGGAGAAATTGCTGGTAATGCCGTTATTCACCAGCTAATTGAGTTTTTTTTAACAATAAATGATACAGATTTTACGGGAGAAATTTGGTTGGTTCCCGTTTGTAATCCAATGGGGACGAATCAGCGATCGCATCATTTCTCCCCTGGACGTTACTGCGTTTACGAAGCCAAAGATTGGAATCGCATATTTTGGGATTACGAGAAACAAGCTGATGATTTAGTGGCTTTTACTAAGTCTCAACTTCATATAGATTTAGAGGTCGTTCGACAAAATTATCTAACTATAATTAAGCAAGAATTCGCAAAAAATTTAGAAAAAATTAATTCTCCTAGTAGTGTACCCTACACCGAGCTTTTTAGATATAAACTACAAAATCTGAGTTTAGATGCAGACTATTTAATTGACTTACATACTTCTACAGATCAAGCGTTAGGCTACCTTTATTACTTCCGAAATAGAGAAGACAGTGCAAAATACTTCGGGTTTGATTTTGGAATCTTACTTGATAAATACGATGGTGATGCTTTTGATGAAGCTTTTATCAAACCTTGGTTAGCACTAGAAGCTTGTTTTAAAGAGTTTAGTAGAGAAATCAAGTTTGATGTGGAAGCTTGGACACTCGAATTAGGAACAGGAATGCAAATAAACCCTGATTCAGTCGCTAAAGGTGTGCGGGGTGTGAAAAACTATTTAGTGCAAAAAGGTGTACTGCAAATTCCTAATTTATCAGATGACACAAAAACCCATGAGATGACTTTTACATCTAGCAGCAACAGAAAAAAATATTATGCGATCGCAGGTGGCATGATTCAATCGAGAATAGAATTAGGTAGTTATGTAAAAGCTGGAGAAAAACTCTATCAAATTCTCAGTTTTAATAAAGAAGGTAAGTTACCCAGTGTCATTGATGTCTGCGCTCAAAAAGATGGATTAGTTTATGATGTCGCAACCAATCAAGCTGTCAATCAAGGCGAGTTTGTATTGGGAGTTATTAGTTAGGAACTAAATTTAAATTTCTGCCTATACTACACTATTTGATTTATAGCGGTTATCGGTTGAGTGAGGTACAAGAACCCCACCCCCAACCCCCTCCCCGCAAGCGAGGAGGGGGCTAAGATGTACCTGATGTGATTAGGGAACGCTATATTATTCGATTCGATTCCATAAAGGGATCGGTAGAGTCGGTTTTTTAGGTAAAATATAATCAGACTATTAAATTAACAGAAATTGGTATTAGTGAGAATGACTTATAAATAGCAGCTACAGCATTACGTCATTCACTGATTGTTGTGTCTTGTGATAGTGATTTTGAACGGATGCGTCAGGTTAGGGAATTTTCGTTAGAAAATTGGGTCTAATTTCTCGAAAACACCGTAGGGGTAATTCATGAATTGCCCCTACGGAGGAATTGATTGCTCAATTATACACAGATGCCCTTGAGGCTAATACAAACTTCGTCATGGAACTGTTTGTTTTGGATCTAAAAACAAAATCAAGTTATCTCAGCTGTAAAATATAAGTGTAGAGCCAGTAGTAGATTAAACCTCGGCAAAAATAATCCCTAAAAATGCCAGGGTGATTTTATGTTTGTTTTGTGTTTAAGAAAAAATCAAGTTATACCAACTGTAAAATATGAGGGTGGAGCCAAAGGTGACTAGTATTGATAATTACAACTTCTCTTTTTCAGGAGAAGCCACAATCCCACAGGCTCCTCCTGAATTTAAATCAGGTTTTATCGGCATTGTTGGTCGTCCTAATGTCGGTAAATCTACTTTAATGAATCAATTGGTAGGACAAAAAATTGCCATTACATCACCGATCGCACAAACAACACGTAACCGTTTGCGCGGTATATTAACTACACCAGAGGCGCAGTTAATATTTGTAGATACACCAGGAATTCATAAGCCCCATCATCAATTGGGGGAAGTATTGGTGCAAAATGCCAAAATTGCGATTGAATCGGTAGATGTAGTGTTGTTTGTGGTAGATGGAGCAGTGGCTTGTGGTGCAGGCGATCGCTATATTGCCGATTTGCTCAGTCGCAGCAAAACACCGGTGATTCTGGGCATGAACAAAACCGACCAACAACCCCCCGATTTCCAGTTTCTAGATGATAGTTACGCCCAGATGTGCAAGTCCCATGAATGGGAAATCGTGAAATTTTCTGCCAAGACTAGTGCAGGATTACCACAACTTCAAGAATTATTAATTGAACATTTAGAAATTGGGCCATTATACTATCCCCCAAACTTGGTAACTGACCAGCCAGAGCGCTTTATTATGGGCGAATTGATCCGAGAACAAATTTTATTATTGACTCGTGAAGAAGTACCCCATTCAGTAGCGATCGCCATTGACGTAGTAGAAGAAACTCCCAGCATTACCCGTATACTTGCTACCATTAACGTCGAGCGCGATTCCCAAAAAGGCATACTCATAGGCAAAGGCGGAGCGATGCTCAAAGCAATTGGTAGTGAAGCTCGCGAACAAATCCAAAAGTTAATCGCTGGTAAAGTTTACCTAGAATTATTTGTCAAAGTCCAGCCAAAATGGCGACAGTCGCGGGTGAGTTTAGCAGAGTTAGGCTATCGCGTCGAAGAATAAAACAAGTTAGGAGTTGAAAGTTAGGAGTTTTGAATTAAAAACTTATGAATAACTTTTAACTCCTAAGGGACTGACAAATAAAAAAATATCCAATTATTTATTGTGGGGTGGGCCGGAAAGCCCGCCCAATAACCAAAGGCGGGCTTTCCGGCCCACCCCACAAGATTGAATAATTTATTTCTTGGAAATCCCTAACTCGGACAATTTTATATTTTTCCTTCAATCCAAAATCCAAAATTTAAAATCTAAAATTGAATGACTCCTAACTCCTAACTAATAAAAATGTCTTTAGATAATCACTATCCTTTAAATTTACCAGCCAATGCTCCGCCGTTGCGTGTGTTAATTGTCGAAGATGATCCGATGATGCAACTGGGATTAGAGCAATCGTTAATGGCTCATCCTCAGTTGGAGATTGTTGGACAAGCAGAAGATGGTTATTTGGGAGTTCAAGCAGCACTGCAACTAAAACCTGATTTGGTGGTTATGGATATTGGATTGCCGCGATTGGATGGCATTGCAGCGACACAGCAAATTAAGGCGGCGCTGCCAGCAACTCATGTGGTGATGCTGACATCTCATCAAACGGAGACAGAAATTATTGCTGCACTATCTAGCGGTGCAGATGCATATTGCATCAAAGGTGCAAGTGTGGAACGATTGTTAAGTGCGATCGCAGCCGCAGTTGATGGTGCAGCCTATCTCGATCCCCAAATTGCGCGGCGAGTAATTGATAATCTCAAACCGCCCTCACCCACCAGCAACAACGCCAACTTATCTGGGCGCGAGTTAGAAGTGTTGAAACTCATGGTAGACGGGTTGAGTAACCCAGAGATTGCTGAAAAACTTTATCTGAGTCCCAACACGATCAAAACTCACGTCCGAGGGATTATGAATAAATTAGCAGTAGACGATCGCGTGCAAGCAGCAGTTGTAGCACTGCGTTCTGGGTTGGTTTGATTTCGTGATTAACTAAACTCTGGTTTTTTGATGTCAGAAGAAATTCAAATCTTTACTACTGAATATCTTGACAAGTGCGCTCATTTATATGTTGAAGTGTTCAATAGTGAACCTTGGAACGAGCAATGGACTTTCGAGACTGCAAGAGCAAAGTTGTTTGAAATTATGAATACACCAGGTTTTGTTGGATTTGTATTCAAACAGGATGAACTGTTAGGATTCGTGGCAGGTTATTGTAAGCAAGGGCAAAAAAGTAAAAGCTTTTGTCTAGAAGAAATCTGTGTCCGACCTCATAAGCAAAGTCAAGGAATTGGGACAAAGCTACTTAACCAGTTAATGGATACTCTAACCGCGATGAAAGTTACCTATGTTTATCTTTTGACTAAAAAGGATGGACAAGCAGAGGCTTTTTACACCAAGCATGGCTATCAAAGAAGCCAGCATCTGATTTTTATGGCAAAACGATTTTAAAGGAAATGAAAGTTTTGCATCAATTACGTATTGAACATAAAACAAATGCAGCCAAATACAGAGATAAATCTCAGCAAAAGTAAGATTACTGGTGTATCCAAACTTAATAATGAATTCCTCACTTTCTGCTCTCAAAGCCGCGAAGAATGGCGGAGATGGTTAGAAAAAACCATCGCACCTCTCTTGGTGTGTGGCTCATTTACTACAAAGTAAAAAGTGGTATAGCGGTTCTCGTTTACGTGAGGTACACCCGTAGGGGCACGGCAGTGCCCCTACACCTCGTGGTGTAATGTTGTACCGCATCTGAATGGGAACCGCTATATCTTTTGACGCGTAGGCGTAGCCCATCGTAGACATCGCTCTTTGACGTAAACAATATGAGTAAATATTTCAATCCCATTTACAAGTAGAGGCGTACATATATATGTACGCCTCTATAGCGGATTCATTTGTTGGCGATATTTTGGAAAAATGGTCTACCTCAACACATTTTGGTTAAAAGAGTTTGAGAATTGGTTCGGATCTAAATTAACAGGAAATAATAAAATTTCCTTACCTTCTAAGCTTGCCTTCTGGTGAAGCAAAATTGCCTTTCCCAAAGAACAAAATTTAATTGGAACCCATCTGTCGCTATAAAAGTAGACAGTCACTCGGCTCATTGCATATTCTTTCAACGGCAGTGCAACGTACCAGGACGAGTCCACAATTTGAACTTTACCTGTCGAGTCCATGCTTTGAACCTCAGCTACTAAATATATTTGCTTTGACTCATCACTCTCACTACTTTGACCGATCCAAATGAGTCAAAGTAACTATCATAAGTAATAAGCTAATGTGGTCTTAAGTTAGATATTTAGGTAGAAGTTCAGGAGTCAACGAGTTTTTAGTTGGGATTAAGCCTTAGTAGTTGGTAAAGGATTTTCGGGCAAAGTTTGACAGGTTGTCTTTTGACGGAAGTATGCTTTTAAAATTATCGTTCCTAAATACTGGTGGAAAAATAGTATCAAAAATTTTTGAATTTTCCTTTAATTGCCTTTCCCCAGTCAGCCTGGTTTACTTCACTTACTCTTGAGAAACTCTATGTTCAACTTTACCCTAGAGAAGAATTTGGGATGGCTATTATTAATTTCAGTTCTGATTGCTACACCAGCTAATGCCCACACCGAAAAGGTATCAAAAGACGTAGGCGGGATGCTACATATTGAACCCAATGACAATCCTCAAGCTGGCAAAACGGCTCATGCTTGGATTGTCCTCACCCGTAAAGGCGGGCGACTAATCCCCCTGACACAATGTAACTGTCAGTTGGCTGTCTATCCTCAACCTCACAGCGAAACTGATACCCCATTGCTAAAGCCCAGTTTACATAATGTATCAACCAAGCAATATAAAAACATTCCCGGAGCCGAGATCGTATTTCCCAAAGTAGGAGCTTATGAATTGGAGTTAAGCGGTACTCCCAAATCTGGAGCTAGCTTCAAGCCCTTTGTGTTGTCTTACACCGTCACCGTCGGTTCATAAAAGCTGAACGTGTAAAATGTCATGCTGTAGCAAGATCCCGCAGGGTTGAGAAATCGCAGTGCGATCGCCTCCAAAACCGTAGCGATCGCTACCCCAAGTTTTATCAAGAAATCTCTTCTGTCCTGGGCAATCGCCTGTAAAAGTTCATATGCTGTTGTCTGGTTTCTCTTCTGGAAACTCTGATCGTTGTTCACGAGTATTAAAGACTCATCCCAATGCCCATAATTTAAAATCCTGCCAAATGATCTGAAGGTTTCAAACTCAGGGATGATGAGTAATTAGCAACTAAATTGACAAAATCAGACTATAAAGAGTGATATTAAGCGGTAGATAGCGCTTATAAAGGACTAACGGGCATGATTAAATCTTGGATGGTGATTGGGGGTGTGGCTTTCTTAGTTGCGTTGGCGGCTAACGTGATTACGCCTAGCGATCGCCAATGGTTCAAGCGCTTACAACGACCAAGATGGCTAACTTTTGAAGGTGCAATTCCAATTATCTGGACTATAATATTTATTTGCGGTGCTTGGTCGGCTTATATTGTCTGGGAAAAAGACCCAGGAAGCACCTCAACTTGGCTAATCATGGGTTTATACTTGCTTTTAGAAATTATTACCATTGCCTATACGCCTGTAATGTTTAAGCTTCGCAGTCTGAAAGTGGGTACAATTCTTGGTGGCACAGGTTTTATCATTTGTGTTTTGTTGATACTTGCAGTCTTAGGTTTTTCTGGTTGGGCAGCATTGTTACTAGTTCCTTATTTCCTTTGGAGTCCCATTGGTACTTATACCACTTGGCAGATGATCAGTCTCAATCCTCAAGATGCCTAAGATTCGCACCAGGGAATGATTCAACCTATGCCTTAAATTGTCAAACTTGCAGTGTATGACTTGACAAAATACACAGGCAAGAGTGCATGATGATTCCATCTTGGATAATAATTGGGGCTGTAACTTTCTTCGTTGCCCTTGGTAGTTTCTTGATTACGCCGCGTGATGTTAAATGGTTCGCACGGTTAAGTCGCCCTCGCTGGCTAGTTTTTGAGCCGCTAATTCCGGTCATCTGGACTGTGATTTTTATTTCCGGTGCAGCTTCAGCTTATATTGTCTGGGAAAAAAATCCAGGAGGCATAATTACTTGGCTACTAATGGCTTTGTACCTCTTAGTGGAAATTATCACCGTCGCCTACATTCCTATAATGTTGAGGTTTCGCAGTCTCAAAGCTGGGGAAATTCTTGGATTAACCGGTTTAATTTTAGCCATTGTCCTGGCAATCTGCGTTTTGCCGATTTCTCTAATGGCGGCGCTGTTACTCCTTCCCTATCTAGTTTGGACTCCCATTGGTACTTACACCACTGACGAGTTAAAGGAGTTAAACCCTCAAGATGCATAACCCATCTATGCAAGCCGCCCATAACGTGCGGTGACAGGATTGGCTGGATTCGATTGATTATTCAGCCAAGCCCACATTTGATCGCCAATAGAAAAATGCCACCACTCTCTGGGATTGCGTTGAAAGCCGGCTTTTAACATTACATCTCGCAATAGCTGACGGTGAGCATGATATTTTTGTGCTTGTGGGCGATCGCTATTGGCATAATAATCGGGATGCGATCGCTCTGACATTTCATCAATTGGCGAACCCATATTCACTATTTGCCCAGCATCATCTACCAGCGTCACATCCACCGCCGCACCAGTACTGTGAGGAGGCGGAGTTTTTTCATCCAAACTTGGTACAGCCCAAATTGCATAAACTGCTTCCCAAATCTCTTGGCGTTGGTTTGGTAATAACTCCACCTGAGTCAGTCCCCTGGACTGCACTGCTTGGGCGAAGCTGTAATCTACCATAAACTGCTGGACTGCGATCGGGCGATAGGCATCAAAAATTTGGATATGCCAGTTAGGATGCAGAAGATTAAGATAATTTTGCGCTTGAATCAAATTTTCAATAACGCTTTGACGGAGATAATAAGGGGAGCGATCGCCATAAGGCGCACCTAATTTTTCATAAGGATGGGGAGATTCCACCGCCAACAATTCTAAAGGAATCTCTATTAACGGTTCACCACACTCAAAAATCGGAATCTGATGATAAGCCCTCATCTTCTACCTTTGCGCCTTTGCGCGGCAGTCGCTACAACGGTGGGAACCCCCGCAACGCGCTGCCTTACCTTTGCGTGAGCCTTTCATATTCTTTATAAATGTAACAGATTGATAGAACACCATTAGATAAAGAGCGATCGCCCATATATGAAAGTTGATGAACGTGCGATCGCACAACTATTTGCTGGTTCAACCTGTTTAGCAAAATCTGGTTTCATTTCAGATACGATTAAAATAAACAAAATACTTAATGGCTAAAGATGTTTTTCATCAACAGGTAAAAAATGCCTTAATCAAAGATGGGTGGATAATTACCAATGACCCTTTATATATTCGTATTAGCGATGCAGTTAAAGTCCAAATAGATTTAGCCGCAGAAAATGCGATCGCAGCAGAACGCGATACCGAAAAAATAGCGGTTGAAATTAAAAGTTTTATTGCAGGTTCTGATATCAATGAATTTCACACAGCCCTTGGTCAATACCTTAATTACTGTCTCGCATTGGAGGAGAATCAACCAGATCGAATTATTTATTTAGCAGTTCCACATGAAACCTACTTAGATTTTTTCCAACTTGCTTTTGTCCAACGCACGCTCCAACGTTACAAAGTTAAATTAGTAACTTACGACCCCAAAAAGCAGGAGATTCGACAATGGATAAAATAGAACGCTATCGAAAAATCGTCAAACAAATTTTAACCGAACATGCACAAATCAGTTCTAATACCAATACTATTAAACCAGAACTAATCTTTGACAATGAAAACGATCACTATCAACTAGCTTATGTAGGTTGGCAAGGTGATAAGCGGGTATTTGGCCCCATAATGCATTTTGATATCCAAAATGGAAAGATATGGATTCAATATAATGGTACAGAAGAACTTGTTGCTGAGACGTTAGTTGAGTTAGGTATACCTCCCTCAGATATAGTTATTGGTTTTTATTCCCCGTTTAAACGTCAATTTACTTCTTACGCTGTTGAGTGACAAACTGGGTTTCTTCTCAGAGGGAACGCATCTTTTCAAAAATGCTCAATCAAAACCAAACACCCTTATTAAATGCCTTAAAAGCCAATGCAGCAAGATCCCATGCGCCTTTTTACACGCCAGGACATAAACGAGGTGAGGGAATTTCTCAACCTTTGGCTGATTTACTTGGCACAAAAATCTTTCGCGCTGATTTAACCGAATTAGCAGATTTAGATAATCTCTTTGCACCCCAAGGCGTTATTCAACAAGCACAACAACTCGCGGCTGAGGCGTTTGGTGCTTCGCAAACATGGTTCCTTGTGAATGGTTCTACCTGTGGTATTGAAGCGGCAATTCTCGCTACCTGTGGCACGGGCGATAAAATCATTTTGCCTCGGAATGTGCATTCTTCGGCGATCGCTGGTTTAATTCTCTCCGGTGCAATACCAATTTTTCTCAATCCTGAATATGATCCAGTTTTAGATATTGCCCACAGCATCACGCCCAATGCTGTACAATCTGCACTCCAACAACATCCCGACGCGAAAGCAGTGTTGATGGTTTATCCCACATATTACGGCGTTTGTGGAAATTTGAGTGCGATCGCCAGCATTACACATCAATATAATATCCCTCTACTCGTAGACGAGGCACACGGCGCACACTTTGCCTTTCATCCCGAATTACCCACTCCAGCTTTAGCCGCAGGTGCAGATTTAACTGTACAATCTACCCACAAGGTACTCGGTGCGATCACACAGGCATCAATGCTGCACATCCAAGGTAATAGAATAGATGGCGATCGCATCAGTAAAGCTTTGCAACTTGTACAGTCTACCAGTCCTAGTTATTTACTTTTAGCTTCTTTAGATGCAGCGCGTCAGCAAATGGCACTCCACGGAAAAATGCTGATGTCTCGCACTTTGCAACTTGCTGATCAAGCTAGAACAAAAATCAGTCAAATTCCTAGATTATCTGTCTTACAGATTCCGAGCAAGCCTTATCAAGGGGGGTTGGGGGGATCTCCCGGCTTTGTGGCTTTAGACGAAACGCGATTAACTGTCACTGTTTCTGGTTTAGGTTTAACCGGATTTGAGGCAGATGAAATTCTCGATGAAAAATTTGCTGTCACCGCCGAATTCGCCTCACTGCAACATCTCACCTTTATCATTAGTTTAGGCAACACCCCAGCCGATATTCAGCAACTAATACAAAGTTTTACTATTCTTGCCAAAGAATATCGCCGAACTAACTTAACTGTTAAAAGCGATCTTTGGCAGGATCATTTCACTACACAGTGTGATGATTTATGTTATTCTCCCCGTGAAGCCTTTTTTGCTGTCAGTGAAATACTACCTTTGATACAGACCAATCAACGCATCTGTGCTGAAATCGTCTGTCCATATCCCCCAGGAATTCCTGTGTTAATGCCGGGAGAAGTCATCACCAAACCCGTTCTTGACTATCTGCAACAAATTCAGGCGATGGGAGGATTTATCACCGGTTGCAATGACACAAGCTTCAAAACTTTGAAAGTGCTAAAAATTTAATTTTTATCTTCTCAACACTCTTCACCTTCTACAATAAAGATAGACTTTATTGAGATTTGTATAGTTGGGGATAAGCTGTCATGGCTCCCGCCGTTTTCATTCAAAATTTGCAAAAACGTTACGGTACAGTGGTTGCCGTCCAAGATGTTTCCTTTCAGGTAGAACCAGGAGAAATTTTTGGTTTACTTGGCCCCAACGGTGCTGGGAAAACTACTACTTTGCGTGCCTTGTGTACACTTACCACACCGGATGCTGGCAAAATCGAAGTATCTGGCATCTCTGTGTTAGATAATCCGAGAGTGGCAAGACAACGACTAGGTTATGTAGCTCAGGAAGTCGCTATCGATAAGGTGCTGACTGGAAGAGAACTGCTGCAATTGCAAGCCGCACTTTATCACCTCCCACGCGCAGTAGCCAAACAGCGCATTGAGACAGTATTAGATTTACTCGGTTTGCAAGAATACGCTAATAAAAAAACAGGAACCTACTCTGGCGGTTTACGTAAGCGCCTAGACTTGGCTGCTGGCTTGCTCCATTCACCGGATGTTCTGGTATTGGATGAGCCAACAGTAGGGCTTGACATAGAAACCCGTTTTGTGGTATGGGATTTCTTGAGAAAATTACGCGCCTCTGGGACGACGGTAGTAATTACCAGCCATTACTTAGAAGAGATTGACGCTCTAGCCGATCGCGTGGCAATTATAGATCGGGGCGTTGTGATTGCCAGTGGCACACCTTCACAATTAAAAGATCAAGTAGGGGGCGATCGCATCACTTTGCGAATCCGCGAGTTTTCCCCGATTGAGGAAGCAGAAATTGCCAAAAACCTCTTGCAAGTTTTGCCCTTTGTGCAAGAAGTGATCATCAACAGCGCTCAAGGTAATTCTCTCAACTTGGTGGTGACACCTCAGAATGATGTTCTGATTAACATACAGCAAGCGCTAAATGCTGCTGGCTTGCCCATATTTGGCATCGCCCAATCTCGCCCCAGTCTCGATGACGTTTACCTCGCCGCTACAGGACGCACCTTGTTAGATGCAGAACTCGCAGCCGTAGCCACCCGCGATCCCAAAGCTGAGAAAAAACAGAATATGAGATAGGGAATGGGGGATGGGGCATAGGGCATGGGGCATGGGGCATAGAGATAATTCCCAATTGCCAATTGCCAATCCCCAATTCCCAATTCTCAATCCAAAATCCAAAATCCAAAATCCAAAATTCCTATGAGCGTTACTCCTAAATCTGATATCAATTGGCAGCCGCTAGCATCGCCACAAGCAGATGTTAATGCTGTACCTAACTTTTTCGGTGAATTGGTACAAGAGACGCTGGCTTTAACTCGTCGCTTGTTTATTCAGTTGCAACGCCGTCCCTCCACATTGGTTGCCGGAATTATTCAGCCAGTAATGTGGTTACTGCTATTTGGTGCTTTGTTCCAAAATGCTCCCAAAGGTATATTTGGCAATACAACAAATTACGGTCAATTTTTGGCTGCCGGCATAATTGTGTTTACAGCCTTTGCCGGGGCGCTAAATGCTGGTTTACCGGTAATGTTTGACCGTGAGTTTGGCTTTTTGAATCGTTTACTCGTTGCACCCCTAGCATCGCGGTTTTCCATTGTCTTTGCTTCGGCAATCTTCATCATCAGCCAAAGTTTGCTGCAAGCAGCAGTAATTGTAGCGGCGGCGGCATTCTTGGGTGCTGGACTACCAGATGCAGCTGGTTTAAGTGCGATCGCTCTAATTGTCTTCCTCTTAGCTTTGGGCGTAACAGCCATCTCCCTCGGTTTAGCTTTTGCTCTACCCGGACACATAGAATTGATTGCAGTAATTTTCGTCACTAACCTACCATTATTGTTTGCTAGTACTGCTTTGGCTCCTTTATCCTTCATGCCTCAGTGGTTGCAGGTTGTGGCTACCCTGAATCCTCTCAGCTATGCGATCGAACCAATTCGCTATCTTTATCTCCACAACAGTTGGGGATTAGGTAGTGTAGTGATGCAGGCTCCTTGGGGTAATGTTACCTTTGGGGGAGCGTTACTGGTGTTGTTTGGCTTTGCCCTTGTCGCCTTACTGAGTATTCAACCCCAACTACGTCGAACTCTTGCTTAAGATACAATAGAGCAATTTTAGGGTCAAAACCCCATGAAAAAACCATTTTTACAAATTCCTAGATTCTTTGTAGCTACCGTGGCAGGAATTAGCTTTGCTTCCTTGCTGATGGCTCAACCAAGTTCGGCTCAAGTCAGCCCAGCAGATGCTTTTCCCAGTACGAGTACAACAGACCAAAATACCGATCCGTTCTCCCGTTCAAACTCAGACAATTTCAATATGTTTGACCTGATTCATCGGGCGAATTTCGGAACTCTCAACTGGAATTCTGACGAACAGAACGAAGAATTAAACTCAGCAGCAGCAGCTTTTAAAGCCAGACAACAAAAACTAATTCCAGGTCAACCACAGCAAGCAACTCCCGGTTTGCCTTCGGTTACACTACCATCAGTTACACCACGATCAGTTACACCACGATCAGGTAACTGAATTCAAACAAAGAACCCCAAGCCTCTAGGGTTTGGGGTTTAAACTACGCTCTTAAAAAATTCTTAGTTATCAGGTAAAAAACTACAGCCCAAGTGCAGCTAAAAGATCACTAGCATGGGTGGTGGTATTTACAGCACTATCAACATGGGTAATTTTGCCGTTGGGGTCAATTACGTAGGTAACGCGCTTGGCATAACCGCCGCCATCCACATCAAAAGCTTTGATGAGGGATTTGTCGGTGTCAGCCAGTAGGGGAAAATTCAAATTATATTTTTGGGTAAATGCCTGATGGGAGACTTCATCATCTGCACTGACTCCCAAAATTACAATATCTTTACCTTGATATTGAGACTGGGCATCCCGAAAACTACAGGCTTGTTTGGTGCAACCTGGCGTGTCATCTTTGGGGTAAAAATACAAAACGACCGTCTTACCGGCAAAATCAGATAAAGAGACTGTGTTCCCCTTTGTATCTTTGGCGGTAAATGCAGGTGCATCCGTACCAACTGCTAGAGACATAATTAACTTTTCCTGTTTCAGATTGTTGATGCACTTGAAATTTTACACTAACATTAATTTATTAATTTATATTGACTGCGGTTAAACCAATTCGCAATTTGCAATTACGTTTTGTAACGGGGATTTTAATTAGGCGTTCAATTCTTTCTGCCTGTAGCGCAGGGGAATTCAACCCCCAAACTTTGTTAAAATAGTGATGTTGCCGCTTCCCTCCCAGCACGCTTTGTGACTGAGTTTCCCGCATCGTGCGTGTTGCTATGATTAAATAGAATTACTAAAAAATAGCATAACTATACTTGAGGTAACTAATTTTGGTTAAATCAGGTAGCTGGGACAAGAAAAAATATATTCTGAAATTAATATTTATTAGAAGAAAAATTTCTACCCATACACAATGGCTGTTGTTGATTCCCAAAACCCAAATATTTTTGTATATCCTCGGAGCACAGTAGAAAGAGCCGAGCGATCGCTAGCGTGTTCACCCTTTAATTTATCTTTATTTGAAGTCATGGGACACCAGAGTGTGTCATTGAGTGCGATCGCCCTAGAAAATGGACTCAAGCAGGGTTATACTAAGCGCCCTTTATCAGAATTAGCGTGTGACAACGCCTTGGGCTGGCTGATCCAAGTGGGTGTATTGCGGCGAGAAGTTGATGGCCAGGGAATTACAGATAGTTATCGCCTCACTCCCTTGGGACGACAGTTAGTGGAACAATATCAGGGAAAAAATTGGCGTACTCCTTCATGGCGCGATCGTTTATCCGATGTTGTGATTCGTTGGTTACGGATACCTTTTTAGAATAAAAAACCAAAGAGTTAGGATTAGGCAATCAAAGGGAACAATATATACGGAAACATCACATCTATTCATGAAGTCTTTACCATAACCATTTGACTAAAATTTGTGATGCTGGGCATTGGGCATTGGGCATTGGGCATTGGGCATGGGGCATGGGGCATTGGGCATGGGGCATGGGGCATGGGGCATTGGGCATTGGGCATTGGGCATTGGGCATGGGGCATGATGTATTAGTTCTTCTCCCTCTGCTCCCTCATCTCCCCCTGCTCCCTCATCTCCCCCTGCTCCCTCATCTCCCCCTGCTCCCCTATTGTTTGCTCCTAAAAATTAACCCTGTATCTGGAAAAACGAACTAATAGCGACTATGAAATCAATTATGGTGGTGGGGACAACATCCCATGCAGGGAAATCACTTTTAACTACAGCTATTTGTCGCATTCTGTCGCGGCGTGGCTGGCGAGTGGCTCCCTTTAAAGGTCAAAATATGTCTTTAAATGCTTATGTCACTGCCACTGGTGGAGAAATTGGCTATGCCCAAGCAGTACAAGCTTGGGCGGCGGGAGTCGTGCCTTGGGTAGAAATGAACCCAATTTTACTCAAACCCCAAGGGGATATGACCTCCCAAGTAATTATCAAAGGTAGGTCTGTTGGCAAAGTGAGTGCCTCAGATTACTACGAGCAATATTTTGAACTGGGGTGGCGGACAATTGAAGAATCGCTACAGCATTTAGGAACAGAATTTGACTTGGTGGTTTGTGAAGGTGCCGGTAGTCCAGCTGAGATTAACCTCAAACACCGCGACTTAACTAATATGCGGGTGGCAAAATATTTAAATGCGCCAACCATGTTAGTAGTTGATATAGATCGGGGTGGTGCTTTTGCCCATGTGATTGGAACCTTAGAGTTATTAGAACCAGATGAACGCGCCTTAATTAAGGGTGTAGTAATTAATAAGTTCCGAGGACAGCGATCGCTCTTAGATTCGGGGATAAAATGGTTAGAAGAACGCACAGGTATCCCCGTTATCGGTGTTATACCTTACTTACAACATGTGTTTCCAGCAGAAGACTCTCTTGATCTGCTAGAACGTCAATCGTCGTCGAATAAAACCCAAGCTGACCTCAACATTGCCGTCATCCGCTTACCCAGAATTGCCAACTTCACTGACTTTGACCCACTGGAATCAGAAAGCACAGTTTCAGTAAAATACCTCAGCCCTAAGCAAGATTTAGGACATCCTGATGCTGTGATTCTCCCAGGAACAAAAACCACAATTGCTGATTTGCTACTGCTGCAAAAAACCGGTATGGCAGAAGCTATCCAACACTATGCTGCCTCTGGCGGAACGGTTTTAGGTATCTGCGGCGGCTATCAAATGCTCGGTCAAATCATCGCTGATCCAGAAGGGATAGAGGGACAAGCTGGCAGATTTCAAGGGTTAAATCTTTTACCAATCAGAACTGTAATTACAGGTCAAAAAATTGCCCGCCAGCGCCAAGTTAGCTCAAATTATCCACAACAGGGCTTGCCAGTTAATGGCTTTGAAATTCACCAAGGGCGATCGCGCATCGAACAGCAAGGCATAGATCCCGAATCCTACCATGCCTTATTTGATGATATTAATTTAGGCTTAGTGGATAGTTGTCAATCAGTCTGGGGTAGTTATCTCCACGGGCTTTTTGACAATGGGCCTTGGCGACGCGCTTGGTTAAATCGCCTCCGTCAACAGCGAGGTTTAAAATCTTTACCCACCGGTGTTGCTAACTATCGGGAACAGCGAGAGCAGATTTTGGACTCTCTAGCCACTGAAGTTGAAAGCCATTTAGACTTAAGTCTGTTTTTGTCCTAAGCTAAAGTGCGTTGAAATGCAAATTTTTTTGTTAAGACTGTCATTTGTCATTGGTCATTTGTAAAGGACAACTGACAAATGACACGCCCTAAATTAAATACGTAACATTGATGATTGTTCGTGTCCGCTTTTTACCAGATGATGTCACAGTAGATGCCGAAGTGGGAGAAGCCCTCTTAGATGTAGCAGACCGGGCTGGGGTATTTATTCCCACCGGTTGTCTGATGGGGTCTTGTCACGCTTGCACCGTCGAATTAGAAGATGGAGAAATCATCCGCGCTTGTATCACCGCAGTACCGCCACGCGAGGAATTGACGATTAATTTGTTTAGCGACCCAACTTGGTAGTTTTTTAACCCTCTAAGTTCAGAAAATCAGATGAAGAAATAGAGGAGAAAAGACAAGATGAGTAAGCTTAAATACCAAATGATTATTCAGTGGTCTGAGGAAGATGATTGTTTTTTGGTAGGATTCCCTGATTTTCCAGGACAACGCTGGCGGACTCATGGGGATACTTACGAGTTGGCTGTGGTAAATGGAATTGAAGCCTTAGAGTCTCTAATTATTGCTTACGAAGCTGTAGGTGATCCGCTTCCAGAACCAACAGTAAGTAGAGTGGGTTAATGCAATTTACTAGGTTGTAACTAATGCTTAACAATTTGCGCGATCGCAGGTTACTTTGGTTTAAATAGTATTTTCACGTATTATTACTGATTTTTTACACTTAGAGAATTTTTATAGTTAAGGACTAGGAATCCTATCGTCATAATAGGCAATAGTTAATATGTCAAATCAAATATTTGCAAGGATTACAGGTAGATTCACCAAAACTATTTTATACATTATTGCGGTTATTTTGTCTTTAAAAAATTTGTCTAGTTTAGTGAATAAGAAGCTTGCTGTAAAAGAAGATTTTCGCTTAAGTCAAAAAGGAATAGATTGGCTGGAAGAATGGAATACTGAAGCAGAAATAGCTACCAGTATTTCTAAAATCGCTCAAAAAGTTGTTGAAATATTAGTCAATGTCCCAGGTATGACTCAAGCCCACAGTAGAGATTTCAGAAGAGCAAGACCTATTTTTACTCTTAAAGATGGTACTGTAATTAAAATTTTTATTAATCCAGGCAACGTCAAGCATATCTTTCTAGCTGACAGCAATAACAAAATGCTTTTTGGTGGTTATGTAGGTTGGATTGACACAAAAGGATTGAATCAAGCTATAGAAAAGATAAAGCACTCTCTAACTTGTACTTCGTAATAAAGACACGCAATTAAAAAATCCATATTTTCCCTTCAGACAGCAAGAAACTTTTACAGATTGTTTCCTACTGCCTGTTTTTATCTATATCAATTAGCTTTAACATTCAGCGCGTATTCTTTAAACCTTTCCAAATCAGCTTGAATCGTCGATTCAACTACCCGCCCCAAAAACAAGTTATCCATAATTTTGCCAATAATGCCGGGGATGGCGTAGGAAATAGTCATTTTAACAATGCTACTACCGTTGCGATCGTAAAAGCGAATCGCTCCCTGATTGGGCAAACCATCAATCGATTCCCATTGGATAATTTGGTTGGGAATAACTTTCAGAATTCGAGATTTCCAACTAAATTCTAAACTACCCGTCTTCAGTTTCCAAATAGATATATCTGGATTATCTGGCGGAACTTTCACCGAATCAATCCACTTCATCCACCGAGGCATTTGCTCCAAATCAGACCAGAGGCTCCATACTAAATCTATGGGAGCGTCTACTTCTACCTGCACAGTATGCTCTAACCAATCTGACATCTCTCTTCTTCCTTATCTACCAGAGGCTAGGCGAACGCGAAGCTACTGCGTGTCTACCTCAATTCTTCAAACTCTCCAAAATCACTTTTGCCGCCCGCCGTCCAGAAATAGTAGCACCTTCCATACTGTCAATGTAGTCTTGCTGAGTATAACTCCCAGCAAGGAAGAAATTATCTACTGGTGTTTTTTGGTTGGGACGGTACGCATCCATCCCTGGCGCTTCTCTGTAGAGAGACTGAGCAAGTTTTACCACACTGTACCAAGTCATATTTAGCTCCCGCGACGAAGGAAACAGTTCATGCACTTGCTTGAGGACATGCTGGGCGATCGCTTCATTACTTTGGGCAATAAACGGATCTCCCGGTGTCAGCACTAGCTGTAACAATGAACCCTGTCCTGGGCGATAATAATCAGCAGGGCTAGTCAACGCCAAATCGGCAAAACAAGAAAAGTCAGCATCGGCTGTATAAAGTAAGTTATCAATTCCAGCCGCATGATTTAGCTGTTTACGTTCCTCTCCATCATTCAGTTCCGTTACCCAACCATCGAAGCGCAACTGCACTGTAGCCACTGGAACTGCATCCAGTTTGTAAATATTGTCAAATTCTGACCACTTACGCCACTCCTGGGGTAGGATGCGTTGAATTCCTGGAACATCACAGGCAAAAACGTAAGCATCAGCAGTGATAGTTTCTACTGCATCACCTTGGGCAACTACTATACCAGTGACGCGGGTTTGTTCGTCTAACTCAGTAAACTGAATTTCCCGGACTTGCCGACGTGTATAAACTTTCGTGCCTCTAACTTCCAGATATTCCAGAATGGGCTTGTGTAAATACTCATAGGGAGAACCTTCCAGCATTCGCAAAACTGAGGCTTCGGTTCTGACTGCAAATAGCAGGAATATCGTTAACATACAACGGGCAGACATATTTTCGCAATCAATAAATCCCAATGCATAAGCAATGGGGTTCCACAGGCGCTTGATGCTGCCATTACTCCCACCGTGACTACGGAACCAATCGGCAAAGCTAACTTTATCTAAATTGCGGATGGTTTTCATCGCCCCATTAAAGTCTACCAATCCGCGAACTATCGGACTAGTACCCAAAGCGATCGCATTTTGCAATTTATCCTGCAACGATAGTTGGGAAGTAGTAAAAAATGCCTTTAAGCCATTGAAAGGCGCACCTGTAAGAAAGCGAAAATCTAAAGCACCAGTGCGCCCCCCTTTATTAATAAAAGTGTGGGTATGTTCCTTGAGGCGTAAGTTTCCTAACACCCCCACTTTCTTCATCAAACCAAATAATTCGTAGTAGCACCCGAAAAATACATGCAACCCCATTTCTAGATGGTTGCCATCGCCATCAACCCAACTGCCAACTTTACCACCCACAAACGGACGAGATTCAAAAATCTCTACTTCACAACCAGCATCAGCTAGATCTACTGCGGTTGCTAGCCCAGCCAGTCCCGCACCTACGATTGCAACGCGCATTCCGTCGTTCCTTTTCAGTTTCTTTACAGATTGTAACTGGGTTGGTGTCGGAATTTGCTACTTAATATCAACTCCACCAGCATATTAAGGCCAGGCAATGTCGATACCAAAAGTTCTTTGATCACTTTTTTAGCCCCGGTAAATGACCAGACGCGAGAAAACGCGTCTGTATCAGCTAGACAAACTCTTGTCCATAGCGGCGAACTTAAAAAAGTATCATAGCTATTTTTTTGGTGGCAAAGCAGTTATCTGGATAAGTCGTGAAAGCATCTTCTTACCTATTTACATCTTTGCTGTCGTCTGAGACAGGCAAACTTCTAATCAGTTCACGAATCACGTCGGTTGCGGGTCTACCTGTTTGTTCGCAATATTTTTCTAGCTTTTCCGCTTCCTGTGTTGCGAGATTCACTGTTATACGTTTAACCGCCCATTTTTTATTTGTCATTATCATCATGCTATTTGCTGTATATTTTAGATCATTGAAAGAATCTAACTAAAGAGGAGGCCGATTACATTATCATGAGTTTGTCTCAGGAAACAAGTAATACGATTAATATTAAAAATGTTTATTTTGCCAAAGGATTCATCATTTTCTAAATAAATCAAAATCTTACACTTTATTTGTTGCTATTGTTGCTATTGTGACAGCAAAAATAGCACATACTTGCTTTGGAAGACAATAAGCCTACTAACAGCATTAGTGAAGGCTGGCAATGAAATTTTATAAATCAATTTGAGACATCTACTGTTGACTCAATCAAGATTTCCAAAATTATTCTCCATTGAAAGCATTTGACCTTCTCTTTTAACCAAGTTCGTCAAACCCGCTTGGAGAGGACATCTGGTAAAACACCAGACAATAAACCTTCACAATCATGATCATCCTGAAATGCTGGCTTAGAGGCGAGTTAGAGTGCTGTGTATAGCTCCTGAATAATTACTTAGAAAGTAGGCAAGTAAGCGATCGCTCTCGAACAAACACCCATCTGCACCATTGCAGATATGATGTTACTTGACTGTTGACGATGATAAGATTTTAATTTTGTTTGATGCTTTTACATCAACTTCCTGTAAATATCCGATGAAATTTTGCATGTTTTTTATCCTGACTCTAGTGATATAGTTTGCTTTAAATTAAGCGGTTTTTCCCATTGTTCGTATTCATCTATCTGGAGGCTGTATAAATCATTTTTAGCCAACTATGCGGCTAAAAATTTAACAGCAACCCTTGGGAGCAGATTTGAACTAAGAGATAAATTACTGCCAAGAAAGTGTTGATTGACAACTATTTATTATTAGTTAAATATACCGATAAAAATAATTGTATATCTCAATTTTTTTCGGTAGTCTGTTCATTATAGCCATTATTTACGGACTTTAAATAATCTTCATTGAGACACTAAATAAGCTCATTTTCATTCTTTATAAAAAGATTACGAAGAAAAAGATATCACCTGACCTTTTGCTTAATCATATCGATACATAACAAGATGCTTAACTGAAAAACTTGTTAAAAAAAAGTTCCAATATCTAACTGGTCAGCTAGGTTTGATTAAACGGAACCTTGCAGATAAATTTTTAGCTACTTACAATTATTTATACTGGGTACTATGCAAATAAAATAACTGAAAAACTATGAAAATACAGGTACTTCATGAAATTGAGGTAAAGTTAACTTCTAATCATTGATCGCCTATTAGTATTTACATATACATAAATATGGATTACAAAGTGCCGCGCCCTGAGAGGTACGCGGATGAAGAGTCCTGAGCAAAGACGGAACTTGTCTGGCTTTGGTTAAAAGACCAGAAAAATCCTGAGTACTTTTTACTTCACTCAGGACGGGCTAAACAACAGCTATCCGCTAACAGCACTGAGTGCGGTCAATATCCGAATCAAATAGACATCAACTTAATTTCTGATCGGGACAATTTCAGATTGAGGATTGCGGGAATTCGGGCAACTATTCAAATTTAAGTTAAGGCATCAGTTGAAGAGTGCCAATAGCTAAATGTTTAGGTGAAAGCGATGCCTACGGCAGGCTTTGCTTACGCGCTTCAAACAAAGCCATCATATCTCGTAACTGAGGATTGCCACGGGAAGCTCCCGTTAGCCCTTTGGCAATGATTAAGCCACAGTAGCCCTTAGTATTTTTACAGCGCTGATTCCATTTTTTTCGTGCTTCTACATGAATAGGATCTTCATCTAAAAATTCACCGAATAGGAACAATTCGCCATTTTGAGTTTGTAATAAACCCAGGTCGTAGCGATCGCCATCGAAGGGGTCGGCACCTGCATTAAAGCAAATTGCTTTGAGTCCGCCTGCTGCTTCAATTCTTTCAATTACAATCTTAGCTTTGGGGCGGGAAGTTTGAATTAAAATCACCGGCAAACCATCACCCACTTGTTTGATTTCACCAGCCTGATGGTAAATGATCCCCTTTTGCAGGTGTTCCAACATTTCCCAGGACACCACACCTAAGCTGAGGAAGGAATCTTCTGGTATCAAGTCATCTTGCAATGCGAGGATTGCGGGTGAATCAGGGTTCTCAATCTCCTGATCATCGTCATCAAAGCCTGCCATTTCCTCTAATTCTGCTGCTAACTGCGGCATGGTAGAGACTGTCACAGCCAAAGATTTAGTTGATTCTTCCGACTGCGGCAGAGAAATGCGATAGCGACGGCTGAGGGTAGGGAAGATGTCTTCATGAAGCTGGCGACGGTGATCGCGAATAAAGCGGCTCAGGCTTTCGATGGCAACCAACATTACCAGTGCTTCTTCCTCATACAAAACAGACCGTAGTCCTTCTAAGGGGTGGATATTACCGAAAGTGGGGTCAATTTCTGATAATGGCAGATCCGCCAAATCAGCTTCTTCATCCTCATCTTCATCGGTTTCATCAGCACTCTCAAAAGTGAGAAACAGACAATCTTGCTTGAGGAACGCTTCTTCTAGATGCTCCGTTGATTCTTCATCTGTTAAAACTGCGGCGCGAAACTGTTTTAAAGACTCTTCTGAGCGATAAAACAAAATCCCATACTCCATTCCCAGCATTCCCATGACTGAGGCGTAGAGTGTGCCAACATCCCACTTATTAATCTCGATTGACAAAATTTGCTGTTCTTGCACAAATTCCCAAGGTGCGGCTTGCCAAATTGCAAATGCCTTCTCTCGCAAGATTTGTGCATACTGTGGGGGTAAGTCGGGGGTTTCACTATCAAGGATGTCAGCAAATCCACGAAATAGTTCGTCAATTAAAGGCAGTTCTGGTGCGTAGTCGATGGCGATATCCAAATCTTGCAGCACCCCCCGCAGGTAAAATTGGATCTCGCGGTCTCTGACTAAAATTCTTTGGGGTCTGGCGGGTCTTGCTGGAGTTTGGGGATGCTCCATTGCTTGCATTAAGGTGCGAACTATTGCTTCTGGGCCAATATCTGAAGCTACCACGTCCATGCCTCGAACAACACCTTGGGAGTAATCTACCCAAAGAATGCATTCTCCTTTTGCCTCTGAGTCTGAGTGCTGGTTTGGTGATGACAACGGACGGCGATCGCCCTCCCATACAGAAGGAATTTGAGTTAATTTTTTCAACCGACGACTGGTAGAGCGATTAAAACTTGTCATAGAGTAAGTTAATCAAAAGAAGCAATTTGGAAGTAAACTTTGGGGGATAGCTAGCCTCGGATTAAGTTTTGATGGCTGCACCTGAAGGGTGGTTGCTTCCCAGGCGGCGGCAAGACTTGAACTTCAAAAATACCGATATAAATACGTTAAGTCTCTCAATTCTAGAATAAAAATATTTGGCTGCTTTTGACGGAGTGTTTACAATTTGCCATCTAGCGCCATCTAAGCCGCTAGAATGAATACAAAAACATCAAGAGCAACCCACAGGCATTAACAAGCCAATACAGGGTAACGCTTAGACTAATTAAGGAGTTTAAAAAGCAGATGACACAAGCAATTCAGGCTCAACAACGCGGAATTCTGTTGAGCGAAGCCGCATTGCACCAGGTAAAATCCCTCCGGGACAGGCAAGGCACAGACTTCTGCTTACGGGTAGGAGTCCGTCAGGGTGGCTGTTCTGGGATGTCTTACATGATGGACTTTGAAGACACTAGCAAGATCACCCCTGAAGATGAAGTTTTTGACTATGATGGCTTCAAAATTGTTAGCGATCGCAAGAGTTTATTATACCTCTACGGTTTAATGCTCGATTATAGCGATGCCATGATTGGCGGTGGCTTTCAATTCACAAACCCCAATGCCAACCAAACTTGTGGTTGCGGCAAGTCATTTGGGGTGTAATATAGTCCTTTGTCATTTGTCTCTGGTCATTGGACGGAACACAAATGACAAATGACCAACGAATAATGACTCATGATTAATTTACTATGACTCAAACAGTTGAATCCCTGTTTGATACAGGTTTAGAACGCTATAAAGCAGGAGAAGCCGTAGATTCTTTAATTCCTGTGTTTAAAGAAGTGTGCGATCGCGCCCCTAAAACTAGTGCTGCTTGGATTTGTTTGGCGTGGTTGTATCTACTCGATAACAAACCCAGCTTGGCTTACAAAGCTGCACAGAAGGCAGTCAAGTTAAATCCACAAGATCCCCAGGCTAGAGTCAATCTCGCCTTAGCAATGCTGGAAACAGGTCAAAAAGGTTTGCGCGAACACATTGACGTAGCACAGCAGTTAATGTTTGTCAATGAAGAATGGAGTGATGAAATAAAAAATAGTATTGAAGACGGTTTAAGTAGAAAACCAGATTGGCAGAGTTTGACAAAAGTCAGAAATTGGCTGTTTGAAGAATGAGAATGGGGAGTGGGGAGTAGGGAGTAGGGAGTGGGGACAAGAGGGACAAGGAAAAATTATTGAATAAGTCTCTGTTGTCTACCTTGTTTCTTCCTAATACCAACTTCTCATTCCTCATTTCCGATTCCCCACTCCCCACTCCCCATTCCCCATTCCCCTTTTGATCATGAAAGAGAAATTGTTAAATTGGCTAAACATGCTTTTAGTGGCAGATGTTTTTTTGGTTTTGTTTGGCTTTGGCTGGTTAGCGATCGCTGCGATCGGAGATGCGGTGGGAGTAAACCTGGGTTTGGATTTGTGGCATAAACTGTGGCAACCCTTGTTTAACCCAGCGATCGGCATCCTCATGGGCGGTGCCATTCTCAGTGGTATTATCAGTTGGGTTTCCAGAAAATTTCTCTCTAGTCAGTAGTCAAAGAATTGGGCATTGGGCATGGGGCATTGGGCATGGGGCATTGGGCATTGCTGATTTCTCCCTCATCCCCCTCATCTCCCTCATCTCCCCCATCTCCCCATTCCCCATTACCCATTCCCCACTCCCCACTCCCCACTCCCCATTACCCACTCCCCACTCCCCATTACCCACTCCCCACTCCCCACTCCCTTTTAACTAAGAATTTGCGTTAATGCTGATTGCAAATTAGGATATTTGTATTCAAAGCCTGTTTCCACGGTGCGTTTTGGGATGACTTGCTGACCTTCTAAAACTACTATAGCCCCGTCTCCTAAAAGGGCTTCGATCGCAAAAGCCGGAACGGGCAACCAAGAAGGGCGATTCATGACTCGTCCCAAACTTTGGCTTAAATCTGCCATACGGACTGGGTTAGGGGCAGTAGCATTATATACGCCTTCTATTTCCGATTTAGTTAAAGCTTGCAGAATCAGGTTAACTAAATCGTCTACGTGAATCCAAGAGAACCACTGCCGACCACTGCCAATGGGGCCACCAGCGAAAAGTTTGAAAGGCGAAATCATTTTACCTAAAGCACCACCATTACCCAGAACAATCCCAAAACGCAGAATTACCAACCGGACACCAGCATCTTTTACCTTTCTCGCTTCTGCTTCCCAGGCTTGGGAGACTTGGGCGAGAAAATCGTTACCAGATAGACTTGTTTCATCAAAGGTTGCCGTTTCACTGGTGCCGTAGTAGCCAATAGCCGAAGCGTTAATTAATACAGATGGGAGGCAGCGCGTTGCGGGGGTTCCCCCCGTTGTAGCGACTGCCGTTTTGGGGTTAGCATTGGCTATTGCTTCAACTATTTTTTGTGTACCTAACTTTCGGCTATTGAGGATTTCTTGTTTCCGTTCTGGTGTCCAGCGTCCTTCACCAATTGGTTCTCCTGCCAAATTAACTACGCCATCACAACTAGCGATGACACTTTGCCAAGAACCAGATGCATTTGGTGTATAGGCAACAATTTCTAGATTGGGGAAAGCCTCAGATGGAAAAACCTTTTGAGCAAAGGCGTTGTTTCGAGTTAATACTACTATTTTATGACCTTCCCCGTGAAGTCGTTGTACTAAACGACTACCAACAAATCCTGTTGCTCCAGTAATTACGACTTTCATTTTCTACCTCAGCCAAAGCTTTATTGTAAAGTTTTTGATCAAACTTTCAGCTTACGGCACTTTCGTTGTGGATAGAACAGATGTGACTGTATATCTGGTAATGCCTGATCTCAAAACTCAAAAACTTTGCTTTTTTAATGACTTTCCGTTTAGATGCTTCGGTATTATACGATGGACGGAGTGTTGCAAGGCGTGGGGCTATTATGGCTCGCTATACCTGTTCATTTATTGTTTCTGTTCCTAGTGACCATCTGTTGCCGTTACTTGTAGAACTTTTACAGGACTGTCAGTTGGATATTCAATACCACACGGGCGAGTACATTATCGGTCGTCAGGTTCCTGGCAATGTTCCTTTTCCTAAATTGATAACAGTAGAAGTACTGATTGATAAATCAAAATCTACTGAAACAGAAACCCGGATGAGTATTGTGATTAAAAATGAAGAACTACCACTCCAACTAGATAATTACTGCCGACAAATGTTTGAATTCATCAAGCAGGCTATTGAAAGTAGCCGCCATTGGCATTTGATTGAAAGTCTTGCAGGATAACTTTGGTGATTGAATTGACACTCCCACGACTTGAAACTGTGGGAGTCTCAGACTCTGATTGGTAGTTATAATTCAGTCTCATACATCCTCTAAATCCTCGGCCATGCCGGGGTTTATTAGTGTAATATCGTACTCACTTGAATCCGTCTGTCCCAAACGCTGAGTGTTTCTTAAAAGGTAATAAATTGCACGTACTTGAGGCCCAAAAACAATCTCGTCTTCATTTTTTAGATCGCGGGCTGGTATCTTGCGCCCATTAATCATCAAACCGTTGGAACTAGGCTTACCTTTAGCATCGCCATCTACAATCCGGTAATAGTAGCTATGACTATTATGGTCTCGTGGCAATCTCACTAATGTGGCATGGCGGCGGGAGACAAACTGCGACATCAGACGGATATTACACTCGCGGTCTCTACCGATAGAGTAGACGGGCTGCTCCAGAGAAAATTCTTTGCGACCTTGATCGTCTTCAATAATCAGTAGATGGTTTTCATTGGTTTCTGCTGCCATTGATAAATCGGTGGAACTGTGATAGTTGAAGATTTTTTTAGTATCGTATGCTGCCATTTTCGCGCACCATAAGTTCTGTGGTGCTGATCTAAATAAGCTTTAAAATTGCATAATACCTTGAAAGAGTAGAACATGGCCGTTCTACTCCAGTAGCTATGATAGCTTTGGTAAGTTTCTCAAGAGGCTTTGTGGGCTGCGTAAAACCTGACGGGGCGACTCAGTTTAACTTTATATAGAAATAACCAAGATTTGTGCTTGGAAATTTGAGGTGCAAAAGAGTATTTTAGGGGTGATGAGCTAATCGTCGTAATAATATTGAGTTTGTGACGACGCTAACAGAGCTAAAAGCCATTAATGCAGCAGCACCAGATGGGTTAAGGACAAAACCTAGACTAGGGAACAAAACACCAGCTGCTAAAGGAATGCCAACTGTATTATATGCAAAAGCCCAGAATAAATTCTGGCGGATTTTGTTGAAAGTGGCACGACTAAGCTGAATAGATTCGACGACATCGTTTAAGCGATCGCGCATTAGGACAATTTCAGCAGTTTCCATCGCCACATCTGTCCCGGAGTGTAAAGCAATTCCGACATCTGCTTGGGATAAAGCTGGAGCATCGTTAATTCCATCTCCTACCATTGCTACTACTGAGTGGGTAATGGGGAGTGGGGAGTTAGGAGTGAGGAGTGAGGAGTGAGGAGTTTTCTTTGTCCTGTCCCGTCCCTTTGTCCCTTCTAACTGGAGGGCTTGTATTGCTGCCGCTTTTTTGGCTGGGGGGACACCCGCTATGACATCAGCACTATCTAATCCTAATTGTTTGGCGATCGCGCTAGCTGCTTCTGGGCGATCGCCACTAAGTAACATTACCCGTAAGCCCATCTGACGCAATTTGTCTACGGTGGATTGAGCATCTGGTCTTAAGGTATCAGAAACAGCAATTAGCCCAGCTAAAGTTCCCCCAACTGCTACGCAAACAACTGTTTTACCATCTGTTGCTAAATCTTGTGCTATTTGTTGTGCAGTTTCATTAATGGCAATGCCGTGCCAATTCAACCAGTCCCAATTACCCAACAGTACAACTGTGCCCTCTACCACAGCAGACACCCCTAGTCCTGGTTCCGTGTGAAAGTCCACAGCCTCTGGAATAGATAACTGTTGCCGTTGTGCTTCTTGCTGAATCGCTTTTGCTAGGGGGTGGTGAGTACCGCTTTCTACAGCTGCTGCTAGTTGGATTAGGGAGTAGGGAGTAGGGAGTGGGGAGTGGGGCTTACTCCCTACTCCCCATTCCCCACTCCCCATTCCCTCAATTAATAGACAATCTGTGACGATGGGATTACCTGTGGTCAGAGTACCAGTTTTATCAAATACTACGGTGTCTAACTGGTGTACTTTTTCTAAAACGTCGCCGCCTTTGATTAACAGACCCCGTTCTGCGCCCATAGCAGTCCCGACAAGAATCGCTGTTGGTGTGGCAAGTCCCAAAGCACAGGGACAGGCGACTACCATAACTGCGATCGCTAGTTTTAAACTAATTAATAAAGGAGAGTGGGGAGTTGGTAACGGGATTAATCGCGTCTCTACGGAGTGGTCAGCGTGGCTGATCATTTCCATGCCACCAGACATGGTGATATTAGTCCAGATGTGAGTGCCGAAAAAGTACCAAAAGACAAATGTTAATACAGATGCTGTCAGCACACCATAGGTAAAGTAACCAGCGATTGTATCTGCTAATTTCTGTACTGGGGCTTTCCGAGTTTGGGCGGCTTCTACTAAAGCGACAATTTGAGCTAGAGTTGTATCACTTCCAATACGTGTTGCCTGAATAGCGATCGCTCCTGACTGATTTAGCGTCCCTCCTGTCACTATATCTCCTGGTTGCTTGATTACTGGCACTGCTTCGCCCGTCAGCATGGATTCATCAACAGTTGTTTGACCAACCACCACTTCACCATCGACAGGAATTTTATCACCTGGCAGCACTTGTAACCATTCACCAACACGCACCTGTTCAGCAGGAATCTCTACACTAGAAGACCCCACTCCGACTTTCTCTGGGTTAGGAATCAATCGCGCTAAGAGTGGCTGGAGTGCTAGCAATTTTCTAAATGCGGCGGCGGCGCGACCTCTAGCTTGTTGCTCTAATGTCCTTCCCAAAATAATAAAGCCCAGCATCATTACTGGTTCGTCAAAGAAGCACTCCCAACCCATTTGGGGAAAGAGTAATGCTACTAAACTAGCAATGTAGGCTGTGAGTGTTCCCAATCCCACCAGGGTGTTCATGTTAGGCGCATTTCGCCGCCAGCCCAGCCAGCCATCTACTAAAATCGGGCGACCGGGAATTAATAGCGCTACTGTCGCTAGTCCACAGTGAAACCAGATGTTATTCAGTACTGGCAGCACTGAGCTACCAAGATTACCAAAATGTCCACTTCCCGACAATACCAGCAACACCGCAGCGATCGCCAACTGCCTAACAGAAGAGCGCATTTCTCGGCGTTGTCGTTCTGCTGGATCTGGTAAGGTAGATATCTCGCCTGCTACTGTGCCACTAGCTTTTCTCTGTTGAGTCGGGAATCCAACGGCTGTTAATCGCTGTGCCAGTGCATCTGCATCTACTGCACCAGTTTCTGACTCTACAACTGCTACCTCTGTGGCCAGGTTCACACAGGCACTCTTGACTCCTGGATGTTGGGTTAGCTGTCGCTCTACTGCGTTCACACACCCAGCACACTTCATGCCCCCAACATCGAGAATAATTTTCTCTAGGATTGGGTCAAATTCTGGGGCTGGCTTAGTTTTTGGGACAAGTTGCATGGCAAGTGTTTAGATTCGCTACAGAAATTCAACGCCGGACTAAAAGCGTCTCTAATTTGAGCGTAGGCGAAATATCGGACTACGACAGAATGTCAACCATATTAAAATTATTAATTTATCGTACTTCGTTGTGTGTCAATGTTGGCTCCACCGTAGGTAAGTCACATAAATAATAGCTACCACCTGCATTGGCATGATCACAATCAGGCTTTTTAAGAAATAGTTGATTTCCACATGAGACATAACACTGAAATACCCTATGCCCAACAAGAGGAACATTACCCAGGTAAGGTGTTTAGGTTTGAAAATGAGCATATCAATAGAAATAAATATACATGAAATTGATGGGTAAGCAAATTCCTAGTGAGTTAGCGCCATAACAGGGGGTTTCCACGCCAATTGCTTCTCCCTACAGCCCTTCTCAAGACAGGAGACGCCCTTGGCGTTCGAGAGGCTTCTCTACGACACGCTCCCGCGAACGCCAAGGGCATAGCTTCGCTTAACGCGGTAGCGTCTTGTAAAGTTGCCCCAATACTGCTCGGTTAAGAATATTTGTAGGTTGGGTTGAGGCTTTGCGTTACCCAACAAATCCCGCTCTTAGGTTGGGTTGAGGAACGAAACCCAACCTACACATTTTTATTTTTTAGACAAAACCTACGCAGTATTGAGAATTGCCCAATGTACTCCAAAGAAGTACGCAATGACAAATTATGTTTTTACACATTTGGGATGCTCCCCTAGAACCAGCCCTGCTTATTCACAAAGTAGGTATTTACAAATCCTTCAGGAGACTTATTCAAGTAGATCATGCCTTCAACTAAACCTACAAGTTGCATAATTAACAAGGAAATGCCATAGGTGAAAGAACCCCCAACTATAGAAATCGCCAACATGATAAAGCCTTCTGGAGCGTATCCTAAAATAAACTTATGAACCCCAAATCCTCCCAGGATAATGCCACAGTAACCAGCTAGAAGTTGTTTGGTAGGATGACTGGGGTTGAAATTTGCCATATAAGTGCTGCTCCTTGATAAGTGAGATATAAAAATAAAGTCTTTATTGTAATGAAACCAAGTAAATGGATTTGTTTAATAAATAGATTTTTAATTTTTTCACTATAAGTAAGCCCCAAGAAGAATAACCAAAATCAGCGTGCTTCTATTCCAGAGGCGATACTAAGATGTCTTGCGGCATAGCCTGAAAATCTGGCACTCCTTAATGAATTTTGGTGGATTTGATGATCGCAAACCCTGGTGCAGCAGTTTTGCAGATTTTTAGGCAAGACATTTTTCTTGAGAAGAATGAACCTCAATAATCAGCAAAAACTGCTACATACACCACTTTTTACAAGTCCATCAGTATTATTTCCGGATTTTTTTTGCTCTGGCGTAGCCCGTCGTAGATATCGCTTCCACTGGGTCTCAAATGCCATCGCACCAATTACCAGACCAGTTGTCTGGCTAGTGGGAACGTAGAAGCGCAAGAGGCATCTTCTAACATCTCGAAAATGGCTAAAATCATCCGAATCGGAATAAATGCTTAACTAGATAGTTTGTTGTCTATGTTAGTAGCATTCTTTGATTTGTTTTTGCCATTATCTTAATTTGGTTTTCAGCTAGTATTTATGCTTACAACCAATTATCACTAGTAAATTGTTCCTACTTATGGAGATAAAAGCAGAGATTTTGGTTTTCAGCAACAGTAGTAATATAGTGCTAATTACTACCTAAAACAAACAAGCTTAATAATGTACCACTATTCCAGAGACTGTGGAGGAGCATCGGAGCGAGGAGGTTACGCGATCGCGTGTAAACTACCCCCAAGACAATCCCCAATGCGGTCAGTGGCAGAATTTCCGACAAGCTGAGGTGAGCGATCGCAAACAACAAACCACTGATCAGAATCGATCCCCACACGGGTAAGTAACGAGTTAGAGAGGGTAACAAAAAGCCGCGAAACAGAATTTCTTCAAAAAATGGAGCTGCGATCGCTGCTGTAAAGAAAAATATGCCAAGTGCTACACCATCTTGGCTTTCTAGGGCTAGTTGCAACAGGGGATTACTACCACCCTGTCCTTGCCATAGCTGTTGATTAATCAAAGATACCACCACAACTATAGGTAAAGCCGTGCAATAACCCCCCAGTCCCCACCAAAACCAGTTATCTTGCAAACGGAAGCGAAACCAAAATTCTGGTAGTGGAAAAAACCGCTTGAGAGAGAAATACAGCACTAACAGCGCACCTAATGCCACCAATAGGTAACTAACCAAGACAGAAAACGCTTGAAGTCGCACATTCACAATGGGACGCTCTATTGGTAGCACCGATATCACCAAGGGCACAAAAATTTGCCCCATGAAGAAAAAGCCTATGATAAAAACCTGCAAAACCGTTTCACCATCCCAAGGCGTTGACCAAGGAATATCAGCATTTTGAGCTAGTAACGAGGCTTTTCCTTTTAACAAGCGTTGAGCAAATAAGAAAATCAGCAGTATTAGACCAATTAAAGCTGCCAAGGTGGGAATAGTGCCAATAACTGCTAATTTAATCACCGCTTGAGCAGAAGATTCTTGTTGTGCGGCTTTTACTGCTGATAAAGCGTCTTGTCGTTGCTGGAGTTGGTATAGCTCAACCAAAGCAGTAGAGCGAAACCAACCTTCTAAATTCTTTTGAATCGGTTCTTGGGCATTTGGGAGTAGACGGGGAGGATTGCTCCATAGTCCACTCAATACAGCAGCAGTTTGCCCAAATTCTGGATTGATATCTGAGCGTTGTTGTAATTCGCTCCAAGTCTTGAGGGCTGTATCCGCCTGTCCTTGCTGTGCTTGTAAAATTCCCAGGCGCAAGTCTAATTCAGCCAGTAATTTTTGGAGTTGCTTAAAAGACTGCTGTAACTGTTGCTGCTGTCCCCGTTGAGAGGTTTTAGTAGTAGGAGGAACGTCCGGTAGAGGTTTTGGAGGGGCGGGAGTTATTTCAGGTTGAGAGCGTAATTGTGCAAGTTTGTTGTTAACTTTGTCCAAATTAGCTTGAACTGATTGACGCGCATCCTGATACTGCTTTGTGGCGTTTTCCAGGGGTTGTTCACCAAGTATAGCTTCCCGAATCGCTTGGAGATTGTCATCGTTGCTATCTTCTGATTGCCAAGCTTGGGCTTGTAGAGCAATATTAGTTTGGTAGAGTTCTAGGCGACTTTGGAACTGAGGTTCTTGCCAACTACCGAATAAAGCCGAAACTGCCAACAGAACTGCTATCGGCGTTAGCACAAAAATTAAAACCAACCGCTTGAGTGTCATCTATCCCCCTTTAATTAACCAGTGGAGAGCGCGTCTCCCTTGGGAATTATCGCAATAAAAAGTCAGAGGTGGATAGATATCATCAATATTATAAGTTTGCGTCGCACCCACCATGTTAAATTACAACCCATTGCACTGCTTACCCGGAGCCGAGGATCTGCCCGATTCTGACGATGAACCTGTGGATAATCAACTACAACATTTGATTCCGGGCTTGCTAGAAGCCATCTTAGCTTGGCTGTGGACAAGCCGGATGGATTGGTTTTTTGGCGTTGATATGGGGATATATTACGATCCCGAATTACCGCCGATTGTGCCTGATGGATTTTTAAGTTTAGGAGTCGAGCGAGTTTTTGATGAGAACTTGCGTTTAAGTTATGTGTTGTGGGAAGAAAAGGTGATGCCGATTATGGCATTAGAAGTTGTTTCTCACAGACGGCGTGGGGAATACACCAGCAAAAAGAAACTTTATGCGGAGATGGAGATTTTGTATTATGTTGTCTACAATCCCCAACGCCGGAGAAAACCACCTTTAGAAGTTTATCGGTTTGTAAATGGTGAATATGTATTGCAGCCAGGAAATCTAGTTTGGTTATCAGAGATAGGTTTAGCAATTGGTTATGAACGGGGAACCTATCAGGGAATTACGCGGGATTGGTTGTATTGGTATGACAAACAAGGAGTCAGATATTTAACACCAGAAGAACGGGCGATCGCTGCCGAACAACGCGCTGACAGGTTTGCACAAGAATTGCGAAAGTTGGGGATAGATCCAGATTCTTTGAGTTGATTTTGTAGGGTGCGATCGCTTTGATGATACTGTTACTAATGACTAATATCAATTTAGATTGAGCTTGCATATAATAGAGAGTCGAGGTAAGTCGGACAGTAGCAAAATCGCACGTCAGCTAGAAATAGAAATCACCGAAAGTGCAGAATATCTAGAAAAAACAC
>NZ_JABXKP010000077.1 GCF_017114985.1 Nostoc sp. JL33 | reverse complement strand
TTCCTCAAGATCGTTAATTCACATCACGATGCATTTGTACAGTGCGTAAGTCCTACTGAAATAAACTCCAGAATACCTGTTGCTTTAACTATTGCTGGTTCAGATAGCGGTGGCGGTGTAGGAATTCAAACTGATTTACTATCTATTATTCATGGGCCAATACGGTTCAGTTAAGCCCCAAATCCAATGCAAGAGACGTTGCAATGCAACGTCTCTACATACCTAAAATCAATACCAAAAATCCTTAACTGAACTGTATTGATTCATGGGCAAAGTTTTTATGGGAAAGATGTTTTTTGGAATGGCTGTTACTTAACTACCGTGGTGATGTCACTAGCTGAGGCGAAGGAGCGATCGCTTGGTGTTGGGAGTGATATTAAATTTGTTAATCCTTGGGAATATTGCAGTCTGTATAATTCGTAAAAACTAAAAACTTTGCCATTAAATTGCAAAATTGTAGGGGCACAAATATATATATTGCTATATATTGTGCCCCTATGTGTGTGATCTATTTAATTGAAAGTCGATTCATGTTTGGATTACACTTTTACTCAGTTGACCCGACCCAACTATGCTTGAATGATGAAGTCGGAAGCAGTAAGAGTGGGCGCACCGGTAAGTTGTGCAAATTGACCGCCACTGCCGAAACCAGCAGCGCTACCATTTTGATTGTAGGATAACCGCCCAGTCATCGGGTCATAGACAATTGCAGCATTGCTAAGTGCCCCTAAACTAGTGATTTGAAAATTACTGCCGTTACTAAAACCCGTTCCCACAGCAGAACTAATCGCACTAAAGGTGGTCTTATCCAGAACAATCTTGTCACCTTGAGAGTGATTGAAGTCAGCGATGGTATCAATACCCACAGCAGCGCTAGTAAAGGCAGCATTGGTGCCGTAGAGGAAAGAGTCAGCACCCATACCACCGACAAGAAGATCATTGCCTTGTCCACCAATGAGAAGATCATTGCCTGTACCTCCCCGTAGTTGGTCATTACCAGCGTAACCATTGATAGTGTCATTACCCCCTTGACCATCAATCACATCGTTGAAGTTGTCAAAACCGACAATCTTATTGTTCAAGTCATTGATGCGGGGGACTTCGTATGCACCAATATCAATCACTGCGGTACCATTATCATCGCCATCCTGAGGAATGTTCTTAGTGATGCTATTGAAGGCATTGGAACCAGCATCGATGGCAGCACTTCCAGGTTTGAGCGCAAAATTCCCTTTGCCCGCATCAACAAATTGGGGATCTATACCCAAAATATTGTGCAAAGAAGGGGTAGCTTTTAGATTATCTGAAGCTCGGAATACATTCGAGTTATAAATAAGGTTGTGGTCAAAGTTGACATTTATATCATATTTCAGAAGATTAGCCGCTTGATTGTCGCTGGCATACATGATATTGTTATCGACTCTAACATTCTCTGAGTAATTGACTTTAATCTCTCCGGTGTTAGCGAGAATAAGGCTATTTTGGTAAACTGTATTATTGATAATATCTACATTTTTCGCTTTGAAAGCACCAATGCCAGAGTTACCATTGTTGTAGGCTATATTATTAGCAATTAAAGTTTTACCAAGATAAGCTGTTCCATCTCTACTCTGATTAGTAGTATCAAGCATTAGCCCATGCCCTTCAGTAATCTTCCCAGCTTCTTTCCAGGGAACCAAACTTTTATTATTAAAAACAATATTGTCTCGATAAATTATTTTGTAATCAGTAGTATTGTTATCAGAGTTAACAGCATAAAGTGTAGTGATACCCTGAGCACCATAAGGCGTATACCAACCGTTTCCAGACACAACATTTTTCTCAACTGTGATGTAGTCTGAATCACTGGATGCAATGCCACCACCTGGAAAGTTACTAACTGTGTTACCAGAGATGACAATGTGATGAGGAGTAGTACCGCCCACTCCGTCGCTATTTTTCCAGGGTTTTACAGTAATTCCATCGGAATTGGTTAAGGGGTTGTTGAGATTATCTTTCTCTTGTAAGGCATATTCTAGAGTGATGTTTTCCCGATTGCCTTCTATATCAAGTCCTTCAATCCGCACGTAGGATGAACTAAATATATTAATGCCACTTCCCATCGTTTTGATCGTAGGTGTAGCCCCTGGATAGGCTTTGATTGTTGTCCAGTTATTTGCTGAACCATTAAAGTTAAAAAGCGTAACCCCTTTGTCATAATTTCCGTTCATCACATAGAGCGTGTCGCCTGTTTTCATGTGATACACGGCTGTGCCCAAGCTGCGAAATGCAGTTCCTTCCTTTAAGCCATTATTGTTATCACTGCCTGTTCCAGAAACGTAGTATGTTTTGCCAGCCATAGATTTACTCCGGATGTGTGTAAGGGGAATTGGTAGTAGACTCGCAGCAACTTTATTCGTTGCTAAGTAGTTATTTGAATGGGTGCGTCTGGACTTTTTTGGGCAGCCAGAGTTATGCGATCGCGACTTCAAATCGCATCGGTTGTAGAAAGGCTGTTGTGAAACTAAAAACTTTTTCCTGTCAACCGTTGATGGTTAAACCAGGGATATCGATTCAACTTTATCCGTTGTTTTAGGTCAGGAGGTTGCCAAATCGGTATGGGAAAATGCACCCTTAGCTAATAACTGGGGACTTCAAGTTAGAGTCGTAAAAGTAAAAGGAGGTTGAAACTTTAGTCGGTTGACCCCTTAAGTTAAGGGAACTAATATAAGAACTTAGTCGAACCTGTTGTAAGCGGTGTAATTCAGCCTTGTGGACTTATGTATTAAAACTAACCTTTACAAAGAGCACTTGATATCAGCAAATACGCTGAATATAGTAGTTAATTTTACAATAAAAGCAAATTCTTTACGTAAGCGTCGTCGTCAGTCCTGTTAATTTTCAGAGTGATATGGGAATGGAGAGCGCTTTGTGCGAGGATTTGATGAAGTTTCTCAAAATATTTTTTCTCAGCGATGCCTTCACTACCAAACGCTACGTGTAGCAATATCCCTAGCGTCGTCCAAGGGTACGGCGGGCTACGCCTACGCCAAGCACCGATCATTTAATCAATTCAAAATTCAAAAACTCTTAAAGTCTTTTGACTTTTAACTTCCCCGAAGAAGGGGCTGGGGATTAGAGGCTAGTATTTTTTACTCATCACGGGCTAAACCCTAGCTATCCGCTAACAGCACTTTCAAGCCAGGTTGCCGTAAATCTTTGTGGTTGCGATCAGGCAAAGGCAGGAAGGAAGAGGGTTTTAGCCTAGTTCATCAATCTTTGACATAGTTTGATTTGATTGCGCCGACTTACTTAATCTTTATAATATGAACACTGAAATAAACTCCAAAATACCTGTTGCTTTAACCATTGCTGGTTCAGATAGCGGTGGCGGTGCAGGAATTCAAGCTGATTTACGCACCTTTGCTTTTCACTGTGTCCACGGTACTAGCGCTATAACCTGCGTCACGGCACAAAACACTCTAGGAGTGAACAGGGTTGATGCCATGCCAATAGAGGCTGTTGTGGCGCAAATTCAGGCAGTAGTTGAGGATATTGGCGTACAAGCTGCCAAAACGGGAATGTTGCTCAATCAGGAAATTATTTTTGCTGTTGCCCAGCAGGTAGAAGCTTTACAAATCGCTAATCTAGTAGTTGATCCAGTAATGGTGTCACGTACAGGAGCACAATTGATTGATGATGATGCTGTGAAGACTCTGTGCGATGCCCTGATTCCTAAGGCGGTTATCATTACGCCGAATCGCTACGAAGCTGAAATTTTGAGCGGTTTACAAATTAATTCCTTGGAAGATATGCAAGCCGCAGCTGAAATTATTCACAAGACTTTAAGAACGAAGGCTGTTTTAGTCAAGGGCGGAGGTATGCAGGGAGATATGCGTGGTGTTGATATCTGGTTTGATGGGGACAAATTGGAAGTTTTGACTACAAAACAAGTAGAGACAAAAAATACCCACGGTACTGGTTGTACATTATCGGCTGCGATCGCTGCTAATCTGGCTAAGGGAAAAGACTTGTGGCAGGCGGTGCAACAGGCAAAGGAGTATGTTACGACTGCACTCACTTACGCCCTAGATATTGGCCAAGGGCAAGGCCCTGTGGGACACTTCTTCCCATTGTTACGAGATTAACCTTTTGTGAGCAAGGGGATTGGGAACTGGAGCATAAGGAGATAAGGCAGTCAGGGAGTCAGGGAGAAGAATTAATAACCAATGCCCAATGCCCAATACCGAATGCCCCATAATAAATCTTTGCCCTTTCGGCATTTTTCTATTATTGTTGGGCATAGTTTCAGGGCTGACTATCTCTGTTAGCATCTCTGTACGATCTAATTACTTTGATTTTTAATACCAAGCCCCCGATGCGAACAACCATAGGTTCTGTTCACAGGAATTCGCCAACACCGACTAATCAAGCCTACCCTGCCTCTGTACCACTATCTGTATACAGGGAATTGTCAGCAGAGTTGCAAGCAGCACAGGCGAGGCTAAATGCACTCACCACCCAAAATCAGCAATTAGCACAAGAAAATCAACTACTACGCCAAGAAATTACCAAAGTTGTTGAGTCTTTTTCTCACTTGCAAAAGTTTGTTGATTCCCATGCTACGCCTAGTTATCACCAAGCTACCCAAGCTTCTGGCAACGTTAAAAGTGCCGCCAAACAGCCAGTAACACAAGCGCGTCCACCTCAGCAGGTTTCTCGTTCGCGTCCACCTGTTGTCCCCAAAGCCCCACCCGAAAAAAGCCGCCGCCAAGACTTTTCTACACCTGTAATGGAAATAAATTTCCCGATACCACAACCAGTTTTTATAGAAGAGGAACAAGTAAGTTATTATTCCACTACTCAGCCAGATGCCAAGGGACTCAATGGCTGGTGGTTAATTATCACCATATTGTTAATCATGCTGACTGCCTTTAGTGCTGGATATTTCGTTGTACGTCCCTTGTTTGAACATCAGAAACGTTAGTTGACACTCCCACAGTCAGCAGCAGCAGGCTTTCGGGCTACCGTGCAATTTGTCTGCAATCACTCTCTAAATATCCGAACAAATCTGCTAAATGGCGGAGTTGATCTATTTTTAGGTTATAAAAGCTACATAAAATGCTAAATTTACAGCAACTTCTTTATGTTAGAACCTCAAAAATTATCCAATTAATAAATCCTTGCTGGTTCTCATGCCCTAAACCCTCAAGCAAAGCATCTAAACTTTAAAAAAGTGGTAATTATGACATATGTTTTAGGAAAAGCACCGCTAGTTACAGCTTCAGACAAAGGATCTGGTTAGATATATAAACGAAGCTAGTAGAAGTCAGGAGTCAAGAAGATGAAAAAAGTAGAAGCTATTATCCGGCCATTTAAGCTAGATGAGGTGAAAATTGCCTTAGTTAACGCTGGTATTGTTGGAATGACTGTTTCTGAAGTCCGGGGATTCGGACGGCAGAAAGGTCAAACTGAACGGTATCGCGGTTCTGAGTATACCGTTGAGTTTCTGCAAAAACTCAAAGTGGAAATCGTCGTTGACGATAGTCAGGTTGATATGGTGGTAGACAAAGTTATTGCTGCTGCCCGCACTGGTGAAATCGGCGATGGGAAAATTTTCATCTCGCCTGTTGAGCAAGTGATTCGGATTCGTACCGGCGAAAAGAACACAGAAGCAGTTTAAAAAAGTTATGAGTTAAGAGTTAAAAGTTGTGAGTCAGGAATAATGAATGAAGATTTAGCAGAATTCATAACTCCTAACTCCTGTACAGACGCGATTAATCGCGTCTCTACTCCTAACTCCTAACTCCTAACTCCTAACTCTCTCCAGTTGCGGAAGTAAAGCTGTAAAAGCCTTGCCTCGATGGCTAATTGACCCCTTCAACTCCCGTGTCATCTCAGCAAAGGTCAATTGCAACTCTTGCACATAAAAAATTGGGTCGTAGCCGAAACCACTATCACCACGAGGTGCGTGGAGAATTTCGCCGCGACAAATCCCTTCAGATTCTAATACGATCGCACCATCAGGACGAGCGATCGCTACTGCACAAACAAATTGAGCTTGCCGATTGACTTCGTTGCCTAATTCCTTCAATACCCTAGCAATGCGTTCTGAGTCCGTTTTGGCGTAACGTGCAGAATAAACCCCTGGTGCGCCATTTAGGGCATCTACTTGCAAACCCGAATCATCAGCAATTGCCCATTTTCCTGTAGCTTTAGCAATTTGTGACGCTTTTAGACAAGCGTTGGCGGCAAAGGTTTCGCCCGTCTCTTCAATTTCCAATTCTTCAGGTTTGAGGATTAATTCCCAACCAGAATTTTCCAGGTAAGCCTGCATTTCCCGCAACTTACCTGGATTTCCTGTAGCTACTACAAGTAATTTGGTCATTTGTTTATGGTTGTTGTAGTTGATGACTGTTTTGAGCTAGAAGTTAAATCTACGACTGGTAAAATAGCGGGATTTGATTTTGGCTTAAACACATTCCTTACCTGCTTTGATGGTTCCAAGATTGAATCACCCCAATTCTTGAAGCAATCACTCAATATAGTCAAAAAGGCTAGTAAGCATCACTCCAAAAAGTTGAAAGGTTCAGCTAATCGGGAACGCGCTAGAAAAAATCTAGTACGCAAGCACGAGGATATTGCTAACTCTCGTCGTGATTGGTTCTGGAAGTTAGGTCATGAGCTAACTAATAGGTTTGACGTACTGTGTTTTGAAACTTTGAACCTCAGAGGAATGCAACGTCTCTGGGGGTGCGATTCGTTGCTTAGTGAATCTCGGTATCCAGTCCGTACATAACTAAGCCAGTGAAATCTAGATAACTAGACACTGAACTCTTAGATTGATGTGGGTGAAAGTCCCATCCGCAAGATTCATGCGTGACTCCTTATCTGCCCACACCGAACAAGCTCGTTACTTGTAGAGTGAAGCTGGGAACAGGGCGCAATCAGACTACCGTTATGGGTGGACACTGGCGCTAACAGGGGGTTCCCACGGTGAAACCGAGCCTAGAAAAGTAACCTAGACGTAAGCGGGACATATCCTTAGAACCCGACTTTATCAGAGCAAGACCCGCAGCATTTCCCGGATAAGCTGCAAGAATCATGGGTTTCTGATGGTTAAAATGGCTACACCTAACGGAACAAACAATCATCTGAGGGAACGAATAAAAACGAATCAAGGGTCTTGGGAATGTCGAATCCCAGGTAGGTAAGACGAGATACGGAACCCCCTTGATTCGGGTAGGATGTGGCGTAACTGCTACAAGGTATTCAGAGAACACTTATTGAAGGTAGAGCATGATTAGGCACAGCCACGAGGTTAGTGAATCTTGGAAGAGTCTCAACTGGAAGAAATTTCGGAAAGATTTATTTCGCCTACAAAAACGAGTGTTTAAAGCTATTCGAGAAGGAAACAAGCGCAAAACTTTGTCACTTCAGAAGCTTATTTTGAAATCCAAAGCGGCTAGATTTCTGGCGATTCGTCAAGTATCACAGCTAAATGCAGGTAAGAAAACAGCAGGAATCGACGGGAAAAAGTCCCTCACCTTCAAAGAACGCTTTGAACTAGAGCAACTGCTGAGAGCGTCAAGCAACGACTGGAAACACCAGGGACTGCGGGAAATTCCTATCCCCAAAAAAGATGGGAGTACCAGAATGCTTAAAATTCCCACTATCGCGGATAGAGCTTGGCAATGTCTCGCAAAATATGCAATAGAACCCGCACACGAAGCAACATTCCACGAAAGAAGCTATGGATTCAGACCGGGACGCTCGGCACATGATGCCCAGAAAATCCTGTTCATAAACCTACGCTCATACAGCAATGGAATCAATAAACGAGTGATTGAACTCGATATTGAAAAATGCTTCGACAGGATAAGCCATACCACAATCATGGAGAACCTTATCGCCCCTAAAGGCATTAAGTCTGGCATATTCCGTTGCCTTAAAGCCGGAGTAAACCCAGAATTTCCAGAACAAGGTACACCGCAAGGTGGCGTGGTAAGTCCGCTATTAGCCAACATCGCTCTCAACGGTATCGAAAGTATCCACCGATATCATAAAGACGGGTTCAGGATTACTAAAAATACCCCTGGAAAAAATATCGTAGAACCATCAATCCGTTACGCGGATGACATGGTTATCATACTCCGACCAGAAGACGATGCAACAGAGATACTTGACAAAATTGACAAATTCTTAGCCAACAAAGGAATGAAGCTTAGTGAGAAGAAGACAAGAATAACCGCCGCGACAGATGGCTTTGACTTCCTTGGCTGGCACTTCAAAGTGCAAAGTAACGGAAAATTTAGAAGTACGCCCTCGGTGGAAAACTTCAAAAAATTCCGTCAGAAGGTAAAAGCTATTGTCAACAACTCGAATTATGGTTCTAAGGTAAAAGCTGAAAAGCTAGCACCAATAATTAGAGGATGGAGAAACTACCACCGCTTCTGTAGAATGGACGGGTCAAGGTTTTCCCTTTGGCGCACCAACAATAGAACGTGGAAAGTGTTTAATAAGGAAAAAAGGAACGACAAGGAATCAACTACAAAGCTGATACAAAAAGCGTTCCCAGCAGTCTCTTACTCCGAAAATAAACACGTCAATGTCGAAGGATACAAATCACCTTTCGACGGAGACTTGACTTATTGGAGCGAACGCAACAGTAAGTTATATGACGGAGAAACCTCTAAGGCACTAAAGCGCCAGAACCATATATGTGGTCACTGTGGCTTAAAGTTTACAAGTGAAGAACGAGTAAACCTACACCACATAGATAGGAATCATGACAACTGGAAGGGTAAAAATCTAACAGCAATACATGAATCCTGTCACGATTATACCCACATGAGTAAAAGGGTTATCCCTTAAGAATATCGGGAGCCGTGTGCATGGAAACAGGCACGCACGGTTCTAACAGAGAGGGACGGGGAATAATATCCCCTCTCGACTCTAACTAGAAAAATATCAGACCTAGCCTTTGGTGAGTTTATTCAAATCCTAGAATGGGTTTCTAAAAAGAAGGGCAAGCAGCTTGTATTCATCGACCGATGGTATCCATCAAGCAAAACTTGTTTTAATTGTGGTCACGTTTTAGAAAGTCTTGATTTGTCAGTTAGGGAATGGCGCTGCCCTTCTTGTCAGTCGGTAAATGGTAGAGACGAAAACGCCGCTAAAAATATTCAAATGGTTGGGGCATCAACCATTGGGTTAGGTGATGTAAGTCTGGCTACGCCTGCTATTGCTGTTTGACCCCAAAATCCCCACCCTTCAAGGGTGGGGAGTATGTCAATCCGCCCAGTGTTTCGCCCAAGCAAGAGTTTGATGTACTTGCTCAATTGTCGGGGCTTCGCAGTAGAGGCGTAAAACTGGCTCAGTACCGCTAAACCGAATCATTAACCAGCTTTTATCAGCTAGGCGATATTTGTAGCCGTCAATTGTCTGGCAATCAATCACTGCCAACCCGGCAATTTCCGTTAAGGGTTGGCTTTGCAGTTGTTGCAAAAGACGCGATCGCACTTCCATACTTGCTAAGGGTAAATCAATGCGATCGTATGCTGAGGTAAACCCTGTTTGTTTCTGCAACTGGCGATAATATTCACCTAAATCCAACCCAGATTCTACGATCGCCTCTAGGACGTACAATGCTGACAGCAGTGCATCACGTTCGGGAATATGGCTACCATAGCCAATTCCTCCCGACTCTTCGCCGCCCAGCAACACCTCTGCTGCTAACATTCTGTCAGCAATGTATTTATAACCAACTGCTGTCTCAAAGACTGAGAGGTTATGTAGTTTTGCTACAAGGGGCATCAAGTCGGAACCACTAACAGTTTTGACTATTTCACCCGTAAAGCCGCGCCGCAAGGTTAAGTGGTCGATTAATATCGGGATTAATACTTGGGAACTTAGGAAGTTGGCTTCTCCATCCACTGCTGCAATGCGATCGCAGTCTCCATCAAATACCAACCCCACTGTTAAACCCGATTTATCAGTTTCTCGGTGAGTTTTTATGACTTGAAATAGCTTTGAAAGGTATTTAGGCAAGGGTTCCGGCGCACCACCACCAAATAGGGGGTCGCGTTCTGAGTTGATTTCTTTGACCTGATTGCCTAGTAGTCTCGCCAATCCGCCAGCAGCAGCGCCATGCATGACATCGGCAAATAACGTCAATTTACCAGAGGCGATCGCTTCTCGAATTTTGGCGATATCAACTTTACCCTCTAGTGCTTGGGTATAACTAGGCCAAGGATCGAATTTCTCTTGCTTGCCTGGGGTAGCTGCTAGTGGTACTACTCCAACCGACAACTGGGCTTCTATCTCTTTTGTGACTTCTGGCGGTACTGACCCACCAAAATGTCCCTTGACTTTTAAACCCAAATATGTACCAGGATTATGGCTGGCTGTAATTACCAGCGCCCCTAAAGCATTGAGTTGTTTTGCTGCCCAACTATAAGCTGGGGTTGGAGCATAGTCTTCGCTCAACAGCACATCAAATCCAATAGCGGTGACAGTATCGGCGACAGCACGAGCAAAGTCTTCGGCCATGAATCGGCGATCGTAACCAACAATTATTGTCCGGCTACCCGCCGTAGAAAAATATGTATCATATAATACTTTTGCGGCAACTGGCGCGACCAGGGCTAGACGTTCAAAGGTGAACTCGTCACCAATAACGCCCCGCCAGCCGTCTGTACCAAACTTGATTGAGTTAGCTACAACTGGCATCTAGGTATCCTAACTGTCTACTTGAGGATTCTAGCATTCATACAGTGTATAAAGTAAAAAAAGAATCTAGTAAAAATATGTACTAATAATATTCAATACAAAGGTTAGCAATTTTGTGCAATGAAGGTGTCGCAGCTACGCCCATTGTAGACATCGCTTTGATCCTTGATAAATAAATCAAACGATAAATCTGATTCTTACCTTTATTCATTAACTAAGGTTTTTGTCAAGACTGTTTTGAGATCCACTTACTTTCAGTTTCCCAGTTAATACCATAGCTAATGGTGTAATAAGTCGAGCTACTTAATGTATTTGATTTGTGGTACAAAGTGTATTAATATCTGAATTTATTGCAAATGGTATCAAATATTAATTATGTCGGCTCATCGCTATGTAATAATTGCGTGTATAAATTATACAATCGCTTTCACTAATATTGGATTTGGAGCCGCACAAGTAACCGATCATCTTAATCCTAGTCCCAATCTCTTACAGTTTCCCTCCCGACCAGAAGAAGTTAAGATTCAAGGAAATAAGGCGATTACTCTACAGCAAGCTTTGGAATTAGCACGACGTAACAATCTTGAATTACAAGGAGTGTTATTCCAGGTAGAACGCAGTCGCGCTGCTTTCCGAGAGGTTGAAGCTGGCATATATCCAGCTATTAGTCTGAGTGCTGATTTGAGTCGTACTCAGTCTGCTTTTAGTCAGCTTTTTACAGAACAACAAGCTCAATTTTCATCTACTCAGAAGTTGAGTCAAGATGAACCTACTACAACTTTTAATGGGAGTGTGCAGCTAAGTTATGGTCTTTATAATTTTGGGCCGGGTGCTTCTAGTAGAGGAGCAGCTCAAGAACAGGTGCGTCTAGATGAATTGGAAGTAGAGCGTCAGTCAGAGGAAATTCGCCTGAATGTCACGCTGGATTACTACAATTTGCAGCAAGCAGATGAACAAGTACGAATTAATTCGTCGGCTGTGCAAAATTCAGAAGCTAGTTTGCGGGATGCAGAAGCTTTAGAAAGAGCTGGCGTAGGTACGCGGTTTGATGTGCTGCGATCGCAGGTAAACTTAGCAAATGCCCAACAAGACTTGACTAATGCTAGATCCCAGCAGCAAATTGCCCGTCGTCAATTAGCAACTCGGTTAAGTTTGGCGCAGTCAGTGAATATCAGTGCATCTGACCCTGTACAATTAGCTGGTTTGTGGCAGTTAACAGTTGAAGAGACTATTTTGCTAGCCTTTCAAAACCGACCAGAATTAAAACAACGGTTGGTAGAGCGGCGCATTGCTCAATTCCGGCAAAAAGTAGCGCTTTCTCGACTTAAACCACAAGTGAGCTTTGTTTCCAGCTACAATCTGCAAGATGTATTTGACGATCGCGCTAGTGTTCTCAATAGTTATTCTTTAGGAGTCCAAGGAAGCTTGAGAGTGTTCGATGGAGGAACTGCAAAAGCTCAGGCAGCTCAACGGAATATAGAAATTAGAATTGCTGAGACGCAATTTGCCAACCAACGTAATAATATTCGGTTTGAGGTGGAACAAGCTTATTCACAATTGCAGTCTAACTTGGATAATGTGGCAACTTCTACTGTGGCTTTAAATCAAGCTAGGGAAGCCTTGAATTTTGCACGTTTACGTTTCCAAGCAGGTGTTGATACTCAAACTGAAGTTATCAACACAGAAAACGATTTGACCAGGGCAGAAGGTAATAGAGTCCAAGCGATTTTGGATTACAACCGTGCTTTAGCTCAATTACAACGATCTGTTACCTCCAGAGGAATACGCTAAGTTCGCTGATTCAGGAAATAAAGTCAGATTTGTAAAAAAAATTAGGCTATAAATAGGAATTTTATTATCAGAATGATAAACATAAAAACTTTGCTTTTTCCAACTTTAACAGGACTAATTCTACTATTAAATTCTGTTGGGATAGCACAGGAATCTTCGGTGAAAACTTTAGCACATTCTAGAATTTTGCAAGAATCCAACGGTAATAATAAAATGACTTGGGGACTCAGAACAGGTTCTCCACCTATTAGCTTTCAAGATAATCTTGCACACTGGCAAGGATTTTGCCCAAGCTTAATAGATTTACTAGATAAGTATTTAAAAGGAAATCAGTTTCTACAAAATAATGTCTCTATAGATAAAACTCCAATTGCTATTAAAGAAAGATTTCAACATACTCGATTCCCTTATCAAGATGATATTCATCTGGCGGGTGAATGTGGTTCAGACTCGGTTAGACAAAACGAAACAGGGATTAAGTTTTCTCAGACGTTCTTCATAACTAAAACTTTACTTTTAATACGTAAGTCTCAAAATAAAAAATTATCATTCCTAAAAAATCATACGCCACCTAACCTTTCAAATAATTCCAGACTTAAGATTGGAGTTATTGATACTAGTGTAACACCTTATAGGTTACAAAATTTCTTTAATTATCTAACTTCAGAGATCGAGATAGTCAAGATAAAAGATGGTAAAGCAGGTGCTATTGATGCTCTTAAACAAGGAAAAGTTGATGCATTTGCTAATGATGAAATTCTTCTTAAAGAATTCCTTAAAGAGCTAGAAATAGTAAATCCAAATGAATTTTACATTGACTCCGACTTAGTAATAAGTTACGAAAGTTATGGATTAATACTACCAAGTGATGATCCTGAATGGATAAAAATTATCAACAAATTTTTTATTGATAAAAAAGATGATATAGCGGTACTAATTAAAAAACACACTACTGATCCGAATCCTCCTGTCACTAATCCAACTCCTACACCAACTCCTACACCAATTACTAAATCATCCGGTAAACCAATTTCTAATATTATTTTATTGATGATAATAGTAGCAGGCTTTGGTTTGACTTTGGCAGGTTATATGTATTGGTTCAGACGACAAAATTCCTCACCAGAAATAAAGCCCAATCTTCACCCAAAAACTCCTATATTTGCTAATGGTTATGGTTTACTGATTGGTGTTGGAAAATCTGCCTATCAACCTTTGTCGCTACCAGTGACTGTCAAAGATGTTCAAGCACTTCATCAAGTTTTAATTGACCCAAATTTCTGTGCTTATCCTAATGACACACAGTATGTTCGACTGTTGCATGATGAAGAAGCCACACGCAGTAAAATTTTGGAACAATTGAACTGGCTCAAAGAACAGGCGGAAGCTAACCCAAAAGCTACGGTGGTTGTTTATTATTCAGGGCATGGGTGGTTTAATAAAAGTGAAAATCTGTACTATCTATTGCCACATGATATTAACCCTTTCGACCTTAAAAGCTCATCTTTGAGTGCAGAAGATTTCACTACTGCTTTGCGCCAGATTAAGTCCGAGCGACTCTTGGTTATCATTGATAGTTGCCATGCAGCAGGAATGGCAACGGCTAAAAAAGCTCCCTCTGACTTTGAGGAAATTCCTATTCCAAAGAGTGTGATTGATAACTTAAAACAAGGTAAGGGTCGGGTAGTTTTTACTTCATCCCAAGGAGAGGAAAGTTCCTGGATTAGACCTGATAAACAAATGAGTATTTATACTTACCACCTCATTGAAGCTATGAAGGGAGAAGCAAATCAAGCTCATGAGAATATTGTCAAGATTTCTCATCTTATGAAACATCTTAGTCATCAAGTACCTGTCAGCGCTCGCACTCTGTGTCAAGAAGAACAGACCCCTTATTTTAGTGTCGAGTCTGAAGACTTTCCTGTTGCTCTACTAAAGGGTCGCCGCCCTAATTAAGATAAGATCACAGGGGGTCTGAAGTGATTAACTAATCAAGAGTTAAATCTCTTTCTATATATAAACATTAATAATCCTTAATAGTATTACTATTAAGGATTGTTAACATGAGCAAAAACTGCTTACAAACCTGATTGTTCCTTAAAAATCATCGAGAAACTGACTAAGGCGACTGATTACGGGGTCAACCTCTTGAGGAGGAGTAGCAACAGTATAAGAAGTATTATTTACTACTTCTAATTGAGATGGAGACTGAATGAATGATCGATCATTGACTATGAGCGCCAGTTGTGCAACTTGTTGAGAAAGTTGCAGTAAATGATGTTCCATCGCCTCCAAACGATTAGATCCCTTGGCAAAAAAACGTTCCTCAAGTCCAGCCACTTGACGTTGCAATTCACCAATTTGTTGATCAATCGGTGTTGTTGCTGCTGTGCGTGGAGCAGGTTGTACAGATTCCGGTACACATAAAGATTGCCACAAGGCTTCTTTACAGAGGTCACTGAAAGTCTTGTCTGGTTGTTTTTCCAAATAACTTTCTACTTGCGCTAACAAGCTTTCATCAGCAAGCTCTGGGTTGAACGTGACGGATTTAACTACCTTTTTTGACCATTGGAACATCAGCTTTATGCCCTAGCAGCGCGATTGGAGGATAATTGTGCCTCTCCATAAATATACTGCCCCAAAGCATTCGCCTGTCGTGAAGGTGCTGCTAAATGAGCATTAATCTTTGCTTCTTTGAGCAGACGTTGAACGTCGTCCCAGAAGAACTCACCACCCCCTCCAGTGAGAATTACATCGGTGACACGTTCTGGCAACCAGGCTAGCACACGGCTACAGATTTCGCGAGAAAACATCTCCGTAAGGTTGGGAAGAAAATCGTCTAGGTTGGTGGGCTTGCTAGCGCCTTTAGGACGGTAATAGCGTTCACCTCTGGGTTTGTTAACGGCGGAAATCAGCGCTAGAGATTGACTATCTGCTCCCTCGATTTCGGCGGACACCAATTCATAAAACTTATTCATCCCGAAGTCTTCGCTCTTAGAAGCACCTCTGGCAAAACGGAAGTTATCTACCATCAAAAGATCGACGGTTTGATGTCCAATATCGACGATCGCCACCGATATTTTTGTAAAATCGGGACTGCCAGGACTTTTCTTCGGTTGAGCTTCAGACCACAGTAGGCTGCCGTAGCCCTCTGGCATTACCCAAACCTTACTGACGTTCAGCGATACAGATTCGCCTCGGAAGTTCAACACATGAGGGCCACCTACTTGGCTAATCAACTGTGCTTTTTCCTTTTCAAATTGCTCTAAGGAAAGAAAAGGCAGACCGAGTACGACTGAGATATCATTTTTGAGTTTGAAGTAGCCAGCACTTGCTAACACTTTTACCAGTGCAGCTTCTACCTTAGATTGGCCGACTCCTAAATTTGCCCCAAAATCTGCTGCCAGTTGACCAACAGCATATCCATTTCCTTGATACTCCAGCCACAAATCCATTAAGGGATCAGTAGCCCTAGCTTCAAAAACACCACCGCGTACTTGTTCTATTGACATTTGCTTCACGTTGGCAGGTACGAACACCACATTGTTTGGTTCGCGACTCACACAAGTTTTTGTGGAAGTTCTACCTAAATCAACACTGAGAATGGTTTTTCCTGGAATGTTGCCCGCGCCTGGGTTGGGATTATTAACAGGATTTGCATTTATGGGAACTGCTGCTCTATTCATGGGTATAGCAGCGGCATTCATTGGGGTAGCGGCGGAAGGTTGGTCTGTCATGAAAGCTCCTATTTCAAACTTAACTGTAAAAAGTTGTCATGCTGATCTTACAAAAATGCGAGCAACCAGAAATTCTAGATTGCGTCAAGTGTAGCTAGAAATACGCCAAAAATTAATTCCGGCGAAACCTCCGGTAGACTATGCCAACGTACATCTAGTATTATTTGGCATAGTGTAGGCTAATTTTGGCCAGATGTAACCCCTGCTTTTACTGCTTTCAAACCAAAAGCCGCCATGTTTCATCTTTTAGTACGTCTTAACTGGCGCTTGAATATCCAGAAAACAAATGCCAAAACCAAACCACCAAGTACGATTTTGGATACAGGAGCAAGGTACTTGTCCACAAGTTCATACTGACTACCCAACGCATATCCTGAGTATGTTAGCAAACCCACCCAAGCAGCGCTACCTAATGTTGTGTAAAACAAAAATCGTAGCAAAGGCATATTGCTGATACCTGCGGGAACAGAAATCAAGGTGCGGATTCCCGGTACAAGACGACCAATTAATACTGCTTTTCTACCTTGTCGGTCAAACCACTCTTTAGCCTTGGTGATATCTTTACTGGATATAGCCAGCCATTTGCCATACTTGTCAGCCCAAGCCTTCAAACGGGTTTCGCCTAAAAACTTACCCGGATAATACCAAATAAGTGCGCCCAATACAGAACCCAAAAGCCCTGCAAAAAACACTCCAATGATATTCAGCTTTGCTCCTCCTGGTTGGTATGGACTTGCTGTAAATCCAGCCAATGGCATGATCAATTCTGAAGGAATGGGGGGGAAAAGGTTCTCTAGGAACATTAGTAGGGCGATTCCCCAATAGCCAAAATAGTTGATAGTATTAGTTACCCATTCAAGCATTGAGTTAATTCCTGAAATTGTTGCACTAGTTTTGTTGCTAAATTCAGTCTTAGCTTTTTTAAAGGTAGGATTAAAACTTTAGTATTTGCAGCTACAGTTCAATTAATGAACAACTTTATTTTGCGAATGCGATCGCTGTTTGTCGTTAAGCCAAAATAAATCTTTTGGCTCAGACATTCAGCAGAAGCGATGCCGAACGCGAACAGCGTCTCCTTGGCGCAGCCTCTCGTAGAGAAGAGTTGGCGGTAAACTACGCTCTCAACTGAAATTTAAGCAGCACAAAAAATCGGGGCAGGTTCCAAACCCGCCCCGATCGCTTCTGATATACTCCGCCCAACGGCTGTTGCGACAGGCTTTAAACTATCAACTAAATGCACCATATCTTCTAAAGAAAGTGCTTGACGGGCATCAGAAACAGATTTTTCTGGCTCTGGATGACATTCAATAATTAACCCATCTGCACCGCAAGCGATCGCCGCCCTAGTCACAGGTGCCACCAGTTCCCGTTTACCGACGGCATGGGAAGGATCTACAATCACAGGCAGATGAGTGATTTGCTTGAGTGCTGCCACTGCCCCTAAATCTAGGACATTGCGAGTGTAATCATCGAAGCTGCGGATACCTCTTTCGCACAACACCACATTAGGATTACCGTGGCTGAGGATATATTCAGCAGCCATGACGAATTCTTCAATTGTCGCTGCTAAACCACGTTTGAGCAGTATTGGTTTACCAGCTTGTCCCAAAGCTTTGAGCAAGTCGAAGTTTTGCATATTGCGGCTACCAACTTGCAGCATATCAGCGTGGGCGGCAACTACTTCAATTTGGGAAATTGACATCACCTCCGTGACAACTGGCATATTGTAATGCGATCGCACCCTTGCTAAAATCTCTAATCCTGACTCTCCCATACCCTGGAAAGCGTAAGGAGATGTGCGGGGTTTGTAGACACCGCCACGCAACCCCTGCACAGATGCAGTAGATAGCTTTTGGGCGACTCTCACCATTTGTTCTAAGCTTTCAACGGTACAGGGGCCGCCAATAATTACCAGTTCTTTGCCCCCGAAAGCGACTTTTTCTGAAAGTTTAACAATTGTCTGGTGATTCGGATGAGATTGTGCGGCAAGTTTGGCATTAATCATGGTTTCATTCTCCTAAAAAATTAAGTATTAAGTATTGGGCAATTCAATCCAAGGATTTTGGGTTTTAGATTAAAGAATTGAAATTTAATCCAAAATCCAAAATCTAAAATCTAAAATTCTTACTCCCCCCACTCCCACTAACAACAAAAAAGCCCGAAACCTTTGAGGAGTTCCGGGCGCGTTCTGATTCATCGGCATGACGCTATTTACCCGGAACTTACTCTGGGCCAAAAGTAAAAGCCATAAAACCAGCTACTACAATAAGTCATGACGATGAAATTCTCCTTAAAAAAACAAAAACCGCAGAGTTCGCTCTGCGGTTCACCGGGCGGTTTCCGTTAGGAAACTCGATTCACCCCCGGTGAACCACCCTAAACCAAAAATAAAAGTAGGAATTTCTGCTAAACATTTTCGTGGCGCTTTGGCTGAAAAAAACTTAATCCAAAAACCTATGTACAGTAACATTAACAGGAAGAGTTGGCGGTGTCAAGACCCCCACAACCTCTAAAAAAGCGATAGACTCAGTACAACTGTGGGGATCAAGACTAGTAGCTGTCAAGTTTAAATTGATCGGTAAGCAAGTTGGTAGGTAGTAAGCAGAAAGCGTCCTTATTTTCTAAGCACGCTTTCTGCTTACCCAACGGGAAAGTTAGTCGCAAGTGGCGTGGAAACCCCTGTTCTTGCCCTAACTCACTACAAACCCTCTTGCACTAGCTTCACAAAGTACTAGTAACACTTTGCAAAATTCAAAATCACGCCCTGTTCTGATTGTGTGGTGAAGTATTAGTTGCTTGTTTGCGTAGACGAAGAAAGCGGCTTGTTATTGGACATCGCCATAGTTATATAGTTTACAAATATTGTTGTGTCATGACTAATGGGTAGTGTAAATGATCATAAATCAATGGTGAAAAATCTAAAAATTCCGAATATGGCCATTCTCTAATGAGTAGAATATAGCCAACTCAAGGTAAGCACAGAGAACTCTCGGCGGTGGCTTGAGTCCCTGAGAAGTTCCAAACAGGGTTGAGAAGTTAAAATTAAATTCTCCTGACTTGTCACCTCACCTTGCGAAAGGTTATTGCAGGCAATTGACAATCGTCATAGATTATTCTTTCTCAAGTCCTCATTGAAGAGATCAACTTTTTAGGATCATCGGTTTCATCATTATGCTCAGTTCCAAAATCTTAGCCCAATCTTTCGACTATTATGGAGTTTACCCCTGCCCAGTCTGTCGGATAGGTAAGATTTCTCATATGCCATTGATGGAAGCTATGGCTTGTGACTTTTGCCATGAGATTTTTACAGTCAACTTAGAACTACAGCAAATCAAGATGCCTTCTAGGCAACCACCCTTAAGTTGGCGTTGGAATGGGTTTAGTTGGACAGAAGGCCAGCTAGAAGGTGTGGAATTAGGTTGGGGTTATGGACTAGCAGCAGCAGTTTTTGTAATTCTTCCCACTACTTTAATTGGCATGGTAGCTTACTATTTTCCTGCTAATCTCAAGGAACCTATTACCTGGATGCCATATATTTGGACAATATTAACTTTCTTATCACATTTATCAATTATTGTTTGGATTTTTATTGAAGTCTATCAGATTCCAGTTGGAGCATATTTAAGAGCGATCGCTCGATGGAGAAATGGGGAGATAGGGAGATGAGGGAGCAGTTCTTGAGCACAGAAAGACAAGGGGACGGGGATTATTCAACAAGTTTTTTGCTTGTCTTTCCCCTGTTTGGGAAGTTCTGATGCCTGCGACAGGCTGCGCCAACGCCGGTTTTTGGCGCTCAACAGACTTCTCTTTTTGTCTTCCTTGTCTCTGACAAATACCCAATGCCCCATGATCAATAACAAATGATGCAGCGAATAGATGGCTCCATCACTGATAATTAAGTTGATTGTTCACCAAAATATCGTATGAGCGATCTGGAGCGGTACTATAGAGTTTTGGAATTAGAGCCTGGGGCAACACTTGAGGAAGTGAACCAGGCTTACAAAGATTTAGTTTTTGTTTGGCATCCCGATCGCATTCCCAAAGACAATCTCCGTTTACAGCAGAAAGCACAAGACAAGCTCAAAGCCATAAATGAAGCTCGTGAAAAGTTGCGCTCTCTAAAAACCAAACATCAAACCACGCTTAACTCACCGCCACCTCAACAGGAAAAACCATCTCAAACAATCCAGAAACCACCAAAGCAAAGCTCAGACTTGAGCGGTAAAGACTACAGTCGGGCAAATTTGAGCAATAAAGACTTATCTGGCAGAAATCTGAGTTATGCCAATTTGAGTGGTGCTAATCTCAGCGATACTTTTATGCACAAAGTCAACCTCAGAGGTGCAAATTTATCTGAAGCAAATTTATTTCGGGCAAACCTACTTTTAGCGGATCTCAGGGAGGCAAATTTACGTGGTGCTAATTTGATTGGAGCGGATCTCAGTGGAACCGACTTGCGAGGAGCCGACTTGACGGGAGCGCGGATTCGCTCTGGCGAGCGCCTTCTGGTTAAACTAATTGGTGCTAACTTAGCTGGGGCAATTATGCCTGATGGTGCAGTTTATCAATAACTGAGGTTGTGGTTGGAAATGCTCCTCATTGCGGCTCTTTTTCAAGTCAATAGTGAGATTATTGGTGGGCTATGCTTGTGATTAGATAGCGTAGGCGCAGCCCAACCTAAGCATCGCTATATTTGGTAATCTGCGTATATTACAAAATGAAGTGCGGGAAGTGGGCTTATACTTTTATAGTGAGATTGAAAAGCTCAAACCAAAAATTCATTGATGCTAGTTCAAAAACTTCAAGACTGTCCAGAATTCATCGCAGGAGATAACACCATTCTGCGAGAACTGCTACATCCAGATAAGCAACCTCTGGCATTGCGCTATAGTTTGGCTCATGCAACACTCCCAGTCGGAAAAACCTCTCAACCCCACTCGCTCTCTACCTCAGAAGTCTATTATATTCTCAGTGGCACCGGAGAAATGCACATTGATGATCAAACCCAAATAGTTCAGCCGGGAGACACTGTGTATATTCCTCCTAACACGCGGCAATTTATTTCTAACTCTGGCATCGAACCTCTGGTATTTATTTGTATTGTTGATCCAGCATGGCGTAAAGAAGATGAAACAGTTTATTAAAAACCAGTTAGAGTCATAGTCTCAAAGTAAGCGAAAAAAACTCAGCATTTTTCAACAATTACTCACTTTAAGTCGTCAATTTTGTTTAACCAAGTAACCAAGTCATCTGAGTCAAGTGCTATCTCACTTCCTAAAGTTTTGATATAAAGAAGTCTGTTGCTAATAATTAAATCTCGGATTGGATACCATGAATTTCGTGTTCTGATCAAAAGTTCCAACGGAATCCCTGGTCTTAAACTATACTTGCGATATTTCCACCAAGCTCGCCATAGAAAGACAGATTTAGTACAGTGCATCTGATAGCCTTTGGGAACTTCGCAGTATTCATACTGATAGAAACCCCGACTATCTACTTCTCCTTTGAGGAGATAACCATATTCTGCTAATGCCTCATTTATAAATTCCCATTGGGATGATTTTGAATAAATCAAGAATTCAGGTAAGGTATTAGATAGTTGGGCGGTGGCAATTATGCCTTCAGATTTCGCTGCTAGTTGGTTGGTCTTATACACTGTTTGCGCTGTCAAAGAAAGATTTGATAACAAAATTTCTTTTTTCTCGATAGAGCTTTGCACAAACTCTCGAATTAAATCTAGATTAGCCAACATAAAATTATTGATACTAACTTAATCAGTGTAACTTAAGCTACAAAACTACTGAAATTATTAACTACACTGGTCTTACACTTCAATCAGGATTATCACCAGGTTTATTTATAGTCAATTCTTTGTTTGACTAGAGTTTTGTTAAGTTTAATATCGATATGCCGCCGTCCACTAAGCTGGTTGACATAAATCACTGTTTCCAGACATCCGAGCGGCAAATTATATTTTTACGCCTTTGAGAAAAGGTTGAAATACCGGAACTAATTCTGGGCGACTAACTACAAGAGTGGGAAAAGAGCGATCGCTATAATCTTCTCCTGATGATAAGGGAAACGGCTCTGAATTCAGCGATAACCAGACACCGCCAGCAGCTTGGACAATTACCCAAGCCCCGGCTAAGTCCCAAATTTTTGGTGTCGCCTCAATACCACCTAATGTTGCTCCAGTCGCAACCGTCAAAAAGTTATAGCTAGCCACACCCAACATCCGAATTTTGCAGGGAAAGCTGTTTTGGATAATTGCGGTGCTACGGGAACAGACGTTAAAAAAGTGGTTATTGCTGGGACTATCAATACTAGTGTGGATGGGGCGGTGGTTGAGAAAAGCTCCTGTTGGTGTTGCTAAACCAGATGAACCTGGCCAGAAACCATGAAAAGCTTGATTCAAAGTTGGTGCGTAAATGTACCCAAAAATGGGTGTACCTCGATACAATAAACCCAAAGATATTGTCCAGATGGGAATGCCGCGAGTGAAGTTAGTTGTACCGTCTAGAGGGTCAATTACCCAGCACCACTCTGTACCGGGAAATGACTGATCGCTCTCTTCGCTCAAAATGCCGTAACCAGAGAAATTAGAAGCTATCGCATCCCGAATTTCCTGATCTGCCCATTTATCTGCTTGCGTCACCAAACTACCATCAGCTTTTTGGTCAGCCTGTACTTGCCCAAAATCTTGCATTAGCTGCTTGCCCACTCTGGTAGTGGTAGTTTGGGCAAAATCAAGAATTGTTGTCCAAAAATCATTCATTGGTTAATTCTCGCGCAAAGACTCCCCTGAGCCAAGATTAAGTAGATTCGGGTTGGGTTAAGTTTCTAGTTTAGTCTAAATCGCTTTCTAAAACAGATGCGATCGCAAGCTTTGTACTTGTTTGAAATTCTGTGATGTTCACCCGATTCAGAAACCAAATTGATAGCACCATTCCCACGGCTTCTAGAACGAATACCAGTCCATAAGCTAGCTCTAGGCTAGGTAGCACCTTGCGTCCAATATCCAAAACCGTACCTCCGATTACCACCGCCACTCCTCTAGAGAGGGACTGCGCTAATCCCCATGCTCCAATAAACGTACCTGCGGCTTCTGCTGCTGTGAGGTCTAACATCAAGCTAATTGCTGCTGTAGTTAAGAAACCTGTGGCTAAACCGAACAAGACCAAACCTAGCTTTAGGAAGGCTGGATTAGCAGTGAATCCTGATATTCCTAGCAATAAGGAACAGAATGCTACCAATATACAGCCCAAGCGTGCAGTTTTGCGCTTACCCAAACGCGGCACAATATAAAAGCCAGTAACGCCGTAGGCAATCAGTAGACCCGTTCCATAAAAAATATTCAGTTTGGTACTTTCCGCTAGGGGCATTTTAAAAACTTGACCCGCATAAGGTTCCAAAATCGGGTCTTGCATAAACAAACTGATAGTCATCACCAGTAAAAAGGTGAAGAATATACCTGTTTGTGGGCTAGCTGTCAAGATTTTCCAAGCATTGCCTAGAGTAATGCTGTCTTCCCGGTTCACCAGTGTGGAACGGGTTAAGTATTGAGAGTACTTTTTTTCTACGCCGAATGTTGCTGCGATCGCTAAACCAAATACAATTGCTGGGACGATAGTAAACAGCCTGTTGATTGCTGGCTGCAAGGTTGCTATGGTTGCTTCTGGGGTTAACTGTTTTAGCAAGCTGCCACTAATAATTGCCCCAACAATAATCCCCACCATTAGCATCGACCAAACCACACCGACTACTTTGGAACGGTTATCTTCTTCAGATATATCCACCAACAAAGCAGCAAAAGCAGTACCGCTAGCACAAATTCCTAGACCGTATACAGCAAAAACCAAAGCCAAAAGTGCTGTCCAGCCGATTGTTTGGCTTGTCCATGCCCAAGTACCTGCACTAGTAGCGGCAATATTGAGTTGCCACATTACTTGTACAGCTAAAAATGCTGCGATCGCAAATATTGCCGCACCCACCCAAACATAAGCTGTGCGGTGGTATCCCCATAACGGCTTGGCATCGGAAATCTGGCCGAACCAGACACGCGAAGGAGCAACAAATAAAGGCAGTGCTAGAACTACTGAAACTAGCGTCGCCGGAATTGCTATTTCTTGAATCATGACTCTGTTGAGTACCCCCAGAGTCAAAATGGACATCATGCTCAACCCCATCTGAAATAAACCCAGGCGGAACATGGTCAGCAGGTTTACTCTTGGCACAGATAGGGATTTTTTGTTGGTATCAAATATTTCACCGCTTGCCATAGCTACTTTTTCGTATAGTTTATCGGATTTAATCTCTCTCTCTTTAAATAAAGATAAACCCTAGCCGCTCGAAATCAGCGAACGAAAAATGGAAGTTGCGATGCAATGGCACTTATTTGGCAGGCAATTATACACCTCAATTAGCGTATGCTTCAGCCAAGTTAGGATTAATCTTTATGGCTTGGTTGTAATCCGCGATGTCTACGACGGGCTACGCCTACGGATAACGAGAGAATTTTAGGATGAAGTAGTGAAACGAGACTCCATTTACTATCAAATTTTTAAGCGCTTTCCTGGGTTACTGTTTGAACTGGTTGATCATCCTCCTCTACAAGCGCAAAACTATCGATTTGAATCACTTGAAGTCAAAGAAACCGCTGTTTCGCATTGATGGTGTATTTTTACCTCCAGAGGATGCAACATCTAGGGTGATATTTTTTGCTGAAGTTCAATTCCAAAAAGATGAAGCCCTCTACCATCGGTTCTTTACCGAGTCGCTGATGTATCTGAACCGGAATCGTTCTCAGTACGATGACTGGTTCTGTGTGGTAATTTTTTCATCACGCTCTTTGGAACCAAGGGATCAAAAAACTCATCGAATATTTCTCAACAGCGACCAAGTGCAGCGAATCTATTTAGATGAGTTAGGCGCGACTAATCAGCAGCCAATAGGTATCAACTTGATGCAGTTGACTCTAGCATCGGATGAAGTAATGGCACAGCAAGCAAAGCAATTGATTGAGCGGGTAAAATTAGAGTCAACGGACACACTGCCGAAAAACGAAATACTAGACATCATAACCACAATCGCCGTTTATAAGTTTTCTTCGTTGAGTAGAGAGGAAGTTGAAGCTATGCTGGGACTGACTTTGGAACAAACAAGGGTTTATCAGGAAGCGAAAGCCGAGGGTCGAGAAGAACGGGAAGTTGAAATGTTGAAACTTACCGTGCCTCTGTTACTAAAAACAGGGATGAGTGTGGAGCAGATTGCTCAACACCTCAATGTTGATATAGAAGCTGTCCAGATTGCTGCACAATCAAGCACATAAAATAATGACGAGAGCTTGATTAAAATCCTCAATTGCCCTTTTCTGGTATCCAGAGCGATCGCCTCAAAGCAGCAAATGGTAAAAAAGCTTGAAAAATGGCTAAAGTAAGAAACTTTAGCACGGTATTTCTTATCAATTCTTGGCATAGTTCAGCGATATCAAAGGTCTTGAGAGCCTCTTATTCGCATCTTTCTTGCGAAGTAAAGGGACGTATTCTTCAAAGCTTTAGCTTATCGAAGGATAATGAAGATTATTTGATACAAGGATGAAGCGTCTCGTTTTGGATGCAGTCCCCCTGATTGCCTTCTAACCTGATACAAGCAAAAACAGCACTAAAAAAGATTTTAAAGTAAACCTAAGAGTAATACTTACTAGAGTTATGCTATTGCACTATAACTTTATCGGGCACAATCAAGCTACATAAAAATATCAATGTGAAAATGTGGTTTTAACTACGCTATTGCATTGAATTAGTAAGATAAACTTGCCGTATGTATGTCATCAAACTACTTACCTTCATCTAGTAACCAAAAAGGCATAAGCAATGAGTAAAGAACCAGTCAAAGTAATATTATGGGAAGAAAACCAAAAAGATTTTCTAAAAAAGTTCTATGATCTCCAATTTACTCCCAGAGTCGGAGAGGAAGTTTACCTAAAAAAGGAGAAATGGAAAGTAACCAGAGTTGAGCATGATTTAGAAATTAGTGAGATTAATGTCTACATGGAATTAATCAAAAAAGCCAAGCAGGATAAATCATCTAATTCGTAAATACAAGTAAATACACTCAACTATTATAAAAGGGAGGTTATAGCGGTTCCCAGGTGGATGAAGTACATCAGATCAAAACCTCGCCCCCAACCCTTCTTTGTGGGTTAAGACAGGGGAGATAAACCACGGCTTTATCGGGGTGAGGTTAAGCTGTACCAGGAAACGTTATATTAGCCTCCCTTAATTCTGAGAATAGATATGTTGTCAAGTGTAATTTATAAATCTTTATGCAAGCCGCGATGTCTACGACGGGCGTAGATGCAGCACAACAAGAGTTGGGGGCAATGGCGATCGCACTGTGAAGATATTGCATCAACCATTTCGATAGACTATAAAAGTAAAGAAATATAAATTAAATTTTGCAACCGTGGAAACCATCACATTGGGGCAAAATGGCCCAGCAGTTACACCTTTGTGCATTGGCACCTGGGCTTGGGGTGATAAACTCTTTTGGAATTATGGCGATCGCTATGGGCCAGAACAGTTACAAGAAGCCTTTACAGCAGCCTTAGAGGCTGGTGTTACCTTCTTTGATACTGCGGAAATCTACGGAACGGGAAAGAGCGAGGAATTTTTGGGGCAATTTCTGCAACAGACACAACAACCTGTACAAATCGCCACAAAATTTGGCCCCCTACCGTGGCGATTTACAGCCCAATCCGTCTCTAATGCTTTAACAGACAGCCTCAAACGCTTACAATTACAGCAAATCGCCCTGTACCAAGTGCATTGGCCTTTTGCTTTCTTTTTAAGTCAAAAAACTTTGATGAATGCCTTAGCGGATGAAGTGAAGCAGGGTAGAATTGCCGCAGTCGGTGTGAGTAATTACTCAGCAGAGCAAATGCGAGACGCGCATCAAATATTGGCGGCCCGTGGAGTGCCTTTGGCTGTGAACCAAGTACGCTATTCTTTACTCACTCGTCAAGTCGAAAGCAAAGGTATTATAGCAACTGCCCGTGAGTTGGGTGTGACTATTTTGGCTTATAGTCCTCTAGCACAGGGATTACTTACAGGTAAATACAGTATTGATAGTACTGAAACCCCTACTGGTGCGAGGAAAATAGACTCACGATTTAAAAAAGAAGGTCTGCAAAAAATTGCCCCAGTCATATCTTTGCTACGCAACTTCGGGGAAAAATACGATCGCACCCCTGCCCAAGTTGCTCTCAACTGGTTAATTGCTCAGGGGAACGTTATTCCTATTGCCGGGGTGAAGACAGCCGAACAGGTGCGTCAGAATGCTGGTGCTTTGGGCTGGAGATTGAGCGATGATGAAATTGGAGAATTAGAACAAGTTAGTCGTCCTTGGCTGTAGTATTTCTAAACTATTCAAACACAGGCGGCCACAGTTCTGACACTACTAGCTCCCAACCTGGTAGTAAGTCTGGTAGTGTCAGTTTGTTGTTGTCCTGCAAGAGAATTGGTTCTTGGTTGAGTCGATAAACTGTGAGCGTCAAGTTGTCAGGATCAATCAAGATACCAACTGTACATCCAAGTTGTAGGAATAGCTGAATCTTTTCTACGAGTGGTTTGATCCGGTCTGACTTAGATTTTATCTCTACCATCAAGTCAGGCACCAGTTCCACAAAATCGCGCTTGCTTGTTTTCAGTCTATCAGCACGAACAAAAGATACATCAGGAGCGCGGAGATTTCGTTTTTCGTTCTCAGCTTCTTTACCGTTTTCAGTTTCTAAGGTAGGCAAAATAAAACCAGCGCTAGAACCAGTCACCCGTCCTAGTCTTTGTGGGCGCACCCAGTTACCGAGTAATCTAACTAACTCAGCACCTATTTCTTGTGATTCATAATCTGATGGCCCCATAAGAAGTATATTTCCGTCTACTAGCTCCATCTGCCATTCTGGATGCTCTGCTTGTAGTTGCTCTAAGTCTGGAATAGTGAACATAAGACCACGAAGAATGCATCTTTAATTTATCTTGCTACAAACTGGTAGAAAAAGTTACCCAAAAAGCCAAAAAGTCAAGAGTCTAAAGTCAAAATCTTAACTCTTGACTCTTAACTCTCAACTTTGCCAATTTTAGATTTGGATTTCGGATTGAAGAAAAAATCTCAAATCTAAAATCCAAAATTGATTAACTGTTGACTAAGAAGCTGATTCCCTAGCTGTAGGTTAACCTAGCTTTTTACTAGGGGATGCAGAAGACTCACGACCACTTGTCCGCAGTTTGGGCTTGGGAGAAGAATGTCTTTCTTCATCTCCATTGCTGCTATCTGATTTCCATGCAGAACGAGGGCGATCGCTGGAAGATTCGCGACGCTTGCCCAGTCTGGGTTTGGGAGCGGAAGATTCCTCTTGGGGAATTTCCACGTCTGAGTTCAACCAAGCGGGACGAGTTTCATCGTAAGCGATTTGCAGTGCAGCTGCGGCGATCGCCTGAGCATCGTATTCTTCAATCAGTTCGCTGACAATCGGCAAGAATGAAGCCAAACGCTCACCTGTCAAAGCTTCTCGCACCTGTTCTTGCAATTTCAGAATGTGTTTTGCTTCAATCTGTGCGCGTGTGGGAATCGTCAATACTTGCCAATTTTGGCGGTTATGACGTTCAAATGTTTGCTGCTTGCGCCGCTCAAATGGCTGTACTAAAGAAATTGCTGTTCCTTCTTTACCAGCACGACCAGTACGACCAATGCGATGGACGTAGGTTTCTGCGCTATCGGGTAAGTCGTAGTTGATCACATGGGAGAGTTGATCGACATCTAACCCTCGTGCAGCAATATCAGTTGCTACCACCCAACGGACTTGACGGTTACGGAATCTGAGTAATAAGCGTTCCCGCGCTTGTTGGGACAAGTCTCCGTGGTATTCATCGACACTATGACCAGCAGATTGTAACTGACTGGTGAGTTCTGCGGCTGTGCGTCTGGTGCGGACAAAGATTAAAGCTGTTTCTGGATCTTCCATTTCCAGAATCGGCTGTAAAGCTTTGGCTTTTGTCCAGTGGCGGGGGATCAAGTAAGCTACCTGATTAATCTTGTTGGGAGAGGCTTTTGGCTGCTCAACGGTGACAGTTGCAGGCGATCGCAAGAACTTGTTCACCAACATCCGAATTGATGGTGGCATTGTTGCTGAGAATAAAGCTGTTTGGCGATCTACGGGCGCTTGGGAGAGGATTTTCACCACATCGTCAATAAAGCCCATGCTCAACATTTCATCGGCTTCATCCAACACAAACCACTTCACTTGATCGAGCTTTAAACAGCCGCGATCGAGCAAATCGATCACCCGTCCTGGTGTACCCACGACCATGTGAACGCCACGTCTGAGTTGTAACATTTGGCGGTCAATTGATTGACCACCATAGATTGCTAACACCCGCAATCCTTCATCGCCGATGAACTGAGCGATCGCATCGTGAACTTGCATTGCTAATTCACGAGTTGGTGTTAAAACTATGGCTTGCACGGCTTTTTGATTAATATCCAGCCGCTCTATGATTGGCAGTGAAAATGCTGCCGTTTTGCCTGTTCCAGTTTGAGATTGACCAACGACATCACGACCGGCTAGCAATTGAGGAATTGCTTGCATTTGAATGTTAGTCGGTTCAGTGAAACCGATTTTTTCTAGTTGTTCGACACGTTCTTGGGAAATGCCTAATTCTTGAAATGAAAGAGTCATTAATTCTCCTAAATTTTTTGTAAGGATTTTTGGATTAGTCATTAGTCATTAGTTATTAGTCATTAGTCATTAGTCAGCCAGCAAAGTCTTAGGGGAAACCCCCCATGAGGAAATACCTCAGCAGAAAGGCAAACCCGTAAGGGTCATTTAACAAAAGACAAATGACAATTTAGTTATTGACTACTTGACCATAGAGGTCGTATGTATCAGCGTGGTGAATCGCTATTGGCACGATGGTTCCTAACTTTGCCTGGCCTTTGACATACACCAGACCATCAACCTCTGGGGAAAATCTACCTGAACGACCGATTAATTCACCACTTTCAGGATTTTCTTGCTCAATCAGGACATCAACTATTTTGCCTACTTCCTGTTGATTTTTGTTTTGGGAAATCGGTTGCTGGATTTCCATAAGTTGGTATCGCCGCTCGTCCATCACCAATTGGGGCAACTGATTTGGCAACTTGTAAGCTGGGGTTCCTTCCTCAGAGGAAAAGGTGAAGACACCAACATGGTCGAATTCATGCCGTTGAACAAACTCTAGTAGATGCTCAAAATGCTCGCTTGTTTCTCCTGGGAAACCAACAATAAATGTTGTCCGCAGTACGGCTGTTGGTAGCGCCGTTTTGATGCGATCTATAATCCCATCATTTACACGTCCTTGCCAAGGACGGTTCATGGCGCGGAGGATCTCTGGATGAGAATGCTGCAAGGGCAAATCCAGGTAAGGCAAGACGTTGGGTGTTTGTTGGATCGCCTCTATCACATCTGGGGTCAGTCCCGTGGGATAAGCGTAATGCATTCTGATCCACGGTATATCTACTTTCCCCAAAGCGCGAAGTAATTCGGCTAATTTTGGCTGACCGTAAATATCTAGACCGTAATTAGTCGTGATTTGGGAAATTAGAATAATTTCCTTTACCCCTTGACTAACTAACTGCTCCGCTTCGGCGACGATAGATTCAATAGTACGCGATCGCTGGTTCCCTCGAAGATGAGGAATTATACAAAATGCACAACGATAATCACATCCTTCCGCAACCCGCAGGTAAGCTACGCCCTCGGTTGTAGTGCGATAGCGCGGTGTAGTTTCATCGGCAATGTAGGTTGGCTCAATACTAACCTGTTTAACCCGCTCACCTTGTTCTACACGCTCAATTACATTTACGATTTTGTGATAATCGCCAGTGCCCACAACCGCTACTGCTTCAGGCAACTCCTCCAAAAGTTGTTCTTGGAAGTGTTGCGCCATACAGCCCGTGATTACGATTTTTTTGTTTGCCTCTGCCAGTTCTACCAAAGTTCTGACAGATTCAAGTCTCGCTGCTTCAATAAAACTACATGTATTAACAATAACGTAATCTGCTAACTCTTCGTTTGTATCTACACCGTACCCTGCTTCTACAAGCAGTCCTAGCATATGTTCTGTATCAATTCGATTTTTCTCGCAGCCCAAGTGAGAAATGGCAATTGTTGGCTTGTCACCCATATTTTGAAAATATCTTCATTTTTTTCTTGTAGTCAAACATTCTGGCGCAAAATTAAGCTTTTTTCCTATCAGAATCCTCATGAAAACAGTACACTGGCAAATTCCCACTGTCAGCAACTGTCCGTGGACTTATGACCCTATCAATAATAAAAATAGAGGTCATGTTATGATATTTTTATCAATCTGTTCCCCAGGGTAAATTGAAGTGTCTTTGGGTACATTTGACACTTGTAATGTTTTTTAACAATTCGCATATTGGTATTTTATATTACCGCAGCGTGTGCGTTGTTAACCTACCCATCGGGAAGCCGCCCAAAGGGCTTGTTGTGAGAAGTCGCTACCCTCAGGGAAATCGACGAAAGCGACTACGCCTATAAAGCAGTAATGCTACCCTGGCGATTGGCAAGTCCTACGACTGGGCGCGGACGAGAGCCTAAACCACGGAAAGCTGCCTTGCGTCTAGTGAGTGGCAAACTCCTCTTGTAGCCAAGTTTTATCTTAACATATCTTATGGGAGGTTTCACGCCCATTTCCATCGGAGGAAGGAGGCAGTAAACCAACTATTATAAAACACATTTGATTAGTTAATGAAAACTCAAGAGTCAAGGGTCAAGAGGAGCCGGTCTGGTGCGTATTTTCCCGATCTTAAGGGGAGTGGCGTTGAACTGGCGTTCAATAGTCAAAAAATTCTGGACTCTGGACTTTGCGAGGCGGATTAAAGACGTGGACTTATATCAGATATTTAAAACTCGCTCACCGATTATTGGCGTGGTTCACCTGCTACCACTGCCTACGTCACCGCGTTGGGGAGGTAGCCTAAAAGCGGTGATTGACCGCGCCGAACAAGAAGCCGCAGCTCTGGCAAGTGGAGGGGTTGACGGTCTGATTGTGGAGAATTTTTTCGACGCGCCGTTTACCAAAAACCAAGTCGATCCAGTGGTTGTGAGTGCCATGACCATTGTGGTGCAGCGGATACAGAATTTGGTGACTTTGCCTGTGGGCTTAAATGTTTTGCGAAACGATGCCAAAAGTGCAATGGCGATCGCTAGCTGTGTGCAGGCGCAATTTATCCGCGTCAACGTCCTCACAGGGGTGATGGCAACCGATCAGGGATTAATTGAGGGAGAAGCCTATCAACTACTCCGCTATCGACGGGAGTTAGGCTGCGATGTTAAAATCCTGGCCGATGTGTTGGTGAAACACGCCCGTCCTTTGAGTTCTCCAAATCTCACAGTCGCCGTGAAAGACACCATTGAAAGGGGTTTAGCGGACGGGGTTATTTTGTCTGGCTGGGCTACTGGTAGCCCTCCTAACTTAGAAGATTTGGAACTCGCTTGTGGTGCAGCAGCTGGCACGCCAGTGTTCATCGGTAGTGGGGCTAATTGGGAAAATATTGATACATTGATGCAGGCAGCAGATGGTGTAATAGTTTCCAGTTCCCTGAAACGTCACGGACGCATAGAGCAACCAATTGATCCAATTCGCGTCAGCCAATTTGTGGAAGCCGCGCGTCGCAATTGGAACTCCAAAGGTGAAAACAAATCAGCAGAACAAGTGAAGTTACATTCTTAGGGAGTGGGGAGTGGGGAGTAGGGAGTAGGGGGAGGAAGCGAACAATTAATTATTATTCCCGATTCCGCAATTCCCGATTCCGCAATTCCCGATTCCCCATTCCCGATTCCCCATTCCCCATTCCCCATTCCCCAATATTTATGATTCGCCGTCGTTCTACTCCTTGGATTCATAAATGGTCACGTCCATTGATTGCCGCGATCGCTGGATGTGGTGCCTTGACAACAGCTTATCTCACCATAGAAAAGTTAACAGGAGGCAGTGCAGCTTGTGTGGCACAGGCTGGTGCTAAGGGTTGTAATGATGTGCTTTCCAGTCCTTGGGCAACGGTTTTTGGCCAGCCATTAGCCTTGTTTGGGTTTTTGGCATACACCAGTATGGTGATATTTGCTTTGGCTCCCTTGGTATTCAACTCAGGGGAAAACAATCGCCGCAAACAATTGGAAAATTGGACGTGGTTTCTGCTGCTGGCGGGTGCGATCGCTATGTCTGTCTTTAGCGGCTACTTAATGTACGTGCTGGCATCTCAAATTAAAGCTACTTGTCCTTACTGTATCGGTTCAGCTTTGTTCTCTTTGAGTCTTTTGGTACTGACGATAATCGGTCGGACTTGGGAGGATATTGGACAAATCTTTTTTACCGCCATTATTGTCGGAATGGTGACGCTGATTGGTACTTTAGGCGTCTATGCTGGCGTGAATAAATCAGATGTTACAGCTGGAACTCCTGGACAACCCGCACAGATTAACTTTACTCCCAAGGTAGATCCTAACCCGGCATTCGGTTGGGAAGTTACCACTACTTCTGGTGAGGCAGAAATAGCCTTAGCACGCCAGCTTGCAAAGGTAGGGGCGAAGGAATATACTGCTTACTGGTGTCCTCACTGCCATGAACAAAAGCTGCTTTTTGGTAAAGAAGCCGAGGAAATAATCAACAATGATATTAAGGTAGAGTGCTTTCCTAATGGATCGAAAGTTATAGCAGAAGTGTGTAAAGCCGCAAAAATTGAAGGCTTCCCCACTTGGATAATCAATGGTAAAAGCTATAGCGGAATCCAAAGCTTAGAGGAACTAGCGAAAGTTTCTGGTTACACGGGCCCTCGTAACTTCAAGTATTTCAAGTAATTGACTTGAGTCAGCATCAGCGTCGGTTTTCAATGAATTGGGAAGGCTACACTGACCTAGTGGTACGGTGTAGTTCACACCCCATAGTCAACTGGGTCAATACCACGATGTCTTGAAGAACCTTGCTGAGTTGAAAAAACTCTTAGAGGTTGTTTTCAAAGTGGTTGGCTGTGATTTTAGGCACTTTTTGATCCCGGATAGCGCACGCCATGTGCTAGCCGGGATCAAGAACGTTTTGCTACCGAAAAGACGACTTTTAAAACATCCTCTTAGGAACTCTATTTAACTCCCGCTTGAGCTATTTTAGTCCGATACTTAATAGCTATAGGAAATAGAGAATATTTCTCCCTATTAGGTAATGGGAATGAATCAGCAGCTAGGCAACCATTTTGTAAAATTAATCTTTAGACTGAAACAATCGCTTAGTCGGGGACACAGAGAATTGATTATTGCCGCCAGCATTGCAGCCTTCATCCTGGTTTTGCACTCCATCGGATTATTGCAAGCTTTGGAGTTGGCAGCTTTGGATCAATTTTTTCGCTTACGTCCAGATGAACCGCCAGAAGAGCGTATTACGATCGTAGTGATTGATGAAACCTATTTAGACAAAGTAGGTTCGTGGCCAATTCCAGATATAAAGATTGCCCAGTTATTGCAAAAATTAAACGTCCACAAACCTCGTGCTATTGGCTTAGATATCTACAGAAATTTCCCAGTAAAGACTGGTAATCAAGAACTGCGTAATGCTTATAAATCAATGCCCAACTTGATTGGTATTGAACTCCTAACAAATGACAAAAACAAAAACTTTAGTGTTTCGCCTCCACCGGGACTGAATCAGGATCAAGTGGGCTTTAACAATGTGGTATTTGATCTTGATGGTAAAGTACGTCGCAGTTTGTTGTATTGGTACGTTGATGATCAGGTACACGAAAGTTTTGCCATGAAGTTGGCTTTATTGTATTTAAAGTCAGAGGAAATTACTCCCACCAAAGCAAAAATAAACCCTGAGTATTTGCAATTAGGTAAGGCAGTATTTACTCGTTTTGAGGCTAATGATGGTGCTTATGTGGCAGCTGATGATAAAGGCTACCAAATTTTGACCAATTTTCCCAAACCCAAATATCAAAGTTCATCTGGAGAATTTTATCCTTTTACCCAGGTATCTATAACAGATGTACTAGCTGATCAAGTCAAAGAAAACTTAATCAAAGATCGGATTATACTCATTGGCTCCACTGCACCCAGTGTCCAGGATTTTGTATTCATTCCCTACTCCAGCAGTCTAATGGGTACGGCAAAGACTGTACCTGGAATTCAACTGCAAGCTTATTTTATTAGTGAGTTAATCTCAGCTGCTTTGCAAGGACGACCATTACTCAAAGTGTGGCCTGACTTAGTGGAATACTTGTGGATTTTTATCTGGTCTTATCTGGGAGCCATTACCACATTGCGGATAGGACACGCAATTATAAGCCTGCTGAGTATCCTAGTTTCTTGTTTTGTATTAACCCTGAGTGCGTATCTAGCTTTCTTATATGGTTGGTGGATACCGCTCATTCCCTCAGTGTTTAGCTTTGGCAGTTCAGCTATTTGGATGATCAGTCATATTGCCCATATCCAACAAGAGGGGAAACGTTCCAAAGAATTTTTGTATCACGTAATCAACACGATTTCTGATCCAATTTTTGTGAAAAATCAACAACACCAATGGATCGTTTTAAATGAGGCGTATTGTCAATTTATTGGTTATCCGAATAGGTTGTTAATTGAAAAGTCAGATTATGACTTTTTCCCTAAACATGAAGCTGATGTATTTCGACAACAGGATGAGCTTGTTTTTCAGACTAAGCAACCCCAGGAACATGAAGAAGAATTTACAAATGCCGCTGGTCAGACTCATAAAATTGCCACTAAGCGATCGCTCCACAAAGACGCAGCTGGCAATTCCTTTTTAGTTGGGGTCATCCGAGATATTACTCAGCGCAAGCTCAAGGAGGAACATCTCAAGCGTACTGCTGCTGAACTATTCCGCTCTAACAATGAATTAAAACTCAAAGAAGACCACTTGCGCTATTTAGCAGATCACGATCCCCTGACCGGTTTATCCAATCGCAAATTTTTTGCTGAACAACTTTACGAGTCGTTACATTGGGCACAATACAACAACTTCTTGGTGGGGCTGCTGTTTATTGATCTAGATGGCTTTAAGCAAATCAATGATACTCTGGGGCACGAGATGGGCGATCGCTTGCTAATGACTATTGCTGGACGACTCAGCAACTCTTTACGCGCTAGTGATAGAGTTTCTCGTTTGGGTGGTGATGAATTTACTGTGATTTTACGGGGAATTCCTAATGTTCAAATAGCTGCTAAAGTCGCCGAAAAAATTTTAAGCAGCATTAACAAGCCAATTGTTTTGGACGGCAATAGAATCCGAGTCTCTGCCAGTATTGGCATTAGTGTCTACCCATACAACAGTCAAGACAGTGAAACTTTGATCAAACAAGCCGATGCAGCAATGTACCGTGCCAAGCGCCTGGGTAAAAATCGTTACGAGTTTGCTTAATTAACCAAGGGTAATTAGGAAGGTAACTGAATTTAGTAAGTATTTTTACTTGATAAAAATATACTTATACTTACTAGTACTGCAAGGCGGAAGTCACGCATTCACGCATTCAAAAGTATTATGGAATAAGCTATGAGAGGGATTTGAAATGGTTGCTCTATTTACCCCGCATTTCTCACAAGCGGTGCGATCGCTATGACCAAACCTTTATCAGGCTTAGATTTTGAGCGTTTTAGACACTGCATGAATCACAGCAGTATGTGAACGGGGGATTTTATCTCAAGTCTAAGTGGCATAAGCGTTTTGGGCTAATCGTTTAAACCTTTGTGAGAAATCCGGGTTACGGGCGTACTAGCCTGATTACGATATTTGATAGTTGCATAGTTTTTCAAATCCTTGTAGTCTCGGAATTTCGTTGTATTATATCTATGTATCTTTACTGTAATTAAATCTTAACTAGACAAGGAAATAAGTATTACTTGATATTTTTTTCAGCATGATTATTCACTGAATATGCTGTTTTTACTTACGGCGCTTAAAATATTACTAAGGTACTATTAATAAATAGTGAATCAAGTGCAATGCTCACAGTAATTTCTCAACATATCTAACTTTAGACTGATGTAGAAAGAGCAAATTTAAGAATATCACTTAAGTATAAAGAGTGTTTAATCCCAGCAGATTAACGTTAATCTACAAGCACATACCACTATTACTTGTAGACTACTAGCAAAGATTTAATAAAGTAAAAATCTATTTTCCGAAAAAGCCAGTAAATATACGGTTGAAAATAAAAAAACACTCTTAAATGAAAAATTAGTAAATTTGCTTAAATTTATGAAAACTAACTTCCGAATCACAAAGTTTATTATATTATCTATAGCTGCTTCCATCCTAATACCGCAAATTGCCGTTTGCACAAATATGGTCAGTACTGCAAGTGCTAATGCTGGCGCTACTACCAGTAACACCTCAATCGCCCGCAAACTCAATTCTCAAAATTTAAAAGACGACACATATATTCCACCAAATTATGGTGGCCCCGACAGTCATCATGGTAGCGGCACTCGCTGATGGCAATTTTGAATTTTAGATTTTCAATTTTTAATTGTGGTAAAGCAGCCAGTGAGAGTCGTCTAGTTGACAATTAAATAGACAAAACTATACAGATTTCCACCAATGATGTGTTTGTACAAGTGTGTGGACTTGCCAATTTGGGTCTGGTTGAGGGTAATCTAAACGGTAGTGTCCGCCTCGACTTTCGGTTCTAAAAGCAGCACTTTTAAGAATTAAATCAGCCACATCTAATAAATTGCGGGTTTCTGCCCAAAGTCCCAATTGCCGTTCAACATCTGGTATGTCAAAACTAGCTGGTTCTGCGGGACGTAAAGCAAGCAAGAATTGACTTAAAGGCAAGGCAGCGAAATCTTGCTGCCAAGATTCAATAGTAGCGATCGCAGTTTCCAACCTTGATTGCTCCCGACAAATACCAGCACTTTCCCACACTAGACGTGGTAACTTCTCTCTGAGTGCTTCTAGGTGTGCTTGCTGAATGTGCCACTCACTAGCATCAACACTAAATTTCCGTAATGGTAGCACTGGTGTTTCTGACGGCAGCCCAATATTTTCCAACTCAATATTAGCCATCTGCGCCCCAAACACAATACATTCCAGTAGGGAATTACTGGCAAGGCGATTTGCCCCATGTACGCCGGTACTAGCGGTTTCACCTACCGCATACAAACTCTTGATATTTGTGCGATTCATCAGATCCGCGACAATCCCACCCATCCAGTAATGGGCAGCTGGCGCTACAGGAATTGGTTCATGGAAGACATCAACGCCCCAATGCTGACAAACTTTGATGATGTTGGGAAAGCGGTGACGAATCTTGTCGGCGGGGATGGGGCGCATATCCAACCAGACATGGGCAGTCGCCAAATCAAGGGCGGTACGTTGTAAATGGCTGAAAATTGCTCTACTGACCACATCTCTGGGCGCGAGTTCACCCGCCGGGTGGTAGTCAAAGGCAAAACGCCGCCCTTCGTTATCCACAAGGTGCGCCCCCTCGCCGCGTACAGCTTCGCTAATCAGAAAGCGATCGGCACCAGGTTTAGTTAGGGCAGTGGGGTGAAATTGCACAAATTCCAAATCGCGGAGGATCGCCCCAGCCCGAGCTGCGATCGCTACCCCATCACCTGTACTCACAGCCGGGTTAGTGGTTTGGGCAAATACCTGACCGCCGCCGCCAGTTGCCAATACCACAGCACCAGCTCTTATCCAGGTGATTTTACCTTGATAAAACAGGCTTATTCCCTGACAGCGACCAGTTTCGGGTTCAATCCACAAATTCAAAGCCAAAGCTTGCTGAATGACTTGAATATTCGGGCGACGTAATACTTGGTTGGTGAGGGTGGTGGTAACTTCCCTCCCTGTGGTGTCGGCGGCGTGGAGAACGCGGTTGCGAGAATGGGCAGCTTCTAAAGTTAAAGCCAAGGTTTGACCATGACGGTCAAAAGCAACCCCCAAGTTAACTAGGGATTGAATGCAGTTAGGGGCAAGTTGGGCGAGAAATTCGACGGCGGTGCGATCGCATAAACCTGCACCTGCGCGGATCGTATCTTCAATGTGCAGCGTGGGAGAATCTTCCGGGGCAACAGCTGCGGCAATGCCACCTTGCGCCCAATCACTGGCGGACAAAGCAACAGTTTCTTTGGTAATCAAACCGACTCGCAAAGACTCTGGTAGACACAGCGCTGTATATAGTCCAGCAGCACCAGCGCCGACTACTAAGACATCAAATTGGCTAGGAATATCTATCTGAGGCAAGGTAAAAGCACAGGGGAGAGTGAGAAATCAGAAGTGAGGAGTTAGAAGTGAGGAGTTAGGAATTTTGAATTTTTAACTCATAACTCCTAACTCCTAACTCCTAACTTATAATCGTGTCCCACTACTTAAAATCAGGAGTGGGCTGCTATTTGCTACATTGACTGCATTTTGCAGTTATCTGTAGATGCCGTTGTTAAAGCGATCGTCTCCCTCGTTGAAGGCAGGCTCTAGTTCTGTCACGGTGAATTTATCGAAGTTGGCTTGCAGGGTTTGTTTTTGGCGATCGCTCAATCCGGGAAGATCCAATACATCCTCTACCTTTTGGTAGGGAGCATTTGTGATGATTTTCTTAGCCAGGGTGGGATAAAGCCCTGGATACTGTTGAAAAGCTCGGACGTTGGTATTATTCAAATCAATTTTTTTACCAAATTCCGTTCCTAGTTTAGCGTCTGCCCGATTCTGCCGCTCAATTGCCAAAACTGGGACTTGGGGAAAAGCAAAACTGTTGAAACTAGCAGCTTGGGCTATCTGAGTTGTTCCCAACCATCCCCAGCAACTAAGTAACAAACTAAACACTGTTAATAAACGCGCTAATCTTTTCACGATTTTTCTACCTCTTTCCATCAAACAGAAACAAAAGTTTTAAGCTAACAGCCGTCATTAGTCATTAGTCATTAGTCAGAGCGCCAAAGACAATTGGACTTTGGACAAAACCTGATAGCTTAATCAACACAGCAGTCATCAAAAACTAATATACAGCGTATTAATATCCACAATATTTGCCGTTACTGGGTTTGACTGTACTTTTGACAAAAATTTTCATTTTTCATAGTGGTAAGAGTGCCTGCATAGCTGCAATAGCCTTGCATCCATGATCCTGGTAGCATTAAGAGCTAGAGGAAACCTTTTTGGGGTGGCTGATTCTGGCGATGTCTAATACCGAAAAGCCTACCAAAAAACACTTGATGGTGAGCAACTGTTATGTAATATTTCTTAACTAATTAATCATCTACAGCATCATTTTCGATCTGCCGTAGATTGGGCTGGGAGTTTGGGCAAAAAATGCAGCCTCTTGCCTTATTCAGGCTGCGATCGCAGCTAACAAAAATAGGCTGTCTACCAAAATTGTGCTTAAAACTGCGCCACTAAAGGCATACCAGTGTCTTTGCTTTCGACCTAAAGGTAAAATTCCGACTGTTAACAGCACTAGACCCAGAATTATAGCCCAAGTTTGTCCCCAAGGCGTTTGTACTTGCGTTAAGGCATTTTGTAATATTTGCGGTACTACATCAGCATCTACTATCATAATTTGCCGCCAATAGGGCATCAAATCTGCTATATAAAAATATACATCTGTTAAAACTGTACCGAGTAAAGAACCTAAATAAAACCAGTTACCCACCTTGCCCCAATTCTTCGCCAAACACCAGCAAGCAAACGGTAAACCTATAGACTCCACTGGCAGATGCCATAAAGGCTCCCAACGTAACCAACCCCAGTAAATCGCTCCTGCTAACCAACTTGAGCTAAATCCTAAGAGCAAATCCCCCCAGACGTAAGTTGCAGGACGTGACATCAAGGTAAAACTTAGCCACACCCAAAATCCTGTCAGCGCTAAACTTAGACTTGGTAGCGATCGCACTATTGGCGCTTCTATAAATACTGGCACTGTTACCAAAAATACCGCCGTCGCAAACACTAACCAACTTTGTCGCCCAAAAACCGATAAGGGGAGAGAGGGAGAAAAGGAGAGTGTAGATTCCAATTGCCTGATATCCTTCTGCCCAGTATCAGCTAAATCCAAGTCGGTATCAATCGGAGGGGTAGAAACGGTATAGGAGGACAATGTATTATTAATCAAAGTTTTTAATATTTGTTACTAAACTTTATCTTATTTAAGATATCACATTTTAAAATCCCCCCCTGGGGTATTGCAATTATACTGAAATTTCGGGGAGCGCTGGCGCAAATCAGACAAAACACTCTGCGCCACACCAGACTAATCCACCAAAGTTGCACTATGTACACAACTCCTCTGTAGTCCCTTGTAAATGGGGACTACACAGAGGTGAGGGTAAATTTAACGGTTAAAAAGTCAACAGGGATCAGTCCGCGAAATATTAAAGTTTGATGAACTGCCAAAATTGCGTTGACTTATTGACATGGGTGTAAGAACATGGTCAGCGTCTTCGATGATGTTATTGATCACTAAAATTGAATTTTCTACAAGATTGGGTGCAGCAAAGAGTATAAAAAATAACATTATCAGCTAAACAATGTTCATAATCATGTCTAGAACAGGAAAAAGGTCTTAATTACATATGGAGTTTATTCAAGCTTTTATTTTGGGTATTGTTCAAGGTATTACAGAGTTTTTGCCAATCAGCAGTACTGCACATCTTTTGATTGTGACAAAGGTATTTGGTTGGAAAGAACTAGGTTCTAAAGATTTTGTTGATGCAATTCAATTTGGCAGTGTTATCGCAATTTTAGGGTATTTTTGGTCACTGATTTACAGTATTGTCAAGGGTGGAATCGAAGCACTAAAAGACAGAGACTGGCAACGGGAGGAGTGGAAAATTCTTGTTGGTATTGTAGTCGGAACAATGCCTGCCTTAATTTTTGGCTTTCTTTTGAAAGACATTCTACCGGAGAGTGCATTAATTATTGCCATTATGTCGATCATCATGGCACTTATATTAGGTTTGGCAGAGAAAATTGGCACTCGCAAGCGAGGTTTTGAGTCATTGCAGATTCGGGATGGGATTTTAGTTGGATTGGGGCAAACACTTGCTTTGATTCCGGGCGTTTCTCGTTCTGGCTCGACGTTGACGACTGCCTTATTTTTAGGATTAGAACGCGATACAGCAGCGAAATTCTCATTTTTGTTAGGGTTTCCAACTCTTACCATTGCTACGCTGTATAAAAGCCTAAAAATATTCAAGTTGTTTCAAGCCCACCAGTTGCCAGATAACATTGTTGGACTGTTAATTGTAGGGATTATTTCAACCTTTATTTTTTCCTACCTATCGATTGCATTTTTGATCAAATACTTAGCAACCAAAAACACTTTAGTTTTTGTTTGGTATAGATTAGCATTCGGTAGTGTTATCTTACTGGCGATCGCAGCAGGTTGGAAGGGATAATAGTCATTAGTCCTTTGTCATTAGTCATTTGTCCTTTGTCCAAAGCAAATGACTAATGCCCCATGCCCCATGCCCAATACCCCATGACTAGAATTCATCCTGCCCGAATTACTAAGGTTCTTCCAGACTCAATAGCCGCAGAGATAGGCTTTGAATCCGGGGATGCGATCGTTGCTATCAATGGTACACGTCCCCGCGATTTAATTGATTATCAGTTTTTGTGTGCTGATGAAGTTTTGGAACTAGAGGTTTTAGACGCTACTGGTAAAACTCATAGCCTGGAAATCGAAAAAGATTACGACCAAGACTTGGGGCTAGAATTTGAAACTGCCCTATTTGATGGTTTAATTCAGTGCAATAACCGTTGCCCATTTTGCTTTATCGACCAACAGCCACCAGGTAAGCGCACCAGCTTGTATTTAAAAGACGACGATTACCGCCTGAGCTTTTTGTACGGCTCTTATCTTACCCTGACCAATTTACCAGAAAGAGAATGGCAGCGAATTGAGCAAATGCGCTTGTCTCCGTTGTATGTTTCTGTTCATGCTACGGAGCCGGAAGTCAGAATTAGACTGCTAAAAAATCCGCGTGCGGGACAAATCTTGCAACAAATCAAGTGGTTTCAAGAAAGGCGACTACAAATTCATGCTCAAGTGGTTGTTTGTCCTGGTATAAATGATGGCAAACATCTGGAACAAACTCTCAAAGATTTAGCGTCCTTTCATACTGGTGAAGTGCCTGCGGTCGCATCGGTGGCAGTTGTGCCAGTTGGGTTGACACGGTTTCGGCCTCCAGAAGATGAACTCATACCCGTAACTAGGGAAAAAGCCCAAGAAGTGATTTCTCAAGTGCAAATGCTCTCACAGCAATTTCGCCAACAATTCGGTTCTAGCGTTGTTTGGTTAGCCGATGAGTGGTTTTTGATTGCAGGTGAGGAATTACCCAGCGAATCTGAATATGAAGAATATCCCCAAATTGATAACGGAGTTGGTTCGATTCAATTATTTCTGAAGCAATTTGCCACCGTTGCAGCAGAATTACTACCGCCAAAAGTTTATCCTCAGAGGAAATTAACTTGGGTAGTAGGCAACGCCGTAGAAAAAGCATTTCAACCGATTTTGAAACGCTTAAATTTTGTTGAAGGTTTAGAAGTGAATATGCGTGCTTTATGTAGTGATTATTGGGGACAAACTATCAGTGTAACTGGATTATTAACTGGTCATGATTTGCTTATAAATTTAGAAGGGCAAGATTTAGGTGATGGGATTTTGCTACCGAATGTCATGTTAAAAAATGGGGAATTAGTGTTTTTAGATGATATGAGTATTGAGGAATTAGCTGGCAGACTAAATACAAAAATTTTCCCAGTAGCAGGAGTTGAAGATTTAATCAAAACATGTATTTTCAATTATGGTCAGGTTTAGTTATCAAAGATCAGTTGTTTCTCGGAGGTAATTTATTGTTATGCTAGATGATAAATAAGAAGTAATGCTTAATAAATAATCCACTGAGGAGTCAGGAGTGAAATATCAGGAAAAGTATCACAAAAAGGCAAATTCACAAATTAAAAAAGCCGGATTATTTATTTTAAGTTTTAATTTTTTAATTTTAAATAGTTTTAGTATTTTGCCAGTCAGGGCAGCGACTGAAGAACCTGTATTGAGCGTAGTGTATGGGCAAGAAAATGCAAATCAATGGGTAGGGATAAGCGATCGCTTACAGGCAATAGGGGTGAAATATTGTGTAATTCCCCTAAATGATGTCAAGAGTGCAGCAGATTGGGGCGATCGCCGGGTATTATTTTTGCCAAATGTGGAGACATTAACCCCAACCCAAGTGATCGCCCTAGAAGAATGGATGAGTAAAGGGGGGCGGTTGATTGCCAGTGGGCCAGTAGGTAGTCTATCAGCGCCAGGAGTGCGGCAGTTATTGCGATCGCTTTTGGGAGGTTATTGGGGATTCAGCCTCAGTGATACAGAAGAGATTAAACCCGTAAAAACCAATATCCCAGAATGGGCAAATCAAACTCAACTCTTTGGCAAAGTACGCGGCGGCGTTGTGATTCCTAATGATATGGGCACTGAATCTGCTGCTGTTTGGAATTCCAAAGATAATTCTGCCGCAGTAGTGACAACTGAGCGTTCCACCCTTTTGGGCTGGCGCTGGGGAACAAATACAGCCTCAGCCGCCGAGTTAGATAATGCCTGGTTAAAAGCTGCTCTCAATCACTATTTGACAGCACCACCGCCATCAAATCGCATGAAAAAAGTAGCAGGAGGTTCCCAAAACTGCTCGACAAGGGTGGCGGCGGCATCAAGGGCAGAGGGGCAGAGAGGCAGTTTATCCCCCTCATCCCCCTCATCCCCCTCATCCCCTCCTCCTAAAACTGCCACCGCTCCCATACCTAGACCCCTAACTACAGTCAAACCCCCAAATTCTCAGGAGGCTATAGATCAGTTGGAACAAGCGGTGCGTCTGGATGTTGCACCTAATTCCAATCAGCCGATTAACAACAACGAAGCGATCGCACTCCAGCAAGAGCTAGAAAATCTCATTGGTCGGGTGGAAAGTGCTAATTTAGCAGTGTCAGCCGATGCGGCTAATGAAGGTGTTGCGATATCTGAGCAAAAGCAGTCCTCTAGGGATCTGGACACCTACACCCCCCAATCTGTCAAGGAGCAGCCGACGACGCAATTGGCCTCAACTAAATTGGGGGGGCTAGTCAGAAATAAAGACCAAGCCTTGGCACAGGTAAGAGTAATTGCCAAAAACTTACCCCAATTGATTGCCCAAAAAAACTACGCTCTGGCTCGTCAGCAGTGGCTGGTAGCGAAGACGATTTTGTGGCAGCAGTTTCCTGTTGATCGGAGGCTGGCTCAACCAGAAATTCGGGCAGTTTGGTTAGATCGGGGGACGATTGTTCGTGCTGGTAGCAAGGCGGGACTGGCACAGATTTTTGATCGCCTAGCCCAAACTGGGATTAATACCGTCTTCTTTGAAACTGTTAACGCTGGCTATACCATTTATCCGAGCCAAGTCGCAAAAGAGCAAAACCCATTAATTCGTGGGTGGGACCCACTGGCAGATGCGGTGAAATTAGCCCATGAGCGAGACATGGAATTACACGCTTGGGTTTGGACTTTTGCAGCTGGGAACCAACGTCACAATCAAATCATCAACGTTAGTCTTAATTATCCCGGGCCAGTACTGGCGGCTCATCCCGATTGGGCAAACTACGATAACCTGGGTAACATGATTCCGGTTGGTCAGACTAAGCCATTCTTCGACCCAGCCAACCCGGAAGTGCGGCAGTATTTGCTCAAGCTGTACGATGAAATCGTCACTCGCTATAACGTCGATGGTCTACAGCTAGACTACATTCGCTACCCCTTTCAAGACCCATCAGCAGGTCGAACCTATGGCTATGGCAAAGCTGCAAGAGCGCAGTTTCAGCAACTTACTGGTGTAGATCCGATAAATATTTCCCCCAGCCAACCAGAACTGTGGCAAAAGTGGACAACATTTCGCACCATGCAAGTTGATAGCTTTGTTGCCCAAGTTTCACAGCAGTTGCGGCAAAAACGACCGAATTTGATTTTGTCGGTTGCAGTATTTCCTCTGCCAGAACTAGAGCGGATTCAGAAAATTCAACAAAACTGGGAAACTTGGGCAAGGCGGGGAGATGTAGATTTAATCGTTCCCATGACTTATGCTCTGGATACTTCTCGCTTCCAACGACTAGCCCAACCCTGGATCGCCTCTAAACAATTGGGAGCTACATTGTTAGTGCCGGGAATTCGCTTACTTTCTTTGCCAACAATTGGAGCATTCGATCAACTCCAGTTGGTAAGGGACTTGCCAGTTAGTGGTTACGCACTCTTTGCTGCGGAGAATTTTAACAACGAGCTACAAAAACTGTTTATTAGCACCCAAGGTAGGGTTCAATCCACAAAAAGTCAACCGATTCCTCACCGCCAGCCTTTTCAAACTGCCGCCATCCGTTACACCGCCCTACAACGCGAATGGAAGTTTGTTTTCCAAAATGACCAACTACAAAAGTCTGCTCAGACAATATCAGATTTTAACAACCAGGCAGAAGTTTTACGCAATGCTTTAAATCAGCTTGCTGCTTCCCCGAATCCTAGTAAGTTACTAGTGGCAAGAGCCTCTCTAACTCGGTTCCAGTCTCAATTTCGGGTATTAATGAGCCAAGAGCTTAAGTCAAATTCCTATCAAGTCAAAGTTTGGGAAAATCGGCTTGTAACTATAGAAAGGCTATTGCGTTACGGCGAACGGCGGGTGCAGTTGCGTCCTTAGTGAAGAAGCAGGGGAGCAAGAATTTTAGATTTTGGATTAAAGAATTGAAATTTAATCCAAAATTGAATTTCCCCATGCCTAACATCCAACTAGCTGCATATAAGCTAGATTGTAATTCTTAACACACTTTTTTGCTGTGTTTATAACCCAAATATTACTACTTGTTTGGCGTCAAAACATGTGGCAATACTTAAGTAATAACCTTAAACTATTATTTTTAATAACACGTATCGCAAAAATCTATGCAACCCTTACCTCAACCTCTAAGGCTACAAAGCTTAGAGTGAATAATTGAACGTTTGCTGCGGATGGGTTATGCCGGAAACACTATTAAGAATACTATTGCGGTGTCTACGACCGGCTATGCCTACGCACTGATGGCAGCACGGAGCAAGATTGTCTTAATTTCTTGGTATTTGCAGGTAGTGGGGTGCTTCACCCAGTATGATATAATACTGCTTTTAGCTTCAGGAACTAGTTTGCAAACAGCCAATATTTCTGAAGTTATCCATACTTCGGTCATGACATTAAACGTGTCATAATTTCTAAAGATAACCTCAGTGGTATCACTGTTGCAGCAGTTACATCTACTGGCACTTGTAGACAACCAATATCAAGTTGTTGGTCTTGTCAACCCTGAAAGTATTTGTCAAGCACTAGCGCAAAAAACAGAGAAAACTAGAGGGAACGCTAGTATTGGTTCCTTTGAGGTAGCACATCAGATTCTCGTTGAAAGACAATTACTGACTATAAATGGTTACTAACACGCACTATGGTACTGACAGACACGACAAACCAGGCTGCCTCATTCGAGTGAGTTTCTGGTATCTACTAAAGTGGAACATTTGTCACAACTACGTTGGGATTTGGTACAAAGTTTGTTGTCATTTTCTCATTAAATAATAAAATATAAATTCAGGTAAATTATGCCCAAAATTTTAATAATAGAAGATGAAGAAGCAGTTCGTGAAAATATTTTAGATTTACTAGAAGCTGAGAATTTTGAAACTCTTGCTGCGGCTAATGGCAGAATTGGGGTAGATTTGGCTATCTCCGAAGTTCCCGATTTAATTCTCTGTGATCTGATGATGCCAGAAATTGACGGTTATGGCGTGCTAACAGCGTTACGCCAAGATCCATCAACGGCAACAATTCCCTTCATTTTTCTCACTGCCAAATCTGGCAAATCTGACTTCCGTCAAGGTATGGATATGGGTGCCGATGACTATATAACTAAGCCATTCACTCGTGCTGAGTTATTAAGTGCGATCACGAATAGGTTGGAAAAGTACGCTACTTTAAAAAGATATTTATCTCCTCCGACTGTAATTAACAGCTTGTCTCCAAAAATGCAGATGTTAGAGATTAGCTTACATCGGGCTATCAAACAACATAAATTTCAAGAATTTGAAATTTATTATCAACCAATAGTCGATATTGCTTCTGGTAAAATAGTAGCTGTTGAAAGTTTATTGCGCTGGCAAAGCCCAGAATTGGGGATGATTTACCCAACAGAATTTATTCCGTTAGCAGAGTCTACAGGTTTAATTGTTCCACTTGGGAAATGGGTATTAAAAAGGGTCTGTCAACAAATAAAAAGCTGGCGTGATGCCGGAATTTATTCCTTGATTGTTGCTGTGAATCTGTCAGTAATGGAATTTAATCAACCAGATTTGATTCAGAAAATAGTCAATTTAATAGCTATAAATGGTTTGGAACCACATTACTTAGAGCTAGAACTGACTGAAAGTATGATTATGCAAGATGTAAATAGTGCGATCGCTACTATGAACAAATTGCAATCCTTGGGTGTAAAAATTGCGATCGATGATTTTGGTACGGGCTACAATTCTTTAATTTATCTGAAAACCTTACCAATTAACACATTAAAAATAGACCGTTATTTTATCCATAATGTTACTAACGATCCGCAGAAATCAGCCATTACTAAAGGATTAATTCAAATGGCTCACAATCTCAATCTAGATGTAGTTGCTGAAGGTGTAGAGACGGAAGCAGAACTAGCTTTTTTGCGTCAATATAACTGTAATTATATGCAAGGTTTTCTATTTAGCCGTCCATTGGCAGTAGCAGAATTTGAAAATTTTTTGTCAACTAACAAATGCTTATATGTATAAACAACAAGAAAAATCAAACTTTAGACTGGCGACAATTATTAAATCTCAAGTCTAGAGTATAAAAATTGTGTATAGTGTCTACCGCCATGAAAGCCCCTGCGCGTTTATTGCTGCCAGTTTTGTTACTAACCTTGACAGCAGCCTGTAACCAGAGTCGCGCTTCTTTGGATAATCCCACACCACAAACATCTGTAGCTTCTGCCCAACAAACACAGAATCCTACACAGCCAAAAAATATTGTCCGTACTGAAGCACTTTCACCCAAACCCATCCGGATCAATCTGAAGAATTTACCAGCACCCTTCGCAACAAAAAGTGCCTCCAAGCGGCCTGAGGTTGTGCCCATTGGGCAAAATCCGGTGCTGCGCGTACCTCCAGGCTTCACAGTAAACGTCTTTGCTGAAGGTTTAGATGCCCCACGCTGGCTAGCTTTAACCCCCAGTGGTGATGTCCTAGTGACTGAAACCGGGCAAAATCGGATTCGTCTGTTGCGTGACAGCAACGGCGACGGCATAGCCGACGTTCGAGAAACCTTTGCTAGTGGGGACAACGGACTCAATAGACCCTTCGGAATGGCTTTTGCAGGTAATTCTTTTTTTCTGGGGAATACAGATGCTGTGGTGCGTTTTCCCTATACTCAAGGTCAAAACAAGATTACAGGTAAGGGGAAAAAAATCGCCGACTTGCCATCTGAAGGTTATAACAACCATTGGACGCGCAATGTCGTTGTCTCGCCCGATCGCAATAAATTATATGTTTCAGTTGGTTCAGGAAGCAATGTGGATGAAGAACCTCTACCACGGGCTTCCATACAGGTGATGAATTTAGATGGTTCCCAGCAGCAGACTTTTGCTTCCGGCTTGCGTAACCCTGTTGGCTTAGACTTTCATCCTGTAACTAAGGAACTTTACGCCACTGTCAACGAACGAGATGGAATCGGTGATGACTTGGTTCCAGACTATCTGACACGCGTTAAACAGGGGGCATTTTACGGCTGGCCTTATGCTTATCTGGCACCAAACAACCTCGATCCGCGCCAAAAGACGGATGGCAAAAGTAAACGCCCCGACTTAGTAGCCCGTACCCAAAGTCCAGATGTGCTGTTCCAGGCGCACTCAGCAGCATTGGGTTTGCAGTTTTATGATCGTAAAACGTTTCCAGAAAAATACCGTAACGGTGCTTTTGCTGCTTTTCGTGGTTCTTGGAACCGCGATCGCGGCACTGGTTATAAAATTGTATTTGTTCCCTTCGATGCTAAAGGGCGATCGCTTGGCTACTACGAAGACTTTCTCACAGGATTTTTGCTAAATCCTTCTGTACCCACCACTTGGGGACGACCTGTAGGTTTACTCGTGTTGCCAGATGGTAGTCTACTACTAACAGAAGAAGCCAATAATCGGATTTATAGGATTCAGTATAGGGGGAGTAAATAATTCATAATTGATAATTCATAATTCATAATTCAGAAATTCAGGGATAGAATCCATTACCAGGGGTCAAGTTAGAACAGTTGTATTAATACAGATGTTGTGACCATTTTCATGCCCAGGTTTATTGTGTTTACGTTAGATTACTTAAAAATACTGATAATCATTTGGTTGAAAAATTAGTTATGGCTCAGAATGACAATAATACTCAGTCAAATATCAACGAATTGTCTCCACATGCAGGTACACGATATTGGGGTGAGGTGGAGGTGATCGAGGAGGGAGAAACCTATAGAATTAGTCGTGTTGAAATCAAGCCCAGGCACGGTATCAAACCACAAATCCATTATCACCGCAATGAACATTGGGTTGTAGTTTCCGGTGTGGCGAAGGTGACTTGTGGCGATGCGGAAATATTATTGAATCGAAACGAATCAACTTATGTTCCCGCAGCAACCCTACATAAAGTAGAAAATCCTGGACATATTCCGCTAGTTATTCTGGAAATTCAAAATGGTGAATATTTAGGTGAGGATGATACTGAGCGTCCTTATGACTTAAATTTGGTCAAACCTGGAACTGAAGGACAGTAAGAATTTTAGATTTTAGATTTTGCGTTCGCGTAGCGTGTCGGAGACAAAAGTTGCGTGCGGGGGTTCCCCCCGTTGAGCAAACTTTTTAAGACGGATTTTGGATTAAATTTCAATTCTATAATCCAAAATCCTTGCATTGAATTGCCCAATCCCCAATCAAAACCACCCTTCTTGTTCCAGGGTTTCAATCAGCTGTAAGCCACGGGGATCACCCACTCCTAAAAGTGAGGCTTTAGCGTCTTCCCGGACTCCCAAATCTTGGTCTTCGGCAAAGGCTTGAATTAAAGCATCGATCGCTGTGGCATAAACTACATTAGAAGGTAGTTCGCGGCACAGTTGACCAATTGCCCAAGCACTGTTACTCCGCACTGCTGCCACGGGATCTTGGACTAAGGCTTCAATTAATGGTGGTATTGCCCCGATAACTGCTTCGTAACCCACTTCTGCCATCTGTGCTAAGGCGCTAGCAGCCCACAAACGCACTGCGGAAATGTCGGTTCTTAAGGCATCTGCTAAGGGTGGTAAACAACGGCGATCGCGACAGTTTCCTAAAGCCCAAACAACACCTTTACGCACATAGCCATTCCAATCATTGTTTAGTTGAGCAATTAACGGACTGACTGCTTCTGAGGTGGGATTGCGTCCGATGCCATAGGCTGCACTCACCCGCACTAAGGGACAGTTATCAGTTAACAGACGAATTAGATGCGGGGTAGCACGCGCATCTTCTATATCACAAAAAGCACGCGCTGCTAACATTCTTTGCTGGGGCTGGGGATTTTCCAGCAAGGCTAGCATCACTTCTGGATCAGGCTTTGCCACCTCTGATTCGGCAGTTAGCGGCTCTATTTTATCTAAGGGGCTTTCTAGCTCCTCCTCAACATCGAGTAGGCTGAGATCGTCTTCGTCATACATAATTTCATTTCAATCCCGAAAAGGGATTAACATATACCCCCGCACCAATAAGTTAAAGCTTTATAAATATTAATTGCAGTATTATACACTTTATTTTCACCTCGTCGAGTTTTATCCGAACGAGAACTGTCATAACTTCAGACGCTAAAGTATGTTATCGATATGCTTTTCTTTATTGTTCTGCACTCAGGAATTTTACCATCCACAGGGATTGGGTTTGATAACCTAACTGATTGTAAAGATTTAATGCGGGTTTGTTTGATTGAAACACTTGCAGTCCAATCTGGCGATCGCCTCTTTGAATAGCCCAATTTTCCACATATCGCATCAACGCTCTACCAATACCTCGTCGCCGATATTCTGGTACAACGTAGAGGATAAAGATGTGAGCATGACGGTTTCCCTGTATTTGATCTATGGCATTGCCCACCCAGAGACAGGCTATGGGTGGATGGGAGGCAGAGGAGAGAAATCCTTTATTGCTCCCTTGCTTCCCCTCCTCATCGACCCACCACAAGGGCGTATCGCTGGAAAAGTATTGCTTAACTGTTTGTTCTAGGTGAGAAAAATCTTCATTGGGAAAAAGATCCTGGTAAGTTCGCTGCATGAATTTAAGCAGCAGCGATCGATCCAAAACGGAGCCACGGCGAATAATATACCCAGGTAGTAGTTGCTCAGACACTTAAATAGGTTTATTGACGGGAGCTAGCTTTCGTTATGTGCTGCTGGTGGGAAATCACTTGGAGTAGGTTGAGAACTTACCCCTACCTGTTCTATTGGTGCGGGTGCTGCCATATCGGAAGGTAAAAAGATGCGGGCGCTGACTGCCACTAGGGCAAAGAGAAATACCAATACCGCAAGCAAGGGGGCAATGTACTGACGAAATATAGCCATATTTAGATTGCAAAGAGCTATGAACTTTTATGAGAACCTAGCTGAAGATTTGTGAAGTATTCTTGATTGATTTTAGCGATTTTTTGGGAATGGGGCATTGGGCATTGGGCATTGGGCATTGGAAAAATTCTCCCTTGTCTCCTAACTCCTAACTCCTAACTCCCCACTCCCCACTCCCCACTCCCTCAGTATTATGGGCGATCGCGCTCCAACTCATCAAGCACTCTTTCGCAATACCAATTCTCCGGCATCCCAGGATAAGTCTCCTTTGCTTGTTCAATTAACCGTTCGGCAGCCGCAGCGTCACCGGATAATTTAGCGATTAGCCTATTTTTGAGATAGCTATCAGATCCACCATTGTCTACCTGGTTTGGTATTCGTTCATTTATAGTTGATGGCCGGGACTGCTCTCTCCGCAACTGCCAAAATAAAACGTAATAAAGTGTACCAAAAATTAAAATTAGGCTAAGTGTTCCGAAAAAAGTTAGGAGGTTAAATGCTAGAAATCCCAGAACTAACTGCGAGAGAACATAGCCAAGTAATAAACCAGTGAGTAAGAGAATAAATGTGCCGACAGCAATAACTACTTGATTCCCCATATATCCTCTTCTTCGTCCTCAAGTCCTGGTCTGGATAATACTAGCATTGGCTTTGGATTCCAAGGGGCAAAGAATGGCAATAATAGTAATCCTGGCAAAGCAGCTATTGCTGTGAGTAGAAAGAATGTAGACCAACCGGTGGTTTGCGCCCATGTACCTCCTGGAGCCGTGAGAATATCTCTACTAAAAGCCTGTAAACTTGAAAGTAAGGCGTACTGTGTAGCTGAAAAGCTTTGGTTACAAAGACTCATCAAAAATGCTACAAAAGCAGCAGTTTCTAAACCGGCACAGAATTGTTCTATATTAACGGCAGCTAACATTAGATAAAAGTTTTTACCTACTACTGCTAACGCAAAGAAAGCCAAATTACCGACAGCTTGCAATATTGCGAATATCCAGAGCGAGCGATTAACACCAATTTTGGTCATTATTGCTCCTGCGGCTAAGGTGCCAATAATAGTGGCGAAAATTCCCAGCGCACCAGGAAATGCGATGTCGCTTTGAGTGAAATGTAAGCCTTTATCTAACAAAAATGGGGTGGATACATTCTTTAGTAAAGAATCCCCTAACTTGTAGATCACAATGAATATCAGGATTAAAAGTCCTTGTAGCCAGCCATGACGCTGGAAAAATTCAATGAAGGGTAATTTGACGGCGGCTCCTAAAGTCTGAGGCGGGCGATCGCGTAGGACTGGTTCTGGTGCAAAAATAGAACTTACCACGCCTACGAGCATCAGCAGCGACATCAATAAATAAACAGCTTGCCAAGGTATTCTATCTGCCAAAAATAGGCTGAGGTAACCGGTTACTAGAATCGCAATGCGATAACCCAATAAGTAAATAGATGCTCCAGCACCTCTTTCTTCTATTTCCACTACATCAGTGCGGTAAGCATCAACTAAAATGTCTTGACTGGCGCTAAAAAAAGCAACGGTAACAGCAGCAATTATTAAAGGTTGTAGCCCTTGGGATGGGTGTTGTAGAGCCATCGCAGCTATACTTAACAGTAATACTACTTGTGTAATTACCAGCCAACCTCGACGTCGCCCCAAAAAAGGCGGTACAAATCTATCTAGTAAAGGCGACCAGAGAAATTTTAAAGAATAGGGCAGCTTTACTAAACTAAAAGCGGCGATCGCTGCCAAGCTAATTCCTTCTTTGGTCAACCATGCTTGTAATGTCTGACTGGTTAAATATAACGGCAACCCTGATGAAAAGCCAAGAAATAACAAAGCTCCCATCTTCGGGCTGCCAAAAATTCGTAGCAGCGATTTATTTACTTCCACAATCTTGAAGATTCCTTTTTATTTAATTGAATTGCAGTTATCTTGCCATAACTGCTGCCTAATTTCGTGTAAGTACACAAACCTGCTAAGATTTTCTTTATTTAAGATACATATCAGCAATGCTCTAACAGTGTGATTATTCCTTAATTTTCCTTAATTTTCCTTAATGGAATAAACCTGATGTCCCCTTATTTCTACCCGGTGTGCGGCGAGGCATTTTTCCCAACCTTCACGCGTACCGATGTCGCTTTTATCCTTGAGCAATCCTAATTCCTGTTCTTGTTGAGTGAGTTTAGCAAATTCTTCGTAACGTGGGTAGTTGCTGGTAACAAATGTTTCCTTCCGGTGCAAAATCGGCGGATTTGCCCTAGTTTCGTAGTCTCGATGAGTGACGAATAGGGTTTTTAAATCAATACCGATGCTGGCTTTTAATGCTGGATGGGGATCAGTGTCGAATTCGGGGTAAGACAGATAGGATATTTGCGGCTTATCAGTGTGATATTTGATTAATGTGGCTTCATCTATACGCCCAATGGTACGGCTAGCGCAACCTTCACAAATTCGTAGTACCGGGTCAAGTGCTGCTAATGCCGAAACATGCACGTAAAGCGCACCGCGTGTATGTTTACCAATTCTGCTTTTTTCGCAAGCAGTTTGAATCACCCCAGGTTTACCTAAGCTGAAAAGCTTTTGGTCGGCTACTTGACAAGCTTCCTCGTAGCTACTAAAAAAGGCTTTGATATCGTGACGCATTTCTGGGGCTAGCTTTTGCCATGTAGGACGTTGATCAAAATGAGTGAGGGCGAGATAAACTTGGATATCTAGAGAACGACGGTAAGCGATCGCATCCCATTCTGCTTCGTCGGTGGCTTGCAAAACTACACCAAAGGCGCGGCGAAAGTTACCAAATTCGCTCACTAATTCCTGTTCATTTTCCAATTCGCCTTTTGCAGGTAGTCTACCGCGCTTGGTGAAAAACGCCATTAATGGTTGCAGCTGTTCTTGATAATCTTCAAACCGCTTAGTAGGGATGCGGACTCGCGGTGTAGAAGAGGTAGAAAAGAAGCGGATAGCTTTATAACTTTCTTTTTCTGCTTCATCTCGAAAAACAAAGTAGACGCCTAGCGCGATCGGTACTGCATCTACATTTAGCACCTGATCAATATAAGTTTTGAGTTCTTCTTGTTCGTAATATTTCTGAAAAGTATTGCGGCGCGTCACAATGCCATCATTGTAAGCAAGTTGGGTTTTGCTGGGAGCGTTAATCAGTATTTGAGCCGCGACAATTAAAACTTTGCCGGTAAGCTCCCAAGCTTTGATTAGGCTTTGACGGCGTTCTTCTGAGTCTTCAATGACGTTGAGGACATAACCAAAATTCACCACATCGGCGGCGGTGCGTGGTACATCGGGATAGTAGTAAGGGTCCCAGCCTGTGCTGGTGTAACCTAAGTTTTTTACTCGCTGGACATCACCACCATAGCCGCAACCGTAATCAAAAAAAGTGGTGTCTTGATGTAGGATTGCCCATTCTATTGCCAATCGCACGGGGCGAGATAAATCAGTACGAGCGATCGCAGCTCTGTGACGCTCGATTTCTAGCGCTTCCGGCATAAGAATAATTCGTAATTAAGACACCGATAACTAATATTCTTTCAATTTTTAATGGCCAGTTCAATTAAATCTTCAATTTTCTTGATATTTGGATCGCCTGCTAAGTAGCCAATACCGCGATGCAAATGTAAGCGGAATTGGGTGGCGAGGGTTTCTTTGTCGGTGGGATAACCGTCATTGTGACAGCGTTGCTTGAGGGCGAGGAGGAGAATATCGGACATTTCGCCGCCAAAGACGCGCCAACTCATTTCGACGTTGCTATCTTGGGGAATTGGGACGGGCGAGGGTGTGGTTGGTTCTGCCAGAGAGCGACAAAACGCCCAACGGCATAAGATATTCCATTGGTCGATTTTGGTGCTACGTCTGAGTTTGGTAAGTTGGTCTTTGGCTGCTTGGGAGAGTTTTATTCTTTCGATTGGGGATTCCATAATCTTCCTAAAAATTGAGGTAGTTTTCGCTTATAAACCCAAACAGTAGCGAACCGCAGTTTCAACTTCAAGCATTTTGGAGTCAGAAATTTTACCCAATGGGTCAGCAGGAAAGCGATTTTGATCTAAAGAACGAATTTGAAAACATAAGAACACTGTTTTTATAAGCAATCCACTGTCAGTTACAGAGACTCGTATATTAGTTGGATAATCACGCTTAATATTCGTTCCTTTCGTACCTACAACTACAGTCACAACCAAGGGTGATTCATTGATAGCGTTTATAGATAACACTAAAACTGGTCGTGTTCCTGCCTGTTCTCGTCCCTGCACTGGATTAAGATTGATGAAATAAATTTGTCCTCTCTCAATGCTCACAACTTTTCTAAAGCATCCATTTCTGTTACACCGAATTCATTATTGATAGAGTCCATTTCTGCCTGTATCTCTAAATCGCTAGCCATTTCAGCTAGTTGTTCCTTCATATATTTCACATTAGTAAATTTATTTGATATTTGCTTCCTTTCTTGCACTTGTATTGTCATAAGTTCTAACAGCCATTCTAGTTCTTCTAATGACAAAGCACGTAGGTCACGCTCTATTTTTAATAAATGTGGTGAGTTCATCATTGCTTATCTACTTTCCAAAGGTCGTTATATATATTGTAAATATCTTTTTTAGACGATATCTACTACCAAAAATATTGATTTTCTATCACTGTTGTTTGACGGGTAGAAGAGTCGTATTTTAGCAGGTATTCACGAGCGATCGCTTCGTTTTCTCGCAGTGTTTCTACTTCTTTTTTGCCAATCTCAGTATCCGTAGATAACAAAATTACTTGATGGCTGGCGGATGGAAAGTAACGTTCAACTAAGTTACTGCGGTGAGAGGAATCTAGTCTACCTAGTGGCGTATCGATTGCTACAGGTAGGCGGTGTCCAGAGACTTTAGCTAAACCCCAGAGGAAGGCGATCGCAAGTAGTTGTTTTTCGCCTGCTGATAAACGATGTTTAGGAACAGGTTTACCATTTAAATCATAAAGCAAAAGGCTAAAAGTCTTAGTATCAATAGTGATGCGATGCACTAAGTCTGATTTATGGAGGAGATAAAGGAAGCAGTTTTTAACTTCCTCCTCTAATTTATTGAGTTTTCGCAGGGTTAACTTTTCACGAAAAATCTTGAGTGTATTTTGAACTTTAGCCGCAGAGGTAATAATATGCTCGCTATTTTTATGTTTAATATTTTCTACAGTATAATCACTTAATTCTCTTTTTGACTTAGCAATAATAGTTTCTAATTCAGCTAAACGACGGCGGATTGTTTCGTAATTTGCTTTAGCTTCAACGACTTGATTTTGTGCAGCTTCTAATGCTTGACGCAGCTTTGTATAATCTTCTGGTGCTGCTGCTGTTTGCACTTGTCTTTCCAGAGTGATAATTTCTTCTTCTTTATTTTTGATAATAGCTGATTTTTCTTTCGCAGAAAGTTTAGAATTTTGTAAGTGATATATGAGATTATCTAGCTGACTTAAACTCTCATCATCAGCTAATAACCAAGGTGCTTCTATCTGGATAGTCTTTGCATACAAACTATCTACATCTTGGATTAAAAATGATTGGATTTTTTCAACTTGTATCGGAGAAATTTCTACTTGATTTAGCCAAGTGAGTAAACGCTGATCTCGTTCAATTAACAAATCTTTAGAAATTTGTACCTGTTGATGGCGAAATTCCTTTTCTCCCTGTGCTTGCGCCTGAGTAAGCAAATTGGGAATTAATGCTAGAGGTAAAACATCAGATGCTAATTCACACATTGACTGACGTACTTGTTCAATTTCCGCAGTTTTTGTATTTTGCTGTAGTTCTAGTTGATTGCGTTCTGCTGCAATCTTCCCACCTTCAGAAATAAATTTATCAAAGGCTTCTTGCTGCTTTTGTTCTAATTCTTCTACCTGATTTTTGAGAATTTCTACTTTCTCTTCTGTGGTTTGATAATCTTCTTGCTGTTGGGTTAACCTAGTTTCAATTTCCTCTAGGTTTGCTAAATCCTTACTATTACCAACTTCTTTAAGTTTACGGTTAACTAAAATATCTAAATCAACTGCTAAACGGTCTGCTAACTCTAGCCCTAAAAGTCCACGAATTGCATCTACTACAACTGGTGGTGGTATTTCCTGTTCTGCGAGTTCTTTAACCTGTTCACCATCAAAGAGAAATAAGTTAGAAATCCCTAATGGCAGGAGATTTTCAATATATTCATCCCAGATATTAACTAAAGCATCAGGCCATGTATCACTGTCGCCTAAAATACCTAATGTATCTTTACCATCTTTCGGATTTTTTGTCCAACTACGCACAACACGGTATTTTATTGGTTTATCGTTTTCGATATGTTCAAAAAGTAATTCAATCCGGGTGTCGGCAACTGGATCTATCCTCTTGGAAAGTTGCTCCTCTTGGGGAGACCCCAAGACCGCACTTTCCGCTTTGTTGTTAACACATTGATTGAGAAAATCGCTATAACTTAAATTACCACGGGTTGAACATTGGGCGCGGGGGCCGTAAAGTGCGAGACGAATGGCATCCATCAGCGTAGTTTTTCCACCGCCATTCATGCCACCTAATAGGATAATTGGACGCGAGTTTTCTTCATCAGTTTTTGGGTTAAGATTGATTACCTGTTTCCCACTGTAGGGGCCAAAGTTTTGTAATACGAGTTCAAGAAATATCATGATTGGAGATTATTAAATACCGGGTGAAGGAATACCGGGCGAATGGAATTCGCGGCTACACAAGCAAAGTCCACCTTCGTGGACTAAATTAGTACATAATTTTTGGTTTATTTGGGAGTTAGTTCCCAGGTGGGAATGATTGATTTTTGACTATGATGGGTAGCTTGGTTTCTGATGTAATTGGGTATATTATCAATGGCATCATGACTAACCGTAAAAGCTCCATAGCTACCTTGCCATTTAAAAAACTCACCTGGCTTGATTTCGTGGGTGATGAAATGGGAAGAACTTCCCTTAATTTGTTTAACCAATTCAGAGATACTGATGGTTGGCGGAAAACCCGTTAGCAGATGAACATGATCTTCAATACCACCAATTGCAATTACGGTACATTTTAACTGTTCACACTCCTGAGCGATCGCTGCATAAACTAACTTCTGAATATCAGGCGTAATTATGGGTAATCTGTCCCAGGTCGCCCAAACATAATGCACATACAATTGTGTAAAACTTGCTCTCATTTTTCTTCAACCCACGGAGGTGGGTTTCGTCTGTGTAGCCGCGATTTCCAATCGCCCGGTATTATATTATTCTTATTCTTATTCTTCTGAATTTTCCTTTTTAAATTTCATACTTGCCCAAGTTACCTGTTCATCACTTTCACCTTCATCTACCTCATTTATTGCTGCAACATCGCCTAAAGTCATCTGCTTGACTTTTGCAACATCACCTTGACTAACTGCTTCGCTCAATTCGCGTTTCAAACGAGCATTTTTAATCGCATCTTCTGGGGAACGGGAACTCGTATTAAAACATTTTTCTAGGGTTTCGTATATCCCCACGCGACGAGTCTTTTTGCGATATTGGCGTTCTGTATCTAACAATTTCGCCATGAGTTCCAAGTGCATCGCGTCACCTTCACAGATTTCTTCTAATACTATCCATTCATCACGACCTAGTAGGCTATAGTCAGCACCAGGGCGCGGGTCTTGAAATTCTTCGCCAGTCACTTCTTGATAAATCCGGGGTAAGCTATCATCAAATTCGTGTTTTTCTTCTAGCCAAATGCGGCGGATTTCGCTCATTTCTTCGAGAGTAATTAGGGTGATGTCGCGCATATTTTCTGGCGCTGTCCGACGAGTTTTTGTTTGCGCTTCTAATAATCGTCTGAGCCAATGTTCCCGCCAATATTTGGTATAAGGGCCAGGTATTGGTTCAACAGAAATTTCCCCGTTTTTATTGCGTTCAAATAGTTGAACATCTCCCCAAATCCGACGGAAATCTCTCTTGCCCCAGTCATCTTTAATATCTAGTTCGTTACGGATATCTAATAGAGGCTGCATCCATTCTTTCTCTTCATCATTTTGAATCATTGCCTCCATTGATTTATCCTTACTAACGATTGTACAAACCCAGCAGCCAAATCGGGAATCACCACAGCTAGGAGTAGAAGTATCAACAACTAGTGGACATTCATTATCTGCTGTTGCACCTCGATACATAATAAACAAGTCTTTGTTGCTATATCCCCAAGGGTTTTGCCACTGATTTAGGTAAATCCAAACTTCATCAGTACGCCAATCTTCGATGGGGCTGTAAATTAAAGAATTAGGTAAGCTTGCACTATGGTAAAGCAGAGACGTAGGTGAACTTGAATCAGAAACGAGGCGATCTTTTAGGGTACCCGCTTGATGTTTTTCCATTGAGATAGCACGTTTGATACTTTCAGCCTTGCGCGTACCTAAAACAAGAATAACTTCTCCATTTACTCTAACCACATCACGGATAAAGCGGTTAGAAGGATGAATTTTCAGACGGTCTGTACACCAACGAAATTTCCCTCGCGGCGTTGGATAACCTTTCCCAATCAAGCTTACCCAGAATGTCTCTTTGATTTCTGGTTGTAACAAATGGGGTTCAATGGGCATTTTCTGTTCTTTAGCAGTAACCCTCATCCTTTCTAAGGATTTGCGTACCCAAACAGCGACCACAGGGTTTTCTACCAGTGTGTCAGTTGTAATAACATGAATAGTCTTTTTTCGTTTTTCCTGGGGGAGTGCTGCGATCGCATTCCAGATAAGCTGTAAAGTAGCAGTACTATCTTTTCCGCCCGAATAGCCCACCACCCAAGGAATCTCATCTAAACAATACAATTCTTGAATTTCAGTGGTGAGAGCTTGGATATAGTCCACTAACTCTGCTACAGTACGTGCTTGCTGAACTTTATTTTCTGGTTGTTGTGCTGTAGTCATTTCTCCTTCTCTCTGGAAACACTGGCGTAATATCCCGGCGAATAGAATTCGCGGCTACACATACAAAACCCACCGACCTGGGTTGAAGAAAAGTTTTTAAAAACTTTACTACTAATATCCAAATTTTTGGATAATTAAACTACATAATACTATTTTGTTTTTAAAATTTAACATGAAAGATAGTACATCTGACCCAACTGCTGACATCGCTAGAGAGTACCTGGAACGGGAAAACAAGGAAAAACAGGTACTAGCTTTACTGCTAGAGAACTTTTTAGGGAGAAAAGATCAGATTCTCGTTCAAAAAACCGAAATGGGTGGTACTGAGGCTTATGTTAGCTCTGTTACCTTGGAATGGTTTGCAGGTCGGGTTCACTTCGCCTCTGGCTTACCTCTGTTTCAAAAAAAGTATAATCATGAGACTGATAATGTCGAGATTGACGCGGATAGTATTGATGAAATTCAGCAGCGTCCGCTTGATTGGTCACGTCAAGCACCGCTAGTGCAGTATTTAGCAGCTCGACAAAATCACAAATTTCCGCCCGTGCTGGTAGTAATTAATCAACCGTGGGTGGATAATTCCAAAGCTGCTGAGTGGGATAGTGAAGGACGCGCCACAAAGTCTACTACTGATTTTATCCCCCTAGATAAAGACGCTAAAGTAGGTCTGCTAAATATTTCTGATTCTACAGTTTTGACCACTTTGCAAGCTCTGCAAGATATGTCTGAGCGATATTTGGGTCAAAAGTTCCCCCATTGGAAACCCTTGGAAAAAGGTCTAATTCCCATGCGACCAGAGGATGAAGAACTTGAGCAGGGAATTGAGGAATTCAGAAAGCTATTTGATTATTTGGCTAGTCTTTCCAGTTATAAAATTTTAGAACATGAGGATACACCAGCTTTGCGGCGCTTCAGCTTTGAGAAAGATGGAGGTGAAGGAAATATGCTTTTCCGTCCGGTTGCTCAAGTTGCATTAGCGCAAGCTTTGGGAATTTTAGTGTTTAAAAAAGGTTTTTCTCTGGTAGATATTTTTAAGAAGCTGCGGAAGTTTGACCAGCAAGGTGGTTTTAGTGGTATGGAATATCCCCAATCTCTTTGGTATGGGGTTTTGTATGACCCAAATAAAAGGCGGGTACAGGTTGCTGGACGAGATTTGGCTACGAAGTTATTGGTTTATATTCTGGGTGGAATTCAGGAACAGATGGAACGTGCTGAACTTCGTAAGGCTTTGGCGGATGCTAGGACTGTGGAAGATAAAACTATAGGTTTTGATGGCAAGTTTGTTGAACCGAAAGCGGTAGGACTTCCATCTGTCCTGTAATTATGCTTGAAATATATTTTGGCGATGCCATTGCAGCGCTTCCAGTTGTGGAAAGTGTAGCTCTGTATTTGGTAGAAGTATTGTTTCACCATGAAAATCTTTCATAGGGTTAGCATGGGGAGATACTTCTTCCAAATCATTGCTAACTATAATTTTGTATCGCTCATCTACAGCAAACCAACCCCTATCAAATGCCCAATGATGATTTTTGCAAAGAGCAATTCCATTATGAATTCTACTATCATAAAACTGTGAAAATGGCTTTATGTGTGCGCCATCTACAATGTTTTGATTTACTTTTTTAGTTACTTTGAGTCCACAAAAGGCACATCTGTAATCATAAATATGTATAATTGCTGTCCTAAAAAAAGCATTTCTAATCACTGCTCGTTTCAAGCTCCACCTTGGATTATTATCTAAATTTGCCGTTTCAATTAATTTTTCTATCTCTCCTGAGCCATCTTGAAAAGTTTGATTTATTTGTAAAATAGCTTCTATATCATTTTCATTATCAGAAAAGAAAGCTGCCACAAGCGCGTCAATTAGTTCTTTTCTATAAAATTCATCTTGCAAAAAGTTAAATAATTCACTGTCTAGATATGCATATTCAACAGCCTCCTTTAGTTTGTTAATTGTTTTTGGTTGTAACCCATTAAATTCAGGCTGAAATTTTAAGTACCAAAAACCCTCATTTTGCAGATGGAAGAAAGGATAGTGTAAACCACCTTTGTAAGACGGAGAACCGATTACATTCCAATACCTCTCAAATGTTTGAATTAATTCATCTGAAACTGGAATCTCATTAGTAGTAATGATACTTCGTGCAATCAAATCAATTACAGATAAAAGTAATATTGGTTTATATTGAGCATTACCACGTTTCCGGCTACTACTTACATTTAATTCGGCAAACCGTTGACAATAATATGTTATATTTTTCATATTTAATAACTTAATTAAGTAAGCCAAAAAATCAATTTAAGAATTTACTGAGATCAAATTCTTCTTCTAGCTGTTCTTTTGTTCCTCTTTCAGAAATCAGAACTAATAGAAGTCGCTCTGAGTAGTCAACAGAACCCCGTAACTCATTTTGTAAAATTTCCAGTCCTCCATTAGCATATTCTTCAAAAATTTGAGTACGTTTATCTTCATCTTGTTCTTCTCTAGATGAGAGTATGTTGATATCTTTAGTTTCATTGATTCCTAATAATTTAATTATCAGGTCATATCCCAATGAAGCAAAATTTTCTTGTGGAATTGGAGATGGTTCTCTTTTTGTTGTTTCTCCCAAAGGAACGCGCTTTTTATATTTAACGCCTAATGCTGCTGCAAACACTATAACTTCTACATAAGTCTGAAAAGGCCCAGTTGTGTCTTTTGATGCTACTAGAGATTTCACCAACTCAGCCTTATCTTTAGCAACCCTAATTCTATTTGCAGCCATGATATTAATATCTACATTGTTGCTATATTAACCGAAAGCCAAAAGCGATGCCTACGGCTAGCTTTGCCTACGCAATTATTAACTCATTATTTTATACTAATATACACGCGATCGCTTAAACAAATAAATTATCTATCCTGGCACTGCGGGTTCAGCCACCTGATTACGACGATACACTTGCGGTTTTTAGCATACTATCTACTAAAGAGCTAAATTTATTTATGGAAATTGTTAATTTTGAATTCGCAGCGATCGCCCTTGCCGTATAGTAGAGAAATAACGTGACTAAACGTATAATCGGCTTAACCGGCGGTATTGCCACAGGCAAAACCACTGTCACCAATTATTTAGCTAGCACTTATAACCTGCCGATTTTGGATGCAGATATTTATGCTAGAGAGGCAGTATCTTTAGGTTCGCCTATTCTGGGTGCGATCGCTCAACGTTACGGCGAACAAATTTTACTCCCAGATGGCAGCCTCAACCGCCAAAAGCTAGGCGAAATTATCTTTAATCGTCAGGATGAACGCAACTGGATAGAGAATTTGATTCATCCTGATGTGCGCGATCGCTTCCTCAAAGCAATTGCCCAATCTTCTTCGCAAACACTGGTGTTAGTAGTGCCTCTATTATTTGAAGCTGGGATGACTGATTTGGTTACAGAAATCTGGGTAGTCCGTTGTTCTCAAGAGCAACAGCTACAAAGATTGATACAACGAAACCATTTAAATAGAGAACAGGCACGAGCTAGGATCAATAGCCAATTATCTATCGAAGAAAAAGTGGCTCATGCAGATGTCGTTTTAGATAACTCCTCCACCCTAGAAGTATTACTGAAGTATGTAGATGTAGCTCTAAAAACCACAAGTAGAGACTAGAACCTATTTATTTTAAATAATATACTTAGACGACATTCTTAAGACATAAAAGATTTATAAATTAATATTATCTAATTAAGCGAAAAATACTCATATCTGACCCAATGTTGTCCAATAATTCGGTGATTTTACAGTTGAAGCTGCGGTTAATAATACTGTAAATTGAAGTTGATAGTAAAGCTGCTATCACCGATGGTGTTGTATGAGATATTCAAGATTGAAGGTAATAAAGTAATCAATAGTATTAGTAACAGTGATTTTTTTACCTGAGATACATAACATCATTAATCACATCAATGGTTGATTTTAAAAAAAATACAATTTAGTATAAATCAAACATTAATTTCTCAAAATTCTGTCTTAAAAAAACTTAATTTTGAATTATTAGTTATATTTTTAAATTGTTGTTAAATGCCTTCTCTTCAATCAGAACAGGTATGAACTTAAGTTTTAGTTTTTTCAATAAATTATCTTTGGTTAGTTCTCCAGTAAAAGAATTAAAACAGAAGAAAAAAATACACGATTACAGCCAACAAGTTTGGGGAAGTGACTATGTATTTGAACGCATCAATGAAGGAATCATGGGGTACATGACTGGAATAGGGAAAAGCATCAAAGCCGGCGATCGCATTATTTTCCGACAAGGTTGTGAATCTTATCAATATCAAATTGAAGAAATTGATTATTACTCCGATCCATCTGATATGTGGATGGCTTTACTCAAGCAAGTAACGATTGACTAAATATAAAAGTCAATCAATTGCTTCAATTGCATTTTCCTTAATTGGATATCGAACTAACCTGTCGAAGAAACTCAATATTCAAATCTAGCTTTTTCCCTAACCATAAGGAATGATTCGCGTGGTCTGCCACAGCATCGCCTGTCTCAGGGTGGACGAGAATATCCAATCCCTGACGATTGAGCATTAACCAAGGAACGACTTGATCAAACTGATTTGGTAAGAAAGCAACTTGATACATCGCTTTTGGGTGAGGCCCGATGGGCTTGTCAAACCAGCGTCCGAGTTGCACCTCAAACCTAGCGCCCAATCCTTCACGTACACGCGCAGCTACATCCCGACTTGCGGTATCGAAGTAAACATGAGCGTGAAAACCAGTGATCTCGATAATATCTTTTTTCATAGATCGACTTTTCGCTCTCAACTCTAATTTTTGGTAGCGGACTTTTTCTTTCTGACTGAAAAAGCGATGTCTACGACGGGCGTAGATGCAGCACAATTTTAGCCCAATACCGTGCAGTTAAGGATCGGTTCAATCTGGTGATTATCTCTGACTGAGGTTAGAATTTCTAACATTGGCGATCGCTGTCGCCACTTTGTGGCAAGTTAGTATTCTTGAAAGCCACTCCCCACTGATCATGTCCTTAGCCTCCTTCCTAGCGCGTCGTTCGTTCCACTATGCTTGGCTCGTCGCAGGCTTAACATTCCTAGCCTTGTTGGTGGCAGCCGGAATTCGCTCTGCTCCTGGAGTTTTTATAGTGCCTCTCGAACAGGAGTTCGGCTGGAGTAGAGCGACTATATCGTTGGCAATCTCCATTAACTTAGTACTTTACGGGCTGATTGGCCCTTTTGCCGCCACAGTTATGGAGCGGATCGGCATTCGCCGGATGATGGTGTTCTCACTTGCTGTCATTGCTCTCGGTGTCGGTTTAACCACTTTGATGTCAGCTTCCTGGCAGCTAGTCTTGCTGTGGGGTGTAGTTGTCGGTTCTGGTAGCGGAGTTATCGCCCTGGTTTTGGGTGCTATTGTTGTCAATCGCTGGTTTTTGGAAAAGCGGGGTCTAGTTCTGGGCATCTTAACTGCCAGTACAGCTACGGGACAATTAGTGTTTCTGCCGATGCTGGCCTCAGTAACCGATCGCTTTGGGTGGCGAACTGCGGCTCTAGGTCTTAGTGGTGCAGCACTTCTAATTATTCCAGCGATCGCAGCCTTTATGCGCGATCGCCCGGCGGATGTCGGTTTGCGACCCTTTGGCGACAACAGCGAAACTGTGGAAGTTTTCAAGCCGAAAGTGAATTCCATCGCCTCCACCCTCAACGCCCTCTGGCTGGGAATGCGTAATCGCGACTTCTGGCTGCTATTTGGTAGCTTTTTTATCTGTGGCGCCAGCACAAATGGGTTAATTGGAACTCATCTGATTCCTGCTTGTATTGACCACGGTATCCCTGAAGTCAAAGCTGCGGGTCTTTTGGCAATCATGGGACTATTCGATTTTTTTGGAACTACTATGTCCGGTTGGCTATCTGACCGATGGAACAATCGCTACTTATTATTTTGGTACTACGGGCTGCGGGGTTTATCTTTGATTTTCTTGCCCTTCAGTTTCAACTTTTCCTTCTATGGACTTTCCATTTTTGCCGTCTTCTATGGACTTGATTGGATTGCCACTGTACCACCTACAGTACGCCTTGTTGCCAACATCTTCGGTAAAGAAAATGTCGGCGTGATGTTCGGTTGGATTGTCGCAGGACACCAGGTTGGTGCAGCCACAGCAGCATTCGGAGCCGGAGTGTTGAGAACTTGGACGGGTAGTTATTTACAAGCGTTTATTTTATCAGGCGTTCTCTGTCTGATTGCCGCAGTTTGTGTACTGCAAATTGGTCAAAGTCCCACTAAGGGGAATTCACAGTTATCTTCAGTCACGCTCAATTCTTAATGTATTTACAGACCTAAACCCCAGCCCCTTCCCTACATTCGCGCAGCGTCTCGTAGAGAGGGAAGGGGAGTAAGATTCAAAGCCTCTCTCCTCTTAGGAGAGAGGTTTGGAGAGAGGTCAAAGTAAATGCCTTAACTGTTTATCCTAACAAGGAGAATTAAATTTATGGCAACAACAGCTTTAATTGTCGGTGCAGGTAGTGGACTGAGCGCTTCTTTAGCCCGCCTATTTGCCAAAGAAGGATTCACCGTAGCTTTAGCGGCTCGCCAAATTGAAAAACTCACTCAATTGAGCAGTGAAATTGGGGCGGTTAGTTTCGCTGCTGATGTCTCAAAGCCAAATGAAGTAGAACAGTTATTTATTGATGTTGAAAATAAAGTCGGTTCCCCGAATATTGTCGTTTACAATCCCAGTTTCCGGGTGCGGGGGCCTCTTGTTGATCTAGACCCTGGTGAGGTGGCAAAAACCTTAGATGTAACTGCCTATGGTGGCTTTCTCGTAGCCCAAGCTGCTACTAAAAGGTTTTTGCAACTTGGGGGCGGTGCTATATTCTTTACTGGAGCCTCAGCGAGTGTCAAGGGTTATCCTCTGTCTGCTCCCTTTGCAATGGGTAAATTTGCACTGCGCGGTTTGGCTCAGAGTATTGCAAGGGAATTAGCACCAAAGAATATCCATGTGGCACATTTCGTGATTGATGGTGCAATCCGCTCCACAGACCGCCAAGATCCAGCAGATAATCCTGATAGTACTCTTGACCCGGATGCGATCGCTCAAACTTACCTTAGTATTCTCCGCCAACCTCGCAGTGCTTGGACATGGGAAATAGAACTACGTCCGTGGGTAGAGAACTTCTAGCCTAGACAATTGTTACAAGAAGATTTTTGCAGGTATGAAAATTGATTTTGGTGCAACTGCTAGTGATTATGCAAAACACCGCGCTGGCTTTCCGAGTTCATTATTTAACAAGCTGTCTGAATATGGTATAGGTTTACCAGGGCAGAACATTGTTGATCTTGGCACAGGAACAGGAACACTAGCGCGGGGGTTTGCGGATAGAGGTGCTTATGTAATTGGTATAGACCCATCAGCCTCACTTTTAGAACAAGCGAGACTGTTAAGCGAATCTACCCAAATCAAAGTAGATTATCGAGTCGCAACTGCCGAGAATACCGAGTTACCAGATGCAAGTGCAGATGTGGTGACAGCAGGACAGTGTTGGCATTGGTTTGACCGTCCGCGTGCCGTCCAGGAAATTAGTCGGATATTGAGAAGAAATGGCTTGCTTGCGATCGCTCATTTTGATTGGATACCCTTAAAAGGTAATGTCGTTGAAGCAACAGAACAACTGATCAAAGCTCATAATCCAGCGTGGAATCTGGACGGCGGTAATGGATTGTATCCCCTGTGGTTACAAGACATTGGCGAAGGCGGATTCCGAGAAATCCGCACATTTTCTTACGATGTATTTGTGTCTTATACGCACGAAGATTGGCGGGGACGAATTCGTGCTAGTGCTGGCGTGGGGGCCAGTTTGACACCAGAAAAAGTAGAAATATTTGACCAAGAATTGGCGACATTACTCGAAGCAAAATATCCCACACCAATTCTTCAAGTTCACCACAGAGTTTGGGCAGCGATCGCAAAATCACCGCAATCTAATTCGGAATTCGGAATTCGTAATGACGCTCTCTACGAGACGCTAAAAGCGTAGCTTGTCCTCCGCAGGAGTACGATGACTCGCTACCGCTTCTCTACGAGACGCTACGCGAACGCTAACGGAATTCGTAATCGTAGCCAAACTTCTGCGTTCTTTGCGTTTAAATTTCAACCCTCAATATAAGGAAAAATAACCATGATTGAACTTTACTATTGGGCAACCCCAAACGGTCATAAAATCACAATTTTCTTGGAAGAAGTCGGCTTACCATATACGATAATTCCTGTCAATATTGCGGCTGGGGATCAATTTAAGCCGGAATTTCTGAAGATTTCTCCTAACAATCGGATGCCCGCGATCGTTGACCACGAACCAGCCGGTGGAGGTGCGCCGATTTCGGTATTTGAGTCTGGTGCAATCTTGCTATATTTAGCAGAAAAAACCGGGAAATTAATCCCCCAAGATTTACGTAATCGCACTCAAGTTTTAGAATGGTTGTTCTGGCAAGTGGCAGGACTGGGGCCAATGGCAGGACAAAATCATCACTTTAGCGTCTATGCTCCCGAAAAGCTTGAATATGCCATTAACCGCTATGTGAATGAGACGGGACGCTTATATGCAGTGCTGAATAAGCAACTAGCAGATAAAGAATTTGTCGCTTTTGATTATTCCATCGCCGATATTGCTGCTTATCCCTGGATTGTGCCCCATGAACTCCAAAGTCAGAATCTAGAGGATTTTCCTCACCTCAAGCGCTGGTTTGAGACAATTAAGGCTCGTCCGGCAACAATTCGCGCCTATGAGAAAGCAGAAGCATTCAAAACTCAAGCGCCTGATCAAGATAAGTTACGAGATTTATTATTTAACCAGTCGGCGAAGACTATTCAGCCTTGAGCGTTGTGGGCATAAAAAAATAGGAGAATTGCGTGGGTAGGTTAGCAACAGATATACCAAGCAAAACACCTGTCTCATTAGGACTGTTGGGCGCTGCTGCCTTTATGGTAGTTGCCGATGCACGGGTGATTGACCCCCTACTGCACATTATTGCTGACGAGTTTAAAGTGGGCGTTGGCAGTGCTGCGGTGATTATCTCCGCATACACGATTCCCTACGGGCTATTTCAGCTAGTCTATGGCCCACTAAGCGATCGCATCGGCAAAATTAAGGTAATTACAGTAGCACTGGCAGCATTTGCTGTCGGTACGGCGGTTTGTGCCTTTGTGTCAAATATCGTCATACTTACCTTGCTGCGGTTTCTCACCGGGATGGTTGCTGCTGGGGTGATTCCCGTCACCCTTGCTTATATTGGTGACAACTTTCCTTATGAAAAACGCCAAGCTGCGATCGGCAAGTATTTAAGTGCGCTAGTGTTGGGTCAAATCCTCGGCGGTAGTCTGGGCGGCATCTTTGGAGAATATATCGGCTGGCGTGACATCTTTCTGGTATTTGGGATCGTCTCCCTTGCCATTGCTGGACTTTTATCGCGGGGAACGCGCCACCTTAGCGATAGTCAACGTCCCCATCGCGTAGGTGGGATGATAACATTTCGACCTTATTTTGAACTATTGACCCAACCGATCGCTCGAACTGTGATTATAGCGGTGTTTGTGGAAGGCTTTTGCGTGTTTGGGGCTTTTGCTTACGTCGGCGCATTTCTGCGCGATCGCTATAGTCTAACTTACGTAGCGATCGGGTTTATGCTCAGTAGTTTTGGATTGGGTGGACTGATTTACAGTCGCTCAGTTAAATGGTTAGTTAAGCGACTGGGTGAAATTGGTTTAATGGGTGTGGGAGGAGCCTTGATGTCTATGGGCTTCTTAGCGATCGCATTGTTCCAGAACTGGATACTTTTTATCCCCTTGAGTATTTTAATCGGATTGGGCTTTTATATGATGCACAGCACCCTCCAGACCCAAGCCACTGAGCTTTCCCCGGAAGCACGAGGTACTGCTGTTTCGCTGTTCGTCTTCAACCTGTTTGTTGGGCAGGGAATCGGCGCAGCAGTATTCGGTAGGATTGTGGATAACTTCGGCTACATTTATTGTTTTATTGTGGCTGGTGTAGCGATCGCTCTGCTTTCTGTTTGGCTAGTCAACCAGAAGCAAAACAGCAATCAAAGCTAAGTACAGCATTTCATTAATTCGTAGCAAATTAAAATAATTCGTAATGAGGCTCTCTACGCGGACTCCTTCGCCCTACGAAGACAGTAATTAAGTTTTGTAAGGGGGATAAAGACAAGAGCCTAACATACTGCCGCTTGTTAGAAGCTCTTGACTTAAACCCCCAGGATTTGTTTAATTTGGCAATACCTTTGCATTGTTAATGCGTTGGCTTGCATTGTTAATGCATTGGCTTGCATTGTTAATGCGTTGGCTTGCATTGTTAATGCGTCGGCTTGCATTGTTAATGCATTGGCTTGCATTGTTAAGGCATTCCCTTGGAATCTTAATGTATTCCCCTGCATTAAAAACGCTACGTTTTTACGCAAAACTATACTAATAAGCTGAAAAACATCTAAATTGCATAACCTAATTAAACCTAACTCTTGTGGGGTGGGCCGGAAAGCCCGCCCTAATAATGGGAGCAAGTTAAATGTGGAACAGCTTACCAATTTGAAAAATGATTGCGACAGTTTTACAATCCAAAATCTCAAATCTCAAATCCAAAATGGTATAAAAAAGATTGTTTGACCTTTGCCAATCCTGTTAAAATGCATCGATGTCAAAAAAGCAACATCTCATAAACAAAAAACCCGGTTGGTCTTTGGATGAGCGAGATCCAAAGTTCATAGAATCTCTCATGCCCCTGTTGGGCTTTTTCTATCACTACTATTTCCGAGTTCAAACTAGTGGCTGGGATAATATTCCACCCCAAGAAAAAGTCCTATTTGTCGGTTCGCACAATGGGGGACTCGCAGCTCCCGATATGGGAATGATGATGTACGACTGGTTCCGACGATTTGGTGTAGAGCAACCCGTCTATGGTTTGATGCATCCCAAGGCTTGGCAGGTTAGCCCGCCACTAGCGCAACTAGCCGCCAAGGCTGGAGCAATCATAGCTCATCCGAAAATGGCTTACACTGCCTTGCGCTCTGGAGCTAGTGTGCTAGTTTATCCAGGTGGAGCCGAAGATGTCTTCCGACCGCATTATTTACGTAACAAAATCTACTTTGTGAGGCGGCAAGGATTTATCAAGTTAGCATTGCGGGAAAATGTACCGATTGTGCCTGTAATTTCCTGGGGTGCTCACGATACGCTGATTGTGATCGCTGACTGCTACAAAATTGTGCAGCAACTCCATGAGTGGGGGATGCCTTGGCTGCTTGGGATTGATCCAGAAGTTTTTCCGATCTATCTCGGACTGCCTTGGGGATTAGCAATGGGCCCGTTGCCCAACATTCCATTACCTATGCCCATATACACGCGGGTTTGTCCGCCAATTGTATTTCAACGCTACGGCCCTGAAGCAGCCAGCGATCGCCACTATATCAATGAATGTTATGAATTAGTTGTTAGTCAGATGCAGCAAGAGTTAGATCACCTAGTAAAGCTAACTGCTAATTCCTAAAGCTATAAATCTTTAACTCATAACTCCTGTACAGACGCGATTAATCGCGTCTCTCCAAACTCCTAACCGCCACTAACTGGTGGAATCAGCACGACTTCATCCCCATCTTGTAGTAAAGTATCTGGTTCGACAAATATTAAATTAATTCCAAAACGGGTGATGTCACGCCATTGTGAGAGTTCGGGGTGTTCAGCTATGAGGCGATCGCATACTGCTTTGACTGGCATACTATTGGGAAATTCCAGCACCAGTTCCGAAACCCTAAAGGCTTCTTGATAAGCAGCGAACAGTTTAACGGTAACGGTGATTGCAGATTTAGACATACAACATGCTTTGGCAGTACTAGCAAGTAGTTTAATACTTGCCAAGCACCCCGAACTATTGGGCTTAACTATGTACATCATTTCACAAGTTCATAGCTAAACTAATCGCAACCAAAATGTTACGGTGTCGCCAAAGCCAATTCTAGAGGGTGCGATCGCATCGGAATTTTAATCATAAACTCTGTTCCCTGCCCAGGTGCTGAAAGGCAGATGATCTGACCACCATGTTTGGAGACAACAATTTCCTGGCTAATCGACAAGCCTAAACCTGTGCCTCTACCTACGGGTTTTGTCGTAAAGAAAGGGTCGAATAAGCGATCGTGTATTTCCTGTGTCATACCGGGGCCAGTATCGCTAATCCAAATAGTCACAAACTCATTGTCAGTTACTTCGGTGCGAATCCAAATCGTGCTGCGGCAAAAGTAAATTTCCTGGGGCGATCGCTCCTTATCATACTCCTCCAAAGCATCAATTGCATTCGCCAATAAATTCATAAACACTTGGTTGAGTTGTCCGGCATAACACTCCACAAGCGGTAGGTCGCCATACTCTTTAACGAGTTGAATACCCAGTTGGTTAGAGCTGACTTTAAACCGATTGTGCAAAATCAGCAGTGTGCTATCTAACCCAGCGTGCAGGTTTACTGGTTTCATTTGGGCTTCATCGACGCGGGAAAAAATCCGTAATGACTGAATAATTTCGCGGATGCGGTCAGCCCCAACCTTCATCGAACTCAGCAATTTGGGCAAGTCTTGACTGAGAAATTCTAAATCTATGGCCTCAGTTAGCTTCTGAATTTCAGATAGCGGCGAGGGAGTGGACTTGGCATAGAGGTTCAAGAGGTCGAGCAAGTCTTGGGTATATTGATAGGCGTGAGTCAGATTACCATAGATGAAGTTGATCGGATTGTTAATTTCATAGGCGACACCCGCCACCAATTGCCCCAGACTGGACATTTTTTCACTATGAACCAGTTGGCTTTGAGTTTCTTGAAGTTGGCGAAAGGCAACTTCAAGCTGATTGGCTTGTTCTCGATAGCGGGCTTCTGATTCTTGCAATGCTTGCTCTGTAAAAATGCGTTCTTGGATTTCCCCTTGCAGCTGCTGATTAGATTGAAAAAGTGCAGCCGTCCTTTCTTTCACCCGTTCTTCTAACTCAGATGTGAGTTTTAAGAGTGCGTTCTCTGCCTTAGTCCGCTCTTGAATCTCCTGCTGCAAATGCACATTTTGCTCTTGCAGTCTCTTACTCAGATTTCGGATGCTTAAATGGATTTTGACACGGGCTAAAACCTCTTCATGCTGAAGCGGCTTTGTGATGTAATCCACCGCCCCAAGATTCAACCCTCTGACCTTATCCACCGTCTCAGAAAGCGCCGTCATAAAAATCACGGGGATGTCTTTAGTTGATTCTTTAGCTTTCAAGTACTGGCAAGTTTCAAACCCGTCCATACCGGGCATGAGTACATCTAGCAAAATTAGATCGGGAAGCGCATATTCGACCTGCTCAATTGCATCCTCACCATCCTGTGCCACCAACACTTGAAAGCCAGAATCAACTAAGAAATCGAATAACACTCCTAAATTTGTTGGGTTATCATCAACGATTAAGATAACGCCATTTTCAATGTTTGAAATATTCATTAATTTACTCCTACCTTTTTCAGAATTTCGCGAATTTTTTTAACTTGAAAACCTTTAGCTAATTGACGTAACTCTAAAGAAAAAGGTGCATATTTAACATCCAATTCTTCCAACTGAGTAACTCGCTCCACAATAGCTTTGAGATCGCCTTTCATTGCTAAATTCAACAGAGATGCAATTTCTTCTGCCGCAGGGACTACCAATGATTGCTGAGAATTTTCTTCTTTCTTACTTTTACATACTTCAGTTTCACCCTCTTCATAAATCCATTCCAGGTCTAAGTGAAGCCGTAACTTTTCTAAAAGCTCTGTTAGCCGGATTGGCTTAGGTAGAAAATCATTGCAACCTGCCTCTTTACTTTTGTTGAGATCGAAATCAAAAACGCTGGCAGAAGTACCAATTATTATCACATTCTTTAGTTCCGGCGATCGCCTGATGCGACGGGTAGTTTCAAAGCCATTCATTTGAGGCATCAACAAGTCCATTAAGATACAATCGGGATTCGATTCAGATGCTTTATTGAGACAATCCTGGCCATCTATTGCTTCGATAATTTCAAATCCTAAAGGTGACAGCATCTTGACCAAAATTGAACGATTTTCTGGTCTGTCATCTGCCACGATAACTTTCCGTTTATAGCCTTTAAAACCTTGGATATTTCGTTGCTCTTCTTTGACAATATCAGCGTATTGAGAAACTTCAGGCAAATCTAAATCAAAGAAGAAAACGCTGCCTTTCCCTAAAGTACTCTTCACCCGGATTTCGCCACCCATCATCTGAACTAATTGGCGGGTAATTGCCAGTCCCAATCCTGTTCCTTCCGCTTTGCGATCGTGCTCTCCTACCTGGTGGAACGGCAAAAATATCTCTTCTAATTGCTCTGATGCCATGCCAATTCCTGTATCTTCCACCTGAAACCGAATTTTACCTTCCTCATAGCCGACTTTGAAAGCCACACCTCCAGTTTCAGTAAACTTAACAGCATTACCCAGTAAGTTAATCAAAGCTTGTCGCAACCGTTTTTCATCAGCTTTGACACCTATAGGAAGTTGAGTAATCTGTTCAAAAATTAAGTAAATACTTTTTTGTTCGGCACGGATACGGCAGATTTCCACAATGCCTTTTAGAAATTCTGGAAAATGAAAATCTGTTGGGTGGAGTTCCATTTTTCTCGCTTCAATTTTAGAGAGGTCTAAAATGTCATTGATTAGATTCAAGAGATGGTCGCCACACTGATAAATAATATTCACACCATCTTTTTGTGAGTTGGCTAAACTTTTGTCTCGTTTGAGGATTTGGGCATAACCCAAAATGCCATTAAGTGGTGTTCTCAGTTCATGGCTCATGTTAGCGAGGAAATCGCTTTTAGCGCGGTTGGCAGATTGTGCAGTTTTTTCCGCTTTTTGCAGATGCACATTTTTTTCCTGTAACTCTAGAGTTCGCTCTTGTACTTTGGCTTCTAAGCCAGTGTTGGCTAATTTTAAGTCTTTATAAAGACGAGCATTATCAATCGAAATCGCCGCTTGAGAGGATAACAGTTGTAATACTTCTAACCGATCTGATGTAAATGCGCCAATAGTGAGATTATTTTCTAAATAAAGGATGCCGCTAAGTTTTCCTTGATGGATGAGCGGTGTACATAAAACCGATTTTGGTTGATGAGTAAGTATGTATGTATCTGTGGTAAATTTTCCTTCACAAGTCGCATCGCTTAGTACAACATTTTCTTTAGTTCGGGCTACATAGTTAATCAAGGAAATTGGTAGCTGCTGACTAGTTGATACTGGGATTCCTTGTAGGACAGTTACATCGTTTTTATCTACTGCTCCTGATGCTTCTATCAGCAACTCTCCTGATTTTTCTAAAATTAGGTAGCCTATTTGAGCGCCAGCATTCTCTAGCACAATTGTCATTAATTTAGCTAGCAACTTGCCCAAAACTATTTCTCCAGAAAGGGCTTGAGATGCTTTCATAACTGTGGCTAAATCCAGCGAGTCTGAAGCATTTTCAGACATAGAGCTAATTATCCGAGTTACGTCCGTACTGACGGTTTCTCGCTTTGATATCCGAAATAGTTGAGGGTATGTTTTTTCTAAGTCTTTTACTTTTGCCTTCGCTCCCCAGCAACCATATCCATAGTAAGCATCGTTAAGATAGGTATTAGCAACTTTCTCTCTACCACACGCAAAATAAAACTCTGCTGCCAGTTCCGAGGCTAGGGCTTCTTCTTGAATATATCCATGTTCTCTAGCTCCATTTATCGCTCGGTCATAAAAGGCGATCGCTTTGACATCTTGCTTTAATACTCGCGCCTTCTCTGCTTCCACTAAATCGTATTTATGCTGATAGTTAGCAGGAGAATGCAACGCCCACTGTTTCATTTTTTTCTGATGTGCTACCACTTGGCTGAAATATTGTTGGCGTAGCTTGCCGCCGTAGGCATCGCTTTTTGATGCACTGGGATACAAAGCTAAAAGAGTCAGAGAGGAGTAAAACTTATGTTCGGCTTTGTACATCAACCCTCGTCCACCTTGTTCGTATTTTTCTGCCAGCAAGGCATCCTCAGCAGCGCGATCGTAATTTTTAAATAAATAACCTAGAATCAGTTTAGAAACATAGATAGGATAAATAGCCATATAATTATTGCTATTTATCAAAATTGGCAACATTTCATTTTCATTAAAACTTTCGCCGATTAATCGATAAGGCTCGGCTATTTTCTTAATTAAATTCAAACCTGTTTGTCGAACTATATTAGCATAAATTATTTGAAATTCCTGTTTAGTTCTTTGCATTAAAGCAATATAGTGTGCCTGTTTCTGGATAACTATTTCTAGATTTCCACCAATAAAAAATAAGTGCGTACAATAAAAACAAGCCGAATAAGAAGCATATTCTAAATCTCCTGTTTCCAGCCCTTTTTGGACACCCTCAAGTAACGGTTCTATAGTATTAATAGCTGGTTCTTTCCAGTGCCTGATAAAATAATTAAATGTTTCATAGATTTTCGCCGTCATTTCCTTAGCATTGAATTGATTCAACAGCTTTAAGCCTAGCTGACCGAATTGATAGCCAGAATCCATGTCTTCAAAAGCGCCACACAGGAACATTCCATAAAGTACATACGTATAAGCTGACAGAGGAGAGTTCCCATATTTGAGACAGAGATTGGTCATTTTAAAAACGACCTGTGGATAAAGTTCGGGAGCCGCAATATAAACCGGAGGAATCAGATTGATCAAAACGCGCAATGCGGCTAGTTTATAAGGATCAGTCATTTCTGGCAATTCTGTTAAATCTTCAATCCGCTTCCCTCCTAAATTCAATCTAGTCAGTCTGGTTGGGGGTTTAGCAGATAAGGGCAACCCTAGCATTTTCAGCACTTGCAGTCCGGTATTTAACGCGGCTTGCATTTGGTTTTTAGCAATATAAAACTGCATTTTCGTCTCGTACACCTGGACTCGATCAAGTAGGGTTTTTGCCTGGGACAAAACTACATCAGAAAGCATTTCTGCTCGCTCGAAGTTGGTGTTGAGAAATTCTACTGCTGCTGTTTCTACATAGAGATTGAGTGTTAGGTCGTAGTCACACTCCCAACTATCTGTTATCAGGAGTTCTAAACCTACATTTAAATACTTAACTGCTGATTCATAGGCTGTTGCTGCTTTCGCTTTCTGTCCAGCGATGAGATTGAGTTGAGCCAGTCTATCTTTTTGAGGCTGCTGAGTGATGAATTCAGCACCAATATTCAATTGGTTGACAATCTCAAAGATGTTTTCTTCAATGTCCGTTTCTGAGGTATGTTTTAATAGCAGTTCACCGATTTTTAGGTGAGTCTGTTTTTTCTCGTCATCTGGGATCAGAGAATAAGATGCTTGTTGCACCCGGTCGTGTAAAAACTTATAGGTGATGGGTGATGCGTGATGGGTAATGGGCGATCGCCTGTTCTCAGTTTCCATTTGTTCTGAGTCAAAAACGAGCGGTGTTTTGTATGAATTGTTTAGGGGGAAAACTAAACCTGATTGCAGAGCTTCCCACAAATCTGCTGCTGTTTCTGACTGAGATGTTTTATTAATAATCGCCAACATATCTAAACTAAATTTGTCTCCAATGCAGGCGGCAAACTTTAAGACATTCTGGGCTTTTGCAGATAGCTTTTGAATTTGAGCGACCATCAACTCAACAACATTATCAGTTATATTAACTCCTTCTATCACCTGAATATCCCATTGCCAAAAACCGCGTTCAAAGTCAAACGATAATAAATTATCCTGATAAAGAGATTTGAGTAACTGAGTTAAGAAAAAAGGGTTGCCTTGGGTTTTTGTAAAAACTAACTCAGCCAGTGGCTTTGCCTTTAAAATTTCAGTGCGAAGAGTATCGGCCACTAACTGGTTGACATGAGCGATATCCAAAAGCTGAAGAATAATATTATTTACGATCGCACCAGTCTTTTGAATCTCTTCCAAGGTCTGAATCAAGGGATGAGTCGCACTTACTTCATTATCTCGATACGCGCCAATTAGCAATAGATATTGGCTATCTGGGTCGGTGATAATTAACTGGATAAGCTTGAGGGAAGCTGAATCCGCCCACTGTAAATCATCCAAAAACAAAACTAGTGGGTGTTCAGGTTGACTAAATACATGAATGAATTGTTGAAACACCCGATTAAACCGGTTTTGTGATTCAGATGACCCTAATTGAGGAACTGCTGGCTGCGAGTCAATAATCCGTTCTAATTCGGGAATAACGTCTATAATCACTTGACCATTAGAGCCAAGGGCATCTATGAGTTTTGATTTCCAAACAGCTATTTGCTCATCGGTTTCCGTTAGCATCTGGCGCATCAAATCTTGGAATGCTTGAATTAAGGAAGCAAAAGGAATATTCCGCTTGAACTGGTCAAATTTACCGGAGATAAAATAACCTCGCTGACGCACAATCGGTTTGTGAACTTCGTGAACTAAACACGATTTACCGATGCCTGAGTAACCAGAAACTAGCATCATTTCCGTAGTCCCAGAACTGACGCGATCAAATGCTGCTAATAAAGTAGCAACTTCTATTTCCCGCCCGTAAAGTTTTTGCGGGATGGAAAATTGGCTGTATGAATCTAGCTGACCAACAAGAAAGTGGGAAATCTCGCCATCCGTCTGCAACTGAGTCAGACAGGTTTCTAAATCGGCTTTTAGTCCGAGAGAGCTTTGATATCTATCTTCAGCAGTTTTAGCTAACAATTTCATTACAATGTCAGAAACTACTGGGGGAATTTTTGAATTTATCTCTTGAAGCGGTATTGGTGTTTTGGCAATATGGCAATGAACAAATTCTAGAGGGTCAGAGGCATTAAAGGGCAGCGAACCTGTTAGCATTTCATAAAAGGTAACGCCTAAAGAATAGAAGTCGGTACGGTAGTCAATTGACCGATTCATTCGTCCAGTTTGCTCTGGTGACATATAGGCGAGAGTGCCTTCTAATAAATTGGGATTGCTGATACTTTGATTTTCTTTTTCTAAACGCGATGCAATGCTGAAGTCGATAATTTTAACTTGCGCGGTTTCTGGGTTAATAACAATATTGTCAGGTTTAATATCTTTATGAATAATCTTGGCTTGATGCAGTTGAGTCAGAGTCGATGCTAGCTGAATGGCTATTGTGAGAAATTCGGTTAATGACAATTGGCGATCGCTAATATACTTTTTCAGAGATTCTGCACCAAAGTCTGCCAAAATTAGAGCTAGACCGTTATGATGATTTTCTAAAGCTAGGGACTTGACAATTCCTTCTATATGTACTAAAGCCTGTGATATTTTATATTCATGTCTGAGTCGGGTTAGTTCTTCGAGGCTGGGATACTCGGCTTTAAGGGCTTTAACGATCGCAAGGGTTTGATCTAACTGCTTACAAGCGCGATAAATAACGGTATTGACACCTTCATGCAGTGTTTCAATAAAGTTGTAACCGGGAAGGACAGGTATCATTTTCTAGCACTGAGTGGTAGGGTGAACTGGGCATAAAGCTAATGAGCGGTATGCAGCACTGTCAAATAAAAGGACAATGAAGTGCTATCTTTAGCATTCCCAGCCAGCCAAAAAAATCTCTAATACTAAATAAACCTCAACATTTGGAAATATAATTTTGCTGCACTACTAATCAGCCGGACGTGATATTACATGGGCAGAGTAATAATAAACTTTGTCCCCTCACCAGGTATTGACAAGCAGTTGACTTGTCCATTGTGTTTATCGACAATAATTTGGTAGCTTATAGCTAATCCCAGCCCGGTTCCCTTGCCTACGGCCTTGGTTGTGAAAGATGGCTCAAAAATTCGAGCTTGCACCTCACTAAGCATACCGGGGCCGTTATCTTGAATACAAATTGTGACGGTTTGTTGCTGAGATTCAACTGATGTCGTAATGGTGATGATATTCGGGTAAACAGCAATCTTTTGATCAGAGTGGTTTTGATTGAGTTCATCAAATTCATCAATGGCATTGGCGATGATATTCATGAACACCTGGTTCAGTTGTCCGGGATAGCAACTGATTGCAGGTAAATTACCGTATTGTGTTACAACCTCGATTTTAGGGCGATCGCCATTGCCTTTGAGTCGATGTTTCAACAGCATTAAAGTGCTATCGATTCCTTCGTGAATCTGAAACTCTACCTGAGATGCAATATCTGTGCGAGCAAAAGTTCTCAGAGAGAGGCTGATATCTTTAAGACGGGTAATTCCCTGGTGCATTGATGCCATTAGTTTCGGCAGATCCTCTACCAGATACTCCAAGTCGATTTCTTCAAGAAGCTCTTCAATTTCCGCGTCTGACTGCGGTAGCTTCTGCTGTTGCAGGCTCACCAGGCGAAGCAAATTATTTACATATTCCTCAATATAGGATAAATTCCCGCCCACAAAACCAACCGGATTATTAATCTCATGACCAATACCTGCAACCATCTGCCCGATAGTGGACATTTTCTCACTCTGGATCAGTTGTAATTGGGTTTGTTGTAACTGCTGTAGAGACTGAGTTAATTCTGCGGTGCGCTCTTGCACACGTTCTTCTAATGTGCGCGTGAGAAGGGAAATTTTCAGGTGTAACTTTAAACGGGCAATGACTTCTTCCTGTTGGAAAGGTTTGGTAATGTAGTCAACTGCACCTATTTCCAATCCTGCCACCTTGTCTGTAGAATCGGAGAGGGCAGTCATGAAAATTACCGGAATATTCTGAGTGATGGGATTAGTTTTCAGCCGGCGACAAGTTTCAAATCCATCAATACCTGCCATCATCACATCCAAGAGAATCAGATCGGGACGGGCATATTCTGTTTGTTCGATCGCGGACTCTCCATCTGTTGCCATGAGCGCTTTCCAGCCACACCCCTGAATCGCTTCATATAGCACCTTAAGATTATTAGGATTGTCATCCACCAACAAAATATATATGGGTTTCGAGAGAGGAACAGTGATCATGGATTTAACTCCCTTGTGACAAATGAGTTGAGGAACTTACGGATTTTTGCGGTTTGGAAACTGGCAGTGAGTTTGCTCAACTCTGCCCCGAAGGGAGCTAGCTGACTGTTTTGCTCAATTAGCTCTCCTAACATTCCCTCGATCGCCGAGATATCCCCCATCATTGCCAGATGATAAAGTTGTTGCAAAACATCCTGGGATGGTAGAACCCATTCACTACTAGTTTGCTCACCTTTGGCAGACGACTGCCCAGACGAAGATTCGGCATAGATCCACTCCACTTTCAAGAGCGATCGCATTTTATTGAGTAGTTCCTCGATCTGGAGGGGTTTGGGCAGGAATGCTGTTGCCCCTGCCTCTAAACTTTGCTGGCGATTTGACTCAGAGACGTTGGCACTAGAGACGATAATCGGAATAGAAAGGGTTTGCGGATTCCCTTGCAAGTGACCTATTAGCTCAAAACCATCCATATTGGGCATGGCTAAATCGAGCATAATCACATCTGGATTGTGTTCAGTTGCCACCTGTAGCCCATGTTTGCCATCGATCGCTTCCAGGGTTCGACAGCCAATTTCTTCCAGCAGACTGGTCAACATGGAACGGTGGTTGCGATCGTCATCGACAATGAGAATCTGAGGCGCACTACCCCGAATCCCGGTAATTTTCTGGGGAGTTGGGGCGATTGCTCCTCCATACCAATCATGAACAAGTGGGACTGCTACTGTCAAATCTAGCCAAAACAGACTTCCTTCGCCCAGGTGACTCTGTACCTGAATTTGGCTCTCCATCAATGCCGCAATTCTATGGCTAATCGCCAATCCCAAGCCAGTACCTTCAGATCGCTGCCCTGGTTCACCCACTTGCTCAAAGGGCAAAAAGATTTTTTCGAGATAGTCTGGTGACATCCCAATACCCGTATCTTCAATCTGAAAACGAATCTTTTGATATGTGACTTGTTCATTGTCATTAGTCATTTGTTTAGACTCTTGATCAATGACTTCCACTTTAAACGTTACGCTACCGTTATCTGTAAATTTGATCGCGTTGCCCAGCAAGTTAATCAACACTTGCCGTAGCCGTTTTTCATCGATTTCAATCACAAGTGGCAGGCGATCGCTAATTAAAATATTAAATGTAATTCCTTTCTGTTCAGCGCGGATACCACAAATCTCAGTTACACCATGTAAAAAATTGGGTAGATGCACACTGGTGACAACCAAATCCAATTTCCTTGCTTCTATCTTCGAGAGATCGAGAATGTCATTGATCAGCATCAACAGGTGTGATCCGCATTGGTAGATAATGCCGACTCCTTCCAGGTTTTTAGCTGTCATGTTTGGCGATCCTTCTAGTACTTGGGCAAAACCAAGGATGCCATTCAAAGGTGTGCGTAGTTCGTGGCTCATATTGGCGAGAAACTCACTTTTGGCTTGATTGGCAGCATCGGCAGCTTGCTTTGCTTGAACCAATTCATAAGTTCGTTCTTCGACTTTTGTCTCCAAGGTTTTGGAATAATCTAATAGTTGATTGTTGGCAATTTCCAGTTGGCGATTTGTTTCTTCTAACTTCTGCTGTTTATAGGCATTCGTTGTCGCAATCACACTAGCGATAAACGCCGCTAAGGCGGGTGTTACCGGAATTAAAACACCATGCAAAAACATCCCATAGCCGCCCCCGATGCAGGCTCCAGTGATACCTACAGTTGCCCAAAGAATTTTGCCGCCGGGAATCCGTCGCCCGGTACGCGCACTAGCTAACCACCAACTGCCCGTAGAACCGATCACAGACCAAAAAACAATCAAGAGTGATAGAGAAATGCCAGAAACGCCGTGCAGGCTGGATTTTCCGGTTTTTGCCCCTCGTACTAGTTGATGAGCAATATTGGCATGAACAACCACACCTGGAGTTGGTTTTTGAGCAGATACCCAGGAAGAGAAGGGTGTGCTGAAGAAATCATTGGTACTGGAGGCGACTGAGCCAATAAATACCATGCGATCGCGCATCAAATCTGCCGGAATTCTGCCTGCTAAGACATCGCGCATCGCAACTGTCCGAAATGCCGCCTCCGTTCCATACCAGTTGAGTAGGATTTGATAGCCTCCTAAATCGGCATCGGTATAACCTGCTTCTTGATTTTGCAATGGCAGGTAAATTTCCTTACCCAACTGAAACTTTTGCTTTTGGGGGTCAATGCTTTCTAAACTAATTCCTTCAGTTTCTAGGTACTTAAGAGCTACAAGGGTTGCCAGTCCGGCTTTAATGGTGTTTTTCTCTTTGGCATCTTCAGCTGTCAGCAGCGCACGACGTACAAAGCGATCGCCATCCAAGACTAAATCTGCTAATCCTACCTGATCCTTTTTTTTCAATTCCGGTGGGGGATTGACGCGTTCACCGGTAATTTTCTCAACTCCGATTAAATTGGGAGTGTTGCGGAAGACTTGAACAAGTTGCTCATGTCCGTTTCCTTCCGGTAAATCTCGATAGAGATCCAATCCGATCGCTCTAGGCTGCTGCGCCCGGATTTTTTCTAGTAATTGTGCCAACGCCGAGTCTGGAATTGGCCATTTACGCACCGATTGGATATCGCGTTCATCGATTGTGACAATCACAATTTCATCAGCGATCGCCCCTGATGATCGCTGACGAACCCATTCGTCACGAACTTTCCATTCCGGTAAATTGAAAAGTCCCAACGATTGCCCAACCATAACCGTCAAGGCAACGCTGGGAGTAATAATCAAAACGCTACGAGTGCGTTGAATAAAAGTCTGGAATCTCCGCCACCTACATATTTGTGCCATACAGTTATCTCGGTCAACGTTGACTAGGATTAACCTGACATTAGTTAGTAGATGCTAATAAGTTCGCTGTTACAATCTCCTTCAAACTCACTGAGGACAGAAGTTCTTCCCATTGTTTACGGAGGGTTGGATTGCTAGGTTGGGCGCTATATACCGTTGCAAGTGTTGCCACACAGTCATACCAAACACCGTTTTTACCCAAAGCAGTAGCCCGCTTCAAAGCATCTTGCTCTTGCATTGCTGTTGCTAACTCAGCGCCCAGCTGGATACGCTTAACCCAACCATCGACGTAAGGCGTACTGGGGCTGAGTTCTCCATCTACTTTGAGTGCTAGGAACCATTGATAGTTTTTGCCAACTGTTAAAGCGGGTGCATTGGCTGGTAACTTGATTGCGATTACCCCAGTTTTCCCTGCAACTGGGATTTTCATCTGATGTTGCATATTGCCAGCTTCATCCTTGAGGCTGAACACGGCTTCTTGGGCATTGGAAGCCGGGAGATACACCAGAATTGTGGGACGTTCAGACACTGTTGTGCCATAGAAGTTTTGGGGTAAGAGGGCGATTAGTGCTGCTGGTTCTGTTGTACTTACACTCGATGGATTCAAGTAGTAAGTACCCACGCGAGAAGCTCCCCCACTTGCTTGTTGAGGCGTACCCTTCCCGGCAGCAGGTGTAAAGAGGTCGCCACGAGAAGCTCCTCCTGTTGCTTGTCTAGGCGTACCCTTCCCAGCTGCAGGTGTAAAGAGGTTGCCGCGAGAAGCTCCTCCCGTTGCTTGTCTGGGCGTACCCTTCCCGGCAGTAGGAGTAAAGAGGTTGCCGCGAGAAGCTCCTCCTGTTGCTTGTCTGGGCGCACCTTTCCCGGCTCTAGGTGTAAACATACTACCGCGAGAAGCTCCTCCCGTTGCTTGTCTGGGCGCACCTTTCCCGGCGCTAGGTGTAAACATACTACCGCGAGAAGCTCCTCCCGTTGCTTGACTAGGAGAGCCGCTATTGGTGGGTGGGGTAAATGTAACAGCATCGGCACTAGCCCAGGCACTGCTAGTGACCAGAGCGATGATGCTAAATGTAGCTGCTAAATATCGGCGTTTCATAATGTCTGACCTAATCTAATTGAAATCTGATACAAAAGAAGTTTCCTTTGACTCTGGAGAGAAGCTCAGAGAATAAGTCCAAGCAACAGTCAAATCAGGAAACTTATACTAGTATTATAGGCGGCATTTAGCGGACAATCTGTAAAAAAACAGCATAATTCATTTGTAATTAGTACTGTATTTTTACGTACTTAAGTCCAGTTGCCAATCAAAACAAAGCCAGACCAAAAGAACGGATCGTGAAAATCAGTTTGGCGAATTAAGCTAATTTGTGCTTGTCTTAGTGCTTCAGCTTTAGTGATTTTGGGTTGTCGCAGTTGGTCATAGAAGCGAGTCATGAGGAGCGCGGCTGCCTGATCTTTGACAGGCCATAGGGTGGCAATAGTTGAGCGAGCGCCAGATTTGACAGCCAAGCCCGCTAGTCCAAGGACGGCGCGATCGTCTCCTGCTGCTGTATCGCAGGCACTTAGTACCAGCAACTCGATGGCTTTCGATGGATCGCTACCCCGATTTTTCAGGAGTTCAGATAACTCTTTAACGTTCATTTGTCCATCCCAAGTGAGCAAGAAGGTATCTTCGAGCCGAGAACTAAACTGTCCGTGGGTTGCTAGGTGGACAATACTAGCGCTACTGGATTTCACGCGTTCAGCCAGGGCTTGACTGGTGAATTGCTGGTTTAGCAACACAGAAGACGACACCGCCTTGGAGATTTGTTTCACTTCTGATTCCACTGCGGGCAAAGCACTAAAGCCAGCGCGAGCTTGGCTAATGCCACCCACGATCGCACTCAGATGATTTTGATGAAGCGATCGCGTAGCCATTAGTTGCAATCCTGGTGAGAGCGCCACAGCATATTTCTCGATTAGATATTGCTTACCGTCATATAGAGCTGCTATGGGAATGTTCCGCAACCGACCATCCAAAACAAACACCAATGTCTTGGTATCAATAAATGCTTTATCTCCTTCGGCTGGACGAATCAACCAATCATAAATCTGTTGGGACACTCGATCGCGGTCTTGGGAATCCGAGACGGGGTTAAGAGCAACCAAAAAGTTGTCTAAAGTCTGCTCAATTTCAGCTTGAGATTTCTGAGTAACATAGGAACGGAGTGGTTGCCCTGCTTTCGAGAGGATTATTGTTAAACGATCTGGCAGGATGATCGGATAAATGACGGTTGCAGTCGGATCAACCTGATCAATCTGTTGAGTTCTATCTAAACAGGCTTCCCGAAAAAAGTTATCGAGTTCCGCAATTTGGAGTGCCTCAATCAATTCACGAGCTTGCATCAGTTCTGCTTGACTCGGTTGATTCTCTAGAAGTAAATCAACCAGTTCCCGGTAGACAGGCTCCACACTGCTGCGAAAAGAGAACTGGACATCAGGGTTGATAGCCACCAAATCCCCCCGCAGTGCTTTTAAGGCATTGACCGCTTCCGTATACGTAGTAATTGCTTTGGAGCGATCGCCTTGTTGCTTATACAACTGTCCCACCTGCCAGGCAGATTGAGCAATGATATCGTTAGCTTGGAGTTTACGGGCAATATTGAGAGATTTCTCAGCTAATTCCTGTGCTTGAGATATTTGCTGTGTACGACGATAGAGTTTTGCCCACTGATGTAGTGCATAAGCTTCTGCTTGAGCATCTTGGATCTGCTGTGCAGACTTGACTGTGACTGCCATCAGTTGCGCCAAATCTTTGAGCGGTAGGATTTGGACAGGATTTGACTGGCGATTCAGGGTGACGGTGCCAACAAAATTGATCGCTGCGTAGAGGGAGGTGTGACTGGGGGGCAGTTCCCGAAGTTGTTGGAGTAGTTGAGGTGCAAGTGGGGTAGCCAACTCAGGTTTGTCGTAATCGAGGAAAAGTTTAAACTGAGCTAAACGCGCTTGCAACTGATCACTTGGGTTGGTGGCTAAGAGTTGAGCCTGTTCAAAGTAATCCAACGCTGCTTCTGGATCTTGCAAGTCAACGGCAGTTTGCCCCAAGCTGATCAGGATAGAACTCAATTGGGGTTTGGCTGCAATTTTGTTAGCGATCGCTAAACTTTGCTCTAAAAGCTGTTGAGTGTTGCCATCGCCAATCATTTGCAAGGCTGAAGCAAGCGATCGCAATCCACTAACTTTGATTTCATTATCCGGCATCCCTTGGAGTTTTTGAGTCAGCACCTCCAACTGTTGTTTAGAACGGCGGTAAAATCCTAAACTTTGTAAAGCTTGTGCCTGGTTGATTTGACTACCCAGGCTGCCCATTTTGTCGCCGGCTTGTTCATAAAACTTTTCAGCTTTTTGCCAACTTTCGAGGGCGGTTTCGGGTTTGCCAATGTGTAATTGCAAATTTGCTTGGGTATTGAGTGCTTGTGCCCAAAGAATTGCATCACCAGAGGGTTTATTTGTTTGCAACAGTTTCAGACTTTGCTCAATAGACTCTTGGGCTGCTTGCCATTGATTAAGTTCCTGTTGTGCCAGTGAAAGGTAACTTAAGCTGAGAGCTTCGTTAAGGCGATCGCCTTGGGTATGGTACTGTTGTGATGCCGTTTGCCAAGCTGTGATTGCTTCTGCAAAGCGCCCCGATTGGTAGAGATTTCGTCCTTGTTCTAGCCCGTTGGTTGCTAGGGAAGAAGAGAGAACTGGGGTTATTACTGGTGGAGATGCTTTTACAGGTGTAATGGTAAATGCTAAACACAAACTTAAAATACTGAGGCTCATATATAGCCAACGAGTTTGTTTAATTCCGAAAGCCATAAAAAATTACCAAGATTTTATTTTGAACACTCACAGTAAAAGTATTTGAGATATCAACAGAGTTATATTGCCCAATTCATAATCGGATCTATCACGTCGCAGGCGATCGCATACAATTAAAACACTGTGTCATTCCGGGTTAACCTATGACCACCTTCTTTCGCACGGATGCAGATTTACATTTTCCCGACAGCGACGGCAAACGAATGGCTGACAATACCGAACAGTTTCGTTGGATCGTCCTAATTAAGGAAAATCTGGAAATTCTGTTTGCTGATCAACCTAACGTGTTTGTGGCGGGAGATTTGCTATGGTTCCCGGTGAAATCGCGCTTAATCTCACCAGTTGCACCGGATACAATGGTGGTGTTTGGTAGACCTAAGGGACGGCGGGGATCTTACAAACAGTGGCAGGAAGACAACATTGCTCCACAAGTGGTATACGAAATTCTCTCACCCAGCAACAATGCAGAGGAGATGGAACGCAAGCTAGAGTTTTACCAAACTTATGGGGTGGAAGAATATTATCAGTATGATCCAGACCGCTACGAACTCAAAGGTTGGCGACGACAAGATGAACAATTGCTACCAATTGCTCAGATGGATGGGTGGACGAGTCCTCTATTGGGGATTCGGTTCGCAGTGGGCAACCATGAACTGGTAATTTACCGTCCAGATGGGCGGCAATTTTTGAGTCCGGTAGAGTTGGAGCAACGGGCAGAACAGGAACGTCAACGGGCAGAGCAGGAACGTCAACGGGCAGAACAGGAACGTCAACGAGCAGAGCAAGCCGAGCAAGAATTGCAGGATATGCAAGCACTGCTCCAGCAGTATCGCGATCGCTTTGGGGAATTAGACCGTTAGCCTCAAAAATTAACTCCTGGGAAGAGTAGCACAGTTTAATGGTTGTTGCACCTGAGTAGGAGATTTATCTGCAACTAACTCAATTTTGCCTTGGGCGTTGCGATGCCAAGAAGTAGCTTGGATAAGAGTTTCTGAGGGTGCTGGTATTTGTACTGTCACTTCGCTAGTTTTGCGGTATGCAGAGATGTCGCGGATATCAGACCAAGTGCTCCGGCGTAGCCCGTCGTAGACATCGCTGCCAATTTCCTGCGTTGGATTTTGCGGTATACCACCCCGCCCCGTGGCCACAAAACGACTGCCTTGATTACTCGCGCAACCTGTAGCAATTTGCTGGGATGGATCGGTGACATTTGTTGGTAATTCTACTAAACCGGAATTGGGGTCAACTCCAAAATTGTTAATATCAACTGTACCGTTAATGCCAAATTCGGAACTGGCGGTGATGTCGCTTTCTCTGGTGAGGCGATCGCCCAACTTCAGCCCAAATAAACCTTGAGTACTAATGTTAATGTTACCGCCCTGACCTTGGACTGCATTGGCAATGATATCGCTGTTTTCTAACCCAACAATCACCGGTGCGTTAATTGACAAGTTACCACCATTCCCGTTGCCCGCAGCAGTGGCGGAAATCAGGCTATTGTGACGCATCAGCAGATCCTCTTGTAAGTTTAATCTGACATTACCTCCGTTTCCAGAGGCGGTTGATGCGGTGATAGCGCCTTGGTTGTCAAGGAAAATAGAGTTGGCGTTAACTTGCAAATCTCCGGCGTTGCCTGGACCATCATTTTTGACGCTGATAAATGCCCCATCTGTGATGTGTAACGAAGGTGTGTTAATGGTTAGGGAACCAGCGTTACCACTGGGAATGAGAGGCAGTCCAAAGCCAGCTTGAGTGGGTGGAACGATAATTTGGGCGGTTGAAATGATGCGGCTAGGTACGATCGATCCGGCACTTCTACCGTGGATATCTACGGACTTTAAAGCATTAATCGTCACGCTAGCTGCTGAACCCGTACCAACGGTGTCAGACCCTAGGAATCCACCGTCTCGAATCACTAATCTGGACGTATTGACAAACACGTTATTGGCATTTCCAGATCTGACAGTCGCTGAAAGCAACTGACTTGGTGACAATATAATGGGGTTTTGTCCAGCGATTTCGATTAAGTCTTCTGCATTAATTCGTAAGGTTCCAGCCTGTCCAGAGCCTCTGGTTATAGAGAACAAACTGCCACCATTCAGAATTCTCAGGTTGCCGGTTGAGACTGTAAGGTTGCCTGCGTTGGCGGAGTTAGATGTGAATGTTGCAATCGAGGACGGATTGGCTGGGTTGGCGGCGGCAAAGCCATCGATATCGATCAACCCTGCAACATTGACTGTTATATTGCCACCAAGTGTTTGAGTAAACGTCCGAGTACCGATTCCTCCTCCATTTTGGATGGATAGCTGCGCTGCAAAGACGCTAATATCCCCCGTCTGACCCGTTCCTAAGTTCTCGATTTGGATCAGGCTCCCCAGTCTACCATCGGGTGTATTCCCCGTGAGGTTAATGGACTCAGTGGCATGGACTGTAATTCCCCCGGACGGTTGTGTACCAAAGTTTTGGATCAAGGCAACAGAACCCTCGGTGAAGTTGATATTCCGTCCTTGTAATTGGATGGAGTCTCTGCTACCGCTTGCATCGAGAAGCGATTGCTGGGCGAGATGGATATCGTTGAATTGCCGCACCGATGAGTAATCCCCGACCCAGCCCTGCTCTGTGGGATTGAGTCTGACTAGCCCATCGCTGACACTGCCTATTTCCAGATGGCCGCCACCAGCAATGGCTGCAATGCCACCGGACAAGTTAACCTCACCGCCTACAAACACCAGTGTATTACCTGCCCCAACTTGTAACCCGATGGGATTATTGCTGCGATCTGTGGGGGTAAAATTTCCGCCGGTCAGGTGATGTCCACTGCCTTGCACGGTAATTCCCCCTGGATTTTGACCCAACTGTAAGCCGATGGGCACACTTATCGTCAACAACGGTGTAGCACCAGGATTAGTCGCACTAAATTCTGTCCCATCACTAAACTTAATACTATTCGCCGTGGTTCCCACAAAGGAGCCGCCAATATTCAAGCGGGCATTTGCCCCAAACACAATCCCCGCAGGATTCATCAAAAACAAACTCACCGGGTTACTACTATTAAGTGTGCGAATTAACCCATCAATATTGGAAACATTTCCACCTGTAACCCGGCTAAATATGGTTGTAATATTTGGTGTGTTAATTAAATCAAATCTGGCTGAACCACCCGTAGGCACAGAGAAATTACTGAAGCTGTGAAATAAATTATTACCTTTTTCAATCCCATTAAGAATTGTGAAATTATTACCACTTTGGTTAACACTGGTGTTGGTTGTACCATCGGATGTCACCTGAGCGATCGCGCAGCGACTCCAAAGCAGTATCGCTGGTAGTATCAGAGCGGAACTCAAGAACCCAGTTGTAAGTGCAGATAGAAAAGCGTAGACGCTTTGCGGCTTGTCGTTAGACATCGCTCTCATCACCAAAACTTCCTTTAACTGATTTCAAGTTAGAGTTCCCTTTTCGGGCATGATTAATAACATGATTAAATTTTGCCAACAGCAGCACAGGTTAATGGTTGTTGCACCTGAGTAGGAGATTTATCTGCAACTAACTCGATTTTGCCTTGGGCATTACGATGCCAAGAAGTAGCTTGGATAAGAACCTCTGGAGATTCGGGTATTTGTGCCGTGACTTCCCCAGTTTGGCGGAATGCAGAGATGTCGCGGATGTCAGACCAAGTGCGTAGGCGTAGCCCGTCGTAGACATCGCTTGTCACTTGTTGAACGGGATTTGGTGGCACACCACCCCGTCCCGTTGCCACAAAACTGCTGCCAGTATTATTAGAACAACCTGTAGCAATTTGCTGGGATGGATCGGTGACATTTGCTGGTAGTTCGACTAAGCCGGAATTTGGATCGATACCGATAGTATTAACTTGAACAGTGCCACTCACCCCAAATTGGGAACTGGCACTGATGTCACTTTCTGACGTGAGTTGGTCGTGGAACTTCAGCCCAAAGATGCTTTTAATGGTAATGTTGATGTTACCGCCATTACCATTAAAAGCATTAGCAATAATGTCACTGTTTTCTAATCCAACAATGATGGGTGCATTAATGTTTATATTACCTCCATCACCATTACCGCCTGCTGTTGCTGCGATCGCGCTATTGTGACGCAGCACCAACAACTTCCCAACTTGTAAGGCGATATTACCTCCATTACCTGATTCTGTTTGTGCCTGGATGCTTCCAATACGGTCTAATCGGATAGTATTGGCTGTGATGTTGAGACTGCCACCATTGCCGCTACCCTGACTAGTGACACTGACCATCCCGCCATTTGTCACCGTCAGGTTCGGCGTGGTAATGCTCACATTACCCGCATTCGCCGTGAGTTGATCCGGTAGATGGAATTTTTGCCGCAGTATTGGAGATAGTCGAGTGGTAGATGAGTTGATACTGCTGTTATTGCTCGGACTGCGACCACTGATATCGATGGATTCCGTGGCGTTAATGCTTATATCTCCCCCATTACCTGCAAAAAATGTGGTTGCCCCAACTGCTCCCCCATCCAGAATTTGCAACTTGGCGGTATCTAGGGTCAAAGTTTTGGCGTTTCCGGTCGCAAAAGTGATTGAGCTAATGTTGCTATATAGTCCAGAGGGGCTTTGTCCCATGACAGTGGTGTGATTGGTGCGAATTGCCACTTTACCACTGGAGCCACTGCCAAATGTAGCTGAAATCAGTGAGGCACCATTTGACACCAGTAAACTATTGGCATTGACGGAGATATCGCCAGTGTTCCCAGAACCAAAGCCAGAAGTAGAAAGACTACTAACGCTATTTGGATTGATTGGTGAGAAGCCAGACAGTTCAATCGCTGTTGCATCAATGTGGATATTGCCACTGGGAGCCACTCCAACTGAAATGCTATTCAACCCCCCTCCCACCTGAAGGGTAAGACGGGGAGTAATTACACTGATGTTCCCACTAGCTCCGACACCCACAGCTTCAGTACGCACCCCACTCGGAATTGTGGTATCAGCTGTTCTGCCAATCAAATCAATCGCCTCTGTAGCCTGAAGGCGAATGTCGCCGCCGGGGAGATTGCCAAAATTTCGCGTCAGCACCAGAGAGCCATCGCTGAATTGAATGTGTCGCCCCCGAATTTGAACCGAACCTGCATTCACCCCGCTTATATCTAATAGCGATCGCTTTGCTAGCTGAATATCATCAAAGCTTTGCCCATTTTCATATCCCAAAGTATAGCCACGTGCAGTTGGGAGCAAACTAACCAATCCTGCACCACTCACACTGCCTAATTCTATTTGTCCTTGCTTGGCGGTCAGAGTTGCCCCCTTCAACCCCAGATTGCCACCCACCAAAGCTAGGGTTTTTCCCGGCTGTACCCGCAATTCTGTCGCACTCGGATTTTGAGTGACAAGAGCCAGTCCACCGGGATTGGTCAAAGAGTGTCCTGTGCCTTGAACGGTGATTGATGCAGGATTGCTGCCCAATTGCAGACCAATAGGAACATTGATGCTCAACAGTGGGGTAGCTTGGGAATTAATCGCGCTAAACTCAATACCATCGGCAAAGTTAATACTATTCGCCGTCGTTCCTACAAAGGAGCCGCCAATATTCAAGCGGGCATTTGCCCCAAACACAATCCCCGCAGGATTCATCAAAAACAAACTCACCGGGTTACTACTATTAAGTGTGCGAATTAACCCATCAATATTGGAAACATTTCCACCTGTAACCCGGCTAAATATGGTTGTAATATTTGGTGTGTTAATTAAATCAAATCTGGCCCAAGCGCCCGTAGGTACAGAGAAATTACTGAAGCTGTGAAATAAATTATTACCTTTTTCAATACCATTAAGAATTGTAAAATTATTAGCATTTGAATTAACAATGGTGTTAGTTGTACCATCAGATGTCACCTGTGCGATCGCGCAGCGACTCCAAAGGAGTATCGCTGGTAGTACCACGGAACTCAAGAAGCCGATTGTAAGTGTAGATAGAAAAGCGTAGGCGTAGCCCGTCGTAGACATCGCTTTCATCATCAAAAACTTCCTTTAACTGATTTCAAGTTAGAGTTCCCTTTTTGGGCATGATTTATAACATGATTAACCCTCTTTTGTCAGATTGGGAGAATCTAATCGCCCAAACGGTTACAGGGCTTTAATTTCCACGTTTTGTCTATAAATTTTAGTTTATGTTAGAAAATAAAGCCTCAAACCTTGATGAAATCAAAGTCTCAGAATCAGCCTGAGATTATTGTTTTCCGAGAGTGACAAAACAGGGTTAAATTTTATAAACCAAGGATATTAAGCTACACCAAAATCAGTATATTGACGTACTTGAGGTGGATGAAAACCCAAAATAATATCCTCTTTGGGAACCCCAGCTTCTAACAATTCCTCAGCAACCGGACGATTTGTACCATCGTGTTGAATCCAAATTTTCCCTTGAATAATATCGATATGTATGACACAACCATGTACCCGACGTTGCCCATCCCAACCTATATGCATTACTTCATAATGGTCTGTTTCTGGGTCAACAATTGCCTCCGTTTCAATTTGACCGTTAGAAGGTTTATACTTGGCATACTCATAGATTAACGCACGGACTATTTGGCGATAGTGATTTAAGGTATCCATTGCACAATACTCCTTTTTTGCTCATCAAAAACCAAAAGTTTAATTTGTAAGCGCTTGAGGATTAATTGCCCTAATTTTTCTGTAAAAATACTTTCGTAGGAACGCTTGGGAACAGCTAAGTAAAGTATTCGTTCCGATGCTATTTCCGCAAGAATGCTTTGATAAACACCATATTGTCCAGCAGCTTCTTCTAAATCCCGAACTGGCGAAGGCTTCAAAAAACTTTTAATTTCAACTGCTATTTTAAGATTATCTTTTTGAGCTGCTATTGTTGTTCTTTCTGCTCCCAAATCAATATAAAGTTCTCTACCACCATAGGATAAAAGCAAGGGGTCATCAGTAATATCCCAGCCATCATTAATTAGAGCTTCAACAACAGTATCATGATAAAAATCCTTGGCGGGCATAGTGAAGTGGCAACTATTATTTTCGTTTATGATTCCTATATATTATCTAGTAACCGCAGCACAGGTTAATACTTGTTGCATCTGAGTAGGAGATTTATCTGCAAATAACTCAATTTTCCCCTGTGCGTTTCGTCGCCAACCTGTGGCTTGGACAAGAACTTCTGGGGGTGCTGGTATTTGTGCCGTGACTTCGCCGGTTTTGCGGTATTCAGAGATGTTGCGGATGTCAGCCCAAGTGCGTAGGTGTAGCCCGTCGTAGACATTGCTCGGAAGGGGACTTTGCGGTATTCCACCCCGTCCCGTTGCCACAAAACTGCTGCCTTGACTACCCGCGCAGCCTGTAGCAATTTGCTGCGATGGATCGGTGACATTTACTGGTAGTTCGACTAAGCCGGAATTTGGATCGATACCGATAGTATTAACTTGAACAGTGCCACTCACCCCAAATTGGGAACTGGCGGTGATGTCGCTTTCTGGGGTGAGTTGGTCGTGGTACTTCAGCCCAAAGATGCCTTGGGTGGTGATTTGAATATTTCCACCGCTTCCGAGTACCGCATTGGCAACGATATCGCTATCTTCGTCAGGAAGGGCAATAATAGCTCCAGCAGTAATATCAATGTTACCTCCGGTAGAAGTACCAGTGGCATTAGTTGTAATATTACTGCCACGACGTAACAGCAAAACATCATTTGCTTGGAGGTGAATGTTACCTTGACTACCTCCTTTGGCTTCCGATCGCAGACTGGCTTTATTGTCGAGGAAAATATTATTAGCTGTAATATTCAAATTACCTGCATCTCCGCCTCCTATATTGCTCACGGTAACTTCCGCACTATTACGTATTTTAACTGTATCAGATGTAATTTTTATTGTTCCGGCGTTAAAATTAGTTGTTGAAGATGCTGCGATCGCACTGGGCAGAATTTCACCGTTAGTTAAAGGTTGAGACATACCCTGGATATCAATGTTTTTAACCTGTAAGTTAATATTCCCCGCATTTGCCTGACCCTGGCTGGAAGAGGTGATCTGTCCTCCATTAAAGAGCCGTAGGTTGTCAGCAGTTAAGGCGATATTTCCACCTGAACCTACTGAATTATTACCCGCGGAAACAGTAATGCCACCAGGTAATTTGCTGATAACATCAATTACTGGATCGCTAACTGCTACCTCTTGCGCGTGAATGGTGATATTTCCCGCTTTCCCTTTTCCTGATAAAGTACTGCGGATAGACCCGCCATTAAAGAGATGCAAACGTCCAACATCGATTGAGATATTTCCCGCGTCTCCTTCTGTTTGACCAATTCTCGTACCCACTCCAGACAGTAGTAGAGAGGGTGTGTATCCTGAGATATCAAGGCTCTCAGTTGCTCGGATTGAGATATTTCCAGCCTTGCCCGTGGGAGGAGAGATACCGTTAAAGGGTATCAAAGATGTACTGACGATTCCACCATCTTGCAGCCGCATTCGATTTGTTTCGATGGAAATATTTCCACTCTCATTGTTCTTGCCACCAAAGAGAGTGGTGGTAATCGAGGTGGGGATTTCAAGAAATGGATTAGAACCTACCACCTCTACATCTGAAGCCCGAACAGTTACATCTCCCGATCGAGAATTGTTGCCATTAGAAAAGGACTGAAGCCAAGCTCCATTTGCTAACTTTAAGCGTCCTGTCTCTACTGTTACATCTCCAGCTCGTCCAGTTGCTGGAGGCCCAAAAAAGATACCTAAAGAAGTTCCAATGCCAGGATTAATTTGTCCTGGGAGAGAAACACCCAGCAGATCAACAAAGTCTGTGGTGTTGACAGTAATTCCCTTACCTTGCCCAGCAAAGGTAGTGGAACTAATATTCGACCCATCCTGCACCGTCAACCCACGTCCACGGATGTTGATTGCACCCCCGTTAATTCCACTTGCATCAACCAATGAAGCTTTTTGTAACGTAATTGTGCCCCAATTTGTCGTAGCCACAGGACTCGTCAGTTGCCATTGAGCTTGATTTTCTATTTGAATCCCAGCATTTTGCAAAGCCCACAGTTCGATATGCCCATTTGGTGCCGTCAGTTTTGCCCCGGTCATGTCGATTTGACTACCAACTAACCCTAGTGTTTGCCCGGTTTTAACTCGCAAGTCTGCCCCTTGAACTTGTATCGCTCCAGCATTTGCCCCAAGTTGCAAACCCACAGGTACACTTATAGTCAGCAAAGGAGTAGCCGAAGCATTCACAGCACTAAATTCCGTACCATCGGCAAAGTTAATACTATTTGCCGTCGTTCCCACAAAGGAGCCGCCAATATTCAACGAGGCATTTTTTCCAAACACAATCCCCGCAGGATTCATCAAAAACAAACTCACCGGGTTATTACTATTAAGCGTGCGAATTAACCCATCAATATTGGAAACATTTCCACCTGTAACCCGGCTAAATATGGTTGTAATATTTGGTGTGTTAATTAAATCAAATCTGGCTGAACCACCCGTAGGCACAGAGAAATTACTGAAGCTGTGAAATAAATTATTACCTTTTTCAATCCCATTAAGAATTGTGAAATTATTACCACTTTGGTTAACACTGGTGTTGGTTGTACCATCAGATGTTACCTGTGCGATCGCGCAGCGACTCCAAAGGAGTATCGCTGGTAGTACGGAACTCAAGAACCCGATTGTGAGTGTAGATAGAAAAGCTCCGGCGTAGCCCGTCGTAGACATCGCTCTCATACCAAAAACTTCCTTTAACTGATTTCTAGTTATAGTTCCCCTTTAGGGCATGATTGATAACATCATTAACTTTTGCCAAGAGCAGCACAGGTTAATGGTTGTTGCACCTGAGTAGGAGATTTATCTGCAACTAACTCGATTTTGCCTTGGGCATTACGATGCCAAGAAGTAGCTTGGATAAGAACCTCTGGAGATTCGGGTATTTGTGCCGTGACTTCCCCGGTTTTGCGATATGCAGAGATATCGCGGACATCAGACCAAGTGCGCTCGCTCATCACTTGTTGAAGGGGATTTTGCGGTATTCCACCCCGTCCCGTTGCCACAAAGCTGCTGCCAGTATTATTAGAACAACCTGTAGCAATTTGTTGTGATGAGTCTGTTAAGTTTACAGGTAATTCGACTAAACCAGAACTGGGGTCAACTCCAAAATTATTGATATCTACCGTACCGTTAACCCCAAATTTGGAACTGGCGGTGATGTCGTTTTCTCTTGTGAGTTCGTTACGGTATTTTAGCCCGAATATGCCTTGGGTGTTGATTTGAATGTTGCCCCCATTACCTTGGAATGCGTTGGCGATGATATCGCTATTTTCCCAGCCGACGATGATGGGAGAGTTAATGGTGATGTTGCCCCCATTGCCAATACCACCTGCATTAGTAACAATTGAACTACCACGACCCATGATTAAGTCATTTGCCTGGACAGAAATGTTACCGCCTTTACCCTGAACAGTAGCGGCAGTAATTTTACCACTATTGTCAAGACGGATTGAACCTGCATTAATTTCCAGTTTTCCAGCATCGCCAATACCCTGATGGTCAACGCCTACAATTGCCCCATCTGTAATCTGCAAGCGCTGGGTGTTGAGAGTGAATTTTCCCGTGTTACCTGTGATCACATCTGGTAATCCAAGTAGTCGCCGAATAGGTGGTGCAAGTAATTCGGCCCTAGCACCAATTCGACTTGGGAGACGAGAAATACTACTCACTCCACTGACTTCAACGCTATCTGAAGCATTGATTAGCAAATCCCCTCCATTGCCGCTATTTACGGTAGAGGCAACGATACCTCCTCCATCCCGTACTCTCAGTTTGGCAGTATTAATAGTTAATTGGCCTGCATTTGCTTGGCTGAATGTGCTAACCACTATGAGGCTATCATGCAAATTTTGCCCCATCACTTCGATGAAATCAGCAGCATTAATCGTGGTATTACCTCCCATACCATTTGCCACGCTAACATTGTCGATCTCAGCACCATCTAAAATCTGCAATTTTTTGGTAACTACTCGAATATCACCACTTTTCCCCGAGTTGGTGGTGTTAGTAATCAGTGAACTGGTCAATCCACTAATAGGTGATAATCCCACCATTTGAAGCAAATCTCCAATTTCCAGAGAAATATTGCTTCCTGAACCTTTACCAAAATTGAATCCATTAACAGTACCACCATCGTAGAGGAATGCTTGGGAGGCAGAAACCAAAATATTACCCCCAGCACCATCGCCAAAATTATCAGCACGCAATCGACTTTGGGGAAATCCATTGGTGCCAACTCCCCCCAGTTGGAATGACTCACTAGCATTAACCCTAATGTCGCCTGAATTATTGCTTCCTTGATTAACTAATAAAGCAGCAGACCCATCTTGCAAGCTAATATTTCGACCCTGGAAATGAATAGAACCCGCAGAGGTGCCACTGGCATCGGCAAGGGATTGATGGGACAGATGAATATTCCCAAATTGCTTTATATTGCCATAATCAAAATTCCAATGCGGAGAAGAGGTGTTGAGATTAACTGTGCCATTACTGGCGCTACCGAGTTCAATATGTCCAGAAGGTGCATTTAACACTCCACCATCTAAGGCTACTTCTCCCCCTATCAATGCCAAGTTATTACCAGAGGTAACGCTTAATCCTACAGGGTTGTTACTTCGATCCAGAGGAGAAACTATAGCATTACCAATACTAATTAAACGGTGTCCGGTGTTTTGGACGGTAATATCTCCCGGATTTTGCCCCATTTGCAACCCGATGGGCACACTCATCGTCAACAACGGTTTAGCATCGGGATTAGTCGCACTAAACTCTATTCCATCAGCAAACTTAATGCTATTCGCCGTTGTTCCCACAAAGGAGCCGCCAATATTCAACGAGGCATTTTTTCCAAACACAATCCCATGAGGATTCATCAAAAACAAACTTACAGCATTATTACCATTGAGAGTTTGAATTAAGCCATCAATATTGGAAACATTTCCACCTGTAACTCGACTAAATATGGTTGTAATATTTGGCGTGTTGATTAAATTAAAGTTGGCAGAACCACCTGTAGGCACAGAGAAATTACTGAAACTATGAAATAAATTATTACCTTTGGCAATTCCGTTAAGAATTGTGAAATTATTACCACTTTGGTTAACACTGGTGTTGGTTGTACCATCAGATGTCACCTGTGCGATCGCGCAGCGACTCCAAAGGAGTATCGCTGGTAGTATCAGAGCGGAACTCAAGAAGCCGATTGTAAGTGTAGATAGAAAAGCTCCGGCGTAGCCCGCACAACGACCCTTCGGCGCAGGCTCAGGGCAGGCAAGCTCTGTTACCATCGTAGACATCGCTCTCATCACCAAAACTTCCTTTAACTGATTTCAAGTTAGAGTTCCCTTTTCGGGCATGATTAATAACATGATTAAATTTTGCCAACAGCAGCACAGCTTAATGGTTGTTGCACCTGAGTAGAAGGTTTATCTGCAATTAACTCGATTTTGCCTTGGGCATTACGATGCCAGGAAGTAGCTTGGACAAGCATCTCTGAGGATGGGCGAATTTGGCCTGTCACCTCACCAGTTTGGCGATACGCAGAGATATCGCGGATATCAGACCAAGTGCGTAGGCGTAGCCCGTCGTAGACATCGCTCGGAAGAGGATTTTGCGGTATTCCACCCCGTCCCGTTGCCACAAAGCTGCTGCCTTCACCACCCGCGCAGCCTGTAGCTATTTGCTGGGATGGATCGGTGACATTTGCTGGTAGTTCGACTAAGCCGGAATTTGGATCAACGCCGATAGTATTAACTTGAACTGTACCGTTAACCCCAAATTGGGAACTGGCGGTGATGTCGCTTTCTGGGGTGAGGCGATCGCCCAACTTCAGCCCAAAGATGCCTTGAGTGGTAATGTTGATGTTACCGCCATCACCATTAAAAGCATTAGCAATAATGTCACTGTTTTCTAATCCAACAATGATGGGTGCATTAATGTTTATATTACCTCCATTACCATTACCGCCTGCTGTTGCGGCGATCGCGCTATTGTCACGCAACACCAACAACTTCCCAACTTCTAAGGCGATATTACCTCCATTACCTGATTCTGTTTTTGCCTGGATGCTTCCAATACGGTCTAATCGGATGGTATTGGCTGTGATATTGAGACTGCCACCATTGCCGCTACCTTGACTGGTGACACTGACTGTCCCGCCATCTGTCACCGTTAGGTTCGGCGTGTTAATGCTCACAGTACCCGCATTCGCCGTTAGTATATCTGGCAGACCAAATTTTTCCCGCAATGACGGATCAGGTCGGAGGGTGGAGGCGTTAATGCTGCTATTATTTGCCCGACCTTGACCACTGATTGCGATCGATTCGGTAGCGTTGATGCTCAAATCTCCCCCATTACCTACAAAAAATGCGGTAGCGGCAATTGCTCCCCCATCCAGAATTTGCAATTTGGCAGTATCCAGCATCAAGGTTTTGGCACTTCCGGTGGCAAATGTAGTTGAGCTAATGTTGCTGTAAAGTCCGAAGGGGCTTTCTCCCATCACCGTGGTGTTGGTGTTGTGAATCGTCACTTTACCGCTGGAGCCACTACCAAATGTAACTGAAGATAGTGAGCCACCGCTTGATATTAGTAGACTATTGCCATTTACGAAAATATCACCAGCATTCCCAGTGCCTAGTGTGGCAGTATTAATAGTGGTAATGTTAGCAGGATTACTGCGTGAGAAGCCAGACAGATCGATCGCGGTTGCATCGATGTGGATATTGCCACCCGGAGCTGCTCCAAGAGTTGTGCTATTCAACCCCGCTCCCTGCTTGAGGGTCAGTCTGGGAGTAATGACGCTGATGTTCCCACTAGCTCCGATACCCAGAGCTTCACTACGCACCCCGCTCGCAATTGCGGCATCAGCTGTTGTGGCAACCAGATCAATGGCCTCCGTCGCCTGAAGGCGAATGTCACCACCGGGGAGATTACCGAAGTTTTGCGCCAGCACCAGAGAGCCATCGGTGAATTGAATTTGCCTACCTTGAATTTGAACGGAACCTGCATTCACCCCGCTGACATCTAATAGCGATCGCCCTGCTAGCTGAATATCGCCAAAGCTTTGTACATCACTATATTCCAATGTAGAACCACGTGCGGTTGGCATCAGGTTGACCAATCCTGCACCGCTCACACTACCCAATTCAACTCGCCCTCCTTCGGCGATCAGGGTTGCCCCATTTAGATGTAGGTCGCCACCCACCAAAGCTATGGTGTTTCCCGGCTGTACCCGCAGTTCTGTAGAGCTGGGAGTTCGAGTCAGGGGAGCCAGAATCAGTCCACTGGGATTGCTCAAGGAGTGTCCTGTGCCTTGAACGTTGATCGGTGCGGGATTGCTACCCATTTGCAGACCAAGGGGAACATTGATGCTCAACAGTGGGGTAGCTTGGGAATTAATCGCACTAAACTCAATACCATCGGCAAATTTAATACTGTTGGCAGTTGTACCAATAAACGATCCGCCAATATTCAATTGAGCATTTGCGCCGAAAATAATCCCACTGGGATTGAGCAGAAACAGATTAGCGCTACCATTCGCCCGTATTAAACCATCAATTTGGGAAACACTGCCTCCAGTGACGCGGCTGAAGATATTTTGCACATCTGAGGCGTTGTTAAAGAAAGCAGAGCCGTTGGTAGGAACTGAGAATTGGCTGAAGCTGTGGAACAGGTTGTTGCCAACTCGATTACCGTTGGTGATGGTAAAGTTATTGCCAGTTTGAGAGACATTAGTATTCAATGTGCGATCGGGAGTTACCTGGGCGTTGGCAAAGCCGCACCAAAGTGGCATTAACATCAACGGCACTATTCCACCGCACAGAACCAACCAAGTAGAGATCGTTGTCATCGCCAAGCCTTGATTTAGACGTTGCATTTAGGATGCCCAAAACGATATTGTCTTGAACCGATCGCCTCGATCAAAACGGCGAATAGCGCACCGAGAAATACAGCCCATTTTCTTGGAGCGATCGCCTTTCACCGTCCACTGAGATCAGGGGAATGCCCCAATCTAGGCGAACCAAGAAGTCATCACCCTGTTTCCACAACAGCCCCAACCCAGTGCTAAAAAGCGTACTCGGTGACGGATTTTCGCCCTTAACATTCCAGCCTTTGCCAACATCAATAAAGGGTGTCAGTTGCAGCACCCCGCCAATCTTGGCAGCCCGGACAATGGGGACTCGAAGTTCTGCGGAAAATAACAGCCCATTATCTGTGAGTAATGCGTCTTGGCGATAGCCGCGTACACTTAGCTGTCCACCCAGACCAAATTGCTCCAAAGGCACTAAGGAATCTGCCGCCAATTGCAAATCGCCCCTGACTAAAAATAGAGTGTCGGGTGCTAATTGCCGCACCCACTGCGCCTGTCCGCGCCACGCAAAAAAGCGACTATCTGGTTCATTATTATTACTGACATTTGCATCGAACCAATCTACGCCAAAGCTCAATTGCGATCGCGCCGCAAATACATACTGGTTGCTTCGCTGCGTATATTCTTGAAAAAAGCGCAGGGCTGAAATATTGGTTTTTCCGTTCGCATCTGCACCGGGTGAGAGTTGAAACGGCCCAATGTTATCAATACCCAACTCAGTTTGGCTTGACTGGCGCGTGAATGACAGCCCGATCGCTAACTCTTGGGTTGGTTTTTGCACCAGTGGTTGCCGATAGCCTAATTCGTAATACTGGGTATTTGACTGAATATCAAGGACGTTGAATGGTTTTTCAATAACGTGGTTCCATCCTTGGCTAAAACCAAAGAATACAGTGCCATTGTGGGCATTAATTGGCAGCGTGTAATTGGCATTGATTGTATTACTGCCATCGGTATTGGCATATCCCACGCTCAGGGTGTCGCCCAAACCCAATAAATTGGCTTCTTGCAGATCCACTCCCCGGCGAAAACTGCCGACACTCGGCGATCGCCCATTATCCAGGATTGCTGTCAGCTTAAAGGTATCAGCTTCTTCAACTTCAACTTGCAACAGATTGCTTCCCGGACGCACGCCTGTTTGCAACTCGGCTGACAGGTTTTGAATTCGCGGATCGAGACGGAGTAGTTGTAGCTTTTCCAGTAAGCGTGGTATATTTAGAGGTTTGCCAGCACCAAGTTGGATGCGATCGCGAATATATTTGCTGCTCAATCGCCGATTACCGATAATCTTGATTTCTTGTACACTACCCTCGATCACCTGAATTTTGATCACCCCAACTTCTACTGTCTGCGGTATGATCAACGCCCCCGTGGTTACATAGCCGTTATCAGTGTAGAGCTTCGTGATCGCATCTTTAACTTGCAACAACTCTGCAAACGTCAGTTCCCGCCCTACAAAGGGAGCGGTGACAGTGGCAAACTGTTCTGCTTTGAAAACTGTACTACCAACGACTTCAATACGATCAACCCGAAATCTGCCATTAGGGTCATCCTGTCCTGGAATTGGCTGATTCGGTACTTTTGGGGATGGAAGCAATTGATTCTTGTCTGGTAGCTTCGGTAGCACATCCGAAGGTAAGGGAGTGACAGGAATCTCTTCTAATCGACCAGGTGGTAATGTCTGAGGATTAGGAGTTTGGGCGAGCGCATCCTGATAGTTGCATAATATTGCTATCACAAAGCTGAGTGTTGTAAATCCAGCAAAAATCCTCAGTTTGCCCACGAACTTGCCAACCTCTGTCTGATTTCTAACTAAGGTTTTTCTAATCATTAATTTGTAATTAAATAAATTACAGATTGAATCCTTAATACCTGGAAAGTATAAGTAAATACGTAGCAGATACTATATGTAACTTAAATATTTCTAGGAAAAATCAGTAATATTACTAGTTAGTATTTTTTATTCAGTCGCGCCAATAATGTAGCGGTAGCGAGTATTTCAGCGTTACTCTAAGTTGTTGTCCTTAATCCTTTTAGAAGAATAAGTATAAATTATGTTAAAGACGAGCTTTTTTTCTCATTTAAGTGCCGTAGTTTACCTGGATTTCTCACAAACTCGGAAAATACGGAGGTAAAAATTGCTTAAATGTATAGATGGTAAGGATTCGAGCAATTTCAAAGTATGGCTCAACCCGCAACGCGTAGGCAAAGCCCGCCGCAGGCATCGATACCAAATCAGTTCAGATTTGAACAGTCAAGACGGAATTAGAAAACGCTCAAGTCGGAACTATTCGTAGTGACGTACCTACACTTCCTGAGTACAGGTAAGTACTGTAAGCGCACGGCGAATTTTAATTGCAATTAGTAGTTATTGTCCGTATGAACACATTTTTGCTGCTGCTTATGATGCATTCTTGTTCTCTCGAATTAATGATACTTCGGGCAGCGTCAACACGTTTGCGATAACTGCGGATATAGCCAGCAGCGTGACATTGCTGCTGCCGAAGTTATGTTGCTTTGGCATTCAAATAATTTACAGGAGTTAGGAACTAACTTCTTCGACGTGGATGATTCCATCTCTACTTTAGGCACTCGTAAGCCAAAGCTTGCGGGAAGTATGAAGCAAATGGGTCGTGTGAAACGTCAAAAATCTCAACTTACTGATGGGGATGTAGAAACCCCATCTTCAACGAAGTAAGATGGGGTAGTTCATTAATTCTGTTATGAGTACTGATTCACCTGTTAATTCTCCCGATAAGTCTGAATCCACATTCGGGAAGCGTTTGAGAAACTTCTTAATTGTAATGGTAGCGATCGCCCTTAGCGTTGCCCTCTTTTTGGGATTGCGAACTGAAACAACCTCGGCTTCCCTTGCGAAGTTAAGCGATAGCTCCACACCGCTAGAAGTAGCCGTCAGCAACGGCAAACCATCTCTAGTGGAATTTTATGCTGATTGGTGTACTGTCTGCCAGAAAATGGCACCAGATATCACTCAACTGGAAACAGAGTATGCTGACAAGATGAATTTTGTCATGCTGAATGTGGATAATACCAAGTGGCTACCGGAAATGCTGAAATATCGGGTGGATGGGATTCCCCATTTTGTATTTTTGAGTCAGCAAGGGGAAACCATAGCCCAAGCGATCGGCGATCAACCCCGGACGATTATGGCTAGCAACTTAGAAGCTTTGGTTACTGGTTCGTCTCTCCCCTACGCTCAAGCTAGCGGAAAAGTTTCCAAATTCTCAGCCCCAGTAGCACCAACGGCTAGTGAAGATGATCCCCGCAGTCATGGCAGCCAAGTTGTAAATTAGCACTTTGCAGGCATGGCATAAAAGAGATTTAATATGTGCGATCGCCCATCGCCACATCGTCAGCTTTTTACTGTTGAGCCATTTATGCCAATTCAGACCGCTTCTAAAAATCTATGCAAATCTAGATTAACTCTACGGTATAAGTTTTAAACCTCCTTTTCTAGTGCTTAGGCTTCCCCAAAATTGGGGTTGGCTAGAAAATCCCAGTTAGGGAGAGTAAAATAATCGTGTCTGCGATTAACTTTACCCGAACGTTTGATTTGTTTATTTAGTTGTGACCACCAGTGCCATACGTGCTTCTCGTCATTCACTGATAAGTAGGCGGTTATGGTACTGGGTAATTGTCAACTGGTATCCGGTAAAGCCATTGCCCGAAACTGTTGCTACAGATGCAGTGGCACGTCAACTTGATGAACTCCAAGCGATCGCAGTATCACCCAGTTCCTTAGATTTAACCATACAGAGGGAGTTAGGACAATGGTTGATCGAGAAGCCAGATCCAGCAGGGGCTGAGGCAGGTTCTTTGGCCCGAATGGATGCATTGCTCAAAGCACTACCCAACAGTCAGAAACCTCAACTCACTGCGATTTTCGACCAATTAGCAAATCGGATTGAAAAGTTGCCATCGTTGAATTTACGGGCAGAAATGACTGGCAAACTAGCAGGCTATTACCAACAGTTACAGGGCAATGACCGGGCTGCTCTACTTCTCAACCAGGCGATCGCCCTGAAGAAGCAATAAACCAGGAGTCAGAATTCAGAATTCAGAATACTCTATCCCATAAAGGGATAGAGTTTTAAGGCGAGAATATTTTAATTTTTTTCGCTTGACTTCGGGCGAGGTTTTAACCAATATTCAGACGCTTGCAGACTCGCTATCGCTCCGCTATCACCCACTCGTACAGAATTCATACGCTCATTCTGACTCCTGAGTTCTGAATTCTTCTTATAAAAATGCTCGAACGGGCTGTAAATGTTCTCAATAACCAAAAGAAACCTAACGTCAGCCTTCTTTTGCCAATTGTGCGACTTTATGCAAAAGCCGGACGCATTGATGTTGCTCGTCAGCTGATGACAAAGTTTCTGAATCCGATTTCATCTAATGATGTCTCTTGGCGACAAGAACTTCAGCAATATGTGGATTGCCACCAGAAAGCTTTTTTATAAATCTAGACCAAAGTTATAAACAAGTCGCTTAAATCCAGCAATGCCAGGCATCTTCGAGATTTATTTATTATTTAATTTCAACTCTCTTCCCATCCGATTGGAGTTTTCAAACCGAGTTTCCCCGCTCCCTTTATGCAATAGATTGCCGCTTGAGACGCTTATGAGCGTACATTAATTCGTCAGACCTGGCGATTAGTTCTTCTAGTGACATATTGCTTTCTGGTGAGTAACGCTCTATCCCTATACTCATCGAAAGTTCATAACTATGGTTTTGCTGTTGATTAAAGTTGGCGATATTTGCTTGCAGACACCCTTGGATGCTATCAGCGTCCTGAAAGTAGCTGGAGATGAAAACAATGAACTCATCTCCACCTAAGCGGGCAACAATATCCGGCTTCGGAAAACTTTGCTTGAGTAATTGAGCAGCATCAACAATCAAGGCATCTCCCATATCGTGACCAAGGGTGTCGTTAATCAGTTTTAGCCCATCTAAATCAATGAAGATCACCCAGCAGAAAACTTTCATGGAGTGAATAATTTTTAACTGTTGTTCAGCCAACAAAAAGAAGCCACGTCGGTTATGCAAACCTGTTAGTTCATCGGTCAGCGATAAGTGCCTTACTTCCATCTCTGCTTGTTTGCGGTTGCGAACTTCCTGAATCAGTTCCATCTGAGCGATCACCTGCCGAGTAAGGCGGCGCAGTGCATCCAACTGCTGGGAACTTAGGAAACGAGGAATGGTATCGATCACACACAACGCTCCGATGGCAAAACCATTGGGTGTAATTAGTGGGGCACCAGCATAAAAACGAATTTTGGGATTACCTTGGACTAGGGGATTGTTATTAAAGCGATCGTCCTTGAGCGCGTTGGGAACCACTAATATATCGTCTGGTTGAAGAATAGTATGGGCACAAAAACCGAACTCTCTGGGTGTTTCCCTACCTTCTAGTCCAACCTGAGATTTAAACCATTGGCGATCGGTATCTACTAAGCTAATTAAAGCAATTGGAGTCTTACAAATGTAGGCAGCAAGAGCAGTTAGGTCATCAAATGCTTGTTCGGGTAGGGTATCCAGAATATTGTAGTCCGCCAATGCTTTGAGCCTTTCTGCTTCATTTTCAGGTAGAGGAACAGCTTGCGTTTTCACAGATGAGTGTCTGAGCTTTAGCCAGGAAAGTCTGGTATGCTGGAAATTTTGCAACAACCACCGCAACAACCACTGGACTACCTTTTCAGCATCAAGGCTGCGTGATCTAAACATCTGTGCAACAAAAATGAACATTCGGTTGAATAAACAGAAATATTCTATTGCATGATCTTCTTCATGCCTTTGGTTTGCTCTGTTGCTCATATCACCCTAACTTTCACTGTACAAATTACCTAAGTATATAGATGCTTACAAGCTCTTTTGCCCAAAGTCAGGTTGCAAATGATCAGTATATGCGAAAAATTATCAAAGCTTATTATACTGTCAGAGTTCTTCGTCACAACTTGACATTTCTGATAGAATACGCTTGGTGTTAAGGCTAAAACTCCTTGTGAAAGTCAATTTTTTTAACGTAGACGCGGAGCGGTGAAGCAGCGCGGTCTTCTCCCAAAGGGAGAGGCTAGCGCCTTTCCTTCTCTGCGAGAGGCTGCGCCAACGGAACGCTCCGCGTTCGCGGAGCGTCTCGTAGAGAAGGGGGTTTCCCCCATGAGCGACTGCTGTTAGCGAAGCGTTAGCGACGTAGGAGCGTCACCCGTTCGCGTAGCGTCTCCGACAGGAGAAGGGCTTGCCGCAGGCTACCACAGAGGCGCAGAGAACACAGAGAGAAGGAAAAAATGCTTAACTGAACTGTATTGATTTCTGATACCGCTATTTTCTATAGATGCACAGAAGTTCCGAGTGCCGGCTTCCAACCCTCGGAACTTCTCCTTCCCCTATGTTCTCTACCAGAGGCTAGCTTCTTCTCACCGAATTTTAAATTTTGGATAATGGAATTGTTGGCGGAGCCTAAGAAGAGAAGATTCAAAAGCGTTCGACTGAGCGCTCACGCCGTACTCCTTCTCTACGAGACGCTCCGCGAACGGAGAAGCAAGCTACGCGTAGGCGTTCCGCAGGAAAGTCCAAAATTTAAAAAGGTTCCAGAGCAAGCGAATTTAAACGCGAGAATAAATTTAAAATCCAAAATCTAAAATTAAATAACAGAGCTAATGACTTGATTGCTCTTTTCTTTTCTTCAATTCTTTAATTCTTGCATTGTGTGACCGTCTGCTTGAGCGATCGCAGCACGCTAAATCTATTAACACGGTGGAATAATTTTCTCTACCGGGAGCAATTTCCAGTATCAGATCAGGCTCGAATTAGTCTTTATATGACTCCAAAATCCCACTGCGAATCATTAGTTGCGGCCAAAACAACACAAAAAATCCCATCCACGTCACTACAGGGATGGAGACGAGAACTGTTAGCCAGATAGTTTTAAATAGTAACCAGCTACCACCAATCAGTGTTACACCTGTGAGAACTATAGACCAGGGCTGACACCACCAAGGTTTGTAATTCCAGGGACTTAGGGGCTTTTGTTCAGACATTGATAAACTTTCTGCACATCAGATCACTTCTTAAATGTGTTGAATATCAATTTTAACACAAAGTCACACTTAATATAGAGCGCCTAACTCATGACTATAAGTCACGATTGTGCGGCTTGTAGACATCAAGCACGGTATATACAAAACAAAACTTCCACTGGCAAAATCATAAATGCTGATACCAATGGAAGTATGAATATAGCGGTAAACGGGCTAAGAACATATTCCGCAACTCTTACCTATAGCAATCCGAATTGAATTGTGAGAAAATACGGAGATTAAAAGTACGCAGTTATAAGCTTTTCAGACTTTTACTGTCTCACAAATGATTTAGGATTGCCTAGCACTCTGTAGTTTAGGAAAGCACTGGTTCTGCTTCCAATTTCTCGGCTTTGTTCTTCAAGATGGTTGGTAATTCGCTACTGAACGCCTCACCTTCAACCACTTGCGATCGGAAACCATCAACCCCGACTGGAACATCACCCGTAATGGTGGTGCGATAGAGGACGCGCTCGACTTCCAAATGATCCAGATCCTGAGGGGCCAAATGCGCGGTGGCACGGTTGTCCCAGAAGGCAATGTCACCGTTGTTCCAACGGAAGCGGGTGGTGTAGGCGGGCTTGGTGATCTGGTTGAAGAACAACTCAAGCAGAAGGTCGCTCTCTTGTCGTGACACGTCAAGAATGTGCGAGGTGAAGCCAGGGTTCACGTACAATGCGCGTTCACCTGTCTCAGGATGAACCCTGACTACTGGGTGGTGAGAAACTAGTGGATTGGCTGCGATGCGCTGGGCGATCTTGCTGTTGCTGGGGAAATTCAAACGCGCATTGAAGCGATGTTCGGCTTTCAATGTGTCTGCCAGCGCTTTCAGTGGTGCAGACAAACCCTCGTAGGCTGCGACTAGATTAGTCCACTGTGTGTCACCACCAATGCTGGGGACGTTAACCGCACGCAAAATCGACGCCGCAGGCGGGTTGACAACTGCTGTCACATCGGTGTGCCAGCGACTCTCGTAGCTGGAACGCCGTAGACCATTGCGCCGCTCGTAACGGCTGCGGTCAATCGGCAGGATTTCTGAGAAGCCTTCTATCGGCTCATCTTCGTGCGGATGTGCGTAGGTCACTTCGCCGAAACGAGCCGTGAACGCTACCTGTGCAGCATGATCGATGTTCTGACCGCGAAAGAACACGACTTTCCACTTCAATAGTGCTTGACGAATTTCTTTGACTGCATCATCGTGCAAAGGACGCGACAGGTCTACGCCGCTGATTTCGGCACCGATGAAACCGGCTACCTGTTTGACTTCAATGTGTTTGTTGCTCATCTGAATTCTCCATAGGGCGGTGTTCGCACTCGTCCGTTTCCTTTGGTATGTAGCGATTAAGTGCAACCAACATACCAAAGGAAGCGATCGCATCTGAAAAGTATTATACGATAAATCGATAGATTTGCAGTAGTATAAAATTGCCATATTTTAGACTGCCCAAACAACGGTCGGTTTAGCTAAACAAAAAGAAGCCCTACATCCGACCCATTCGCGTAGAGCCTGCCGTAGGCAAAATGTCTTTAATGCAAGAATGCGTGAATGCGTGAATTGTTAACTTGTTTCAATCTTCAACCATCTCCAACAATTGCACCTCGCTTAACTGCGTAATACCCAAGGAGAGCGCTTTTTCTAACTTGGAACCTGCATCTTCTCCTACCACCAAATAATCTGTTTTTTTACTCACTGAATCAGTCACTTTTCCCCCAGCTTTTTGAATCAAAGCCTTCGCCTCATCTCGCTTTAAGGTTGGCAATGTTCCGGTAATTACAAAAGTTTTACCTGCAAACTTTTGATTAGCATCACCAACTGTTTTTGTTGACTCTGTGGCAGCTAATTGCAATCCTTCTGCTTGCAAGCGTTCTATCAAAGTTTGGTTGGCATCAATCCGAAACCACTGATAGACAGATTGGGCAATTTCAGCACCGATACCGTAAATTCCTTCAATATCTGATTGCTTTGCTGTAGCTAACTGGTCTACAGTGAAATATTTCTGAGTCAACAATTGGGCATTCACACTGCCAACGTGACGGATGCCTAAACCATACAATACCCTTGACCAAGGTTGATTTTTTGATTGAGCGATCGCATCGATCAATTTCTCTGCCGACTTTTTCCCCATTCTTTCCAGTGCAGATAATTTCTCTGCTGTCAACTCATATAAATCGGCAACGGAATGTACCAAACCTTTATCAACGAGTTGATACACCAATTTTTCCCCAACGCCTTTAATATCCAAGGCATCACGACTTACCCAATGTTCAATGGAACCTTTAAGAATCGCGGCACAGGAAGCATTGACGCAACGAGTCACCGCCTCACCTGATTCTCGCACCACAGGTTGACCACAAACTGGGCAATCGGTGGGCATAACAAAAGGTTCGGTGTCAGTGGGACGGAGTTCTTTTAATACCCTCACCACTTCTGGGATAATTTCCCCAGCTTTGCGGACAATGACAGTATCACCAATGCGGATGTCTAATTGAGCAATGCGATCGCTATTATGTAAAGTTGCGCGGGAAACTGTTGTTCCCGCCAGTTGCACAGGGCGCATCTCGGCTAACGGTGTTAACGCCCCGGTTCGTCCCACATTCACGGCAATATTTTCCACACGGGTAGGTGCTTCTTCGGCTGCGTATTTCAAAGCGATCGCCCAGCGAGGAAATTTTTGTGTAAACCCTAGCTGTTCCTGAAGTTTAAAAGAATTCAGCTTCACTACTACCCCATCAGTCATGTAGGGTAAATTCAGCCGTTCCGTATCCCAGTATTGATAATATTCTGCCACTTCTGCGATCGAGGTACAGAGTTTATGGTTGGGGTTGACTCGAAAACCCATCTTTTTTAACAACTCCAATGCTTCCCATTGGGTATTGGCAATACTGGTGTCATCTCTACCAGGAATGTGCAAAGTGTAGCCAAAAAAATCTAACCGCCGTTTAGCGACAATGCGGGAGTCTAGTTGTCTGAGTGTACCAGCTGCGGCATTACGGGGATTGGCAAATAATTGCTCACCTGCTTTTTGCCTTTCCTCGTTGATTTGTTTAAATACTTCCAACGGCAAAAACCCCTCGCCTCGCACTTCCACCCTTTCCAGAATTTCTAACCCTTCAAAATTCAAACGCAAGGGAATTGAGCGAATTGTCCGCACATTTTGGGTGATATCTTCACCCATCACCCCATCACCTCTAGTTGTCCCCCTAACTAGAATGCCATCTTGATAGGTAAGAGCCAAAGCAGAACCATCAATTTTGAGTTCAGTGACATATTCCACTGAGTCTATTTTAGCTACTTGTCGCCGCCAACGCTGATCCCACCCTTGCAACTCATCGATATTAAAGGCATTCTCCAGACTGTACAAGGGGATATTATGCCGCACTGAGGTAAACTGCGTATGCTTAAGCTCACCTACGCGCTGAGTCGGACTATCGGATGCCGTCAATTCTGGATATTGAATTTCCAGTTGTTGCAATTCTCGATATAGCTGGTCATAGACTGCATCCTCCATAATTGGAGCATCTAAAACGTAATAAGCATAGCTGGCTTGTTGCAATAACTGGCGCAATTCTTCTGTGCGCTTTACTTCAGGCTTAATCTGTGTCATTTTTATAATCAGAATTCAGAACTCAGGAGCCAGAATTCAGTATGAATTCTGTACGAGTGGATGATAGCGCAACGTTAGCTCATCTGGAGCGTGTGAATATTGGTTAAAACCGTACTTCATTCCGCTACGCCCTTTCGCTCCTGGTAGGCGAAACTACTATTAAATATTCCTCCTGATTAAAACTCTATCCCTTTATGAATAGAGTATTCACCAATTCTGAATTCTGTATTCTGACTCCTGATTTATTTCATAGATGCCAAAGTCCGGTGTCCAATTATTCCGTCTGCTCTTAACCCTTTAGACTTCTGATATTTGATCACGGCTGAACGTGTCTTATTATCAAAGACTCCATTCACATTTGCAGTATAGAATCCTTGCTGCTTTAAAGAATTTTGAACAGTTTTGACTGCTTCTCCTCTGCTACCTACTCTCAGTACGTTACTATGGTTTGCCGTACCATTAGACCTATGCTTGGCATGAACTTTTTGGACAGCATTAGGCTTTTTCATAGTGTTGCCAGGCTGGGTATTTTGAGCAACGTAGGAAGCAGTAGTCGGATTGTGGCTTTTATTATTGGTTAAAGAGTAAGCAGGCACAGCAGTAGCTAAAGTCAAGGCAGGGAGCAAAGCAAGTATTTTCCAATTCATCTTTTTGTTCCTTCTAACTATGAGAATTCTTACAATTTGGATTAGAAGAGTCATCCTCATAAGGGTTAGTACCTTATAGTGATTCTTCTCGGTAGACTCTGATGTGTGGGTTTAGTATAGAGCGAGCCTATTTTTTAACCCAGAGCTTTAGCATCACACGTTATATTGACAGAGCTATGGCAAAATTGTGACGAAAGCATGACTAATTCATTTAGAATTGTGTCGCACAATGCCTTACTCTTGATTGCTAAAATACTTCTGTAATTAGCAACATCCCATCGCTGTATACCTGTTTGAATGCAAGAATTTTGAATTACGCCCTGCGGTACTAGTACGCCACGGCGTAAATAGAGCAACCATTTAAAATTACTAAAAAGCCCATTCCATAATACTTTTGACTTTTGATTTTTGATTTTTGACTTACGCCCTGCGGTACTAGTCCCTTTTCTGTTCATCACCTAACATTTTCAATAATTTTCTGGCAACTAAAACGCCCACAACTCCAGCACCAACTAATTCCACCGCTTGCACCACTTTTTTACCTACATCTTGAGGGTCGAGGTGGTGATGAAAAATTTCCTCATCCACCCATTCAGTTGTCGCTTTGAAATCATGAATTGCTGTTGGCAATAGCGTTAAATAAGTGCCGTGACGAATTAAATGTCCGGGTTCGCCTGCAACTTCAAAAACATTGAATAAGTTAGCAGCAGCCTCATTTATCCCCAATTTCAAGAGAGTTCCACGGATGTTAACCTTAGCAGGTTTGGGGTCTTCTCCCAACGCTAATGCTTTCAAATTACTGGCAATATTAGCTCCCTGCTGATAAGCGACTTGAGCTGTAGGTGGTAGCGAATTATCCTGAGCTGCCACACAGTCACCACCTGCAAAAACTTCTGGAAAGTCGAGCAATTGCATGGTAGGAGTAACTAGGAGGCGATCGCCATGATCCCGATGTTCTTTGGGAATTGGTAAATCTTTAATCACTGGATGAGCGGAAGTCCCACCTGTCCAGATTGTAGTATGTGTTGCTAATGTCTCGATTTGATCATTGCGCTTATATTCAATTGCGTTCGGATGAATAGCAGTAGCTTCTGCTCCCGTGAGTATTTCAATTGGCACAGCGCGTTTTTTCAATTCCCTTTCGGCAATTTCACGTAATGGGTCATTCAGATCACCGTTGAGGATTTGTTTACCGTGATTGAGCAGTACCACGCGAATTTCACTTTGATTGCCTCCTAAAGCGCTATACCAATGTGGCAGAAAATCAGCTAAAGTTGCTGCCATCTCTACACCAGAAGCACCACCACCAACTACGACTACTGTTAACAGTTTGCGGCGTTGTTCTAAATCTTCAGTTTGCACTGCTCGTTGTAAACAATCACGTAAATGCCGCTCCAGAGCGATCGCATCTGCTTGCGTCCAGAAAGGAAAGGCATTTTCTTTGGCTCCCTCAACTTGATGATAGCCAGTAACGCTGCCCAAAGCTAATACTAAGTTACTGTAATTGTAGGAGCTTCCTGAAGCTAATTTGACTGCCTTTTGATGCAAGTCTATCGACTGCACTGTATCTTGAACAAAGATGACACCACTACCTTTAAGTAATTCTGAAAAACGTGGTACTACTTGAAAGGCATCCATCTCGCCATCGAAATATTCATAGAGTAACGGCTTAAAGCAAAAGCGTTCGTCTTTATCAATCAAGATCACAGAGCGAGGATAATTTTTGTGAGCTAAGTGCAAGGCTGTAAATAGCCCTGCAAAGCCACCACCGACAATTACAGTTTGATAAACTGGGCTGTTCATAAAATCACTTCCAAATATTGTGACAGGATGTTCAATTAATCAAAGCTGAACTATAGGAATAAAAACAAAGCAATCAAACTAACGCTGAGGATCACAGCCAATCCAATAGCGTATTCAACTCTCTGACTAAAAAATCCCACAGCAGCAACCAAGGCGATCGCTAGCCCAATAATGCCAATATATTGCTCTTTTTGTAAACTATGAGCAATTAGTGGGTCTTTACCTGGTGATGGAGTTTCTTGAACTGCTTTTGGGGCGCGTTCTGACGCTGGTATTTCTTGGATGAATAAATTCATAAAGTTACTCCTGAAAATACTTGGTTAACTGAACAGTTTTATGCCCGCCAAAGATAGAGAAGCGAGAAAAGGAAGACCCAAACTAGATCAACAAAGTGCCAAAATAGAGTAGTCGCACTTGTACCGAAGTGAGTCTGATTATAATTGCCTGGAATGAATGAGCGAATCAGCATAATTATCTGAAGCACAACACCAGCCAGAACGTGTAGACCGTGGAAACCTGTTAGCAAATAAAATGTGGAACCAACTAATCCTGTAGTCAACTTGAAATCGAGATTTTTCCACTCAATTAATAGACCTATCAAGAAGTAGGTTCCCATTGCGATCGTGAGCAGCCACAGCCAGCGAAATTTACTGAGTTGATTACGTCTGAGGGCATTTTCTGCTGGTTGAATTACTAAGCTACTGGAAAGCAGCACCACCGTGTTAATAATCACAAAAGTAGACAATTTCGGCCCGGAAACACCAGATGGTAGCCAGTTAGATGCCGTTAATCGCAGAGCAACATATGTAAGGATAAAACTCAAGAAGATGATGCTCTCTGACAGCAGGAACACGGTAAACCCGAACATCCCTTTACCATGATGATCTTCATGACTCCCACCGCCACTTGGCAGGAAGCGCTGCAACCAATTTGGTAGGCGTCGCCGCCACTGTTCAAAACGGATCGGACTTTCATCTAAATGAATGGGGCGACGTTGCATAACTCGTAACTCGTAATTCGTAATTCGTAATTCGTAATTAAAATTGGTCTAACTCCTTACTCACCGTTATCAGAATTTGCTATTACTGAGTATTTTGGATCGCCGTAGTCGTAAGGGGGTCTTGTGACAATTGGAATCTCTGCAAAGTTCTCTCGCAAAGGTGGTGAAGTGGTTGTCCATTCCAATCCAGTAGCGTGCCAAGGATTATCAACCGCCCTTGGGCCGTATAGCCAAGAACCGACAATATTGGCAATAAAGGGCAGAGTAGATACTCCCAGCAAGAATGCCGCTAGACTAGCGATGACATTCCATCCTTGATACCGTGGATCGTAGGAAGAGACTCGGCGCAACATCCCTTGCAAACCTAACGGGTGCATGGAGAAGAAGGTAATATTGGCAGGGATAAAGGTCAGCCAAAAATGCAGCTTGCCCCAACCTTCAGCGTACATCCTTCCAGTTATTTTGGGAAACCAGAAATAAATGGCTGCGAAGATTGCCATCGTGATGGTGTTGAAGACGATGTAATGGAAGTGACCTACTACAAAATAGGTGTTGTTGACGTGAATATCAAAGGGCGTTGCAGCCAGCATTACACCAGTAACGCCACCGAAAATAAACATCGCTGCTGCTCCCATCGCAAATAGCATTGGTGTTTCTAAATGCAGCTTGCTTTTCCAGATAGTGGCAGTCCAAGCAAATGCTTTCACACCAGTCGGTATGGAAACCAGCATCGATGTAAACATAAAAGTCATCCGCATCCAGCCAGGGGTAGCACTGGTGAACATGTGATGCACCCAAACAAAGATGCTGACAACAGCGATACCTAATGAGGCGATCGCAACTGACCGGTAGCCAAACAGGGGATTCCGGGAAAAGGCTGGCAGAATCTCCGCAATAATACCGAAGGCTGGTAGTGCCATGATATAAACTGCCGGGTGAGAATAGAACCAGAATAAATGTTGGTAAATGATGGGATCGCCACCTTCTTCAGGTTTGAAGAATTGTGTACCGAAAGCGAGGTCAAACAACAGCAGGATCAATGCACCTGTCAAGGCTGGTAAGTTAATTAGCTGCAACAACTGAGCGCTGAGAACCGACCAAACAAATACGGGCATTCGGAAAAACGTCATCCCTGGCGATCGCATCCAAAAGATGGTAGTCACAAAATTCACAGCCCCCATGATCGAGGAGATGCCAATCAATATTAGACTGACGATCCAAATGAATTCACCGTTAATTAGTTGACCGGGCGGAAATTGCAGGCTGACTGGTGGATAAGACCACCAACCGGTCTGTGCAGTCCCATTGGGTAGCAAAAAGCTCGATATTAGCAAAATACCTGCTGGTGGCAGAATCCAAAACGAGATCGCATTAAGTAAAGGAAACGCCATGTCCCGCGCTCCAATCATTAACGGCACTAAGTAGTTAGAAAGTCCGGCATTGAAGGGGATAATCCACAGGAAAATCATGATTGTCCCGTGCATGGTGAACAAGCCGTTGTAAAGGGGGCGATCAACCAGATTTGATTCCGGGGTGAGCAGTTCGGCACGAATGATCATCGCCAACAGCCCGCCAATCAGGAAGAAAATAAACGTCATCACCATGTACTGAACACCGATAACCTTATGGTCGGTGCTGAAGCTGAAATATTGCCGCCAGCCATCAATAGGCTGTTTATCCTCGGCGATCGCTTCACTGAATTCATGTGTCATTACTTACTTTCCTTTTATTCGCTACGGCTCTTGGAGTGGGTGCGACAGTGTACCAGCCGCTTTTAAATAATGTCTTTGGTGCTTGGATATGTTCGGCAACTGCCTGATTTTTTACAACAGTCGTTGGTTCGCTAGCCACTTGGACGAGCCACTGGTTATACGCTTTCAGGGATTCAACGTATATATCTGCCTCCATCAAAGCAAAGTAAGTACCACTAAATTGAGAATCTTTCAGCTTATATTTTCCTGTGCGAGTAGGCGTTAGCACAATATCAATGTCGCGTTTGGGGATAATATCCTGTTTTAAGCGGAACTCAGGGACGTAGAAACCGTGGATTACATCTTGTGCGTGCAGATTCAAGCGGGTGCTACGATCTACTTTTAGGTGTAATTCGTTACTGGTAACATTATTTGGATAGCGGAAAGACCACTCCCACTGTTTAGCGAAAACATCAATAGTTTCAGAAGCCGGTTTGGGAACGTCGCTAACTAGTGCGGCGTCAGCTGGTTCTGATTCTAAGGGCATATGCAAATGCACGATTTGTGCTAAACCCAAGATGTCTAATTGCTGATAAATATTGAAGCTTTGAAAAGCAATCCACAACACCAGCAGAGTCGGGGTTGCTGTCCAGAGAATTTCTAGCCTCACATCGCCTCTAGAGGGGTGTCCTTCGCTGTAGTCATCCTTGGATGCACGAAAGAAAAGTACCGAATACAGCATCATGCCAACCAGCCCAAGCAAGATGAAAGCTCCTATTGAAACTAAGAAGCTAAATAAATCATCTACTTTTTTTGCTTCTGCGGTGGCTTGAAGAGGCATCCAGGATTCGGCTTGCTGTCCAATCCAATGGCTGATAACGAGCAGGACTGCAATATAACCAGCTATTAGTAAATATTCTAAAAATCTAAACATAGCAATTTTTGTCCAAAGTCCAATATGCACTCAACATGTGTTGCACTTTTAATTTACATCCGGTTAATAGCTACAATTCTATTTCTTCTCTACCAGACGCTACGCGAACATTTGGAATTTGGAATTTTGAATTGCTTAGTGCTTCTGGTTTGATTATTTAAGCAGCAAATCAGGATTTGTGCCCTGTTGGAGCAATTTTGCAGCAGTAACGTGAATTCCAAACTCTTCTCCCAATTGCGCTCCCAATGTTCCGTGGACATATAAAATGCCTAGTATCACAATGCCTAGTAATAAATAACTCCACTGCACCTGCCTTGATGAATCTTTGCGCCAGCGATAGCGCTGTAAGCCTCTCCACACAGCCATTGCGACGATGCTCCCCAACAGGAACACGCCACCCAAACCATGCAAAAGCATTGTTAAAGGGGCGCTCAAACCCCAAGCACTTTTTTCATTGACTGGTGGGTTTGCTAGCAGTAGCTCAAAAAATCCCACTGCAACGGTAAAAAAAGTGACCGTTGCCGCCGCCAGCAGATTGTACCACCCGACATCGAAAAGACCCGCACGGATGGCAGGAAGACCTAAAAATTTGAAAATCCGTTTTTCTATAGGAAAGAATGTGCCTGCTATATCAAAGAGGACGGCAATGATGAATAAACCCAGTGTCAGATGCACCAGTTGCGGATGCATTGGGATTTCGTAGGGTAGCCCGTTAGCACCCAACTTCAATCCCAACTGCTCAATGAGCTGCGAGTTCATAGCGATACTCCCTTCTTCATCGCTTCAACGACTGGCTCGACATGCAGCCCGTATACCCAAAATAGCTTGCTCCCCAAATACACTTGCAAGAATACCAGACAAATTAAAAACGTTGTGGCACCCAGATAAGCTGGTGGGACTTTGTGTGGGCTGCGGTTGCGAATCACAAAACGCCAAGCGGCGATCGCCACCACAATAGCCGCAAGTGACCAACCCAAAATAGTATGATAATTCAGCGTTAGCTGTACAGAACCGTAAATGTTTGCTAAACCCGCTTCAAACTGACCAAATATCACTGCTAGAAAAATGGCGATCGCCGCAACAAACATATTCCAGAAACTTACCTCAAATAAACGCACGTTGCGGGTAAAATAGCCGACAACATCGCAGAAGAAAGAAAAAAACACCATCGCAATCACAAAGTGAACGATGATCGGGTGCAGAGGGTCAGGGTACGGTAGATTCTGACTATTGAGCGGCAAGGCAGACATCGCTTTTTCCTCGGTGTATTTAGGCGCTGTGATTACTTATTTTGGTCAAAACCAAATTCAGTATTGACTGTTTAGGGATTTTTAATTTTGCAAATACTTCCAAAAATATAGAATTCCTAACAAGAGATATCTAAAAATATCGGAAAAAACTACTTCCTTAGGGATGAGTTACATAAAAACAAGTAATAACAGCGATCGCTAATCTATACTGATATCCTTTTATCGAGCAGTCAATTCACTCCCCGCCGCCTTTGGGTGAACAACAGTACTATATTCGACAACCTCCGACATTACCAGCCAGCATTCGGTGATAGATAAGCGTGTGCTATTTCACCGTTTATTCATTCAGAAATAAAGGTATTTATTTATAGTAAATAAATAGAAAATCTACTTAAGGGAAGTTAATAGAACCGATAAATTTTATCTAAAATGTGTGGAATGCTAAGGTTAGTTTATACATTAATTAGGCTTTATTGCTTAAGCTTGATTAAGTCAATGCCCAAAAATGCCAAAGCGAGCGTACTGAGCTTTTTTTGTCATTTACTAGCATGTGTCCTTGATCACAATATTAACGTGTTTAACCTCACTGCTAATTCAAACAACTTAGTATCAGCTTTAAGCAAACAATACCCGCCGTTATCAATCGCTTCATACTACGCTAGCTGTCCTAGCTGTTTAAAGATTTAATGTATAAATGGGTTTTAAATATATTTTTTTTGCGAAAAGTCACCTATTAGGTGATTTTTCCGAACATTTAGATTAACAAAGCCCTAAAGTATTTAAATTTCAACTTGCTCAGGGTAAGCTAAACATGTAAGTATCATGTTGGCAAATCTATTCTCATCACTTGCATTTCCTACACTAGAGGAGGTATAATCCAAACGTTAAATGACTTGCTATTGCTATATCTTCCCTTAAAGGTACTAGACACGGCAGGAAAAGAATTCGCTCTGGAATCTTCCAAGTAAACTTAAGCAATATTTGTTTAAGTGGAGTTTTGCTTGATTAGTAAAATCTCCGAAAATTGTGATGTGCTTTATAGTCTTCTAGTTACTGTAGCCTACCCAAAGCTAGCTTTTTAGCGTTCGAGGTTACTTATCTTGAGACTGAGGCTATCCCGCACGCTATCCCCTAGACTCGCAAAACCCTAGAGGAATAACAGCGGGCGCTAATTGCACATTGTCTAGATATCTGATCAACCTTGTAGGGTTAATCGGATATGCAGCTGTGGTCTTTTTGCTGTCAGGCTTTGATCACACGACTGCAATGGATTACGTTTGCCCATAATTTACGACTGATGCAATCTATGCAATTATGTCACACCATTTTATTCAAGACAAGGCTGGTGAACTACCCCGCCGTAAGACGGACGGGGCTTCCCAATTCATCGGGAACAGCCTCCAGAACTCCGTAGTACTAGAAAGTCTGACATTCCCTCCAAGGGCAGGAGTCCTGGTTCCCAAGACCCAAATCTTCTTCCTGCAACATATACCTATTAGCTTGGTTTTCGCTTATGGCATTGATGGTGAAAAACGCGGTCTTGAGGGTTTCCCTCAAAGAGCGATTTTGAACCCGCAGGGTCAAGACCCAATAATTCTACCAGAAAATTTTGGTGCTTCGTCATGCATCCAGTATTTGTTTTTGCTGAAGCAAAAAAAACAATACTGGATGCAATCCTCACTTCGTGACGCTGTTCGCGAACACCCCCCGCTCACAATCCCCACCTTATGAGTACATTGAAGGTGGGGAGTGCGATTCGTTCAGCCTAAATCCATAAGGAGGGA
>NZ_JABXKP010000032.1 GCF_017114985.1 Nostoc sp. JL33 | reverse complement strand
CTCACAATTCTCTAGGTGTTATTTTCCGATCGCTCGCCTTTAGTCTAAACTCCAGTATCTAATATCATAGCGATTACTAAACTAGGGCTAATCGACTCAACATAAAACTGCCCTGGAGTTAATCCAGAGCAGTTTTTGATAGAAGTAAATTATATAGGAGACAATTAATGTTGTCCCCAGTTTATCCATAGTAAATACCGTTATACAATACTATTCACCTCAAGTTTCGTACTTTACGCAAAAAACGAATAATCTTGAAGTTGGCATTACAAAGGTTAGAACCAAGTATCAGCCAGCGTATCATAGGCGGCATCCGCGATTTTGAGCTTTTTCCTTGGTGGATCGCAGCACATAGTTGCTGGTGATAGAGTGCTGATGAGCGAAAATCTGGGGATAGAGAAAGTGAGCGATCGCTCCAGGGGGTCTTAGTCCACCGCCTAAGAGCAATCGATTCTCTCTCTTATTGCCGAAAACCCTGCTGATGTGGGCTATTGGAGTTATGAGTGGGGTGTTGGTGGGAAATCTGGTGCTCCCGATTAGATTAGGGAAGTGCGAACGCTTGGAGCGAACGTCTGCTGTTTCTTAGAGTCTTATAAATCTTTGCTAAGTAAGTCGGCGCGATAAAACCAAGGTATGTTGAGTTTTGTAAAAACCCTGGAACGATTCATTTATAAACTCTTTCCTGACTTTATACTTCGTTACATAGGTTGATTTTTTGACGCCGACTTACTTAACTGCAAGCTAAAACTTGCTCTTAACTTTTGTGCTTACCTTGAGAAACTTTGGAGTATGCAATCAAGTTTGGTAACTCTGAAAAGCAGGTTGGACTTGTCACTTATTGTATACCAGTATCTCCTGGTAAATCTCGGATTGTTGCTCAGTTTCCCCGTAACTTTGCCAAAACACTCCATCGTCTTAGACCCCGCTGGTGGGATCATATTAGCGAACGCAATCAAGTTATTGATGGAGATATGGTTCTTCTCCAGCAGCAAGAGTATTTTCTACAACAGACACAATCGACCCCTAGCTGGAAAACTTCCTATCGACTACCTACAAGTGCAGATAGGCTAGTGATTGAGTAGTTTAAGTTCTAATAATGTTAGTTGTGGTAAATTGAGTGTGATTTGAGGTGTATTAATAGTGGCTGGTGCTTGATATTGGGGTTGTCTTTGATAGGTATAATATTCGTTAAACCACTCGTCCCGTTGCTCTGCTGATTGCAGGAAGTTGTTTAGTCCAATGTAGTAATCAAGGTTTAACTGTTTGTAGAAATCAACTATAGTTTTATCCCGGCTGACACCGTACTCTACCTGCACATCACGGCTAAAAAAAAGTTTGGGTTTATATCCTGCAATGATTAACTGCCTAGTCAACTCTTGCACGATGTCTGTAGAATTACCTTCAAATAAGTACAGCCGACTACCTAACTTTTTGAGATTTGAGTCGAGATTTTCCAATGACTCAAACAAGAAGCGGACTCTTTTCTTTCCGACATCAGCCCAGGTATAAAACCAAGGGTCAATAATGAAGAATGGCAGAACTCTTCCATCATTACCAGATGAAGAGGTGACAATTTCGTTATCAGTTAAACGCAAATCTCGACGAAACCATAGAAGGTGCATAAAGGTGCATAGTTTAATTTACCATCACTATAATACACTTGTACCAACAAGTGATTTTGCTGTCGAAGTTGAGTATCTATAGCCAGCTGTAATCTATCTTCACTGCGCTGACTTTACACAGTGCAGCAAACCGAACAAATAAGTTCTAGTTTTAACGACTTGTGAGCAGTCTAAAAAGTAGGTAATTATAAAGTCAGGTATCAATGTTAATTCTTTCCACTGACTCTTGAACTCTTCAGATTCAAAAATCAACTTTTTGTAATAGTAGATTTGTCAATTTTAGATAGATATGGAACTGATCAGAAAAATAGAAAAACCCATTTTGAAAAAGGCATCTGCGACAAACTTGTCCCAACAGTTAGAACTAGAAGTTGAAAATACTAAGACTCCAAAAACAGCATTAGAAGCCAAGCAAAAACTGGAAGAGAATAGTAACAAGCTGGAGTATGGTTCTGACTATTACTATTCTCCAAGATTTGACAACCCTCCAGCGCAAGCAATTGAAAGCTCAGGGTGGCAGATATCAGATATTTGGCGAGAGATTCGGGTAGATAGTTACTATGATAGTTGGTAATGTTCAGAGCTAGCAATAATGTCAAATAGTAACTGAAGCGACACACCTTGTGGAATATAAAACTGCAAGGGCAGCGGATGTAGAGCAATATTTAAAAGTGAAAAGTTTACATGGGGGCACATCTGCCCTCATTTTTAAGATGGATATCAGGTAACTGTGCGTTAGAATTGAATTGATGGCAACTTGATTGATTTGAAGCTAGATTAAAGAATCGAGGGTAAAAGTTGCTCACAGGGCAAAGTTTAATAATTGGGTCGTTAATAAGTTGTTTATACAGCATTTATGATCAGTAATCAAAGTACTGTATGCAAACGGTATAACCCAGAACTAGCGATGCGCTTTCTTAATATTTATAGGTTTAAAAAGTATGGCTAAGGTGACAATTTCTATTGGGCTAACTGATGCAGAAGTCAAAGCCTTATCAGCAATGCAGATTTCGGAAAATGAGTCATTAAATCACACAGCGACAAGATTGCTCCAGGGAATCTTGGGACAGTCAAAAGCTGGGCTGGCGTTATCTAATAGTGATGAGATTAAGGAAATAGTTAAACACGAAGTAAATGCTTTAGCTGCGTCTACACCTGATGGGGAAGAGATAAAACAGGTGATTAGGCAGGAGATGGCAGATGCGATCGCCTACGGCGGAGCGCAGCTCATCGCTCAGATAAAGGGTTTAATAGATCAGCGTTCTGGTGGAGTTGCCCTACAAACACAAGAGGCTATTTCCGTTGAGCAGCAAGTCATACCAGATTATTCAGCAATACGCGAAAATATCCTTTCTAAATTGAAAACAGGTAAGCAGTCAGCAGCCAAGGCAATTGACGCTTTTATTGAGGAACTGGGTGCTGCCAAGGAGCAACAGCAGCCAGCAGATGAAGAATTAGGTGTAGCGAGTTAAAATTTTTGTTACTCGCAAGGCTGGCGACTGCTAACCAGTCAACTTAATCACACCTTGGCTAACTAAATGTTCAAGCTGAGAATGATGCTGTGTTTGCTCTCATAGTAAACCTTGTGCAAAGCCGCAGAAATCGCCTGAAAAAAGCCCAAACTGTAGATTTGCTGTTTAACTACAGTAGATGCTCTCCTGAAACTCAAAACTCAACTGGCTTTGCCCTTAATTGAAAGTCGCCACAGGAATAGGCGTCCATTGTTAACTTTCGTGTGCTGCTTGATTGTTAGTCGTTTTCCCCCTATCCTCACAAAAGGTAGTAATGGTAAAGTAAATTTCCTTTTCAAAACAAGACTTCAAGGTGATTTATGAACTCATGTGAACTAGTGGATGCTGTAGCAGCAAAGACCAACATCACAAAAAAGCAAGCTGATGAAGTCATTAGTGCTCTTTTGTCAGTAGTTACTGAGACTGTAGCGAATGGGGATAAAGTAACGCTTATTGGTTTTGGCTCATTCGAGCGACGCGTTCACGAAGTGTGCCGAAGGTATCGCTGTGAACGCTCAGGGCGTAATCCCAAAACCAATGAGCGAATGACCATTCCAGCCACTAGAGTGCCTGCGTTTTCTGCTGGGAAACTGTTTAAAGAAAAAGTAGCGCCATAAAGCATAAGTAAGCCACCCTACCCAAAAGGCTGGCCCCAGCGCTCCCAGTTCTCCTTATTAAATGGACTGCGCCACTTCAAAATAAGGTTCAACTCCAACTCTTGCCGTGCGCGTCGATCAACCGGAGCACTCAGCATTATATAGCGATATTTTTAGATAAGATTTACTAATACTCAAGTAAGTTATGCAAAGAAGAATGGTGAACAAAAGATTTATTTTTCTAATTTCAGCTTTTGGGCTAAGTGTACTTATAGGGGCCTGTCAGCCTGCTACAGAGCCTCCAACAACTGCACCACCAGGAGCGCCATCACCCGCACTGCCATCAGTAACTCCAGCCAGCCCTTAGTGCCATATATTACTACTGTGGAGAGCAACTGGAGTTCCGAATTAGTTACCAAGTTAAATCATGGTGTGGTTTAAGGCAGGTTCAACCGTTTACGCGCACCAAAGCGAAACAGCTTATCAGGTAGTATCGCTCTTAAGCGAGGCAACCATTGTGCCTCATTGCCAACACGGTAGCGTAATCGTGGTGACTGGCTTGAAACAATACGAGTAATTGCTTTTGCAACCTTGTCAGGATTGTCACCTTGTGCAATTGCGCCCTGGACAGATGAGGAAATTAGATCGCGTACAGTGTCATAATCACTATGTATTGTGGCAGGCTGTAACATGGCTAGGTTGAAGTTGGTCTTGAAGTAGCCAGGCTCAACTAAAGACACTTTGATATTGAACGGGTCTAGTTCTACGCTTAATGCTTCGCTATAACCTTCAAGTGCAAACTTACTTGCAGAGTAAAAACCTTGACCGGGTGCGCCGATCAGCCCCGCCACTGAACTCATATTGATAATATGCCCGTTACGCTGCTGTCTCATAAAGGGCAAGACAGCATTAGTAACACGTACAACACCCCAAAAGTTCGTCTCAAAAATCTCCTTGGCTTGTTCTAAAGAAGTTTCCTCAATCATGCTGGCATGAATTTGTCCAGCATTATTCACAAGTATATCTATGCGGTTAGTCCGTGTGAGCAACTGATTAATACACGATTGTATTGAAGAATCAGAGGCAACATCTAATGTCAACATTTCCACACCTTGTGAGGCTGAATGTTGTTTGCGACTCGTACCAAAAACACAGTACCCTACAGCAGCCAGTTTTTGAGCAATTAACTGCCCAAACCCAGATGATGCACCTGTAACTAGAACAACTTTTTGGTTAATCATCAGTTTTTAGCTATCTGCTTTATGTTCATGATATTCAGAGATATGCTCATATACCTTCTCTGGAAACTGTAAGGGGAGCAACGCGATTTTGTGAGGTTGGGTGAAAAAGGTGCGATCGCTAATAAATATGTTTAAGTACAATATAAATATATTAACAAGTTTAGCTCTGGGCAGTTTAGCTACAAGTAATGTTCTGAAAGACCAACGTGTTGTCATTGCTGTGGATGGCGGTCGTACTAGGATTCGGATTAATAATAAGGGAAGGCGTAAGGTGAAGACTAATCGTTTAGGCTTTACAGGAGAAGGGATTGAGCCAAAGTTATTAACAATTTATGTAGTAAATGACGATGGTGAAAAGGTTATCAATGGAGAAATTCCGATTACCAATGATCGGACGTATTCAGGATATCAAGCATTTTTACAGATATTAGAGATGTACTTGGTTAGTTTAGGAATTAGTCAGGCAAAACAGGTTTTATTAATTGCGGACGGTGCAGAGTGGATATGGATACACATTCCTCCTTTACTAAAAAAGTTAAAATGCCCACCTGACACTTGTCAATTATTAGACTTTTATCACGCAGCATCACATTTACAAGACTTTGCTGATGCTGCATTTAGCACAAATAATGAGAGACAACAATGGTTTAAAAAGGCGCGAAAAACTTTAAAGAAAGGTCAAACACTAAATTTAATCAGAAACATGGATGAATTTATCTCTGGGGCAATTGGAGAGCGTCTTAAAATTTTGGTACGAGAGCGAAACTATATTTTAAAAGCTTACCGACGGAGGCTTTTAAAATATAATGAAGTTGCATCGGAAAAACTTCCTCTTGGTAGTGGTGCTGTTGAAAGTTTAATTCGTCAAGTTGTTAATTTACGGATGAAAGGTAATAGTAAGTTTTGGCTTCAAGATAACGCAGAAATTATGTTGCACCTCCGTTGTCAATGGATAGCTAAAAGTTGGGATAATTTTTCTGATTCTATCTTTAATTCGTTTATCAAACCCCAAAGTGCCTGATAAATTTTATACTTCAAGTCGGCATTTCAGTTATTTGCTGCTATAATTGATACCAATTTTTAAATAATTATTGCAGACATATTTGGAAATAATCGTCAAATAATTTACTAGCAATCTTTTTGAGATATCTCATCAAGATGATTTCTCGTGTAATTACGTATTTAGATTGCAAATAAAATTACCTCATACACAAATGTAAGTTTTAGCGATGGCTGCGCCCGCCGAAGGCATCGCACCTTTTTCACCCAACCTCACAAAATCGCGTTGCTCTCTAGTGTTCTTGGTGTTTGGGAACCGCAGCAAAGTTTTGAATATGGAGCTGTAGTCGGTGGTTTCAATAGCGAACGTTATTTGCAACTACTCGAATGGCTTGCAAATTTCGCTCAACAGCGTCTTGAACAAACGGGTCAAATAACTGTCCTTATTCAGGATGGAGCATTATTTCATCGTAGCAAAACAGTTCAACAACACTGGCAACGCTGGCAACAACAAGGCTTGTACATTTTTTTCCTGCCACCTTACTCGCCGCAAATGAACCGTATTGAAGATGAGTGGCTGCATCTCAAACGTGACGAGCTTTGTTCACAAATTTTTGATGATGAGTATGAACTTGCGCTTGCTGTGATTCATGCTATTCAAAATAGGGCTGACAAAAATAATTACTCCGTTGAGCGTTTTATATTTAATCATGTCTAGCTACTTACAAAGGAAAGGGTAAGCAACTTTGGCTGGGCAAGCATTAGTAAAAACAATAAGGATTACCAGTAGATGTAGTCTTATCGAGTAAGATCAGTCAGAGCCGACTTGATTTCCTCTTCAGATGCCAAACTTTCACCAACTGCCAGGAATGACACTAAATTGAGTGGCTTGTTGGTCTGCGCTGCGGCATATATTTTATGGTGGCCATCCAATAAATAGTGAGCTAAACACCAATGCTCAGTAGTCTCAGGATTGCCCTGCCAAACGGCTGGCTGCTTAATGTCCAAAACAGAGACAGCAAATGCCGTTGGTTGCCCACCATGCGCTATTTCATCCTGATAATGTACCACTCTGAGTTGATCCAGCTTTGTGACAGGAAACAGGGGAATGACAAACTCGAAAAGTTGACGATGTTCGCCCAGTGCCAGGGAGTGACTACGATAGTAACTAACATGCGGCTGATGCGGTGGTAACGCATCAATGCCCCACAAAGCAACCTGCTCTTGAACAAAATAATCGTCAGGATGTCCGGGTGCAATCAGGCGTGGAAGTACCGTTGAAAAGTTGACATAGTAAGTTCCTGTTGGAAGGATTTGGCTTAGAATAGAAGTAAATGCAGGATCAATAATGTCAATCCCACTATTAAGCCGTTCTGCAATCGTTGCGGCACAAATACTGTCATTGGCACTCTCTAGCCGTTTAAAAAAGAAGGCGCAAGTTCCGCAGACATTCCCAAGATGATAAGCTCGTTTGTTTCCGATTATCAGGTAACGATCCCAGCCGTTGTTAGATTTCTCGAAACCAATAATTGAAGAAGAATAAGATATTGTGATCCGACTTGGCTCGTTCATAGGCGTTGCAGAATATATGTTTTGCATACAAGATTTAATTGAGTTTATGACAGGTATGCTCCAGCGCTTATGTAATTAGCTATTCATCTTTATATTTTATGATTTTAGTAGATATTCTCACCATTTACGTTAACTTCAACGCAAGCCCCTGAATCCTTTCGTTGGTTTCTACAATTTTTAGATTCTTCAGGTCTAACACAACACTTCGTCATAACGAACATAATTCATGGGCAGTGATCGCTGAGGCGAAATAACCTGTCGTTAAATATTTGTAAAGAAATAACAGTTGATACATAAAACACAGCTTTTTCAACTGATTAATATTTAGAAGTCACTATAGTTATATGCCTACTACAGCCGAGGGTTTCTTCATTATGTCTTGGGAGATAAGCAAGGTGCACTGGCAGATTTACAAAAAGCTGCTCACTTGTTTCAAGAACAAGAAAATATAAATCTTATCAAGAAGCGATGCAGTTGCTCAAAAAGTTTTAGCACTGGTGAGTGCTACAACGTCTTTTGTTAGAAAGTTGGAATGCTTGTTTATTTTCGTTTTTGGTGGGGAAAGGTCAAACAACTTAGCACTGTACCTTATATATTTTTCCCCAACACCTAACCAAACCGATTTTGCTACATTAGCAGCATTCTTTTGCATTGAGTTGCTCGAATAGTTCATCCCAATTTTCTATTCTAATTATGCTACGAGATTATTCAGGACAAAATCTTAGAGGTAAATCATTTCAAGGCCAGAACCTTGAGGGTGCGAACTTCAGTCAGGCAGATATCCGGGGAGCTAATTTTACTGGTGCTAACTTAAAAGGTGCAAACTTCAGCCATGCTCAAGCTGGATTACAGAAGCGGTGGGCAACGTTTTTGGTGCTTGTTTGTTGTTTAATATGCGGGTTGGCAGGATTTTTATCGGTTTTTGTTGGAGCGTTAATAAGTTCTATATTTGATAATTCAAATTTATCAACTCAGGTTTTGGGCTGGACTACTTTAATATTAGTAATTATTGTCTTTATAGTTATAATTAATCGCCAAAGGTTAAATTCAGCTAGATCTGTCGCTGAAGGCTTAGTTATCCTCTTCGCCGGAGCCTTAACCTGCTTTGCCATCGCCGGAAAAAGCTCCGCTGCCGCCTTATGTATCGTCTTTACTGTCACCTTAGCCTTTGCAGTTGCTAAAGCCAGAGCCAAAGCCATAGCCATAGCCATAGTTGTCGTCTTAGCCTTCTCCTTTGCTGGAGCCTTAAACGTAATCGGAGGCTTAGTTATCGCCTTCGCTGGTTGCCTTGCTGTCTTTACCACCTTAACCTTTGTCTTTGCATTAGCCTTCGCTGTCACCTCTAGCACAGCCGAGTCCGTAGCTGTTGTCTTAGCCTTAATGGTTGCCTTTACCTTTACCTTAGCCTTTGCTGAACCCAGAGCTTTCGCCTTTGTTGTCACTTTAGCCTTTGCTGAACCTAAAGCCTTCGTTACCTCTGGCAGAGCCGATTCTGTAGCCGTCCCCTTAGAAGTATCAAGCATTATTACCAGTATGCTAGTATTGAAAGGAGATCAGAAATATGCCTTGATTCGTAAGATAACAATCTCTTTTGCAGCTTTTAAAGGAACAAGTTTCCGCAGTGCCGATTTAACTGACGCTAATTTTACAGGAGCTACTCTTAAAAGTGCAGATTTGAGAAAAGCTACTTTGACTCGTACTTGCTTTCACAATACAAAGGAACTAGACCGTGTTAGACCTGGTTCCATTAATTAAACATTGAAAAGTTCCAGTCTCCATTATGCGAATACTTGCATATAGCCACGTTTCTTGCTGATTTTTTTTTAAGGGCAGCCAAGAAACTAAAGCGGTTGCTGTATAACAAGCAGAGCCTTTAAAATCGCCGATAAAATGTTTGCTTATTGCGAATGGAACTGATGAATTCTTCAACTCACTCCTGACACTCGTTCCAAGAGCTTCTACCGTGCAATATAAAACTGCCTTAGCTTTCGTCTAGGGCAGTTTTTGATAAAAGTAAATTATATAGGAGACTTTTATTGTTTTCCCCGGTTTATCCATAGCAAATACCGTTATACAATACTAGTCACCTCAAGTTTCGTACTTTACGCAAAAAACGAATAATCTTGAAGTTGGCATTACAAAGGTTAGAAATTAGCATCAGCCAACGTATCACAGACGGTATCCCCGATTTTGAGCTTCTTCCTTGGCGGGTCACAGGATATGGTTGCTGGTGATGGGGTGCTGATGAGCGGAAATCTGGGGATGGAGGAAGTAGCGATCGCTCTCAAAGCGCGGTAATCGCTCTAGTAAAATCAAAAACCACCCATATCATGTAGGTGGAGAACAAAAGAGATTGTATATCTTTTATCACTTGCCGAACAGTTTATTAAACACATCAGCTAGACGGTAGCCTGCCAAGCTCATCCGATGTTCTGCTAACCATGTATCCAGCTTTATTCCAAGCAAAAGCTGAGTACTGCCAAATCAGGATTGTTGATAATGCTGTCAATAAAGAAAACTTAGCGAAAGAATGTAACTTCAGCATAAAATTCTTTGTTAGAAAATACAGCTAAAGTATAGGTTGCATTCAGATAAGTTAGGGTTAAATTTGCATGAGAAAAATAAATCACCCTACACAATTATATTTCAATAAACAGAGCTGTGCATTAACCAGTTTAAGGGTGCGCTCGCATCTATTACCCTATGAATAAGTCATTTTCCTCTAAGAATTTAGGTTCAAAATTACTTAAAAAATATTCCTACTCAGAGCAAATAATTTTACATATTTTTCATCATTACGGATATACATTGAGGTTTATTGCGATTCCGCATGACTAAAATGTGACAAATAATATAGCATTAGCTACTTAAGTTATTGGGTCAAGTTTGCTCAATGACTATCAAAAAACCCTTGGCTATCAAACAGCCACAGGTAGGGCATATCATTCGTGATTTGCGACTTTTGGCTGGGTTAACGCAAGAACAGTTTGCAGCCACTCTCGGTGTGACATATACAACAATTAACCGTTGGGAAAATGGACGCTCTAAACCGTCGCCGATGGCGATGAAGCTTATTGAGCAGAAGCTTGATGAGATGGGCACTCAGGGTCAGGGTTTATTAGCTAAGTATTTACCGAATTAGTTATTTACTCAGTTTCTGTGTGAGCGGTAAGTATAGCTCTAATAGCCCACTTGTTGTAGTTTTTATATCCAACTGTTGATTGCAATTTTAAACATCAGGTGAGGCATCTAATGAACGGTAATACAAACATGAGAACTAATCAGCAAGTCATTGAAATCACAGGCGCTCCTGCCCAAGTCTGGGGAAATGTGTTAGTTCCAGCAAGAGGAACTGAAGCGCCCGCATTTGACAGATGTGGAGGAGAAGCTGTTCGCTAAAATTTGAATGTAACAAATTGTAAACAATCGTGTAAAATCTCCTTAATTCGCCTGAAAAACATATAGCAGGTTAAACACAGGAGTTTGAAAGTATATATAAAACCCGTCGCAGGACAGCCCTAGAAAGGCTAGGTGGTTCAGCCGCATTGATTATATTTGTGCAAAACATGATGAAATTAGGCTTAATTACGAGCAATAATTTTGGGTCTTCAGGCAAAGCTTTCAATCATGACTAATTCCACTTTTAATCAAACTAGCAGCATGGATACATTAGACAAGCAGCTTTGCCAGCTTGTTATAGAAACCTGTTACCATCCACGCTTCAGCCTAGAACGTCAAAAAGGACTCAATGAAATTATTTGGAGGATTCAACAATCAGGTAAACTCCTATCTGGAGTGGGAGTGCCTGACTACGAAGATGCAATCCAGCAAACCTGGTTATACTTCTGCCGCAATTTGTGTGAAGCCACAACAGGCGATGCTTACAATCCAGAACGGGCAAGCGTGATCACATGGCTCAACGCTTATCTCAAACACAGACTTCAGGACATCCGCATCAAAGCAGCGTCAAATGCGATCGCCGCTTACACTCACTTATCCGATTTTGATGAATCACTAAATCCCGTAGACAACATAGCCGCACCACCAGCTCCACTACCTATTTTAGAAGACATTCTGGAATGGGTTGAGCTTGAGGGCAGTTTACTGCGTAGCATTCACCTGCGCGATCGCCCAGAGATTAACTGTCAAGTCTTGATTCAACGCCGCCTACCTCCTGAAACAACTTGGGAGCAATTAGCTAAAGAATTTGGAGTAGGAATTTCCTCTCTGAGCAAATTCTACCAACGAGAATGCTTTCCCCGTCTGCTAAATTTCGGCAAATCACAGGGCTACCTGGAATCTTAAAAATTTATAAATTCAGACTTCACATTAATCCTCTTTTGTCACTTTTGGAAAATGCATGACTTTAACAAACGCTAAAGACATCACGATCTCCATTCCCATTTCTCAGCAAGAGCGTCGAACAGCACAGCAATTCGCCCATGAGCAACCTACACCTGAAAAGGCACTAAGTGTATACATGAATACTTTAGCTGTTCTAGCAGTGCGTAAATACTTGGAAATACTTGATATTCCTACCGAGCTAGAAGCTAGCTATAGCTGGAATCCTATTGGGCGACTGTGTTCTGATGTCGCTGACCTGAAAGTAACCCAAATCGGACACCTAGAGTGTCGCCCAATTGAAAATTGCGAACGCACCTGTTACATTCCGCCCGATACTTGGTCAGACCGGATTGGTTACGTTGTTGTACTCTTAGATAAGACTTGCCTTGAAGCAACAGTCCTGGGTTTTGTACCAACAATATCACAGCAACTGCTGACTATCGAACAGTTGCAACCACTAGAAACATTACTCATCCGCTTGCATCAAAAAAATACCAGATTAGTGCGATTAAGTCAATGGTTTGACAACGTTTTTGAGGCAGGTTGGCAAACATTTGCAGAACTTCTGGGCAACACAAATACCGACCCAGCTTTAGGATTTCGCAGCCTTTCGGTTAGAGGAGTTGATCTAGACGACTCCAAAACCCTTAGGCAAATGGTTGAGCAATTATATGTCAGTCTCAATAGCACCCTTGAAAACGAGGACTTGACTACAGCTTTAATTCACCTGCTGGATAATACAGAGAATGAAGAAGTTCGTTGGACAACAGCAGAGCTTCTGTGGGCGTTGGCTCCTCACAATCCCGCAGCAGGCATGAGGAAAGTGATGGATTTGGGGATGCAGTTTGCGGGTCACGCTGTTGCCCTGATGGTAGCAATTTTGCCCAACAAAGAACAGCGAGTAGCAGTTCTCCTGCGGTTGTACCCAATGAGTAGTGAACGTTATCTACCAGCAGGTCTGCAACTGACTGGACTAGATAAATCTGGCAATGTCTTTTTATACACACAAGCCAGAAAACGAGATAACTATATTCAGATCAAATTCTCTGCTGAATTTGGGGAACGATTTAGCATCAGAGTATCGCTGGATAATACTAGCCTCACAGAAAACTTTATCATTTAGTTTGAAATTAAACCAAGGGACTGATCGTGGGTAAGCTAGTTGTCTTCAAAATTGGAGAGGGTAATTTTGAGCAGGGATTCCCAGTCATGCTTCAGATTGGAGAAGAGGGTCAACAGAGTGTCACAGAAATTGCAGGCAGGTTACCCCCAGCCCCGGAAATTCCTCACCTTTATCAGCGTTGGCAAACAGCTTACTATAGTTTGGGAGGAATGCGAATAGAGGTTCCACCCCAAATCACGAACGTTTCCCATGTGGACGAGTGTGAGTATGCCGCTTGTGCACTTCAAGCTAGATTGCACGAATGGCTCAACCAAACACCTATTCGAGATTTGCGAGAACAGGTGCAGGAAGAAGTCAGACAAGATCAGCCTGCGCGGGTTATTCTGCAAACTCAGGATATGCTACTTGCCAAGCTGCCTTGGCATTTGTGGAATTTATTTGAGCGCCGCCCCAAGGCGGAAATGGCGCTCAGTGCTAAGTATGCCCCACCAGCTCAACCTCTAAGAAGTCCGGTGAGAATCTTGGCAATCTTAGGCAGTGGCTTAGGCATTGATGTTCAGCAAGACCGAAAGCTACTAGAGCAGTTACCAGGAGCAAAAGTTACCCTACTCTCAAAACCCCGACGACAGGAACTTTCAGACCAACTGTGGAACCAACCTTGGGACATTCTCTTTTTTGCGGGTCATAGTAGGACTAGAGAGGGGGGCGGACAAATTCAGATCAATGACACCGAGAATTTACCGCTTGACGAGGTGCGAAATGCCTTGAGATGTGCTGTGCAAAATGGCTTGAAGCTAGCAATTTTCAACTCTTGTGATGGGCTAGGGTTAGCACACTCTTTAGCAAATTTACAAATTCCCCAAGTAATTGTGATGCGGGAGCCTGTACCCGATGCGGTGGCGCAGGCATTTTTGCGGTACTTCCTGAAGACGTTTTCCCAAGGTGAATCGTTTTACCTGTCGGTGCGAAAAGCACGCGAACAGTTGCAGGGGATGGAAGGAGACTTTCTGTGTGCATCTTGGTTGCCAGTGATTTATCAAAATCCCGCCGAAAAGGATAGGAATTTTCGCTGGCCCAAGTCATATAAAATACCTTTAGTTATGTTAATGCTTACAGGTTTAGGAATTGCCGCTTCCTTGGCGATCGCATGGCTGTTGGTGAAACCAAACCGCACTAGCTTAGGAGAGCAGATTTTAGTACATGGAGTTACAAATGCCGATAAGGAAGCAGGAGCTAAAGAATTTCGTGCCCTTAATTTTGTAACTGCAAAGAATAATTTTCAGAAGTCACTACAACAAAATCACAACGATCCAGAAGCGTTAATTTACTTGAATAATGCCAAAGTTGGTAATGGCAGTGGGATCAAAATTGCTGTCAGTGTTCCGATTGGCAGTAATCCCAATGTGGCACAGGAGATTTTACGGGGAGTGGCTCAGGCGCAGGATGAGGTAAATCGCAACGGTGGCATCAAAGGCAAGCCGTTGCTCTTGGAGATTGCTAATGATGAAAATAGTCCTGAGGTAAGTACGGGACTTGCACATGAGTTTGTCGAGGACAGTCAGATTCTGGCAGTGATTGGACATAACGCTAGTGATGTTTCTCTTGCTAGTGCCAAAGAGTACCAAGGGAAGTTGGTGATGATCTCGCCAACCAGTTTTGCCAAAAGTTTGACAGAAATTGGCGATCTTCATAGTGACAACTATATATTCCGCACGGTTCCCGACATTCGCCTTGTGGCAGATACCCTCTCTAATTACGCCATTAATAAGGCGCACAAAAAACGAATTGCTATGTGTTCGGATTTCAAAGCGGTAGACAATAAGTCGTTCAGAACTGAGTTCACCTTCTCCATTGAACAGAATGGTGGCACGTTCATCCCTATCCCCTGTGATTTTTCCGCTCCTGATTTCAACGCCGATGCAATAATAGCTCAAATCAAGAAAGAAAGTGTAGATGGCTTACTACTTGCCCCCCATGTTGACAAAATTGACCTTGCCCTAGCAGTGGCACATGCTAATAAAAGGCAACTAACCTTATTTGCCAGTCCCACCTTTTACACAGCCCAAACGCTCTTGTCTGGGAAAGCAGATGTTAACGGTATGGTGCTGGCAGTGCCTTGGCATCCCTGGTCATCCTGTAGCGATCGCTTTACTAAAAATGCCACAAAACTGTGGGGTGGAGGAGCGACTACTGTTACTTGGCGCACTGCTACGGCTTACGATGCCACACTCGTGATTATTGATGGGTTAAAAAAGAGTGATGGCACACGAACAGGATTGCAAAAAGTTTTGTACAGATACTGGTTTGAGATCGCTGGGGCGACAGGAAAGGTGCGATTTTTACCTTCAGGCGATCGTAGTGGCGGTACATCTCTACTAGTCCAGGTTCAACCTAATAATCAATCGACCACAGGCTACGATTTTGTCTTCCTGCATCAGAATATCTTGGGTAAGTTTACCTCTTGTACGGGTGTATCTAGTCACTAAATAATTAATCAAGATGCTATTAAAGTATAACGTGCTTATATTGAACGTTTTGAATAAAGAATGCAGTATGCATTACCGCTCAAACCCCTATAACCAAAACAATGCCATATGACAACGCCTATAATTACACAAACTTGCTGTGTGGGTTTTCTAAGTTTATCAGTTATCACTCTCTCCTCTGCTAGTCTAGCTGTAAGTGTGGAGCAAGTACCAAATCCACGACAAGTTAACAGTGGTTGGGTGACCGATATGGCTAATGTCCTTAGTCCTTCAACTGAAGCTGAACTCAATAAGCTGATTTCAAACCTCGAAGCAAAAAACGGCAGTGAAATTGCTGTTGTAACCGTACCTGAGACTTCCCCTGCTAAAACTCCCAAGCAGTTTGCAACGGCTTTATTCAAGCATTGGAAAATAGGCAAAGCCGAGCGAAATAACGGAGTGTTGTTGTTGATTTCCAAGGGTGATCGCCGCGTGGAGATTGAAACTGGCTACGGTGTCAAAAAGATTTTGCCTGATGCGAGTGTTGGCAACATTATCCAACACAATATAACACCGCGACTCAAACAAGGTGACTATGATGGCGGGACGTTGGCTGGAATTAAGGCACTCGTAACAGCATTGGATGGTGTTGCTGATAGTTTTAATATCCCAACATCAAATCAGAGCGGAAAAACACCGAAAGATAGCTCTAATCAGCCTAGGTTACCATTCGTATTAGGGGAACTTGTAATACTAGGGAGTCTCTTCATTACTAGACAGTAAACTCTTAAAAAAAAGTAAATTGATATGAAAAATATACTGTTTGTGCTGATAGTTGTTGGGTTTGCGATCTTAATTGCTGGTGCAATTTTTAGCAGAAGATCCCGTCGTCGTTCTAGTTGGCGTGATGGAAGCAGCGACAACTACATCCACACCAGCGACACCTCCAGTAATGATTACAGTAGCAACGCTGGCGAGGTTTACGACAGTGGCAGTTCTAGCGGTGACTATAGTGATAGCGCAGGTAGTGAAGGCGGTAGTAGTAGTTTCGGTGGTGGTGATAGCGGTGGCGGCGGTGCAGGCGGCAGCTTTGGCGGTGATAGCGGCAGTAGTAGCGGCGGTGACAGCAGTAGTTCGAGTAGTAGTGGTGGTGACAGCAGTAGTTCGAGTAGTAGTGGTGGTGACAGTTCTAGCAGTGGATCGGGCGGCAGTTATTGACGGACTGGAGTTCAGGGCAAACGCATCTAAACTGTTGATCACGACCAATCTGAAAAATCAATCGATTTAATCAGCGTTTCTCGTTTGATTAAGTTCCCGAACATATTCGCTTGACCGTTGGTAATCCCGAACGCCACTGGAAAGTACCACCTGTAAATCGGCGTGAGGTGTTAAAGCATAATAGCTACACCTGCCAATACTGCGGCAGTAGCAAGCGTCTGACGCTCGACCATGTAATCCCGCGCTCAAAATTCTTACAAAAAAAAACTGAGAAGCACCCAATTAATCTTCAACAACTCTTATAGCAATCCTAAATCATTTGTGAGAAATTACCGTACTCATTCAGCTTAGGAAAGTCAAAAATTTGACCATTGACGGCTAGCTCAAATAATGCTTTAACTACAGAAGTCGTAGTAGCTCTGTTTCGACTCAAACACTACCCCATACAAAGATGCTATCTCGTATTCTAGTTCGCTCAAATTCCACTTATCCTTGGTTTTGAGCCATTCAATTATTTCTGCACGCTGTTGTGGATTCAAAAATCCCTGACTTCCCTTGTATCTAAGCTTTAAGCCTTCTACTCCAAAAGTGAAAAATGCCTTTTTCCACTTACTTATAAATCCTGATGAAACATCCAATATCGATTGGATAGCAACATGAGTGTATCCTTCTAGCAGCATCTTGACTGCGAGTGCCCGTTGAATTTCTCGCAAGTCGAAGGCTATTTTCCATAAACTCTGATAGCGATCGCATCCACATTGATATTCTCCTGTAATAGCTCCTAATTATACCTTTAACCTTCTTCCGTATTTTCTCACAAACCAAATAGGATTGCTATAGTGCTGCTCTTCCTCTAGCATTTCCTAGTCGGGAAGTTAACGGACAGTCCTATATAGATGGCGGTTTAGCTGATAATGTACCTTTGAGAGCTTTGGCAAAACGTGGTTGCAAAAACGTCATTGTAATTCACTTAAAAAATGGCGCTGCTTGGAATCGCCATGACTTTCCCGAACAAACTGTAATTGAAATTAGACCTGAACAGAGAATTGAAAAGTCTGATACTCCGATAATTAGTAAAATTGATAGCTACCTGGATTTTAGTTCAGAACGCATCACCGAGCTAAAAAAGCATGGTTACGAAGATGCTAAACGCTGCTTAATTCCAATTATGGAGGTTTTTAGAACTGTGAAAGACCAACGTGAGTCTCATAACTCGTTGGTTAATTCTACACAGCGTCTCCTGAATGACCCACCGCTATGAAAATATTTTAGGTAAGTTATTTCATCCGAAACCCGACTAAGGGGCGATCTCCCCTCATGAAAACGCATTTTCCGCCGCGTCCGTGCAAAATTCTGAAAAGTGGTCGCATGAGGCGATTGTAGCAAGGGCAAATGTACGACCGGAGCGTATGCAGAAACTCAAACTAGCGGAAAATTCGGGGCAGAATCCGGGTTTTGGCTTCTTGCTCTCGTGCTGGAGTGACGATCCGGCGAAAGCAGATTGTGATCAAGAAGCTGCTGGCGAAGTTTCCGCAGTGGAGGGTTGCGATCGTGGATGGGGTGTTGGTTGATTGGGGGAGTAGTGAATCTGTACAATCGAGAAGAGTTTGAGCTTGCTGTTTGATACCCAGATTTCCTTGTCTAGAGCATTACCCTGCAATGTAGTTGTAGTTAACTTGATGACACCTCAACGACATTTTGGGCAAAGCTCTTATAAGCATCGCCCATTTGTTTAGCTATCGGATCAGGAAAGACGTGAAAATCCCCAGCTTTGAGAGCTTTTATTATCCCGTCTGCCACAAGTGCAGGTGGCTGTGAAACCTCACCCATTCCTGCCGCATCGCTCATATCCGTGGCAATTGGGCCAGGGTGAATACTTAGCACAAGCGTGTCTTGCTCACTCAATAGTTCTCGTAATGTCTGGGTGATTGAATAGGCCGCAGCTTTTGAGGCGCAGTAAGTGGCAGAATCGGGGAAACCTTTGAGCGAAGCAACAGAATTGATTTGGGCAAAGACACCACCTCCATTGGCTTTGAGTACCGGGGCAAACGCCTGAGCCATGTAGATCAATCCATATACATTGATTTTCATCTGAAATTCGAGAGCGGCGATCGCATTCTCAGCTAGGGGAGTTCCAGCTTGAAAGACTCCTGCATTATTGATAACAATTTGCACATCTGGGGCAGTTTGAGCAGCAGCAACAATAGATTGAGGATTACCTAAATCAACCTGAATTGGTACTACCCGATCACCGTATTGTTCAACCAATGAGGAGACACTGTTGAGCTGACGAACAGCCGCATAGACTTTGGTGGCTCCGTGTTCAATAAACGACTCAACTATCGCCTTGCCGATGCCGCGATTTGCGCCCGTAACCAAAATGGTTTTGTCTTTGATGTCGTAGTTCATTTGGATTTCTCCTTATGGTTTTCAATCATATTAGAAAAGCAAATTCTCTTTAGCCATCTGTCTGTAACTACTTAATAAGGACTTACTGTTGGTCTAACTATAATTTCGCTGATATCAACATCGTTAGGTTGAGTGATCGCAAATAAAATTGACCGAGCGATCGCGGTAGCCGGAATAGATATTTGTCTAAATTCTTCCATTCCTTTTTTAGCAGTTTCATCGCTGATGCTATCGGCTAACTCTGATTCTGTTGTGCCAGGAGAAATCACCGTCACCCGGATATCACCGCCAACTTCCTGCCTCAATCCTTCAGAGAGCGCGCCAACCGCAAACTTGGTAGCGCAGTAAACCGCCGCCGTTGGATATACAGTATGTCCGCCAATGGAAGAAAGATTAATAATTTGACCGGATTTTTGGGCTTTCATAATCGGTAGTACCGCCGCGATGCCGTACAAAACACCTTTGATATTGACATCAATCATCAGATCCCATTCCTCAACTTTCAATCGGTCAAGGGTTGATAATGGCATGACTCCAGCATTGTTAATTAGCACATCCACGCGACCGAACTTACTGAGAGTAAATTGCGTGATTTCTGCCATTTGACTTCGTTGAGTCACATCGAGAGCAAGATATTCAGCTATTCCGCCGTCGGCGTGAATGTCTTTGACGAGCGCTTCTAGGCGATCGGTGCGTCGCGCTCCTAAAACTACTTTTGCCCCGTTCTTTGCCAGTAATCTGGCTGTAGCTTCACCAATGCCGCTACTCGCACCCGTAATCACTACAACTTTCTGGCTGTTATCAGTAGTCATACAATATCTCCAGTTTATTTTACGTTCGTGAGGCTAGATTATTTTGTAGTTCGGGGACTACTAGATTGAGCGGTGAAGACTTCCCGTAATGCCTGTGCCGCATCAATGGCACGTGGAAACCCAGCCGTTACTGTCGTCAAGTAGACGACCTCTTTAAGTTCATTCTGAGTTACGCCTAGCCGGAGGGCATAGCCTGCATGAATTTTTAGTTGTGGCAGATTGCCTTGGGCAGCAAAAGCGGCGACGGTGGCAAGCTGACGAGTACGATCGTCAAGCTCGCTCCGCGACCAAACTTCACCAAGAGAGTAATCTACAATTGCATCTGCTAAAAATGGGAAATCTTGACGTAGACCTTCAAGGACTGGCTGCCCAGCCCCTCCTGATAACTTATTAATGACTTGATTGCCTCGTTCGCGGCGACTCTGGCTTTCTGGTGGAGTTTGTGCAGTGGCGGCAAGAGGTAAGGCTATTAGAGTAGAGGATAAAAGCGCGATCGCTTTCTGTATCGGTTTTCGCCACTATACAGCTTGCACGCGCTGGCAACTAATAGATTCACTGCCGCCATTAGCTTTATTGACGATCGCAGCTTTGTTTTCTACGTTTGACATGATTGAGGTTGATTTGATTTAAAGAAGTTGACTGTCAGAAACTTCAATTCTCTGAGCGTTCACCCATCGGTTGTCTAGCGAAAGCAATGATGCGATACCTTTGGTAAGCTTCGTTAACGCACTACCGATACAATTAAGAAAGCCGACGTGACCGAGCGCTGTTTGCGAGGCGATAAATTTATTGACTTCTAGATTGTCCCTAACAGTACCGCCACGGAAATCGTTCTAGTTGGCGAAGCCTCTTCCAATGGAGAATCAACTTGGAGCCGCTATTACTTTTGCCAAATATAGGTTGCTTTCGGCTTCAGCTTGGTGTTCGATGAAAAGTAAATGGTAGTCGTGGCAGAATCAAAAAGCAGCAGCAAATTCTTTTGCAAAATCCTTCAGCTTAACTTTTCCCATAACTGTTGGTTTATGGCGATAATAATCCTCTGCTAGTAAACCGCTATAAAGGCTGGCATACATTTCAACTAAACCAGCAGCAATTTGTGGATTCATACCAGCGCCTTCTAAACTACTTAGCATTTGTTCATTGGTAATAATTCTCCACTTTAAATCAGGGTTTCCAATAGCTGTACCTAAAATACTCGCAGTTTCGTTGCCTGTAAGTTCTTCACTTGCTACATACCGCACTTTTCTACCAACAAACGGTGTAACAAGTTCTTCAGTAATTACAGCAGCAATATCTATTGGAGAAACCCAAGGGATAATTTTGTCTGCACCATAGTTTGCGGCAATAAAACCCTGATTTTTGATCGTATCTACATAGCCATACAAGTTGTAGTAGAAACTCGTTGGGCGAATATGGGTAATGGCTACATCTGATGATAATTCATTGAGAATCTTCTCAACATTGTGAGCGCCAAACAGAATTCCTGAACCTTTCTCTAGATGAGCGCCAATGGTACTTAAATTGACTACACGCTTTACTCCTGACTGGTGAATGGCTTGGGTATACTTATTGCCGATTCTGCGATAATAAGCTAATAGGTCAAGACTAAGATCGAAATAATCGTTTGGCGGCACCATACAATACACTGCATCACTGCCTGTAAAAGCGGAAACTAGGAAATCAACGTCTTCCAATGTGCCAATCGCGGCGATCGCACCCATTGCTTCAATGTCTTTTTGCTTTTCTGGCTTGCTGCTGATAACCGTCACCCTATGACCTTTTTGGACTAATTCCTGTGCAAGCGGCTTGCTAATGTTTCCTAATGAACCTGTTACTATAAATTTCATAAATTCTGCGTTTGATTAGATAAAGTTAGGTTGAATTAAAGAAACTGACCGCCAGAAACTTCAATTCTTTGAGCGTTCACCCATTTGTTATCTTCAGAGAGCAGTGATGCGATCGCGCCACCAATATCGTCGGGCATACCTACACGACCTAGAGCCGTTTGCGAAGCAATGAAGCTGTTGATTTCTGGATTGTCACGCACTGCACCACCCCCAAAATCTGTTTCGATTGCGGTGAATGCGATCGCATTCACCGCAATCTGTCTTTCACCCAATTCCTTAGCTAGATAGCGGGTTAAAACCTCAATCGCGCCCTTCGCGCTGGCATAAGCGGCATAGCCTGGTAGGGTAGAACGAGCAAGACCAGTTGAAAGATTGATAATCCGTCCGCCATCTTTAATCAAAGGAAGCAGTTTTTGGGTTAAGAAGAAAACGCCCTTCACATGAATGTTCATCATCCGATCGAAGTCTTCCTCAGTTGTTCCGGCAAAAGGTGCATAGATGCCAGTGCCAGCATTATTCACGAGGAAATCAAACTGCTCGGTCTGCCACTTCTCTTGAAGTGCTTGCTTGACTTGTACTACAAACCCATCAAAGGTTTTCGTATTGCCAGTATCTAGTTGTAGAGCAACGGCTTTACCACCCGTTTCGGCGATCGTCGAGACAATGCTGTTTGCTTCTGCCTCGCGGCTGTGGTAGGTGAGGATGACATTTATCTCTTTTTTCGCTAATGTCAAAGCGGTATTTTTGCCCAACCCTCGGCTTGCTCCCGTAACTAATGCGATCTTTGTGTTGCTTGTCATGATTATTTTCCTCATTGTTGAGATTAGCGATTCAATAAATGTGCGCTGAAAACTTCGATTGGTTCAACGATTTAACATTCAATTATTGGTCTTCGCTGACTGCATGGTTTTATAGTAGGCTTAGAAAGCTTTGACCTGAATACACAAACCCGGTAAATGATTGCCTAATCCTCTCAAGTCAGAGAATTTTTCCTATAATTAATACAAAAGCAAAGTTTGAGTGAGAACAGCATGATTCAGACACGGAACCGCGAGAGAGCGATCGCTAACTGTGGAGAATTAGCGGCATTAATCGATCGACACACATCTGGTCAAAGAAACGGTGTTTACTCAACGGCGTTTGACTCCTTAGAATTCATGCGACAGACCGAGCCTGCTACCGCCATACCTGGAATTAGCGAACCACTGCTGACAATCGTAGTTCAGGGCAAAAAAGAAGTGCTGCTGAACGAAGAAACCCATCAGTATGGTATCGCTCAGTATCTGGTTTTGTCGGTGGATTTGCCAGTGAGGGGATGTGTGGTAGAAGCGACCCCCGAGCGACCATTTTTAGGCTTTAAGCTGAATTTAAACCCCGTTCAACTTTGTGAGATTATTGCTCAAATAAAACTAGACATCGGCAAGAAAGAATCAGTTAGAGGCTTGTTTGTCAGCAATGCAGACTTCTCCTTAATTGATTGTGCTACTAGACTTATAAAGCTGTTAGATACACCGCAGGATATTTCGTTTCTTGCACCGATGATTGTCCGCGAAATCTATTATCGGCTGCTCGTCGGCGAACAAGGCGAAGCGGTACGTCAGATTGCCACTGCGGGTAGTAGTATGCAGCGCATTGCTGAAGTAATTAAACGACTCAAAGCAGATTTTACCAAGCCTCTGCGAATTGAGGAGCTAGCTGAACAAGCAAATATATCTGCTTCATCCTTCCACCGCCACTTCAAGGCAGTGACTTCGATGAGTCCGTTGCAATATCAAAAACAATTGAAACTCTTGAGTGCGCGTCAGATGATGCTTATTGAAGATATCGATGCAACCCAGGCTGCTTATCAGGTAGGGTATGAGAGCGCTTCGCAGTTCAGCCGTGAATATGCTCGGATGTTTGGCGCACCACCCATTAGGGATATTGAGCGGCTGAGAGTGGCTTAAATATAACTACAGATGCAGCATTGGTGTTAGTTCTCATACCAATTTAATGTGAAGCTGCATAGAATAGAGCTTCCCGGATAAAGTGTCGGTGGGACGATAATATTGCCGCGACTGGAACCATAACATTGCCGCTTTAAGGGCTGTAATACTTATTCTTCCGTTCGAGCGTTCGTATTCTTTTTTGATGCATTGGAACCATAATTTTGCCGAAAATCAAAATTCTCACCATAAGCTTGCCAAAAAAAGGTAATCTTAAGATTTGATTTTTAGGTGAGTGTAGGATTGTCAAATACTTATATCAAAAGGGTTTCAGTTTTAGGGGATTTCAATCCTACATTTTTAGTCCGGGTGCGTTATCAACCCTTTTATCGTCAAATGTATAGTCGGCAAGGATTAGAGACATTAGAAGGATAACCCTCTTTTGTCACTTTCAGAAAACAATAATCGAAGCAACATTCTGAAACTTTTATTTTGATAATATTCGTTCAGATGAACGATTTCAGGCATTGATCAAGTCTTGATGCAAGTGCTGACGTAAATTTCTACATGGGGTAGATATAGCCTAAATACCGTTGGCGAAATATTACTTAACAAAAAACGGCAGATTTACCGTGTTTTCAACGCCAGAATTGGGATTCTGGCAAGGTAACAGCCAGTAGGAGAGCTAACAATTCTCAAGGTATAGCTGTTTCGGGTGGAGAAGTCAAAGCAGTTCATGAGGGTGAAAGTTCCGTCGCGCCTGTCACCAACGCTGAGAAATGGTCACATGAGGCGATTGTTGCAAGGGCAAATGCGCGACCTGTAAGAAGGGAAAAACTGAATCGAGCGGTGAATTCGGGGGAGAATCCGGGGTTTGACTTTTTGCTCTCGTGCTGGAGTGACGATCCGGCGAAAGCAGATTGTAATCAAGAAGTTGCTGGGGAAGTTTCCGCAATGGGGGGTTGCGATCGTGGATGATGTGTTGGTGGATTGGGAAAGGTAAAAATCACACTGTCTCAGAATAGCGTGTAGCTAAAGCGATTGCTGCTTGACGGTTGTACATCAAGATTCCTTTGCATTGATACTGCCAAGCGACCAATTATTTTCTGAAAATGGAGACGCATAATCTGCGACTCGCTCCCATCCCCACTTATAAGCAGTATCAACTAGAATTTCTTTACCATTTCGGAACTTGATAAATTCCTGCCCGTGGTCATAAAATATGTCTGAAACCAGTTGATTACGCTCGTCGTAACCCCACTTATCCACTGCTGCCCTCCACCAGCGTTTTCCGGGGGAAAGCAACTGTTCAAGTTCTAAATACTCCGGCTTCCAGTACTTGGTGCGCCATTGATTTGCGAGTGCGTCGATTAGTATTGCAGTCGGGTAGATCGGCTTCAGGTTTTCTTCGAGCCAGAGTATATAAACAATTGCGCTCCTGAAAGCATCTTCTAAACCATAGCTTGATGCTTCTAGAGTGTCTTGGAGTTGCTCGTCATTAAAATTTACGCCAAGCGTTTGCAGACCTGGAGCGTACAAATCAAATAATTCTTGTTCTACTGAATCGGCAGACCAGAACCACATAAGAAAAAGAAAACTCCTGCTGGGTGGCTAAATAAAATTTAGCATTTAGCGTGGGAAGTGTTGATGTGGGGACAAGTAGCGATGTCACGACGAGCTACGCCCACGCAAAACTTTGTCCACCTGAATTTGAGTACATCGCTAACGCTTGTGGATGACTACACAAGACTTTTACATTCTTTTTCGGAGATGTTTATGGTAAAGGTTATGCAGGAAATCAATAAACTGGAAGAAATTAGACACTGTTAACTACATACTTCTTTACATTTTTGACAAAAAATATTGCATAGAAATTCTGCTTGCTCTAACAACGGTAGGATGATTAAATCCTACGACCGAATAATTTGCTACTATGTCGATAAAAACCCAGAGCCGAAAGGCATTGTATTTAAATTTTTCCTTAATCCTATGTCTCAAATAACATCATCCCTTAACCACCACCAAACTCCTTTGAGGGTTAACCATCTCCAATGTCTGAATCTATCTTGGTTAGGGTTTTCTGAGGAATTTACCCAGGTGATGGGGAACTGTGACTGGGGAATAGAACCGGAAGTGTTTATTACCAAAGCCCATTGGTTAGTCCATAAACAGATGACGGTAGAAGTCTTGAGGGCGATCGAGGAATTTTGTTTCGCTCCCAACGCCCCTAGTGCCTTACTCTTCAAAAATCTACCTGTGGACAACTTGTTACCCCTAACCCCAAAAACCTCAGGGGTGAGTGCAGCTAAATGTCCCATCAGTGAAGGGCTAATACTAGGCATTGGTAGATGTTTTGGACAGCCTTTTACCTATCCCTATCTTAAGGAGAGAGGCGGATTAATCCAGGATTTGGTTCCTATGGAAGCAGAAAAAAACTTGGCTTCAACGGGGGGTAGCTTAGTAGAACTAAAAATGCATCGGGACTTCCCCTTCCACCCAGAAGCAACGTCCCCAGACTTGTTATTTTTACTCTGTTTACGGGGCGATTCTACCCAAAAAGCTTACACTATGCTATGTGATGCACGAACTCTGTGTAATGCGTTAGAACCTGAGGATGTTGAGTTACTGCGCCTTCACCCTATTGAATGGCGATTTCCCAACCCCGACCAATTTTTCCAAAAACCAGCCATTACCGGTACAAGAGAAAATCCTTGTGTGAATCTGACTGATGAAAATGTTGCCCCAGGATCTACTATAGGTAGTCCTATAGAAGAGGTACAATCGGCTTATGAAAGATTGCGTGAGAAAGCAGCAGAGTTAGCGACTGGAGTTTTTCTCTCCTATGGAGATTTACTTATTATTAGTAATAAGCGCACTGTACACGCCAGGACATCATTTACGCCTCGATTCGATGGTAGCGATCGCTGGCTTAAGAAGATTTTTATCTCTTTCAACCTTTGGAATAATGGTAATTGTCAGTGGCCAAGCCGTGAAATGCCTTTAGGTTAAGATCCAATTAGCTACCCGATTTTTGAATAATGATTGCCGAGCTAAAACACCTAAAAGAAAGTTTTTAATGGTTGCTAAAAAATCTGTCTGAAAAAGTAAAGCTCAATGTTTTCCTTGCATTGGGTTTTCTGTCCTAAAATGTAACGAAATATTTCCCCAACAGCATCCCACGGTAGGCGATCGCCCCAGACATATCTCACATTTCCTCTCTACGAGACGCTCAACGCGAAAGCTTGAAGAAGAGATCGCCCAAAAATTAAAATTCATTGATGATGTCCTCACTAGCATCGTACTGGCGTAATACACTCAAAGTAAGAAGTCGGATAGTTGATCGTGGAATTATCAACACTACTTGGACAACCAGCAAGTATTCTCGGTTTGGCAGGGCAATCGATAGATGCTGCAACTGTTTTGTTGGCATTTGAGGCAGGAATCAATTACTTTTTCTTTTACAATTTAGAATCTGAAAACTTTTTGAGTGGCTTAAAATCTCTGTTGCTAACAAAGCGTGAGCAAGTCTTGGTGGCAACGGGGAGTGAAAACCGAGATATGCAATCTTTACGCAATTACTTGGACTCTGTGCGCCATTGTTTAAATGTCGAAATGGTAGATGTATTTTTTATTGAATATGTCTCCCCTGCTGATGACATAACCCAGGTTCAGGTGTTGCTTGATGAACTTCGGTCGTGGAAGAACTCTGGAGTTGTCCGCTATGTGGGAGTTACGACACACAACCGAGCCATAGCTTTAGAAATGATAGAGCGTCATCAGTGTGATGTGTTGATGCACCGTTACAATATGGCACATCGCAAGGCTGAAGAAGATGTTTTACCTGGCGCTCAAAAAGCTGGTATTCCCGTGGTGGCATTCACTTGCACGCGCTGGGGAACGTTACTCAAAGGTGATCACAACTGGCACGGAAAGTTACCTACCGCAGCAGACTGTTATCGCTATGCGCTAAATCATCCAGGGGTGCGTCTGGCGCTCACCGCCCCCAAAACTAGGCAGCAATTAGAAGAAAATCTTGCTGTTCTACACGCGCCCCAAATTGAAGCCCAAAAAATAGCTAAATGGCACTCATACGGGAACTTAATTTATGGAACTGGGCAAGATGCGTTTGATACTCAATGGGTTTGAGAGGTGGAATGGTTGAGGGGAGCGATCGCATAACACGAAACCACATTGGGATTTGACTGGGATGCAGACCTTTTTCAAGCGTTCGCGCAGAGCGCATCTCGTAGAGAGGAAATTTGGCTCAGTAGCTGTTGCTCAGTCCGTCGCACTTTGACATGATCCATCTGTGAGATAGCTACGTAATAGATGCTTGAATATAGAAATCAAACAAAAAACCAATTATACCTATGTCGAAGATTGAAAACTTAGGAGTAAGTGTAGAGGAATATTTGGATGGATTGGCAGCAGGCAGTGACGTTCTGGAGTTGAAGGGTTAGAAGCAAGGGGAATTCCTACGAACCTGGCTTTGGAAGTGATGGTGATTATACCAAAGGTAATTGATGGCACGACTACTCCGTCGATAAGTTGTCCGAGGGCTAATGATTATAAGCCAGTCTTGTCCTTAACTATTACGCCGTAAGTCTCCCACTGAATTTGGTACTCCAAATTCAGTGGCGAGATATAAGGTGGTTGATGAGGATTGCATCTAATATTAATTTTTTGCACAGCAAAAACAAATATTTAGATGTATGACGAATCAACAATTATTGTCTTTTAAACACTTACCACAAATTATATATCATGCTAAAATAAATATATTCAGGAGGTAATGTTGAGTGTTACACAAGGTTTTACAAGTCCGTTTATATCCGTCGCAAGAACAGCAAATACAATTGGCTCAAGCTTTTGGTTGCGCGTTTACCTTGTACCAAAACTTGCTCAACATGAGAGCTTAACATTAATTTCCCGCCATGTTTTTCTAGTCCTTGCACCAGTGCATTGACTAAAGCACCACTACCACCAACAGGGTAATCTAACGCTACTCCTGGTTTGTACCACTCCGCAAACATAAATGCGACTTCCGCGGCGTTAGTTTCTGATGCTGGTAGTCCAGAGAGGAGAAAACACAACAAGTTCAACCAGTTAATAATAAAGGGGTCATGGACAACACCATTCATGATCCGGTCAAAAGACCCCGTTAACTTAAGAATATTAGCAGTATGTTTAGCTAACGATGGAGCAAATTTACTGATAGTTAAAGCTGCACCTATATCTAAACGTAATGCAGATGCAGGCAGAGCGAGAGCAGCTGCGGCTAGTGGTGTCATCACCGCTTGCAAGCGTCGCCATTGGGACACTGCATCTTCACCTCGCAGCCTTGCCAGCACTTCACAAAACTGTTCTGCACCCACAGATGTATCAAAATCACCTTCTGGTAGCCGACAACCCCAAGTATCATAAGTCACACATGGCAAATCCACACCAATTACATCTAGCACTTGTCGTAAAGGGTTAACGGAAGGAGTGTAAGACAACCCAGAGTAAAGAGAAGGGCCACTATCAAACTTAAATCCTTGACGTTCAAAACTGTGCGCCGCTCCACCAGCAATTGTATGACTCTCACAAACAGTCACATCAAAGCCATATCGCGCCAAAACAGCAGCACAACTCAACCCCCCGATACCACTACCAATTACAACTACATCTTTTTGGTTCATAGTCATTAGTTATTAGTGCGTAGTCTATAGTTATTGTGCCAAGTTTTTCACTCTCAATAACTGAGGAGAAAGCAGATTCTCTAATATTTGGGTTTGCTGTGTCATTTTTCACTTGCGGGAATTTTGTTAGTGGGACTTAGACAAAAAGTAGCCAGGAAAAAGCCTCAAATTTATATACAGAGAGACTTTGACATCGTTTTGTCTAGTCTCTTGATATATCTGGGTTTTAGAGGTTGTTTGAAAAGGGTCGGCTTGAGCCTCAAGTGCGACTCAGGGGTGCGATCTCAAATCCCAAAACTCCGATTCTCTCGTAGCAGTTTCTCGGTAGCTAGGGTAGTGAAACACACGCTGGAGGACTTTTCAAACATCCTCTTAAGCATTTTTGAGCATTTAGTGTATTTTTCTTGCCCTGTATGGGTTTGAGGATTGTTTGTGCCTCAAAAATGTTAAAGTCCCGTTGAAGAAGGCAGTTCTTGCTGGAGGCAGAGGGCAGAAGGTTTCGTTCAAATGGGGATTCAAACCCACTGCTGTTCGAGAGCCACCAAAGAAAGGTGTTCTTGTCTTAAACCCTTGCTCCCAAAGCGTCGCGCAGACGGTTCGAGCTTTTCCGTAAAGGGATAAATCCATAAAAGCCTTCTGCCCTCTGCCTTTCTTGATAAATGCGTAGCTTGTCGCCTTCGGCATCGCTCAAAATTATTGCTACTGACGATCGCTCTTTGGGGGTGCGATCGCTTTTCCACGCTAGAATTTAATTTACCAGCCTCCCAACCACTGGGCTACTTTTGGTAATTGAGTTTGCCCCATATCTTGCCCAAGCTCAAAAAGGTATTTTCCTCACTCTTCAGAACTCCCGTTACATTCCAACGAGTTTTTACAGCCTCAATTTGCTCATTGGGGAGATCCAACAAATAAAATGCCCAGCCGTCGCTTTCGCCCTCAAGGCGAAAGCGCCTAGATATCTTGGTTGTGCCAAAAATATTATTGATACGGCGCTTGCATTTTATTTTCTGGGGTAGAACTGGCGAAGCTGTCATGAAGTGCAAACTAAACCGTTTAGTTTAAAAACTGTCGGTGGAAGGATAAGATTGCCATTAAAACGTGTTTATCGATTACATGAAATACAGTCAGGCGATCGCCGGAGTAAAAAGGTAATAGTTATGGGGAGCAATGCGATTTTGTTAGATCGGACTTTAATTCTCAATTAAAGAGCTAAATTCTCAATAAAAACAGTTATTTGGCTGCGATCGCAGCCCTAAATAGGTGATTTCGTACCTGAATTTTAAGTACCTCACAAAATCGCATTGCTCCCATAGTTATGCTTAATAAAGAAGATATAACTCCAGTTGCATGTTTATGCAGCAGTCTCAATAGGCAAACGTTCGTTCATATCCAAGTTGAAAGTACCGTAAGGATTGATATGCAGCCAAATCAAAGGTGAAAGCGCCCGCAAGTCAAGTTTAGTCATTAACTTCATCCATTGCGGTTGTGACAATACCTGCTGAATCATCAATGTATTAATATACACCAATGAAATTTGCAGCAGATGTAAGGATAAAATAGCCAACTCCTGATCTTCTAAGCGATTAGTGGCTAGTTCTCCACCCTTGCCATAAAAAATAAAACTGTTAGCACTATTCCAATTTTCAACTACATTTAGCCCCTCATTAATTTCTCGACGCAGTTCGGCTGAATGCAGATATTGACATAGAAAGATGGTCTTGACTGCTTTCCCTAATTCACATAGGGCTTGATAAGTAGGGTGCAACAAATTTCCCCTAGTAAAACGCTTTAAAATAGCATCTGTTTCTGCTATTCCTAAGCGAAGTGCAGTAGCATACTTAATCATTTGGTCATATTGCTGACGAATTAAATCCCAGTTGATTGTCCGAGTTAGAACAGGTTGTAGATTGGGATAATCACTGCCACTTCCATTGATTGGTAAATATAATTTTTGAACATTAATGCGTTTAATACGTGGCATCAGTTGAAAACCTAACAAATGGCAGAAAGCAAAAGCTACCTCACTTTGTCCATGACTATCCACAAAATTCTTCTCAACCTTCATCTCAGTACAATGGCGTAGTAAACCTTCAATCATGGCTGCCACTTCACTACTTGAACAGGTTTTTAACTGCGAGTAGATGCAGACAGAATTTTTTTCAACGTGCCAGTAAATCATCACACCGCGACCACCATAACGAATGTGCCATTCAGTCATCAGATTCTGATCCCAAGCGCCAAACTTTTTAGAATCGGAAGCACAAGCAGATGTACCTTCTCCCCAAATATGCTTCAATCTGGCTTGAAAAATAGCATTTGCGACATTGGTAATAGCGTTGCGTAATTGTTGTTTTTGGATATAACAACGTTTGACGTATAATAATTCCTGATAATTATTGCCCCCGATATCATCACTTAAACGCTTCAGTCCTGTATTTGTCCCCAAACCATATAAGCATAGTAACAAACGCTTTTGTAATAGTTCAGATTCTAACACTTCTCTAGTTAAGACTGATTGAAAATGTTCAGTAAAATTGACACGCAAATCTGTTTCTTTCAGGACATCCAAGAGACTAGTCCTCGCCCATCGGCGATTAATTTCAGTCTTTAAGCGCCCTAAATTTATTGGCTCACTTTGAGGCGGTATAGGTGATACACAAATCCGAGATTTGACTTGATTTTTAATTAAGACATACTTGTTTTTAGATAATCCTGATTCTAATTGTATCAGCGCTGACTGCATTTGCTGCTGTAAATCAGCAATGAATTCTTCAACATCAGATGGTTGTTGTAGAGCTTGAAAATATGCGACTCGTTGGGCTTCAAAGTCTGTTGGTAAATCTGATTCTGGGTTGCGGTAACGATAGGCTCCAACTACCCAAATTTCTTTACATCTGAGTTTGTCTCTTAATGCTTGAAGCACACTTAGTTCATAATTGATGCGATTTACCTTGAGATCACCATCACTACTTTTTTCCAAGATTAATTCTTGCCAGCCATTACGCAGCACTCCCTCAATAGGAATATTTTCTGTTATATCATAGTATCGCTGACTACTGTGAGCATATTTTTTGAGTAATAAGAGTGCTTGAATTACTGGACGATGAACATCATTATTTGAGCGAAATTCAAGCTGCTCTAAAATTAATGGTAAAATTCTTCGGTAATGTCTGCCATAAGAAGAGCGCATGACAGTATAAACTCGTTCGCGGTAAACATTACCTGTTGATTTGTATTCTTTAACTAAATTTTTGAGAGTTGTTTCACCAACAATCGGGAAAATAACTTCTCTAATAACTCCATCAGGCTGTTGCAAAGAAGCCTCTGCCATTTGAAATAGTAAATTAGTCTTACCATTCACCTTTTTAAAATCTTGCAGCAATTCTTGGTCTACACGTTTTTCGGCTTTAGCTCCTATACGATGTACAATTTGAATAATTAACTCTACTAAGTTATCTATTATTTCTTGGCTTCTTACAAGAGCGAAAATAGCAACTAATGTATACCGAATTGGTTCTGGATGACGGCGTAAGTCTTTCGGATATTCAACAACTACACGTTGTTTATATTTTTGTAAAATTTTTGTTGGTATGGTGGTGAATAAATCAGGAGGTAAATCTAATTGACGCAAAATTGATAATTTTTCAATTGATTTTTGAAAACTTTCTACACCAATCCTTCCGGGGTCTAATTTTAATTCATTCCAGATCGATAACTCTGAGGAGTCAACATCTAACTGAGTTACTTCTTCATCAGATTGATTTTCAAGGGGATGAGGTTTGAATAAATTATCTATCTGTTCTTTAGTTCGGCTAGACAACTGTGCAACAGTTTTTTGAAAAAAGTTCTCCTCAAAACTATGAAGAGCAGAGCGAGTAATACGTTCTAAGCGATTGAGCGTTGGCGGCTCAATTTTTAATTCTCGTAAACGATCAAAAGCTGCACTTTCAAGTTGTTCAAATTTTAATTCATAAATCAACGCTTGTTCTGTTAACCAATTAACTAATTCTTCAGCATCATTGATAGTAGCTTCTCGAAATCCAAAAAGTTCTCTAATTTTCTTGCGGTAATATTTTACTGACCGTCCTTGCCAATTACAGTCTTGGTAAACACTAGGAGTAATACTGAGTTGTTGTGTCACGTAGTTAACAACTACAGCCGGAATTTCATGGTCTGATTCGGGAAATTTTGCTTCCATCTGGAAAAACTTGAGTAATAAAGCAAAAATCAAACGATTTTGAGGATTTTTGTGCGCTAATAGCTCTAATTCCTTTGGTAACAGCGTCCAGTACTCTAGTAGTTCTTCTGGTTGCCAGTTTCGTTTCATCATCCCTCACTTTCTTAGTACAGAGTAGAGTATCTACTCTGTACTGCAACAATTAACTCTAGTCAATATATGTATTGGTAAATTTATTACTCAGAAATATTCCTTAATTTTTATATACTTTTTGTAAATTCTCTAAAGCAGACTTTGCTACTATTTCTGCTCTCGCACTAGTTACTTTTTGGTAGCGGAGAGTTGTTTGAATGTTTTCATGTCCCATCAGCGCCCGTAATTCTTCAATTCCCATCAATCCCACCCGCTCAGTGGCAAAGGTATGGCGGATATCATGCAGCCTAATCCCTTTTAATTTCTGGCTTTGGTCAATTATTTCTCGCCAGTCTGCCGTTACTGCCTCATAACTTACTGGTGTTACAACTTTAGTCGTTGGATGTTGAGCGGTGAATAATGCTGTTGAATCTGAATGACGATAATATTTTATATAGTTTTTTAAAGCAATTTCTGCATCTTCACTATAAAAGCACCAGCGTTTTTTGTTGCCTTTACCCACTACCTGAAATTTACGCTGTTCCTGAAAAATTTGTGCCAGTTCCAGTCCAAGTAATTCTCCAATTCTAGCTCCACTTCGATGCAGCAAGCGGACTATCGTCTCAAGTCTGGCATTAGATTTTTTTAACAAATCATACAAAATATCTAATTCTTGAGACGTGAGGTAGCGTATTATCTCGTCTGTATTGTGTTCTCCCCGTTCTCGATTTGGTTTCCTCAGACTCAGACGGCTAACTGGATTTGATTGAATATAGCCAGATTCAACAGCAAAATTCAATAGAGCGCTGATTATTGCTTGGTGACGATTATGAGTCGTGTATTTTAGTTCATCTAACCGAGCTAAGTAGTCTTTCAGCAGTTGACGGTCTACTAACTCTATAGGTAAGGAGCCATGCTCTTTCAGCAAAGATAGTAGTGTTAGCTCGTAAGATTTAAGTGTACTAGCAGCTAATCCTTGTCGAGAAAGGAAAGCTGTAGCAACTTGTGCTAATGTAGTTGTCACGTTTCACCTCTTTATCTAATTAAAAGTACTGCTATTCATTTTAAATACGCACTTATATAAAATAATTGATTATATACTTTACTGCATATTAAAAGCATGGACAATACCCCCCAACCCCAAGAAACGCTGTCCCAGTACGTTAAACCCGGATTTCTCACGAATAGTGGGGGAGGTGTGGGGAGTGGGGGGAGTGTGGGGAGTGTGGGGAGTAAGACTTCTTCCCACACCTCCCACACCTCCCACACCTCCCACACTCCTTGGATTTCTCACTTGTGAGAAATCCAGGTAAAAGAATACGCACAAGCCTTTCACTAAGTCAAAATGATTTGGCAACTAAGGCAGGCATTCATCTTCAAAGTTTAGGTAAGATTGAACGAGGCATGACTACCAAGCTCAATAGTAAAAGCCAGCGTGGATTAGCTCGCGCATTGCAGGTTCCATCTGAGTACCTTGATGCAGTCATCCGGGGTGTACCCATGTCTGCAACTGATGTCCTCAAATTTTGCCCCGACTGCTGGACTCCCGGAACAACTCTTGAAGAAATCTGGTTATTACCGCGATCGCAGTTTTGTTTCTTGTGCGGTACGGCATTACGTAATAATTGTGCTAAATGTAACGAACCTATTACGTCATTGAAGTTTCGGTTTTGTCCTTACTGTGGCTTTCCATATAAAGCTTCTATTAGTTCTGAATCTCAAGTCCAGCCCCTTTAATATTAGTATTATTTACTACTTGTATCTTTCATTGTTCAAACTAAACTTTACCGCTTTACTAAACTAAACTGTTTAGTTTGCACTTGGTGACAGCTTCGCCAGCTCTACGCCTACACCTCGCACAAGTACAAAAACCCAAAACCCCTACATCTACAATTTACAAGCAACTGACCCAGATAACGACCCCCTTACCTTCAGCTTAGTAAATGCACCTGTGGGTATGACCTTAAATCAAGGAGTTATTGTTTGGCAACCAACTGCTAGTCAATTTGGTAACAATTCAGTTAGCGTGCAAGTCAGTGATGGACAAGGTGGTACTACTACCCAAAACTGGACAATTCAAGTCAGCAATCAACTCTCAAACTTACCTCCCACAATTACTTCTACACCAAGTACAGTTACCTCACTTGGTCGAACCTACACTTACAAGCCTACAGCAATTGACCCAGATGGCGATCGCTTAACATGGAGTCTCCTTTCTGACTCTGTGCAAGGTATGGTGATTGACTCACAAACTGGGACAATTGTTTGGCAACCAACGGCTAATCAAATCGGCGATACCACAGTTAGCGTTCAAGCAACAGATATCTACGGTGCTTACAGTGTCCAAGAATTTACAATCCATGTTAACGGGCTTAATAGTCCGCCGAAATTTGTCTCTACACCGATTACCATTGCTGGGGTCGGACAGGGTTACAGTTATCAAGCTTTGGCAACTGACCCAGAAAATGATGCCCTAATATTCACTTTGGGTAGTAAACCATCAGGGATGACTATTAGCAAAGATGGTTTAATTCAATGGACACCCACCGCAAATCAAGTTGGAAAATACGATATCCAAGTTATTGCTACTGATGACTTTGGTGCTAGCACTAATCAAACCTACACTTTAATTGCTGGTACTACTCCTGTTAATCATCCTCCGGTGATTAGTTCCACTCCGGTATTCTTGGCTGCTGTTGGTCATGCGTATAATTACCAAGTTGCTGCCACTGACGCGGACAATAATCCGATTACTTATCAGCTGCTTTCGGCTCCAGATGGCATGACTATTGATGCCAATACGGGTTTATTAACTTGGACAACTCCGGTGGTTGGCAGTTATCAAGTGGTTGTTGGTGCGAATGATGGTATAGATGGTGCAGCTCAAGGTTTTACTCTGATTGCCAAAACCATTACTCCACCGATTATTCAATCTACTACTCCACCAACTACTGCAATTCCTAATACTTTATATCGCTACGATCTTATTGCATTTGACCCCCAGGGCGATCGCCTGACTTACTCAATAAATGCCGCTTCTCAAAATTTAGGGATGATTCTTGATAGTCAGGGACGTTTAAGTTGGACACCAACTTCTGCCCAAGTTGGCGACCATGCTATCACTCTCACTGTTTCTGACTCGGCTGGTTTTAATACTCAACAAACTTTTAACTTAAATGTCACTCCTGATATTATTGCACCCAAGGTGAAACTGATTGCTAGTTATGACCAGATTAACCTTGGAGAATCGATAACTTTTCAGGCTAGGGCTACGGATAATACAAAGGTGGCTGGGCTGCAATTGTTGATTAATGGTACTTCTGTGGTGCTGGATAGCAATGGAATGGCAAGGTTTACGCCTACTGAAGCCGGAACGATTACCGCAAAAGCGATCGCTACTGATTCGGCTGGTAATATTGGGCAAGCGACATTCGACGTGGCAGTAATCGATACCAGTGATGTCAGCGCTCCCGATGTTAGCCTTGATTTGGGTGCGATCGCTGGTGGTACAGTTACAGGGGCAGTTGATATTAAAGGAACGGTCAGCGATGACAACCTGGATTACTACCGCCTTTTAGTTGCGCCCATTGGCAGTAGCGATTTCAAGGAAATTTTCCGAGGCACAAACACTGTTAATGATGGTGTGCTGGGCAAGTTTGACCCGTCTTTACTGGAAAATGATTCGTACACTTTGCGCCTGGAAGCTCATGATAAGGGCGGAAATGTCAGCTTTGTAGAAGACACGGTTAATGTTTCTGGCGAATTGAAGCTCGGTAATTTTAGGTTAAGTTTTACTGACTTGACTGTGCCTGTAACGGGCATTCCCATCACTCTCACTCGTACTTATGACAGCCTCAATTCGGGTAGCACTGACGACTTTGGGTACGGTTGGCGGATGGAATTCCGCGACACAGATTTGCGGACTTCTGTTGGCAAACCCAGTGGAGAAGTTGCAGAATTAGGGGGTCAGAATCCGTTTAAACTGGAGTTTAGACTAAAGGCGAGCGATCGGAAAATAACACCTAGAGAATTGTGAG
>NZ_JABXKP010000075.1 GCF_017114985.1 Nostoc sp. JL33 | reverse complement strand
GTATCCTTATTTTTTGGAAATTTAGTTTCGCACCGGGAACTAGTCTAAACTCCAGTAATAGGGATTTTAGTTGATTGCGATTTTTGCATCCCTCGCAAATAATCATAGGGATGTTGTGCGTTTCAATCCCTAATAGGGATTTTAGTTGATTGCGATGAGATTGCCTCAATGATTGATGGTATTTCTGACAGAGGTTTCAATCCCTAATAGGGATTTTAGTTGATTGCGATAAAGGGGGAATAATCCCCCGATTAATGTCACTCGTTTCAATCCCTAATAGGGATTTTAGTTGATTGCGATAGCGACTTGTTGAGTGTTACTAGCTTCCTAAGAGTTTCAATCCCTAATAGGGATTTTAGTTGATTGCGATACTGGGAATCACAGGGAATCAAGCCGATTGTCATCGTTTCAATCCCTAATAGGGATTTTAGTTGATTGCGATGCAAATCTTCTGTAGGCATTCCTACTATTTGCCCGTTTCAATCCCTAATAGGGATTTTAGTTGATTGCGATGACTGCGATTGATAGACAAATCCGCACCTTACGTCGTTTCAATCCCTAATAGGGATTTTAGTTGATTGCGATGCTCGAATCCGATTACTGATTATACGTTTACTAATCTCGTTTCAATCCCTAATAGGGATTTTAGTTGATTGCGATGGTTGGGGCATCAACCATTAGCTTAGGCGATGTCAGTTTCAATCCCTAATAGGGATTTTAGTTGATTGCGATCAAAATCCCCAAGATGCTAATGCTTTAAGATTAAGGTTTCAATCCCTAATAGGGATTTTAGTTGATTGCGATCAATTGATTTCTTTTGTAGCTGGAAGGAAAGATACGTTTCAATCCCTAATAGGGATTTTAGTTGATTGCGATAATTAATCTAGCCTCTGGAAAAATATTAAATTGTTTCAATCCCTAATAGGGATTTTAGTTGATTGCGATGCCCTGCGGTGTTCTGCACGTTGTAATTTCCTGTGTTTCAATCCCTAATAGGGATTTTAGTTGATTGCGATCCCGTGCTGCTCTCACTATTTCTGCTAATTTCTCCGTTTCAATCCCTAATAGGGATTTTAGTTGATTGCGATTTTTCGCAAAGAGGAAAAGCATCGTATCCGATAATTTGTTTCAATCCCTAATAGGGATTTTAGTTGATTGCGATTTTAGAAAAATAGCATCCTGGCGCAAGGTTTAGGTTTCAATCCCTAATAGGGATTTTAGTTGATTGCGATTTTCTTTAGCTGCTGTGTACTCATTAACAACGTTGTTTCAATCCCTAATAGGGATTTTAGTTGATTGCGATTTGTAATCGCTCCGGTAAAAATCGGTATTGACTTAGTTTCAATCCCTAATAGGGATTTTAGTTGATTGCGATTAGCTACCAAAGAGGAAGCCAGGGAGCAAAGAGCATTAGTTTCAATCCCTAATAGGGATTTTAGTTGATTGCGATCCTGTGCGATCGCTGCCAAGAATGATTTAGCAAGTTTCAATCCCTAATAGGGATTTTAGTTGATTGCGATTTTCTTCGCCATACAATGTACACGTTTCATCGGCGTTTCAATCCCTAATAGGGATTTTAGTTGATTGCGACTGAGGGTCTAGTGCCTATTCAATACTAGGGTTGTTTCAATCCCTAATAGGGATTTTAGTTGATTGCGATTTAATCAACGTAGTGGTTACGGTTTGTACTTTGTTGTTTCAATCCCTAATAGGGATTTTAGTTGATTGCGATTAAGCAAAACTGTAACCCTGAATGGTTCAACGGGTTTCAATCCCTAATAGGGATTTTAGTTGATTGCGACTGAAGGGCTGGAAAGAGTGGGTGACGAGGGAATCGGTTTCAATCCCTAATAGGGATTTTAGTTGATTGCGACGTATGCACCGCCGACAGCGCCTTTTTTAGCTTCGTTTCAATCCCTAATAGGGATTTTAGTTGATTGCGATTGACCTGCCCAAGGGATTTCCGATGTACATCAATGTTTCAATCCCTAATAGGGATTTTAGTTGATTGCGATGCATCAGATAGCTATCTGCGAAGTTTCCCATCGTTTCAATCCCTAATAGGGATTTTAGTTGATTGCGACAAGCTATTGGCGTGATGCCTTTGAAAATTTCAGTTTCAATCCCTAATAGGGATTTTAGTTGATTGCGATTTGTCGCCATAACTCCAATAGGCTCTATGAAAGTGGTTTCAATCCCTAATAGGGATTTTAGTTGATTGCGATTCTTAATGATAAAAGCAACGATTATGAATCTTGAAGTTTCAATCCCTAATAGGGATTTTAGTTGATTGCGATTCCCACATTAGCCCGTGCGTACCCCGTAGAGTGATACGTTTCAATCCCTAATAGGGATTTTAGTTGATTGCGATCCCAAAGGTGGCACAATAGATGATAAAAACTTCAGAGGTTTCAATCCCTAATAGGGATTTTAGTTGATTGCGATTTGGATTGAAGAAATTACCCTTGGTATTTGGGAAGTTTCAATCCCTAATAGGGATTTTAGTTGATTGCGATTTTAAAGGACACTTCAAGTGTACATATTTTGACATAGGTTTCAATCCCTAATAGGGATTTTAGTTGATTGCGATGCAGGCGTCTGAAAGCCGTGTGTTATTTGGTTTTCAAGGTTCAATAGCGCGAATAGAAGAATCATAACATGAGGAGTGGCAATTGTGCTAGCTGTAAATAGCTGAAAGTCCGTCTACATAAGATGCGCGGATGGTTTAAAGATGCTACAGCGTTTAAGTCTTTGCATGTAGGGCAATTCAGCCATTTTTGTAGTCACCCCTTCACCAACACCTACCCATTCGCGCACTTGGCAAAAAAACTAGTCTGATTGCAAAGCGGCTGACTATCAATGAGTTTAGTATAGGCTTTCATTCCATTCCTAGCGAAAACAACTGCCACATAACCTCTGCGTTTCACTTTTAACTGGTAAATACTAATATCCCTGCGCCTATAGCTTTAACAACTGCCACATAACCTCTGCGTTTCACTTTTAACCCTCAATTCGCCACGATTTTACATCAAACTGTATCTAGCTGACCTGAAAGCGATATCTGAGTTGGGCTACGCCTATGCACTCCCAGTTATGATGTAATCGTTATAAAACTTAAAAATTTTCCTTAGTAGCTAACATCTGTAAAATCTTTTCTACATGATCCAACTCTCCAACGATTCGCCGAATTGGGTGAGGCCAAACCTTGACAAGGGTAGGAGTTGCAGAAACCTGATTGAGTTCTGCCTGTTCAGGATGAGTTAAAACATCAATCACCTTCAGAGTATAAGGATGTCCGAGCGATCGCTCTAATAATTCGTGTAAATTTTGGAGAATGCGTTCGGTGGTACTGCTATGTCCAGCAACAAACAAGCGCAGAACATAGCCTTGTGTGATTGCTTCCTTTTTTTGTACTATTACTGGCTGGTGGTATTTTGGCACAGGTTCAGAAAGGTCTAGACGCACAATTAAATCGTGATCTTCCCAAAGCTGCCCAAATGAAGAACGATAAGTTGTTAACAGCATGCGATCGCACAACCCCTCTTGCCAGGGAGCTGCTTGCCATACTAACTCCCCTGTGCCGAAAATGGCATTAAGCAAAGTTTGATGTCTAATTACAGCCGGATAAGCTTCAGCAAAAGTTCGCACTTGTTGAGTGCGCGGATCTAACCAGTGGTCAATAGTTGCAGTGTAACAAGGCACTAAAAAGTGCGGCGGCTCTGGCAAATCTAGGATTTCTTGCAAAGCCGAGCACAAATGCAAGTGCCATCGGCCTTGCTTGCTAGGGTCGATGCAATAAATTAAATCTCCTCCAGGTGTAAATAGCGCAATGCCTTTAAACAACTGGGGCGTAGATAGTTTGTTTGTCGTCAAGTTATTCACAGAGGCTAGGAAGCTAAAAGTAAAAAATTCTCTCTTTTACCTTTTACCTTAGCTATAACCGCAACCAGGATCAGAAAGATATTTGGAATTGGGAACTGGAGGATCAGGGAGAAATCAATTCACGCATTCAAAATGACGCTCTCTACGAACGCGAATAGCGTGTCGCAGACAGACACGCTCTCTACGCGGACTCGTTGGCGGAGCCTCTACGAAGGCGTAGCCCAAGGTAGAGAAGAGTTGAGGCTGCGCTAACAAAATTCTTGCATTAAAGAACTTCTGCCTCCTTTTTCCCAATGCCCTATCTTAAACTCGACCTCGGAGAAACTGCGCCATTTCGTTAGGAGTTGGTGACATTTCCAAAGCAGTTTCTTCAGTGATGCGACCCTCTTGATAGAGATTGAGCAATGACTGATTCATCGTAATCATGCCATCAAAGCCAGCTTGTTTCATCAACTCGCCAATTTCATCATACTTACCGTCTTTGATCCATTCTTTAATAGCCTCAGTATTGATCAATACATCGTGGAAAGCAGCCCGCTTACCGTCAGTTGTGCGACACAAACCTTGGGCAATTACTGACACTAAAGACTCAGAAATTGCCACTCGCATTGCATCTTGTTCGTCACCAGAGAAGAGATTGAGAATCCGCTCAATGGTTTTAACAGCGCTATTGGTGTGCAGAGTTCCCATGACTAAGTGACCAGTCTGAGCGGCTTTTAGGGCAGTGTTAACTGTTTCCTTATCCCGCATTTCCCCTACTAGAATCAAATCTGGGTCTTCCCGCAAAGCTGCTTTCAAAGCGTTGTCAAATTTCCGGGTGTGCATTCCCACTTCCCGTTGTTTGACTAAAGACTTGCGGCTTTGATGGACAAATTCTATCGGGTCTTCAATGGTGATGATATGCTTGGCCATCTCCTTATTGATGTAGTCAACCATCGCTGCCATTGTGGTGGACTTACCAGAACCAGTAGGCCCAGTCACCAAAATTAAACCTTTGTGATAATGACAAATATCCCGAAAAATTGGGGGTAAATTCAACTGTTCCATAGTTAAGATTTTCAGTGGAATCAACCGCAACACCATTGCAGGCCCTCTGAGGGAGCCAAAAACATTAATCCGCACGCGAGCAAAGTCATACTGAGTTGCTCCGTCAAATTCTAAGGTTTCTTCAAAGCGCTGAATTTCCCCCTCACTCATCACCTCCCGCAACCAATTCATGAAAGTTTCTTTATCTGTTTCTGGATAATCCGTTGATTGAATTTCTCCTCGGCTGCGGAAGCGGGGTAGTTCACCTACACCCAAGTGCAAGTCAGAATATCCCTGATCGTAAGCTAGCCTGATTAACTGCGCTAATGTCAGTTGTGGAGTGCTGTTTTGAAGGCGAACTGAATTAGGTATTGGCGGTGCACTACCCGGACGATGACCTGCAACAGGTGCGTTGGCGCTCCTATCCATTGACATATCCAATGTTTGTGTCATCTGCCTCTGCGTACTAGAGGTTGGCATTGGTGGCGGCATTGGTGGCGGCATTGGTGGCGGCATTGGTGGCGGCATTGGTGGCAGGTTACGTCCGGTAACGGGGTTAGAATTTAATTGAGATTGTGATTCTGTCATATATCTTAAAATTTGGCAGTTAAAAAGTTGAATTAGCGAGAAGTCAAGTCACTTGCTTCGATGACTTTTGGAGAATACTTGCGTGCAAGCCCCGGCGGTGATCGGAGGCGATTGAAACTCTAAAACCACGGTCAATCCATTTTATCGACCTCACTTTGTATCTTTTTTTTCCTATAATTCTACTACTCAGAAGATTTAGAGAAATTATTTAACGTATCTAACCAGGTTTAACACACATGAGGACTCAAAATACACCAGTGAATGTACATAGATTTTTAGTATGTTATAATACTATTGTCCAAACATGAATATTCTCATGGCTTAGATGAGAAATTTATCCCTGGCATCGACACGGATTGCCAGCAATTAACAGCACAAATACGATTAAATCATTTATTCAGCCCATCTATGAATTATGAGAAGCACTACTGATTTTTATAAGAAATGTTAAGTTAAATAGGAGCAATATCCTGGGGATCAAGGTTAAAAGCTCATACTTTTAGGTTCTATACCTCAAGGCGGATGCGAAAAACAAGTTTTTTTAATAGATATAAATTTGACTTTAAATTCATAATTACAAAAAATTAACTGTAAAGTTTAGTAAATAAATGCTCATTTTCCCAATTAGTTTTTATATAGTGAATATCACTGAGAAACGAATTACTTTACTCGCCAAAAGCGAGAGATCACTGAAATTAAAATTTGTTGTGTATTTTTAGGAGGAAAAGTCATGGTTTCTGCTCAAAGCTCTAATCTAGGAAAGACCTACTCCTTGATGATGATTAAAAGCTTTTTGATATGGACTTTTACATTGGCAGTTTGCTTGTTGGTTGTGGGTTTTCCACTAGTTGTCTTGATGGCTACGGTGGGATGTCTGCTGTCGATTATCTTGCAATCTGTGATGCCTGTTAGTGCTGTTTTGCTTGTAGCAGGCGCTTTAATCATGTTTAATATCATCGCTGTTGTATTGGCTGCGGGTGTGCTAACTCTTAGAGGAGTTCATCCTAATCAAATCAAATGGTTAAGCTGGCTGCATGGAGAGGCAGACAAAATGCAGACTTCTGTTTACGCTGCTTGCCCTTTAACTTGTGAGATTAAATAGTCATTACAGGTGAATTCGACAAACAGTGCGTCTGCCCGGTTAAGCCGGGTTTTTTCATGCTCTTTAGGATTTGAACTTGTCAGATCAAGATGTAGTCATTAGATATCTCCAGAAATTAATCATGCCTTACCTAAAAACCTTATAGAGACGCTAACCCAAGCGTATTGTATTACATAGTTGAATTAGAGAAACAGTGCATTAGCCCGGTTAAGCTGGCTGGGTTTTTTTGATATTTTGCGTCATTTATCCATTTAGATTTATGATTTCTGTGATGATTGACCGCGAACTATTGACTATTAACCATAAACCATTGACTATAGACGATTGGCAAATGACAGATCACTAATGAGAAATGACTAATCAAAAATGCGTTTGCATTATCTTGGGTACTCGTCCAGAAGCGATTAAACTAGCTCCAGTGATTCAGGTTTTCCAGAAGTCTTCAGGTTTTGAATTGCAAGTAATTTTAACTGGACAGCATCGGGAGATGGTTGAGCAAGTTATGCAGCTGTTCAACATCAAGGCAGATTATAACTTGGAAATTATGCAGGCTCGGCAATCTCTAAATGATATTACCTGCCGCAGCTTACAAGGTTTAGAAGCGTTATTCCAGGAGAAAAAGCCTGATTTAGTGCTGGTGCAGGGAGACACTACCACGGCTTTTGCCGCAGCTTTGGCAGCTTTTTATCAAAAAATCCCTGTGGGTCATGTAGAAGCAGGGTTAAGAACTGATGATATATTCAATCCTTACCCAGAAGAAGCTAATCGGCGGTTGATTTCTCAAATTACTCAGTTGCACTTTGCGCCGACTCCTTGGGCTGTGGAAAATTTGCACCGTTCTGGTGTTTTGGGTGAAATTCACATGACGGGTAACACGGTAATTGATGCGCTGTTGAATGTAGCTGCAACCCAAGCAGTCTGCAATGTGCCAGGCTTAGACTGGGAATCATATCGCGTTTTGTTAGCAACAGTTCATCGGCGGGAGAATTGGGGAGAACCACTCCAAGCGATCGCTCAGGGCTTTTTACACATTTTAGACAAGTTTCCTGATACAGCAATGCTTTTACCATTGCACCGCAATCCGACAGTGCGAGTCCCGTTGCAGGAACTTTTAGGGAATCATCCCCGAATTTTCTTAACAGAACCTCTAGATTATGGCGAATTGGTGGGAGCAATTGGGCGATCGCATCTTTTGCTCACTGACTCTGGTGGCTTGCAGGAAGAAGCCCCCAGTTTGGGAAAACCAGTACTGGTTTTGAGAGACACCACCGAAAGACCAGAGGCTGTTGCAGCCGGTACAGCTAAACTTGTAGGCACTACGAGTGAGAACATTTTTGCAGCTGCTGCGGAGTTACTCAGTGATCCAGATGCTTATGAAACAATGGCAAATGCAATTAATCCCTTTGGGGATGGTCATGCAGCAGAGCGCATTTTGCAGATTGTACAAAATTACTTGGGTCTTTGATCACTAACATCAACTTAGCGAAACTGGTTAAATAAATCGCTTGTAGGGGCGTACAGTTGTACCCCCCTACCGATGTATCTCTCCATCTCACAAGAAAACAGGTAAAACTTGAAAAGGAGATTTTCAAAGGGTGGCTTATGGCTAAATACCCAGAGCTGATCGAGTTTCGGGGCCCACAACACCATCTACAAGTAGACCTTTACTTGCCTGAAAGCTTCGGACTCGGCTAACAGTTTCTCGACCGTAAATTCCATCAACCGTGAGATTACCTAAAGCTGTTTGAACGTCTCTGACAAGCAGACCTTTAGAACCAGGGGTAAGAATCACCGAACCGCCAACACCACCAGGTCTACTCACACTAAGATTGTTAGGTCTATCACCAATCCATCGGGCAAAAACGTATCTACCCGTAGAAAGCCTAGCAAAACCGTTTTCATACCTTTGAATAGCTGGAAGTGTTGCGCCATTTGGTACACAGTCCACATATGAGTAGCTGGCACTTGGGCCTGTACGGATACGTAAACAACTGCCGTTAGTCTTTACATATGCAGCCGAACTCATTTGAATTTGGCTAACAGCAACAAGTAATACACCAACGCCAGCGAGAGCTAACCAAGCTGAAGATTTAAGCAGTTTTTCCCAATTGAATTTAGATTTTGTGATTCCAGATGTCTCTTCTTTAGTAATAACTATGTGGGAAGATTTAAAAAGTTTTTTCCAATTCCATTCAGATTTAGGGGGATTAGATTTGGTGTTTCCAGATGCTTCTTCTTGAGCAATAAACATTTGGGAATAAGCAAGATATTCCATGATGCGCTCCTTAATATGAAAAAATGAGTCTTCGCAGAGAATAACCAAGTAATTCTCTGTATTTATTCTTAGTATATTTTATATCTCTACCTTTCAGCAGGTTTTTACTGGTAGCGAAATTAAGAAAAAATAAAATTAGTCAAAAGTAGGACTTATCCCTCTTGTGTCACTCTTTGGGAGGATAATCTCTAGAAGCTTTATCAGTCAATCAATACAAGCTATCCTATTACAAAAACTTGGTTATTCTATTTGTTATTAGGAAAAAATCTTGCGAGCGCTTCGTATACAAAAGCTCTAGAATTCAGAAATGGCAAAAGTTTTCGGACAGTGACACAAGAGGGTTATATCATGCCCGCTTGATTACTTATTAAACCCGAAGAACCCCAAAGAGTCAAAGCTGCGCTTTGTCTCCCCTAAGAGCAGGCTCTTAGGGGATTAAGGGGAGCCACCAGCGCGGGAACAGGGGAGGGGGTTTCCCCCTTTCCTCGACTGGCGTGTGGGGTGCAATGACTGTGGGAATCATAACTAATTATCTGGGCATGATAATTAGGTGGACATAAACAAACCTAACTATGTAACTAAATATAAAATGCTCGAAACCTTTGCGATCGCAACTCTTCTCTACGAGAGGCTGCGCCAAGGAGATGCTACGCGAACGTTTCACTCGCAATGACGTAGTTATGAATTTTCCCGCCTACCTACTTATTACGCACTGTACAAATTAATCATGATATGGTTTACCGAAAATAGGCCGTTTCAGGCTTTGATTAATCATTACTTTTATGGTAAACACATACCCAGTCTAGGGGTTTAGCAATGCGGTTTACCCCTACGACAGACCAGGTTTTTCTGATCAGATAGTATTTTCGGTCAATGCGTAAGCTCTAAAAAGATTCCTGAGAAAATAAATAAAATTTAGTTAAATTAGTTAAGCTTTCTTGCTTACTGCCTTGACCAACCTTCTACCTTGTTGCATCGAAATAGGTCAAACGTATTGTTCGAGTCCTGTTAAACTAGCAACCACAGAAGCTAACTCCTCTAAGTCTATCGGCTTGCACCGATATATATCATAACCTACTAACAATGCATGATTACGGTCTTCGTCCAAAGCAGATGCTGTCAGAGCAATAGCTGGAATCTTTCTCCCTCGCTTTGCTTCGAGATTTCTGATCTTCAATAGCAGTGAGTAGCCGTCTTCACCTGGTAAATAAATGTCACTAATTAGGATATCTGGTTTAAAAACTGACATTATTTCTAAAGCCTCATCTACTGAAGCGGCTGTGACGATCTCTGCTCCATCTAATTCAAACAGGAAGGTAAGTAATGTTCTGGTATCAGGGTCATCATCCACAACGAGCAATCGCAGACCTTTAAAAGATATCGATTGGTTTGACATTATTCTCACCGCCCTGTAAATCAAAGACTTGGAGTAGCAATAACATCAAAAGGCACGTATTTATAAATACGATTTGATGGATAGCTTACCAAATATTATCGGAACTAGCTAGCAAGCGTCTGTCCGGTGTCGGACATAAAAAATTAAAATAATTCATCTGCGATCGCGCCTTGGCTGATTCCCCAGCAACCGAGTAAATTCCTTTTGTATAACTCGATAACACTCGCAGGAAGTTGCTTCCAAATGCTCTCGGTTCAGGATGCTAATTTTACCACGTTGGTAGCGAATCATTCCGGCTCGGCTGAGGGTGCTAGCCGCTAGTGTGACACCGGAACGACGTACACCCAGCATCTGGGCGATAAATTCTTGCGTGAGCGGAAAATCCTCTGATTCCAACCGGTCAGAGACTGTGAGAAGCCAACGAGCTAGCCGTTCCTCTAGGGTATGAAGACGGTTGCAAGCACATCCTTGTGCAAGTTCAGAGTATACAGATCGTACATAACGTAGCAGCAGGTTTTGAATAGCTCCGCCGCGATTGAACTCGGCTCTAAGTATATCTGCATCGATCTGCATTCCAGCGCCCGAAACTTGGACAAACCCTTTTGTGGTTGTTGTGTTACCTCCTAAAATTACTGGGATACCCACCATGCCTTCATTGCTCACTATCCCAACTTCCACCGTCGAACCATCTTTCATAATAGTGACTATAGAAACCACTGCGTTTTGCGGAAAATAGACATGTGTGATGGGTTCTCCTGGTTCATAAATAACTTTCCGAGTGGGAAGCGAAACTAACTTCAGGTGCGGAACAAGACGCTGATAATCACTGGCTGGCAAAGCCGCAAGTAATCTATTTACTTGCGGCTTAAGAGTGTTTTCACTCACTGAACATTAAAAGATAAATTTCCTCAAAATACTTTAAATCAAGTTACCTTTGCGAGTCTGTTCGGTTTCGTACAGATAACTCAAAAAATTTTTCCGGCTCGGTTACTTGGCTTCTTGCCAAGTAACCGAGCAAATTCCTTTTGTATGACTCGATAACACTCGCAGGAAGTTGCTTCCAAATCCTCTCGATTGAGGATGCTAATTTTACCGCGTTGGTAGGCGAGCATTCCGGCTCGGCTGAGGGTGCTAGCCGCTACTGTCACACCAGAACGACGTACACCTAGCATCTGGGCGATAAATTCTTGCGTGAGCGGAAAATCCTCTGATTCCAGACGGTCAGAAACTGTGAGTAGCCAACGAGCCAGCCGTTCTTCTAGTATATGGAGACGGTTGCAGGCAACTCCTTGCGCCAGTTCAGAATATACAGCTTGTACGTAGCGTAGCAACAGGGTTTGAATAGCTCCGCCGCGATTGAACTCGGCTCTTAGTATATCTGCATCCATCTGCATTCCAGCGCCCGCAATCTGCACAAATGCTGTTGTGGTTGTGGTGTTGTCTCCTAAAATTACCGGGATACCCACCATACCTTCATTGCTTACTATCCCAACTTCCGCCGTTGAGCCATCTTCCATAGTGGTGACTATAGAAACCATTGACTTATCAGGAAAATAGACGTGTGTGATCGGTTCGCCTGCTTGGTAAAGGATTTGCCGAAGTGGGAGCGAAACGAGCTTTAGATGGGGGACAAGACGTTGATAATCACTGGCTGGCAAAGCTGCGAGCAGCTTATTTGGTGGTAGCTGAAAAAGGTTTTTATCTAATGGCATTAAAAGTCACTCTCCTTAAGGTAGGTGACTTTAGAAAAGCCAACTCAGGGCACAAGGAAAGGATTTAAGGATCTGATCCTAAATGTCAAAAGGTGTATTCGCTAAAGAAACACGGGGACAATCTAAAAAATCTTAAATTAACACAGTTCTTCGAGTCTGTGGGGTTTCGTACACAGAAGCTTCAAAAAAATTATTTTCCCCGTTTATTGGGGTTATTGCCCAATAAACGAACAAATTCATTTTCTATAATCTGATAACATTCGCAGGAGGTTTTTTCTAAAGCCTCTCGATTCAGGATGTTAATCTGACCACGCTGGTAGCTGATTATTCCGGCTTCGCTCAGGATGTTAGCTGCTTCGGTGACACCAGCGCGACGTACACCCAGCATCTGGGAGATAAATTCTTGGGTGAGTGGAAATTCCTCTGATTCCAGACGGTCAGAAACTGTCAGCAACCACCGAGCCAGCCGCCCTTCTAGTTTATGAAGACGGTTGCAGGCAGATCCTTGTGCCATTTGAGTGTACATACCTTGCACGTAGCGCAGCAACAGGCTTTGAAGGGCTGTACCCCGATTGAACTCGCTTCTGAGTATATCCGCATCCATTTGCATAGCACCGTCTGGAATCTGCACTAATGCTGTTGTGGTTGCGATGTTGTCTCCTAAAATTACTGGGATGCCCACCATACCTTCATTGCTCACTAAACCAGCTTCCACAGTCGAGCCATCTTCCATAGTAGTGATTATAGAAACCACTGCCTTATTAGGAAAATAGACCTGTGCGATCGCTTCGCCTGCTTCGTAAAGGACTTGCCGATTTGAGAGCGAAACTAGCTTTAGATGGGGGAGAAGACGCTCATAATCACTGGCTGGCAAAGCTGCCAGCAAATTATTTGCTGGTTGCTCAAGGGTATTTTTGTTTAATGACATTGGGATTCTCCTAAATATAGCCGTCTCTAGAAAAGGCAACTCGCGGCATAAGGAGAAAAATCAAGAATCCGATCCTATATGTCAAAAGGTGTAATCCCTAAAAAAGTTTTAATAAAATATATTTTTATATTTATATATATAATATAACATAATTAAATTAGTGATTTACAGTAGCAAATAAATCCTGATGTAGAACAAAAAAGTTGGTATAGCCAGCTAAAGCATCTATATAAAGCTTGAGAGCAAAATAATACAAATTGCATAGCAAAATAGTAAGTAGATACCACAAGAAAAAACTATTTCTGCGTTGTTAAATCCAGGCTTTAGCAAAGTTAAAAATCAGTAGTGTCGGCTCAAAGGTAAGCAATCCCAACAATTGGAATTGCTAATTTTCACTGTAATTGCACTTGCGATCGCATAATTAAGTCTAATTATGTTCACTAATCATATTGCTATAGACATGAGCATTGTTGTCAGCGATCGCAGCAAAAAATTCCTGGTTATGCAAGTACTTACAAGCCTAAATCTTTGTGATTGCCACCAGATGTTGTGAACTATTCTAAGTAAACTTAGTATATTTTGATTGCTGTGAAGACAAGCTACTTAGAACATAGTATATTAATATGAACATTTATTAAGACTTAATTCTAGAATAATCTTAAGATTTTTTGATATACTACGGTAAGTATAGTGGTTTATCGTAGTATATGCTCAGACTAAAATAGTCCATTTCACAAATATTCAATAAAAGCAAGTATTTTCTACTACAATTTTAGAACTTTTATTACTTCAAGCTAGCTTACTTATCTGGTTCATCTATGCAATAATAAACAACTGTGTCTATTAAATACGGTTTATCTATCAATTTATAGGGGTATTGACAAATTAATATTTATTTGCTGACAAATTTATATTGGCTTAGTGCCAAATTTAGTGTTGTTTGAAGCTAATTCAGTTAAAAAAATATCGTCCTTGACAAAATGCAAAATATCTAACAAAAATATCACTGTTAAATCGACTGAATAACAACGCAGAAATATGAAGTATAACCAACTTGGCAAGAGTGAGTTAAAAGTTTCTGAAATTTGTCTGGGCACCATGACCTATGGACAGCAAAATACTATTGAAGAAGCCCACGAGCAGCTAGATTATTCTATTGCCCAAGGAGTCAACTTTATTGATGCGGCGGAGATGTACCCTGTGCCAACAAGTGGCGAAACTTATGGATTAACTGAGACTTATATTGGGGAATGGTTAAAGCATCAACAAAGAGATCAACTTATTATAGCGACTAAGATTGCTGGCCCTGGTCGAGGCTTTAAATGGTTACGTGGTGGAGCCAAAGCAATTGACCGTGATAATATCAAACAAGCTGTAGATGATAGTCTAAAAAGATTACAGACGGATTATATTGATCTGTACCAAATCCACTGGCCTGATCGCTACGTGCCACGGTTTGGACAAACGGTATTCGATCCAACTCAGCTAGGAGAAACAGTTCCCATTCCTGAACAGCTAGCAGTTTTTGACGACGTAATTAAGGCAGGAAAAATTCGCTATATCGGTTTGAGTAATGAAACACCTTGGGGCGTTGCCCAGTTTAGTAACGCTGCTAAACAATTAGGATTGCCCAAAGTTGTTTCGATTCAAAATGCTTATAACTTGCTAAATCGAGTATTCGACGGAGCCTTAGCAGAAGCAGTTTATCACGAAGAAATTGGGTTACTAGCTTATAGCCCTTTGGCGTTTGGCTTCTTGACTGGCAAATACCTAAATGGCAAACCAGAGAAAGCAAGAGTCACGTTGTTTGAAAATTTTGGTCAGCGCTATCTCAAACCAAAAGTAAGTCAAGCAGTAGCAGCTTATGTGGAAATTGCCAAGCGCCATCAACTAAGTCCAGCGCATCTAGCATTAGCATTCGTGCGGAGTCGTTGGTTTGTGCCTAGCACAATTATTGGTGCTACCACACTGCAACAACTCAAAGAGAATTTAGAAAGTGTAAATGTAGTTCTTGACAAAGACATTTTGGAAGAGTTGGATATAGTTCATGCTCAGTCTCCAAACCCAGCACCTTAACAATTCACGCATTCACGCATTAAAGACATTTTCAGTTGGGGTTTAAATCCCCGTCTGAAACACAAGCTACGTGTGGACGTTGGCGTTATACTCTCCCTTTGCCAGAAGAGGTAAAATATGACTTTTACAGCAACATCGGTTGATCAGAATACTATTCGTCGTCGGGGTACTGGTTTAAGAGCTTACAATCCCGAAAAAGTATTCAAAGGATACACACTTTTCACGCCCCTGACAGGTAAAGGTGAAGTCTACCTGCTGAACTTGGAAGGAGAAGTAGTACACCAGTGGAATCTGCCATATCCACCAGGGTTATATGGTTATCTCTTGCCCAATGGCAACCTTTTTTATAACGGTAAGACTCAACCAGAAGAACCACTACGTTTTGCTTTGTGGGCTGCATTCAAAAGTGGCGTTGTTTTAGAGGCAGATCCCAAAGGGAATATTATCTGGGAATATAAGCATCCAGATCACCATCACGATGGACGCAGACTAGCCAATGGCAACATAATTCTACTAGCGATTGAAAAGATACCTCAGTCTTTGATACCCCGGATCAAAGGCGGCGTACCAGGTACAGAAGCAAATGGTGATATCTATGCTGATGTACTTTATGAAGTGACTCCAGCAGGTGAAATTGTTTGGACTTGGCACGCCCACGAACATCTTGATCCAGATATATTTACGATTACTTCGCAGGATCATCGACATGAATGGACTCATGGGAATACCGTCGGTGAACTCGCTGATGGCAACATTATAGTGAGCTTTCGTAATATATCGACAGTTGTCATTATCGATCGCAAAACTGGAGAAATCATCTGGACGTTGGGCGATGACGTACTAGCACAGCAGCACTTCCCGAACGAATTAGCTAACGGTAATATCTTGATTTTCGACAATGGCGCACATCGCCGTAACATTGCTCTCAATTTCTCCCGTGTGATTGAGGTGAACCGCCAAACAAAAGAGATTGTTTGGGAATACACCGATAACCCGCCCCAAAATTTCTTTAGTTCCTACATATCAGGAGCGCAACGTTTGGCGAATGGCAATACCTTGATTACAGAAGGTGCTTACGGTCGGATATTCGAGGTGACAATTGCAGGGGAAATTGTTTGGGAATACATCAATCCCCACTTTGCATCTCGGAATATTCCAGGTGAGAAGTCGCCGGTAACTCGTGGGGAGCAAAATACAGTCTTCCGCGCCTTCCGTTATGCACCTGAAGAAGTGCCTTGGCTTTAGGAGAAGGTAGGGACGCAGGGGAAACAGAGGAGAAGTTGCAGTAAGTTTTTCCCCTCTGCCTCTTATGCTCAATGCCCTAAGAGGTTGTTTGAAAAGCCGGGCGACTAGAAGTCACGGCTACACAGACAAAAGCTACCGATCCTGGGTTAAAAACAGCGAATTCTATTCGCCCAATACTTTTCAAACAACCTCTAACTTTACCTAATAGTCAAATTTAGAAGTTTGGTTAGTGTTAATAATTTTTCACACTACATTCGCTTCAAAGAGATTTTGTGACACTAACAATTTAAGATTTGGGATTTTGGATGAAAATTCAATTCCCAATGCCGATTAACAAGTCCTATTTACTAAGGAACTTAAACATGGCTGAAATTAAAGTATACAGTGCAGTTGTTTGCCCTTATGCTCACCGTACCCGCTTGGTACTGCAAGAGAAAGGTATTGACTTCGATTTGATTGAGATTGATTTGCAGAATAAGCCTGAAGGTTTTACCAAAGTTTCCCCCTATGGTAAAGTGCCTGCACTAACTCATGGCGATAACCGAGTTTGGGAATCAGCAGTAATTAACGAGTATCTTGATGAGGTATTTCCCAATCCGCCACTGTTACCCAGCAGCCCCATTGCTAGGGCACAGGCTCGCATCTGGATCGATTTTGCTAACACCAGGTTCGTTCCTGCTTTTTCTACCCTGTTGCGGAGTTCAGATCCCCAAAAACAAGAAGAAGCTAAACAGGAACTATACAAACACCTAGAATTCATTGAAAACGAAGGTCTAGCAAAGCTATCTGGAGAAGGCCCCTACTGGTTTGGCGAATCCATCAGTGTGGTCGATTTCACCTATTTTCCGTGGTTTGAGCGCTGGGCTGCACTCAAGCACTATCGCGGCTTTGGGGTGCCAGAGGAATTTACCCGTCTACGCCAGTGGAAACGTGCTTTGAAAGAGCGTGAGTCTGTGAAGGCGATCGCTCACTCTAAAGAATTCTACATTGAGCGATATGCTAAATTCGCTGCGCCTGCTCTCGCTGCTGTTTAATTGACACTCCCCGCCGTTCCTCTCGTTCCTTGGCTCTGCCAAGGAATGGGTTTCTGGAGGCTCCGCCTTTTTAGACTTGAGGCAGAGCCTCAATAAATGCATTCCCATGCAGAGCATGGGAACGAGTTAAATACGAATTATGAATTACGAATTACGAATTATGAATTACTACTTTACCGAAGTGAGCCGCACTTTTGAGGTAATGATAAGCTTCCCGCACTTCAGTGAAGGGAAAAACTCGATCAATAATCGGTTTTATTTGATGCTGTTGCATCGTCCGATTCATCGCCTCAAATATTTCCCGACTGCCAACATAAATTCCCTGAACTGTTAAACTCTTAAAAAGTATTGGCATTGGGTCAATTTCATTTCCTCTGCCTGACAATATCCCAATCAAACTAATACGTCCTCCAATGCGGACTGCTTGTAGCGATTTTGGCAGAGTACCTGCACCGCCTACCTCAACTACATGATCTACACCCGTGCGATTGGTTAATTGGTAAACTTGCTTTTCCCAATCTGGCGTTGTTTTGTAGTTGATTGTCTCCTCAGCACCAAGCTGTTTGGCTCGCGCCAATTTCTGATCACTGCTGGAAGTAATAATCGCTCTAGCACCATGTATCTTGGCAAACTGGAGAGCAAAAATTGAAACTCCTCCAGTACCGAGTAACAAAATGCTATCACCTGCGCGAATATTTCCTTTTGTTACCAGTCCATGCCAAGCTGTGACTGCCGCACAGGGCAAAGTCGCGCCTTCAACATCGGATAAATAGTCTGGTAATATCACTAAACCATCTTGGTGTAATACGACATATTCAGCCAGCATTCCATCGATACCACCTCCGAGATCGGATTTCATTTTCTCTTTGGTTAAAGAGCCATAAATCCAGTCTTGGAAGAAAGTAGCAGCCACGCGATCGCCTATTTTCACTCGTGTCACACCTTCGCCCAGCGCCACAACTTCTCCCGCACCGTCAGACAGGGGAATTAACGGATATTTCTGTCCAGCACCGTAAGCTCCTTCGGCGACAAGTAGATCACGGTAATTTAGGGATGTTGCTTTGACTTGAACGAGAACTTGTCCCGCAGCTGGTTTTGGTTCAGGGCGATCGACTAATGCCAAAGCATCAATCCCGCCGTTGCTTTGAATTTCGTAAGCTTTCATTGGCGGACTCCTTTTGCCAAAGATTATAGTGTAGAGAAATTTTGTGCTGATTTTCTACACCAAAATAATTACTGATACTAATTCTGTATGAATATGCGCTAAACCATATTTAAGTACAAGAAAGAATGAAGAAAAACGAACCGCGTACTCCTGCGGAGGACAAGCTACGCGTTAGCGTCTCCCCTTGGGAGAAGGACGCGTTCGCGTAGCGTCTCGTAGAGAAGGACACGTTCGCGTAGCGTCTCGTAGAGAAGAAAGAAAGAAGTTAAAAGGGTTTAGTGCAGCCTTATAAAGAAATGGTATGAAGAGGGGAAAAGGAATAATTAAAAAGCAGTAGTTTAATCTGAAATTAAACCACTGCTGTTTATTGTAATAGATAAATAGTGCCTACTCTAAGTTGATAGTTATTTCACCTTATGAGTTTGGTTGCTGATCGGGAAACATACACTTATCAGAGTCACAACCACTAGGGCCAGCCTCTGTCATTTCGCCTAAATCGTAGCGGCTTAAGACTGCACAGAAATCATCTGTTTTGCGCCGTGCTTTCACCTCTTGATTCAAGCGATCGTAGGTTGGCTTATCTATTGGTTCAAATGGCAAACGTGGGAATGATTGCAAATCGTCAAAACGGGCTAAAAGAGCGGCTGAAATATATCCTTGATCATTCTGGATAGTTTCATAGATGCGCTGTCCCAAAGGTTCGATTTCATCAGAGCGAAGTTCCAAAGTAGCTGATGTGTTGTGAGTCACATACCAACGTTGAACCTGGAGGACAAAATCAAATTGGGCTAAGGCTGAAAACTTAGAAACATCAATTTCATCAGCTCCTGGTAAATCAGCCCAAGTTACAGAAACAGGGATTTCTACTAACCACTCACTCACCCTTTGATCAAAGGGATCATTGAGCAAATTGCCTTGTTCATCTTTGTCTGATTGAGAGGGAATGACGTTGTAACCATAGTCAATACAAGCTAAGGCTACTGGGTCATTTTTGCCGAAGGTTATCCGGCGAATAAATCTTTGCGCTTTCGGGGGATGCCATCCTGAACTAGCATTAGTTAATAAAGCCTTGGTGCCACTGGGTTGGACAGTAGTGCAACGATTGGGACGTTTGAGATTGTGGCGATCGCAATAATCCCAAACTACCCGATGTACAATATCTTTCCAGGAACTTAGATATTTTTCTTCCTCGCGCTTGAAAGCTAATCCTTGTGGAGTTGCAGGTCTTCCTGCTTCCCACCAGCGCAGCCAATCAACACCAAAAGCATGGACAAAGAAATCAAATAAACCTGTAAAAGAAACCCCCACAATCGGGTCTAATTCACGGCTGTATTGATAGCGTGGTTCCAGAAATTTGTGATTTAAAAGTGCTGCTACAGATAGCGCCCCAGCAGTGAAAGCCTCCTTTTGTTCTTTGTAGTTATGTGGGTCAATTTGATTGAGGTGAACCTCTGACAAATTGCAGTGAAAATTACTACCGATGATTTCCAGATTTGTTAACCTAGAGGCTTTTTATCCCCTAGTTCTACTGCTTGATTATTTGCAGTAGCTCCGCGTACATTTTGCAAATGTGACTTCAGATAATAAAAGTGTTTTTCACATACGCCCCCGCACTCTTGGAGAGATTATATTCTAGACAACAGTTTTGGATGTAATCTAGTTTCACTCTCTACGCTGTACGGTGTCAAAGGCTTTTTAGTTCCTTTGATTACCACGGGATTAGCATCTCAGCTTTCCCCGTTTTTGCGAGGTTTTTAACGTGAGGCAAAATCACTTACCACACGGATTTAGCCCATAGCGAGCCAAACGATGTTCTAGCTCATTAGCATCAAGCTGAGGATAGCGTTCCTGTAACCACTGTTTTGCTGTTCCTTGTTCATAAGCTTGCAAAAAATTAACTTTCAGAGCTTGTGTTGGCAGCAAATCAATGTTTGATCGCGCCACGGCTTCACCAGCCCATTGAATCGCTCCCTCGCCACTATAATACTGTTTGCGGACGGCATTCAGACATTCTTCTAAGGTTGGCTTGCGGTGAAAAACTCTCGTATGATTTGCCATCCTGAGTGCATCACGCTCTGGATCAATTCGCCAGTTGCCATTTTCATCTTGCTGCCATAAATTATCTTTGGCGGTGGCTGCTAGATGATCGCCAGAATCAAACTGACGCATCCCCGCACTTCTTCGGATATTACCTGCAACAATTGTGACAGCACCTTGATCGATTAACAAACAGCATTCAACTGAATTTAATTGTCGTCCTACAGCTTTATTCAGGATGGAGGCGCAACGCTGATAAAGTCCGGGCAATTTAACAGGGTTAGCAACTCCTCCAAAGCCGTTGAGAGTTTCTCCGGCTTTGCGGACATCGCTGATATCAACTAACACTTGTACAGACGCAAAATTTTGCGTCTCTACCTTGCCAAATTGTTCATCAGTGGAAAGTTCTAATAGGGTTTGATATGATTCAACCCAACCTTCACGGCTATCTCCAACGTGAATAGTGACGTTATTGCCTTCTATATGAGTTTCAGTATATTCACGCCGTTGTTGCACAGGAGTGCTGCCAATTTCACCTTGTACAGTGACATTTAGCCGATTACGGATGGGGGGCAACTGGTTAATAAAATGTGGTTCTAGGACGGCTCCAGTCCCACAGCCCATCATTGCCAAATCCATCATTAATCCGAAGGCACTCCAGTCTTGGAGATTGGTAGAGGTGCAATTATAAGCCCCGGAAAAATTCTTTGGCTTGGTGATCCAGTCTGTACCACCAACCCATAGCCAGCGCCCACTGGGCATAGCTTTCAAGTTGCGCTGCATCTTATCCAGTATGAGAGCTTCTTCTTGAGTTAGCTTTCCTAACTCGACTAAGCCCAGTAGAGTGCGATCGCATACCTCATCCCATGTTTCCCTTAGTCCCGCCTTTGTACGGCGGCTATAGGTTCTAAAAAATACGGGATTAGCAGCCGGTGCAGTTTCGGGAAATTTTGCACTCTGGCGTTTTCTTTCGAGTTCTCGAACCATATATCAAGTGTCTTGCGTTCTTGTTGCGTGCGGACAGATTATGACTATACGCCAAGTAGTTTTAGTATTAAAGATTGTCAAATTGTCCACTTTACGCTAGGGATAGACCGTACTATTTGCAACATAAATTTATGATGTATAATGTCCCTCACCCTTGGGTAGTATCTCAATATCGAGTATTAATTAGCACATTTTAACTCTCCCGTTCATTACTAGCATTACCATTTCTTAAAGCAGTTGAATTTACAAGCGAGGATGTCATGACTCAATATGACTATATTGTGATTGGTGCGGGTTCGGCAGGTTGCGTTGTCGCCAACCGGATGACACAAGATAGTGAAACAACCGTATTATTACTCGAAGCTGGCAACCCAGATACTAAACCAGAGATTCAAATCCCGTTGTCATCCCCCAACCTACCTCGCTCAGAACTGGACTGGGGATATTTCTCTGAACCAGAACCGTACCTGAATAACCGCAAAATCTTTTGTCCCCGTGGCAAAGTCTTGGGTGGCAGCAGTTCGATTAATTCCATGATTTATATCCGGGGCAATCATCACGATTATGACCACTGGCAGTCATTGGGAAATCCTGGTTGGAGTTACCAAGATGTATTGCCCTATTTCAAGAAATCTGAGAACCAGCAACGCGGTGCCGACGCATACCACGGGGTTGATGGTGAGTTGAGCGTGACCGATATTCAAGCCCCTACTGTGGCATCCCAACGATTTGTAGAAGCAGCCGTGGCAATCGGATATAACCACAATCCTGATTTCAATGGGATACAGCAATCAGGTGCGGGAATTTATCAGTTGACGGTCAAGGATGGTAAACGTCACAGTGCTGCTGCTGCATTCCTGGTGCCAATTCTCAAGCGTCCCAATTTAACAACGATGACAGGAGCGTTGGTGAGGAGGTTATTGTTTGAGGGAACCCGCACCATTGGCGTGGAATATATGCACGAGGGAACGCTGCACCAAGCCAGGGTCAACAAAGAAGTGATTTTAAGTGCTGGTGCATTCGATTCGCCCAAGCTGCTGATGCTTTCCGGCATTGGCGATGCAGAACACCTGCAAGCAATGGGGATTCCTGTCGTCGTTGATTTGCCTGGTGTCGGTCAAAACCTCCAAGACCACTCTCTGGTTCCTGTGGCACACCAGATAATTACCAGTCCTGTGGCACACGAGGTAATTGCTGGGTTAGACCCGGCAATTACCAGTAATGGTAACGCTGAAGCCGGATTGTTTTTGCATACCGAAGGTAATCTGGATGCCACGCCAGATTTACAGTTTTTCTTCGGTCCCATTCTGTGGATATCTCCTGGCCAAACCCTCTCCGGTTTGGGATTCACTGTTACAGTCAGTTTGACTCATCCCCAAAACATTGGCAGTGTCAGTTTGCTCTCGCCTGACCCCAAAGACCCACCGATTATTCGGATGAACTTTCTACAAAGTCAATCCGATGTCCAAAAGCTAGTTGCTGGGATTAAAATAATGCGTAAATTGTTTCATACAAGTGCCTTTGATCAGTTTCGAGGTGAGGAAATCAGTCCCGGTGCTGAGGTGATTAGCGATGAAGCACTCGAAGCTTACATCCGGGAATTTTGCGTTACGGGGTATCATCCTGTTGGCACCTGCAAAATGGGAACTGACCCAATGGCGGTTGTCTCGCCCGAACTCCGGGTACGCGGTGTTACGGGGTTGCGGGTTGTTGATGCATCGATCATGCCAACTCTGATCGGGGGCAATACGAATGCGCCGACGATTATGATCGGCGAGAAAGGAGCCGATTTAATTAAAGCCGCAGGTGGCGTTTCATCGCAAGTAGCTTCAGCAATGGCAAACTAACTCGCTGGCGCGATCGCCTGGAGATAACATAAGACTGTATTAACTACAGCTTCAACATTCATAACCACAACTGAAGCTGTATTAACTACAGCTTCAACATTTATAACCACAGCTTAAGCTGTATGAACTACCGCTTCAAATTTACTTATAACATTATGAGTCTTTATAAATAATGCTTAAGCTGTATTAACTACAGCTTCAAGTTTACTTATATATTATGACTACTTATAACTAATGCTTAAGCTGTCGTTACCACAGCTTTAAGTTTACTTATATATTCATGAGCGTTTGTAACCACAGCTTAAAAAAATGTTAGCTTGTGAGTATTTTTGGATCGCACTCCTGACGGTCTAGTTGAAAATCACTGGTGCTGAAATTACACCCTTTGCCTCTAACGCAGCCGCAACCCGTAAAATTAACGCTTCATTATATGGTGCTGCGATCAATTGCACACCTAAAGGTAAAGCATTTGGGCACTGAATTGGTACTGATAAAACGGGTAAACCAATAAAAGATAATGGTTGAGTAAATAACCCTAAATGTGGACGGACAAAAATTTCTTCGCCATCCAAAATCATCGTTTGTTGACCAATTAGCGGTGCGGAAATTGGTGTAGTTGGGGCAAGAATTACATCCACATTTTGAAAGACTTCGCGAACGCGATCGCGATACCATTTTCTAAAGCGTTGTGCTTGGAGATACCAGCTACTAGGAATTAACGCCCCAGCTAAAAAGCGATCGCGTGTTGCTGGATCAAAATCTTGAGGATGCGATCGCAACTTATGCAAATGCAGATTTGCGCCCTCGCTAGCTGTAATCACAAAAGCTGCTGCACGGGCGCGGTGTGCTTCTGGTATCGTTACATATTCAGTCACTTCTATTGCATCAGCTACTTTTTGCACTGCTGCTAAAGTTTCCAGTTCTGCGCCTTTGGTGAAATAATCAGCAGCAATGGCAATTCTGATATCAGAAATATCTTGATGTAGAGACGTTATATATAACGTCTCTACAGGCGGGCGCTTTGTACAAATTGGATCGCGATCGTCTTCTCCCTGAAGCACATCAAACACCGTGGCGATATCCTGCACCGAACGCGCAAAAGATCCAATATGGTCAAAACTGCTAGAAAATAAAGCTACCCCAGCACGAGATAAGCGTCCGTAAGTCGGCTTGAAACCAAAAACACCAGACAACGCCGCCGGAACGCGAATAGAACCATTAGTATCAGAACCCAGCGTCAACGGTACTAACCCAGCAGCAACAGCCGCCGCCGAACCACCCGATGAACCACCAGCAACTCGCTGTAAATCATGGGGGTTGTGAGTAGCACCATAATGGGAATTTTCCGTTACAAACCCATAGGCGTACTCATCCATATTCAAAGCACCAACCAGCACAGCACCCGCTTGTTTCAGCTTCGCTACTGCTGTTGCATCTTGGCTAGCTGCTGGATTTTCTGCATTGATTTTCGATCCCGCCAGAGTCCTTAAACCAGCGATATCGAAGAGATTTTTCACCGCAAAAGGCACACCCGCAAGCATTCCCGGATGATTACCTTGGGAAATTTCCCTGTCAATGCGGGCTGCATCTGTTAAAGCTGTTTCAGCAGTCACAGCCGTAAAACAGTTGAGTTGATTATCCCACGCGGTGATTCGGGCGATCGCAGCCTGAGTAATTTCCACCGCGCTAACTTTACCTTCACGCACAGCAGTTGATATTGTTATGGCATCGGCTGAATCAAAATTCATGCTGGAATATTAGGAGATAGCGCGTTTAGCTTTTTGAGTAATAGCAGTCTGCATAGTTTTTGCTAGTTGTAGCAAAATAGCCGTAATACCTAAACCTAAAATACAAGAGAATAAAAACCAAAAAGGCAGAAATTTATCTTGAGGATTTTTAGCAGCTTCTTGAAAAGCGATACGATTCAAAACGTTTGACCCGATCATAAAACCATATAGCGGACTTATTAACGATCGCACTTGTTCACTCAAACGTGTGAAATCATCACCTTCCACTTTAAATCGATCAGCAAAAGTAGACAACGTGTTAGCTATTCCCCAAAGACTATATATAGGAATTAAAAACCGCGCGATCGCACCTCCTGGCGTAATCGGATATTCCTTGAAGAGATTCCTTAAATCGGCATGGAGACGATATAGCCAAATCATAAAAACAATGATTGAAGTTAAACTGAACAGCAATGTAACTATTGATATCAGTGCATCAAGAGAAGCAAGTAGCTGATAAAGTGGCTGTGCTATGACTTGCAACAAAGATAATAGTGTAGAAGCAATACCAAATCCTAACAGCACCCAAAGCAACCGCACCAACAATCTACCGACACCCGCAGACTTCAATGAACTAGCAGCATTGAAATTATTCATCTGATTTTCCAAGGTATAGTCGGCTAACATCTTAGTATTGTTAGTTATACTTAAAACTAAGTAAAATTACTCAAACATCAACATAGCTATTCTTGAAGCCATCATGGTTCAAACACTGGTGCAACTTCAATATCCTCCGCTAGGGGAAACTCATTTACAAGATTAGCGATCGCTCTAATTCTCTCAAAATTTGCCACCACACTATCACGATACTCATCTCTTAACTCCAAATCCAACAACAACGCCATTTGGTCAACATACTCACCCACATCAAACCCTTCTCTTCTCATCTCTCCTCCTCTGTGCCGCCCTAGTTGCTACAAGTCTCTTAACCCACCCAACACACTGGCAACTCTATTGCCTCTGCGGTAGCCTGCGGCAAGCCGACCTGTGACCTGTATAAAACAAAAAGCTTTAAGATACCTTAAAGCTTTTTGTCTCTTATTATTTATTTGATTTAAAATTTGTCTGTTGGACTAACATAGCGATGTAATTGAGTCCCTGTTCTTTGCTTTTGCAAAATTTACCGAATCCATTTGGTTTAGCACCAAAACACAAAAAGCGTATAACATTGCGACATACAGCATAAACTCAAAAACAAGGAGTTCTATTTGGACAGAACTTATTTTGACCCTTTCTGCCTTTATCTCAGCATCCGATATATCCGTCCAATTTTCTAGCCACTCTCCATCAACGTCCTTAACAAATTGGTATATGGCATCAACTCCCATAAGCCTTTTAGAGCGTCTTAACTCTCTGGCGCTCTCTAGAGCAACTCTTGCTCTAGTAACTTTCTGTTCTTTGGGAATTTCAACTTGATAGGACATCATGGCTTTAACTGCTTATCTGTCTATATCAATTTTAGAATAACAGTTTTTCGGGATTTCGTCACTACACTGGAATGCTTCTTGTCCAATTCTTGACTCAATTTGATGGACTGTTGGGTTGTAACTTACAAACAAACCCCGATCAATTCCCCAATATTGTAAAGTATCTAACCATTTTTGCTGCTTTGGTTTTCTAGCCAAAATGTTGCATCTTCTATCAACTCTTCCAAAAGAAGCATTACGTGTTTTTTAGATACCAGTTGTCCAGATTTTTTATCAGCAATCCATCTACTCATTTCCCTTAGCCTGGATGCCAAATTTGGATAAGTATCTTGAGAATCTTGAATTAATCTTACTAAGTTAGACCTGATTTCATCTGGAGATTTTTGCACGCTAAATTTACTACCTAAATAAATAATCGATTTGCCCTGATGACAGCTATGCTAGTTGAGCGCCAATCGCAAGGATTCGGTTTTGATAACCATACCGTAATTGCACAAGCTTGAGCAGAAAGAGCGCAATCACCCTCTCGCAACGGTAATTATATTTAAGGATAAGTTCCGAGGATTTTTGCTTGTTCCCATTGTTCGCTTTTGGTGATATGTAAAATAGTGTTCATGGTAATTAATTAACAAATGCGCTTAATTTTATACAGTAAACCCGGCTGTCATTTATGTGAAGGTTTGCAAGAAAAGCTAGAACAAATCCAAAATCTCAGTTTCGAGTTGGAAATTAGGGATATTACGACTCGTGAAGATTGGTTTGCTGCGTATGAGTATGAGGTGCCGGTAATTTATTTATCGAACCGCAGAGGCGCAGAGGACACAGAGGAAGGGAGTGAGAAATTATTGCCGCGTCCTTCTCCTCGTGCTAGTGTGCAGCAGTTGGAGCAAATGTTACGTAAGTATTTAGCCAATTAGAAAAAAATAATGCAGAATAAGCGCAAGATTAAGAAGGTGACGAGGTTCACAAGATGAAATTGCGGGAATTACTAACGGCGGTAGATAGTGTTGAACAATTGCCTAGCCATCCGATAGAGGATGTGGAAGTTAGGGGTTTAAAGACGAATTCCCATGCTTGTATTGTGGGAGATTTGTTTATTGGGATGCCAGGAACGCGGGTTGATGGTGGGGAATTTTGGCAAAGTGCGATCGCATCGGGTGCCGTAGCTGCGATCGTCTCTCCCGAAGCTGCACAGAAAAATCCTCCCACAAATCAGGCTGTGGTGATCAGTGCAAGTAATATAACTCAAGCTTGTGCCCAGATAGCCAGTGCTTTTTACGGTTATCCGGGGCGAAAACTCAAGCTGGTAGGCATGACTGGTACTAATGGCAAAACTACAACTACTCATCTAATTGAATTTCTGCTGATCAAAGCTAATCTAGCTACAGCTTTGATGGGAACTCTCTACACTCGTTGGGCAGGTTTTGAGCAAACTGCTGCCCATACTACGCCGTTTGCGGTGGAACTACAACAGCAGCTAGCAAAGGCTGTAAATGCTGGTAGTGAGTTCGGGGTGATGGAAGTAAGTTCCCACGCTTTGGCGCAAGGTAGAGTGTTGGGTTGTGAATTTGAGGTGGCGGTGTTCAGTAATCTTACCCAAGACCATCTCGACTATCACAGCGATATGGAAGATTATTTTGCCGCCAAAGCCTTGCTGTTTAGCCCTGATTATCTCAAAGGACGGGCAATAATTAATGCTGATGATTCCTACGGGAAACGGTTAATCGCCTCCTTGGATTCTGAGCGCGTTTGGAGTTACAGTGTCAACGACAACAGCGCTGATTTATGGATGAGTGATTTAAGTTACGAGCCGAATGGTGTCAGTGGTACATTACATACACCAAAAGGTAACGTGCCTTTTCGATCGCCACTAGTCGGACAATATAATTTAGAAAATCTTCTCGCAGCCGTCGGAGCAGTTTTACACTTAGGGCTAGATTTGCAGTTACTGGTATCTGTGATACCTGAGTTTCCCGGAGTTCCCGGACGGATGGAACGGGTACAAATTAGTGCTGACCAAGATATTAGCGTGATTGTGGATTATGCCCACACACCCGATAGTTTAGAAAATTTGCTGAAAGCTGCACGTCCGTTTATACCTGGGAAGGTGATTTGTGTATTTGGTTGTGGCGGCGATCGCGATCGCACTAAGCGCCCAAAAATGGGTAAAATTGCTGCTGAATTAGCTGATGTGGCGGTGGTGACATCGGATAATCCCCGGACTGAAGACGCAGAACGGATTTTGTCAGATATTTTGGCGGGAATTCCTGACACAGTTGAGCCAACTGTAATTTGCGATCGCGCGATCGCAATTCGTACCGCAATTTTACAAGCACAACCCGGTGATGGAGTCTTGCTTGCTGGTAAAGGTCACGAAGACTATCAAATTCTTGGTACTGAAAAAATACATTTTGACGACCGAGAACACGCACGCGACGCTTTACACCAAAGACTAAACATCCAAGCCTAAACCAAAGGGTAGCACAGCTGTGCTACCCTAAAATGTGTATTCCAGAAAATTAAAATCGCCCATAATTGATTGTTCATGTTTCTTTCCGTGGGGATTTGTAAAAAATGCACACATAAAGGTGAAAATCGAAAACAGAATTATTTCTTGCTTCATCCTTGTTGTGCTTGACTCATGAATGTATCTCTGGTTAAGGATCTGTCTGTTTATCAACTGGTTATGGGAGTGCAAGTGCCTCCTAAACCATTGTCCCTCAGTCCTGCTACTCTGCTATCACTAGTGAGAGCGCAAATCGACTTACTCATTGAGCAGCAAATTGCAGCGACTTTATGGGTGAAGCTACCACCAGATAAAATTTGGCAATCAGAATTAGCGCGTTATCAATCCTCGGTAGGTGCGTCAAGTTTCATTTATACTTGTCAGATTGAGGAGAGCGGGAGAACGAAAGCAGGGAAAGAAAATATCCTCTCACCTCGCTCATCCTCATCCTCTCATCATGTCTCTATTCACCTACCAGCAGATAGCCAACTGCGACGAGAAAACTTTCTGATGGTGTTATCGCCCCAGTTTTGCAGTTTAATTTTGGCTTATCGACCACTTAAAAAACGCAAAAATCAGACATCAGGGAAGGTAAATAGTAATAAAAACCAGCCGTTGCTGATTATAACTACTGTTGAGGGGAGAATAATTCAGCAAGTATTAGATGGTATCCAAAAAGCGATGTCTGACGATAAGCCCTTGGAGTTCGGGAGTGACGCTTCTAACGTCGCTAACGCTGGGCTAACGCAATCGACGGAAACCGCCTTCGCCCAGCGTCCGGTAGAGAAGACAGCGACTCCCTCACCGCCGGACGTCTACGCGCCACAATCATCCCCAATTTTACCTGCTAGTTTTATTTGTCCAACTGTGCCCCAAGCCGCACTTATGAATCAATTGTTGGCAAAACAACTCCTGCGACAAGATGAAATTAATCGTCAAATCATCACAGTACGCGCCACCAAGTTGCAGCAGCAAAATCAAGAATTGCACAACAAAGAGCAACTCAAAGATGAATACCTGAAAAATGCGTGTCAGGAATTGCGTACACCGCTAACGCATATGAAGACAGCGCTTTCGTTATTGAATTCCCCTAATCTTAAACCCCCCCAGCGACAACGTTATTTACAGATGTTAAATACCCAGTGCGATCAGCAAAATTCCCTGATTACTGGTTTGTTGGAACTGTTGGAACTAGAACGGGATTTGGAGAGAACGGCTTTGGAGTCGGTGCGTCTCTCAGATATTGTGCCGGGAGTAGTCAGTACCTATCGAACTGTAGCCCAAGAAAAAGGAATTATCTTAACCTACACTGTACCGAATGAACTCCCATCTGTTTGGTGCGTGAGCGGTGGTCTGAGGCAAATTGTGATAAATATGCTGCACAACAGCATTAAGTTTACCCCTAATGGGGGTCAAGTATGGGTGCGTGCCCGGATTCAAGGCGATTATGTCCAATTAGAATTCCGCGACACAGGTATCGGTATTGCCGAAAACGAAATTCCCAAAATCTTTGATCGATTTTATCGCGTGCGTACAGCCGCAACTGAAGATTATGGTGGTGCTGGGTTGGGGTTAACAATTGTAGAGCAATTGCTGCTGCGCTCTGGCGGATCTATTTCTGTAAAAAGTAAATTATATGAAGGTTCCACATTTACAGTGCAACTGGCAAGTGTTGGCGATACCCCAAGAGCGATCGCTTCACAAAATGAGTGATGAGTTAAACGTACAGACGCGATTAATCGCGTCTCTCCAAACGCGTCTCTCCAAACTCCTAACTCTTAACTGTCGGCTTCTGCTTGCTAACTTCTAAAGGTAGAAAAATCGTCAAAACTTCCCCATAATGTGGACGCTGGCGCACAATCAGTTTGCCACCGATCGCCTGAAACAAATGCTTGGTTGCGGCGATATTCAAACTAATCGTACCCGTTTCTGGTTGGAACATCAGCAATTGACCAAGCGCTTTGCGAATTGGTGGCCTTGCAGGTGTGGCGGCTTTATTGGAATCTTTGCATCCGAATTGGGGCGATAATTGTAACTTCAATTGATCTCCAGCCGGGATAACTTGTACTTGAATATGGCTACCAGAGGGTAAGCTGCGAGTGAAATTCTCCATCAAACCAGTGAGTACCTGATCCAGCATGGCGGGATTACTTACCACCGTTGGTAGTTGCTGGGGTAAAATAACATTTAAAGTTAAGTTCCGCCGATGCGCTGCTTGTTCCCAACGGGGAATACTCTGCTGCAACACTTGATCTAAAGACATCGGCGTGAGTTGAGTTTTTGAGGGTTTTGCTGAGGCAGTAGTTTCCAGTTCTGCTGCCTTAAACAGCAATTCCATCCGGTCAATTTGCTCGGTACACTCGTGATCGATAATTTTTAAGCGATTGATCACCCCAGGATCTAAGTCGCGCCGCTTCAACAGCAGACGAGTCATGGTGCGAATAGTTGTTAAAGGCGTGCGGACTTCGTGAGCGAAGGCTTGGAGCAATTCCACATCAGGATTTGGGGATTGGGCATTGGGAGTTGGACATGGGTTATTCTCCTTGTCCCCCTTGTCCCCAGTCCCTTCTGCTTCTGTTAATTCCTGAAGCAAGAACTGGCTAAACTCAATCATCATGCGGTAATCTGGTGCTACCGGAGAATACTGTTCTATTAATGCATCCAGGCGGGCGAAAAATTCTGGATTCGCCAGCATTACCCTTGCGCCTAGCGATCGCCAAGCCTGCTGTACTACCTCTGGCTCAAAAGAAAATGAAAAGGTTTTTTTACCGTTTTTATGTGTTGCTAAAACCAGCACTAATCTAAATTTATCTGTAAAAACTAAGCAAAACTGCTCTGTCCCTAGCGGATCGGCAGGTAATAAGGGAAGTACCGATTCATGGGGAGCGATTTCTTCATTTACAGATGCGTTGGCGTAGCTCAACCCAGGTATCGCATCTGGCATCTGAAATGGCATCAACGCCAAGGGATTAAATGGTTTTGCCGTAAAAGTTACTGTTTGTAAGCTTTGAATCAGTTTTGGTTGACTAAATAAGGGTGCTGGTGCAGCTAAAACTAATCCTTGGGTTGTATCTGTTGAAGGATCTGCTAAAGTATTTAATAGCAAATGTTCTGTCGCTGCGAGGCTGACACGCCACTGTCGCTCTGCTTTAGCAGGTGAACATTCAGCTACACTTGATTGATTTTCAGCCAAGATTTCGCTCAGACTTGGCAATATCCATTTGTACACAGGCTTTCACCCCTTAATTCAAGAGCGACTAACAGCGTCTAGGGTAGACATTTCACTACTACCTAAGAGGTTATATCTATTTGTGTACTGATGGCAGTGGTAGAACCGAACAATTCGGGCGCAATTTCCCCTCTAAAGTGCGATGTCTACGACGGGCTACGCCGGAGGAGTTATCGGCTCAAAAAGACTCGCGCTGACTTTTAGTGATAGGTGCGGCGATCGCTGATTGATAATTGTGCTGATTTCAGTTCTCGAATCGGGATTGTAATTACAAACTCTGCACCCTGTCCCAGTGATGAAATGCATTGCAAAGAGCCACCATGCTTTTCAGTAATTATCTGGTAGCTTATCGATAATCCCATACCAGTCCCTTTACCAACTGGTTTCGTGGTGAAAAAAGGGTCAAATAGACGCGACTGAATTTCTTGTGGAATTCCTGCTCCATTATCAGCAATCCGAATCACGGCATTTTCATTTACCTGTTCACAAGAAATGCTAATCAAGGGATTTGGACAAAGTTCTTTTTGGAAACCCTCTTCTAAAGCATCGATTGCATTTGCCAAGAGGTTCATAAATACCTGATTCAGTTGCCCTGCAAAACACTGAATTTTAGGTATTTCACCATATTCTTTCACCACTTTAATTTCAGGGCGATTATTTTGTGCCTTGATTCGGTGTTGCAAAATTAACAGGGTACTGTCAATTCCTTCATGTATATCAGCCGTTTTAAATTCAGCTTCATCCAAACGAGAGAAGATTCGTAGACTAAGAACAATTTCACGGATGCGTTTAGCCCCCATCTTCATTGAGGTTAATATCTTAGGCAAATCTTCTATTAGGTACTCAATATCCGCTCGTTCATTAGCATTTTGAATTTCTGGCTCTGGGTAGGGATAATAATTTTGATAAAGCTTAATTAACCGCAGCAGCTGTTGAGTATAATCATCAGTGTGTTGGAGGTTACCGTAAATGAAATTAACCGGATTGTTGATTTCATGGGCAACCCCCGCCACTAGTTGACCCAAACTCGACATTTTTTCAGATTGAATTAATTGCATTTGGGTTTTTTGCAGTTGTTTCAGAGCTTGCTGAAGTTCTGTTTCTGTCTGTTGGCGCTCAACAATCTCGTCTCGTAATTGTTCGTTGGCATTGACCAACTCAACTCTGGAATGTTGCAGATCGTCCGCCATTTTGTTGAACGAGGTGGCTAACTCGCCAATCTCATCCTGAGAGCGAATACTAACTCTGGTATTCAGCTTACCTTCAGCCAGATATACCACAGCTTGCTGGAGTTGTTTAATCGGTTTTGAGATACTTCTGGAGAGCAGATAACCTGCTGCTAATGCAAATATGCCACATCCCAAACTAATAACCGAGGTGACAACAATATTTTTATAAGCTATTGCTAGCGCTGCTTCGTAAAGCGGCGTATATTCTAGAATTACTGCACCAAACGTTTCACCGTTGCTAGTCTTAAAAGCAACAGCAATCAATTGAATTCCCTTTGGGTACTCAGAACTGGTTTCAACATAGGTTCTTGGTATACCATCGTGAATAGTTTTACCAACTTCATTATTGCGATCGTGATCTAATCGCGTACCGATGTCTTCGGTAACTACATCTGCCAGAATGATTTTATTGCCGTCTACAATCTCCAGATCACGCTGACGTTGCTTATGTAGTGCTTGAACATGCTCTTGCAAATGGGCTAGCATCTCATCTCGCGATCGCATTTCGTGGTATTGCAACTCATGACTTACGAAATATCCCAGTAGTCCCGCAACTTCTTCAGCCTCTTGTAGAGCAAGATACTTAGCCATCTTCAATTGCTGATTGGCATTAATCGCACCAATAGTTCCTGAGAGAGTAACCATTCCTAGAATACCGGAAATTAATTTTTGACTAATTTTCATTCGTTGCTCGAAACCTCAAGTGCTGGCTACTGTGCTGATTTAGTTTTAGGGAGTTTGCCCTGATCCTAAAATTCCCAGTTTTCAGCCTGTAAGCTACAGAGTCAACAGCCATTTGCACAATCTTTAATCTGAGTCAATTTTGGCGATCCCTACGGCTGGCTACGCCTACGCATTTTTTTAGTAGATTAAATGAATTCGACAGATCCTATAGCGTCCGTCTATTAGCTCAATCAAAAGACCTCTAAGAGGTTTTACTAAAAAACTGTCCCTCTTTGAATGAACTACCCAGACCTACTTCGTAGAGGTCTGGCTTTCTGCACCCAGACCAGTAGACCCAGATTTTTGACGCTTCTTCGCCCCTAGTTGCTTCATGCTTCCAGCTTGTTTGCGGGTGCGTGAGGTAGAGCTAGACGACTCTGCGTCTACGAGGCTAGTTCCTAACCCCGGCAGTGTTCCCTTAGCCCAGTAAAGCATTACTTCAGCAGCAGCGATATCTCGGTCTTGAAAATAATTACAAACACCACAATCGTGAACTCGAATATCGAGTGTTTTTTTGTGTTGGTGTCCGCATTTTGGGCAGGTTTTTTGCAAATATTTGCATTAAAACTAATTGCATTTTGGTAGAATTTTCGGGTGAACAAGACCATGTTCATTTACTGGTAGATTACCACCCAGACAACAACATTTCTGATTTTACTTCTAGTCTAAAATCTGCCAGCAGTAGGGTTATTCGCAAAGAATTTAAAGAGCATATTGACAAGTTTTATTGGAAACCTTTGTTTTGGTCTAGCTCGTATTATGTTGCATCAAGCGGTGGCGCACCAATTGACAAATTAAAACAATACATTAAAGAGCAAGATGCACCAACTGAATAAATATGGATTGGTTATTTCCACTTCTCTACGAGACGCTGCGCGAACGTTCCAATAACCCGCTCTGATCCCTACCCTACTAAGAGTTGAGGGGTAGGGACTGCCGCGATACGTTCAAAGAGGAACAGACTTGAACTTTAGTTCAAGGCTAGGAGAGGTTCGTCGAACTCACGTTAGATTAGCAATATAGCAGTTCTCGTTGCGGTAGGGGCATAGCATTGCTGTGCCCCTATCAGTGGTACGCCAGTTCGCCCAAGTCGGGAGGCCCACCACGCGACTGGCTCCTGTATTCCATGCAATTGAGAACCGCTATAGACTATCTCACAGGTACTTTATGACTTCTTTTGAAACGTCAGTTGAAAATTTGGTACTAGTTGCTGGTGCTACTGGTGGAGTAGGGCAACTGGTGGTAGGCAAGTTGCTAGAAAAGGGCTTGAAAGTTCGTGTCCTGACACGCAATGCCGCAAAAGCCGAAGAGATGTTTAACCAGAGAGTGGAAATTGCCGTTGGTGACATCCGCCAGCCAGCGACACTGCCAGATGCAACGCTAGATGTGAGCCACATCATAAGTTGTACCGGAACTACTGCCTTTCCCTCTGCGCGATGGGAGTTTGACCAATCCCTAAACTTGATTGAATGGGGAATCACTTTCCTTAACCCCAAATCTAGTGAAGCAAAAGCAAAGAATAGTCCGGCAAAAGTCGATGCCCAAGGTATCAGCAACCTAGTGGCAGCAGCACCCCGGAATTTGCAGCGATTCGTTTTCGTCTCTTCCTGTGGAATTTTGCGTAAAAATCAGTTTCCTTTTAGTATTCTTAATGCGTTCGGCGTGTTGGATGCCAAACAAAAGGGCGAGGAGTCCATTATTAAGTCAGGATTACCATACACCATTATCCGCCCAGGACGCCTGATTGACGGGCCATATACCTCATACGACCTCAACACCCTTCTCAAGGCAAAAACAGGGGGTAAATACGGTGTAGTCGTAGCCACCGGGGATACACTTTCGGGTGATACCAGCCGGATTGACGTAGCTAGCGCTTGTGTGGAATGCCTTTTTCACCCAAGTAGTTCCAGACAAATTTTTGAACTAGTCAACCAGGGACAAAGACCGCCTGTAATTGACTGGGAAACTCTTTTTTCCTCGCATTAATCAGAAATTTTACCGAAAAAATCGCAAGTTCTGTCATAGATCCAAGAATCTCCGTGGCTTCAGCCCGGAGAGTGTCAAGTATTCCACCAACCCTTGAATGTTATTAGGGTTTGGTGTTGCTAGTGCCAGAGATTCTAATTCGAGTCTCACGTTCTGGTTTGTCTTGGTCAGGACTTACGCAATTGGCACAATGTGATCGTCATTCTTGAGCCTCCTGACCTAAGCCGCGCAGATATGGTACAGTTTCTTCTCCAAATCGGAGTTTTGCTGAGGGTTTTTCTGCTAAATACTTAGTTATCAATGTCTGAAAAGATTGCTTGATCAGTTTCCCGCCTCAGCATTTTCTGGGAAGCGCAGCAACTGATTTTATTGAAAAAATACACAGTCGCGATCGCTTACCATCTCTACTAAGGCAACACTTTCCTGCTGAGGATATTCCACTTTAAACCACTGAATCGAAGTTCAGTGGCGGTCTTAAACCCTTGTTCCCTTCAGCATAGCTGCCTCCAGCGCTGGAGCCTTTCTTGATAAAGCGAGTGACTGAGACACTAACTAATTGCAGCAGTGATTGTTTCATGCCCACTGGGAATTCATAATGGCAGCAAATTTACAGCCACGAAAACTACTAAATATTGTTTATTATATGGAATTACGGAAGCTATGCCTGCGGCAGACTACGCCCACGCGCCTTTTAATCTCCTTTTATTCTCAGTGCTTTTGTAGTTTGTTGCCTCTACAGACGGCAAACACGACTCTGACGTTACGGTTCACCCTAATTGCTGAAAGTATTAATTCTTATACATTAGACAGAGTGAAGGCAAATTAATCCATGAGCCAACTAAAAACACAATTTAGTTAGTTTAACCGTCCCAAGCAAGGTTCGGGAAACCACCCTTCATGGACTGGCTACCACTAAGCTTCAGTATATATATCAGCATAATCTGGAGTTTTAACCCCAGGAAAGCCAAACTAAAGGTATTCATGCTGAACTGGGTGATTTATTCACTCTGTTGGTTCAAAATTTAGTCCTTTATATTCTCATTCATTCATTTGTAGTTATACGGAGCCAGCACCTAAAATGGCAAAAGTAGTTGGAATTGACTTAGGAACAACGAACTCCTGCGTGGCAGTGATGGAAGGTGGTAAACCCACAGTAATTGCTAATGCTGAAGGTTTTCGGACAACGCCATCAGTAGTCGCATTTGCGAAAAATGGCGACAACTTGGTTGGTCAAATCGCCAAGCGCCAAGCGGTGATGAACCCCGAAAATACGTTTTACTCAGTCAAACGCTTTATCGGACGCCGCTACGACGAAGTGAGTAACGAAGCTACGGAAGTTTCTTACAAAGTCATCAGCAGCAACGGCAATGTCAAACTAGATTGTCCAATCGTTGGCAAACCATTTGCTCCTGAAGAAATTTCTGCAAAAGTTCTTCGCAAGCTAGTTGAAGACGCCAGCAAATATTTGGGCGAAACTGTAACCCAAGCTGTAATCACTGTTCCGGCATACTTCAACGACTCTCAACGGCAAGCGACAAAAGACGCTGGTAAAATTGCAGGTATTGAAGTTCTGCGGATTATCAACGAGCCTACTGCTGCTTCTCTGGCATACGGATTTGACAAGAAGAGTAACGAAACCATTCTCGTGTTTGACCTTGGTGGTGGTACTTTCGACGTTTCCGTGCTGGAAGTTGGAGATGGAGTTTTTGAAGTACTAGCCACATCTGGTGATACGCACCTCGGCGGTGACGATTTCGATAAAAAAATAGTTGACTTCTTAGCTGAGAAATTCAAGAAAGCCGAAGGTATTGACCTGCGGAAAGACAAGCAAGCTTTACAACGTCTGACGGAAGCCGCCGAAAAAGCCAAAATTGAGCTTTCTAGCGTTAGCCAAGCAGAAATCAACCTACCATTTATCACTGCTACCCAGGATGGCCCCAAGCACCTAGATACAACCCTAACTCGCGCTCAATTTGAAGAACTTTGCTCTGACTTAATCGACCGTTGCCGTATTCCTGTGGAAAACGCCCTTCGGGATGCCAAGTTAAACAAAGGCGATATTGATGAAGTGGTGTTAGTTGGTGGTTCTACCCGCATTCCCGCAGTCCAACAGATTGTGAAGCAGGTATTGGGTAAAGACCCCAACCAAACCGTCAACCCTGATGAAGTTGTAGCAGTTGGTGCAGCGATTCAAGCTGGGGTACTGGCTGGTGATGTAACTGGCATCTTGCTGTTAGACGTGACACCGCTATCTTTGGGTGTTGAAACATTGGGCGGCGTGATGACCAAAATTATCCCCCGCAACACGACAATTCCCACCAAGAAATCCGAAGTTTTCTCCACAGCTGTGGATGGTCAAACCAACGTAGAAATTCACGTCCTCCAAGGTGAACGCGAATTCTCTAACGATAACAAGAGCTTGGGAACCTTCCGCCTCGATGGTATTCCTCCTGCACCACGCGGCGTCCCTCAAATTGAAGTGGTGTTCGACATTGATGCCAACGGTATCCTTAACGTCACCGCTAAGGACAAAGGCACTGGTAAAGAACAGTCCATCAGTATAACTGGGGCTTCCACCCTGGATAAATCTGACGTTGACCGGATGGTGAGAGAAGCTGAACAAAACGCTTCATCTGACAAAGAGCGGCGTGAGAAGATTGAACGCAAGAACCAAGCTGATTCTTTGGCATATCAAGCTGAGAAGCAGCTACAAGAATTGGGCGATAAAGTTCCCGATGCTGACAAGACCAAAGTTGAAGGTTTGGTGAAAGAACTGCGGGAAGCAGTTGCTAAAGAAGACGATGAGCAAATCAAGAAGCTCACCCCAGAATTGCAACAAGCGCTATTTGCTGTTGGTAGCAACATCTATCAACAAGCTGGTGGCGGTGCTACACCCGGTGCTGAACCTCAAGATGGTGGTTCCACATCTAGTGGTAGTGGCGACGATGTAATTGACGCTGATTTTACAGAGAGCAAATAATTCCCCTACTTCTTTTGGGAAGATTATTTAGTCCCACCTCATATTACCCACTCAGGCAAATGCTTGGGTGGGGATTTTTTTAGGAATAGAGACGCGATTAATCGCGTCTGTACAGGAGTTAGGAGTTAGCTTAAACGAAAAGAAGCCCCACACTCACTTTTAGGAGTATGGGATGAATTCTTTTGGGTGATGAAGAATTGACCCCTAACTAATTCAATCCGTAGGATTGACACGGCGTTCGCGCAGCGTGTCGTAGACAGGGGTCGATGATGAATCACCATTTTTAAGTTTCAAAGAGTCGATAAAATCTTCAATGATTCTTGTCATTGTCATGTCTTTTTGAACTGAGTATAAGCGTAGTTTATTTAATCTCCTTTCAGAGATTCTTAAATTTAATGACTTGTTTTTCATAATTGTCTTTACATTGCCTGTACATTTATGTTATAATTTTATAGGTCGAAAACAAAGGGTAAAGAATGAAAATCTCATACCAATACAAAATTAAACCAAATAAACAGCAAGCTGAAATTATTGATAACACCCTTGAAATGTTGAGATATCAATACAATTATCAGTTGGCTCAAAGGTTTGATTGGTATGAACATAACAAATGTTCTATTGATAGATGTTCTCTAGTTGTCTGTCATCTACCAGAATTAAAAGAGCAACCAAACTATTACAGTCAGAAAGCCTCTCTAGTTCAACTCAAAAAGGATAGACCCTGATATAAAATTATTCACTCTCAAGTTCTACAAGAAATACCTAAAAAAGTAGAGATAGCTTTTGACCGTTGGTTGAAAGGTGATGTTAACGGAAAGAAATCAGGTAGACCTAGATTTAAAGGGAAAAATCAATACAAAACCTTCACCTACACCCAATTTAAAAAATATCATTTTGCTAACAACAAAATCACATTGTCAAAAATTGGTGATGTCAAAGTAATTCTTCATCGTCAAATACCTGATAGCGCAAGCGGTAGCGACGTAGGAGCGTCTGGTTTTGATATAAAAACCGTGTCTGTTACTAAAAAAGCCGATGGTTATTATGTTAGTTTGAGCTTAGATGATAAAACAGTTCCAACAATCAAGCCTGATTTTGATGCTAACAATATTGTTGGAATTGATGTTGGTTTAATTGATTTTTATGTTGCTTCTGACGGAGTTAGAGTCAAAGCACCTAAGTTTTTACGAAAAGCTGAACGCAGATTAAAGTCAGCACAGCGTAAAGTATCAAGACGCAAAAAAGGTTCTAATAGAAGAAAAAAAGCTATTATTAAATTAGCTAAACAGCATAAAAAAGTAGCAGATACGAGAAAAGATTTTCATTTCAAAACGGCTAAATCACTTTTAAATAAATACGAGGTTGTAGCTGTTGAAAAATTGAATATTAAAGGATTAGCTAAGTCTAAACTAGCTAAAAGTGTTAATGACGCTGGTTGGGGTCAATTTATTTCGATACTTTCAAACAAAGCTGAAAATGCTGGTTTAAAAGTAGTTGCTGTAAACCCCAATGGCACTAGTCAAGAATGTTCTAGTTGTGGTACTAAGGTAATAAAGCTTTTATCTCAAAGAATACATAATTGTCCTAACTGTAAAGTCAGTTTGTGTAGAGATTTAAATGCAAGTTTAAATATAAAGAATCGTGGGACGCACGATCTTAAAGCTCAATTAATGTCTTCTTAGAAGAGTCGTTGAGAAGCCCACACTCAATAAAGAAAGGGGAGTGTGTGGAGTATGTCACAGTAGAACTAATATTGGTAACTCTTGATCTTAATTCTTAACTTTATTCCTAACTCCTCACTCTCAACTCCTAACTCCCTTATGTCATATCCACAACCACCTTGGACACTTCAGGGCTATGCTATCCAAACTCTGCATTTGGTAAATGTTGACCAAGTGCGCCCTTTGATTCCCTTAGAGTTAGAAATTATTTCTGTATGGCCTGGTAAAACTCTCGCTAGTGTGTATTTATCTCATTATGGGTCAGGCTCGGTACTGGAGTACAGCGAGTTAATTGTTGCCCCAGCTGTGGTTAATTACCAAAGAAAAATCGGTGGCTGGGTTTCCCACATTTATGTAGATAATGCTGATTCGGTGGCTGGTGGTCGAGAAATTTGGGGACTACCAAAGGAATTAGCGGAGTTTACCTGGGAAAAAGGAGAGCATGTTACTGTGCATCAAGAAAACCGGAAGCTGTGTAGTCTTAACTATAATCAACAAAGCTTGGCATGGAGACAGTGGTTAAGTGTCTCTGCTTTTGGCGTCAAGGGTACTGATTTGCTCATATTCCCTGCTGAATTTGAGTCTGTGTTGGGTTTGATTGGTTCTAAGTTAGAAATCCCCGGCGAAAGTCCTTTTTCTGGAATAGGTTTAGGTCAGCCTTGGTTAACTGTGCGTTGTGAGCAGATGAGTTTGCGGATTGATGCGCCAAAAGTTGTAGGCCAATCAATTTTGGATTTTGGATTTTAGATTAACAAGTGGTGGGGGTAAAAGGTTGCCTAGCTTCTATCAAGCAGAGCGTGAAAGTGTCGGGGTCTAAATCCCCGTCACTTTCACGGAAAAAGCGAATTGCTCTCTTCTCTACGAGACGCTTTGCGAACGTAGCGGGGCGTTCGCTTTTAGCGTCTCCAAGAGTTGCCCATTGCGAATTGTTTTAAGCTGTTCCACATTTAACTTGCTCCCATTAGGGCGGGCTTTCCGGCCCACCCCACAAGAGTTAGGTTTTATTAGGTTATGCAATTTAGATGTTTTTCAGCTTAACCCCATACCTAAAGGCAGTTGCTTTCAAACCAGGTTTAAATATTGAATGATTGAATTTTATTATCCAAATAGCTAGTCTTTTAAAGGTGTTTTATTTTTTACTCTAAATAAGACACCTTGATTTTTCTACTTGTTGGTGTGGATACCGTCACAGTGATAGCGATCGCTGTTTCCTCCCTGAAGATTATTCTGAAAATATCCTAAGTTTCCAACATCTGCAAGTTATGTAAAGTAGCATAAAGCCCTCCCTGTTGCAGTAGTTGCTCATGACTTCCCTGTTCGATTAATTCGCCACGCTTCAAAACAAAAATCCGGTCTACATTGCGAATTGTAGACAGGCGGTGAGCGATAATAATCGCGGTACGTCTGAGCAAAAGCTGGTTTAATGCCTCTTGAACTAAAGCTTCTGTCCCCACATCTAAACTAGCGGTAGCTTCATCTAGTACCAAAATTTGGGGATTGCGAATCGCAGCCCGCGCAAAGGCTAAAAGTTGCTTTTGACCACTAGAAATATTTGTACCCCGTTCTCGAAGTTGAGTATCATAACCTTGTGGTAGTTCTTCTATAAACTGGGCAATGTTGGTTTGCTCTGCTGCTTGTTGAATCTGTTCAACGGTATAGCCATCTCCTAAAGAAATATTACTTTTAACATCGCCAGCAAACAAAAAGCCTTCTTGGAAAATTACTGCCATGTAGCGCCGCAGTTCTGCCTGTGGTACTTCCCGAATATCGACGCCATCGATCAGAATGCGTCCTTGGGTGGGTTCGTAGAGGCGGCACAAAAGACGGATAATCGAGGTTTTACCCGCACCTGTGGGGCCGACTAATGCCACTTTTTCACCAGGATGAATGGTGAAATCTAAGTCTTTAATTACGTAATCATCATTTTTGTAGGCAAACCAGACGTGATCAAACCGAATTTCTCCCAGTTCTGGCGGCGAAGTCACGTCTGGGGATTCTAAATTTGCAACTATCTCATCTATGTAGCCGAATTTAGCATCAAATATTGAGAAGCGCACATTGGCGCGATCGCGGATTTCTATCGGTTCATCTAATATATCGCCTACGCGTTCAATAGCAGTGAAACCAGCTTGAATTACCGTAAATTTTTCCGCAAAAGCCCTTAAAGGATCAAATAATCGCTGGGCATACAATACAAATGTAGATAAAGTCCCAAAAGTCAAGTTTTTTCCCAACAATAACCAACCACCCACCAACAAAACACCTGCGATCGCAATCAGTCCAATCCATTCCAAGGTTGCTGAAACAGATGAATCGTAAAAGATGGTTTTATCCATTTGCTGAGTGTAGTGCTTGTTCGTGGCACGAAACAATTCGGCATTAAATTTTTCTCTGCCGAACAACTGCACTATGTTAATACCAACCACATTTTCTTGTAGCTGTGAGTTCAGGATAGAAAGTTCTTCCCGCCCTTTATAATTGGCTTTGCGGTACTGTTGTTGAATGTAAACAATCACCCAGCTAACTGGTATCAGCATCAATAGCAGCAAGCAAGCGAGTTCCCATTGAATGGAAAACATTATACCCAAAGTCACCAGCATCAAAAACAAATCGGATATAATCCCAATTGCCCCAGTGGAAAAGACATCGCCTAACACTTCCACATCGCTGGTGATTCTGGTAATTAATTTACCTATGGGCGTGCGGTCAAAAAAGCGTACTGCTAGAGATGTCACATGATGGAATAAGTCTTGGCGAATTGCTGCGGTGATTTGTTGCCCTAGCTTTTGGACTATATAACCTTGGAAACCTGTCAACATCAATTGGATTGCGATCGCAATTACCAATAATCCCTCTAGGATATTTAGCCCTTCCAACAAGGGGCGATTCCGGAAAAATTCGTAAGCGCTTGGTTCTTTGCGAATTAAGGAGATGGCTTGGCCAATCAACAATGGTTGTACGGCATTAGCTAGCGCGATCGGGACGAGTAGGCATAACGAGAGCGTTAACAGTCGTCCGCTACGACGGGCATAAGGCAGTAAACGCAAAAATAACCGCCAGTCATTTTCACGGCGATGGTTTTGCGTATAAGATTTTTTGAGAAATTGGTAGATGCTCATAGTAAGAGCATTATATTAATATTTATAAAAAAGTACGCTTGTTTAAAGTAGCGTTTGTCCTGCTACTCTGATACCATGCCTGAGATAGAAACTGCGCGATTGCGACTAAGACACTTCAATCTAAATGACTTTGATTACCTATTTCGCCTCTACAGCAATGCAGAAGTCATGAGGTATCTGTCGCCAAGAACAAGGGAACAAACCCAGGCAAGTTTAAGCAAACATATCCAACAGTGGCAACAATACAACTTTGGGATGTGGGCAGTAATTTACAAAGAGACTGCTACAATGATTGGCCGTTGTGGGCTTGGGTTTCTGGAAAATACGCCGGAAGTTGAGCTTGGCTATGTGTTTGACAAGTCCTATTGGAACATGGGACTGGCAACTGAAGCATCTCTTGCAACTTTAAAGTTTGGATTTTGGGAAGTGAAGCTAGATCGGATAGTAGCGATTGCTCATCCAGAAAACATCGCTTCAGTACGTGTGATTCAAAAGATCGGGATGAAGTACGAAAAGAATGCTAGCTATTACGGTCATGATGTAGTATACTATGCTGTCTCCGACACAGAATGGCAAGGGGATGATTCCCTTTACATTTCGCAATCTTAAAAGTATCAGATCCGGCAGCCCACAGAATCATGGGCGAACCAACTCCCAAACATCAAAACCACTGCTGCAAACTCAATGGAGCTGTAGAGAATACATGGTTTAGGTCTTAGGTAGGGGCGCACTGCTATCCGCTCCTACTAGAAAATTTGTATTAATTGCTTCATAAATATCCCTGTAAGTATGAAACAATACCATATATCTCTCTTTACGTCTTATATCTAAAGGTAGAAGATAAAAGTTAGCTCAATTTTCAGAAACCTAACCTAAGAAGGGTTCATTCCCAAAAAATATCCTGCCTATTTATCGCAGAATGCAACTGAGGTCAGATGACGCAACCTTTAAATCAAGTCAAAGAGTGGGAACAACGTCGTGATCAAGCAAGCCGCTACTACCAGCGAGGGAAATTTCAAGAATCTCTCGACCTAGCAACCAAGAATTTACACTTGGCTAGAGCAATTCCAGACCGAGCCAGAGAAGGTTATACATTAAACGACCTCGGTTTGGCTCACCTCAGTTGCTGGCAAACTCAAAGAGCGTTAGAGCGGTTTCATCAGGCGCTGTCGGTTGCTGTTGAAATTGGCAACGCGCCTGCACAGGCAACTGCACTGAGCAATCTGGGTTCTACCTACAGCCGTTTTGGGCGCTTTTGGCTAGCGTTGGAATATTTTGACAAAGCGCTGCCAATTTTTAGGCGATCGCAAGATACTAAAAGTGAAATTTCTACTCTTAATGATGTAGCGCTAATTTATACCCGCTTAGGAGAACCGAAACGCGCACTGTTGCTACAACACCAAATTTTGAGGATGCGGCGATTGCTAGGTGACTTTTCTGGTGAGGCAACAACCCTAAATGGGATTGGGTTTGCTTACAATGCCTTAGGCAAGTTTGAGGAAGCTCTAGAATTTTTTCAAGCAGCACTTCCAATTCAACGGGCTGTGAAGAATTTGGTTGGTGAAGCAACCACTTTGAATAATATTGCCTCAATCTATAGTGATTTAGGAAAACCGAAACAAGCGCTATTGCTCTACTATCAAGTTCTTTTGACACGTCGAGCAATCAGCGATCGCTTTGGCGAGGCAACAACTCTTCACAACATTGGTTTTACTTACAATACCCTGGCACAGAATCGGCAGGCAATGAAGTTCTATAAGCAAGCCATTGTGATTCATCGACAACTGGGCGATGGCCTCGGAGAAATTTCAACTTTGCTGAATATGGGAAATATTTACGCCACAACAAAACGCAAAAAATTGGCGCGATCGTGCTACCAAAACGCCCAAGAGTTAGCAGAGCAAATCGAACATCAACCACTCCTGGAAAAAGTATACCAGTTTATAGATTCTCTGTAGTTAGATGCAGCAGGCTCAGATTCCCGACTTCTTTAAGAAGTCGGGAATTTTGTTGTTCGAGTTGAAGCTCAAAAAGTTTGCAACTTGGCATAATTCTAAGTAAGCTGTTTCCCAAAGAAGCCGCGCCGAATTTTATTTGGTACTTGATTGAGCAATCGCAGCTACACGAAAAACTCTTTGCCGCTAAGGAAGAATTGCAGCGATTAACTACGTTAGTTACTATCGATTTCTTAACTCAAGTAGCTAACCGCCGACGGTTTGAAGAGTATATACACCAAGAGTGGCGGCGCATGGCACGCTTGCAACAGCCTCTGTCTCTCGTCCTCCTTGATGTAGATTTTTTCAAATTTTACAACGATACCTATGGTCATCAGGCAGGCGATCGCGCTCTTATAGAAATTTCTAAAGCCATTAAAAATATTGTTCAACGCCCTGCTGATTTAGTCGCCCGTTATGGTGGGGAAAAATTTGTTGTGATTTTGCCTGACACAGACGAACTTGGTGCTACGAAAATTGCCGAGAGAATTTGCTTTGCGGTGCGGAGTAAAATATTAATCGGTTAAGGAAGAGGAAAGGGGGCAGAGGGGAGAACAGTTCATCGCAGGCAAAATTTGTATATTTCGTTACCGTAAACCATATATTGCTCAACAGGTTACGATCAATTAAGAAGTAATAATTTTCTATGGCAGTGCCAGGAGTCTCTAAATGTTCATTAGTGAATTGTCACCTATATTCAAAGAATTTATCCAGCATCCAGTCTCATTTGTCGGTGGGTTATTCTCTGGTGTGCTTCGGCTCAATCTTGCAGACGATCCAGTTAAAAGCTGGCTGGATCAACAGATCCGCTCAAATAGTTACAGCAGCATCACAAAAGACGCACATAATGGCAAAGCAAGTGGGCCTCAACAGATTTCCATTGACTAAACCAAACCATCTCACCGCATTTGTAACTCTCCCTTTGCTTCTTTGCTAAGAGGGGAATGAACAAAAAGACACAAACAGAAGTCTGATTGGCGGCTACCTACGGGTTCTGCGTTCGCGGAGCTTCCCGTACCGAAGGAGTAACGCCCATTGGTGTCTACCAAAAAAATATCCCATCGTCGGGAGGTAGGGGCGTATTGCAATACGCCCTTACAAATATACAAATAATTTGGGATAAGTAGTTGTGCAAAATTAAATATATATTTGTCATTGCGAGTGGAGCGAAGCGGAATGAAGCAATCGCAAGGGTTTGGGATTGCTTCTCTACATTTCATTTCGCTCGCAATGACATAAATAATTTTGCGTAACCACTTAATTTATTTTTTGGAAGTCTCTAAGAGATACAAAGCCAGGTACATAGGCAAGGAAATATGGAATCCTTAAGCTCTCGGATGCAGGGGGTACAGTCGCCAATTATTCCTGTGGTTGGGGAACTGATTAAAAACTCTCCTGGAACAATCTCTCTAGGACAGGGTGTTGTTTATTACAACCCACCACCGGAAGCTCTAGAATTTTTACCCAAATTCTTCGCCGAACCCGCTAATAATTTATATAAATCAGTTGAAGGAATTCCCCCGTTGCTGTCAGCACTTGCAGGAAAATTGCAAGCCTTCAACGGCATTGAAATCAATCAGGAAAACTGCATCGTCGTGACAGCCGGGAGCAATATGGGATTTATGAATGCCATTCTTGCTATCACTAACCCAGGCGATGAAATTATACTGAATACGCCCTACTATTTCAACCACGAAATGGCGATCGCAATGGCTGGTTGTCGTCCGGTGTTAGTGGCGACAGATGAAAATTACCAATTGCGAAAAGATGCGATCGCTCAAGCAATTACTCCGAAAACACGGGCTGTGGTCACAATTTCACCAAATAACCCAACTGGAGTTGTCTATTCAGAAGCATCATTGCACCAAATAAATCAAATTTGTGGTACTCGTGGCATTTACCACATCAGCGATGAAGCCTATGAATACTTTACGTATAATGGGGTAAAACACATTTCCCCTGGTGCATTTGGTAATAGTAGCGAGTACACTATTTCTCTCTTTAGCCTTTCCAAAGCCTACGGTTTTGCAAGTTGGCGTATTGGCTACATGGTGATTCCCAAACACTTATTTGTCGCTGTCAAAAAAGTCCAGGATACGATTTTGATTTGTCCGCCAGTAATTTCTCAATATGCAGCGTTAGGGGCATTGCAGGCAAAAGAGGAGTATTTGAAGAGTAATATAGGTGCAATCGCTCAAGTGCGGCAAGTAGTACTCGACTCCCTTAATCGCCTACAAGGTTTATGTAGCATTACACCCGCCAATGGCGCTTTCTATTTTTTCCTCAAAGTTAATACCCAGATGGATGCTTTTGAGTTAGTTAAAAGACTAATCCAGGAACATAAAGTAGCAGTCATTCCAGGTACAACCTTTGGCATGGATGACGGATGCTACCTACGCCTTGCCTATGGTGCGCTGCAAAAAGAAACGGCAAAAGAAGGTATAGAAAGATTAGTACAAGGTTTGGAAACTATAGTTAGAAATTAGAAGTCATTCAATTTTAGATTTTAGATTTTAGATTTTTCCTTTAATCCAAAATCAAAGGTGCGACCCAAAATCTAAAATATATGAAAGCGTTAGACTGTGTTGGCGTACCTCGTCGGTAATCCCAAATATAAAATTGAACAGATGCCAATTATTAATAAGTTAATTGAAATTGAAACTGAACCAAAAATTAATATTCATAATATAACAGCACAAATCCAAGATTTTCTTACTTCAACATCAATTAAAAATGGACAGGTTTTAGTATTTTCCCAACACACAACAACAGCTTTAGCTATCAATGAAGATGAAGTTAGATTATTAGAAGATATAAAAGTGTTCTTGCAAAAATTAGCACCGGAATCAGGCAGCTATTTGCATAATGACTTGCATTTAAGAGATGTCCCGGAAGATGAACCGATTAATGCTCACTCTCATTTAATGGCAATGATGCTGACCACTAGTGAGATAATTCCGATTGTGGATGGTAAATTAGCATTGGGAACCTGGCAATCTGTGTTGTTTTTTGAGTTGGATGGGCCGCGCAAAAGAACAGTATTCGTGCAAATTTCTGGCGAATAATCTAACTTCACACCTGCAATTCCCCCAGAACAACCGAAATCTGAGAGAATTACGAACACGACCAAAAAGTGTATCAGTTGAATTTAGTTACAGCAATTAAAAACCTGAAAGAATGTTTTCAAGCATAACCTTCCTTTCCACAAAGCAGAACTTTCGTTGTGTCAAAGGCAGACGCAATTAGTGATGAAAAATAACGATAACTTTGTATTACGTAATACTTGGTACTATGCTCTGCCTAGTAATCAGATCAAGCCAGGTATGATGATCAGCCGCATTTTTTTGGGAGAACCAGTGCTGCTAGTCCGCAGCCAGGATGGTAAAGTCTCTGCTATGCGTGACATTTGTCCCCATCGTGCTGTGCCTTTGAGTTGTGGTAGATTCAATGGGCATGAGGTGGAATGCTGCTACCACGGTTGGCGTTTTGATCCGGCTGGACGCTGCACTGCGATTCCATCTCTTGTAGAGGAGCAGCAAATGGATTTGAGGCGCTTTGACGTACATTCCTATGAAATCCGGGAAGCGCAAGGGAATATCTGGATATATATGGCTGATCCCGATAACCCTCAACCGGCTTCTGAGATGGAAATTGCGGTAATTCCAGGGTTTGATGAGCGATCGCTACGGGGGGCTGCGCCAATGCCCCAGTTTGTAGAGGTGATGAGATTCCCCTGTTTTATAGATCATGCAGTGGTAGGGCTGATGGACCCTGCTCATTCACCCTATGTTCATCGCGCTTGGTGGTGGCGAAATGAGCAACTGCATGAGGAAGTGAAGCAATTCGATGCTTCGCCCTACGGCTTCACGATGCGACGACACCGATTGCCACCGAATGGGGGTCGATTATACTGGTTGATTGGCGGTGGTGTGCCGGAAACGGAGATTTCTTTTCGTTTACCTGGAGTGAGAATAGAAGAAACCACAATTGGCAACCATCGAGTCGTTAATTTAACGGCGGTTACACCGATTTCAGACACAGAAACAGAGGTAACTTTTGCTCTTTACTGGACACTCCCTTGGGTGGGATTTTTCAAGCCACTGATGCATGTTTTAGCGCGGACTTTCCTTGGCCAAGACCGGACGGTTGTGGAAAAGCAACAGATTGGTCTGAAATATGATCCTGTGCTGCGACTGATTAAAGATTCAGATATGCAGGCGCAGTGGTATTACCAGTTAAAGCGGGAGTATGCTCGGTCTGTCGCTGAAGGAAGAGAATTTGTGAATCCTGTCAAGGGTCAGATACTCCGGTGGCGTGCTTAAAATTGAGATTTACGGCGTTGCATATTTGCCGGATGTAGCAGCAACTAAGGCTGATATCTCCTGCTTGCCCAAATTCATCCCACTGTTCTGCAACGCCAGATTTACTTCTGTTGCCACGTCAAGAATACTGATGAATGACCCTCCACTACTGGGTACTGCGTATTGGGAATATATTTTCCTAATACGCAGTCCAGCAGAATTGATTGACACAAAAAACAAAGGTATTGTTTTAATCAAGCTTTTAGACTGAAGTTCTAATGCGATCTGTCTAAAAACCAAAACTGAGAATTTAGCCTCAAACAGCAATATCATGCTAAATCCACGGCTGAGAAGATGATCCGGCTATTTGGGGAAGCGTACTGTGTCTGATTTTTTCCTTATTTCCCCAAACTATTACCTGCACTTTACTTTAATTATGTACACAATACTAAATAGCTATGCATATCCCTAAGTTCTCAGAATTACTGGATTATTCAATCTAGAAGGACGAATTATGGAACAGGAAAAAAGGATGGAAAAAACATCCCAACCCGGTTTTTTGGGACAGGTAGAGACTGCTGCCGGAACGGGTATAGCCGCTCCCTCATTACTGAATCAGGCAACTATAGCAAAGGACGCTAGCCAAAGTAACCCAGGTGAGATAAACGTGAAACTTACTGTTAACGGTGAGCAGCAAACCCTTGAGCTTGAGCCGCGTGTCACACTCTTAGATGCCCTGCGCGATCGCTTGGGGCTAGTGGGCAGTAAAAAGGGGTGTGATCATGGGCAGTGTGGGGCCTGTACTGTTCTGATCGATGGTGAGCGAGTTTATTCCTGCCTGACTCTGGCAGTGATGCAGGAAGACAAGGCGATCGTCACCATTGAAGGGCTGGCGAAGGGCGATACTCTCCATCCAGTGCAGGCAGCATTCATTGATAACGATGGCTTCCAGTGCGGTTATTGTACCCCAGGACAGATTTGTGCTTCTGTTGCCTTACTTGATGAAGTCAAACGCGGCTGTGCCAGCGTTGTCACGCCAGATTTGACTCGTCCCCCACAGTTGGCTGAACTCTCTGAAGCTGAAATTCAGGAGCGACTGAGTGGTAATCTCTGTCGATGTAGCGCTTACAACGGCATTGTGGCAGCAGTCCAGCAGGTAATAGGACAAAAACCGCCCTCTCCTGCCGCAGCTGTGATGGTCAATGAACCCCAGGAGATGCTCAGATGAACAACTTCACTTACACCCGTGCTACCTCTGTGAAAGATGCGGTTGAACGCGCAACAAATGACCAAAATGCGATATTGATTGCGGGCGGTACGAATTTGGTTGACCGTCTCAAGGTTTTCTTAGATGAGCCATCGCAACTTATCGACATCTCTCGATTAGAGATGAAGCGCATTGAACGCACAAATGAAGGTGGTCTGAGCATTGGAGCGCTGGTAACTAACACAGCAGTGGCAGACCATCCTGATGTTCGCCGCGATTATCCAATACTGTCCCGGGCGATTCTTTCTGGTGCGTCTCAGCAAATCCGCAATATGGCAACCGTAGGGGGCAACCTACTGCAACGCACTCGCTGTCCCTACTACTACGATACCGCCTTCCCTTGCAACAAACGGCAACCGGGAAGCGGCTGTCCGGCAGCAACGGGCATCAACCGGATGCACGCCATCCTTGGGGCCAGTGACCAATGCGTGGCAGTTCAACCCTCGGATATGTGTGTCCCTCTTGCGGCTCTGGATGCTGTTGTTGTTGTGGAAGGCCCCAAGGGTAAGCGGCAGATACCATTGATAGACTTTCACCGACTACCAGGGAACACACCCCAGCGAGATACAAACTTAGAGCCAGGTGAGTTGATTACCTCTGTGATTCTGCCCCCAGTGCCGTTTGCCAAATCAGGGGTTTACTTAAAGTTACGCGATCGCACTTCCTATGCCTTTGCGTTAGTCTCTGTGGCAGCTGCGGTTGACTTAGCGGGTGAGCAGATTCAGAATGTGCGCTTGGCAATGGGTGGCGTAGCCCATAAACCTTGGCGCTCAAAGGAAGCAGAAAAGTTTTTGATCGGCAAGAGTGCCAATACTGCAACGTTTCAACAGGCGGCAGAAATTGCACTTCAAGAAGCTAAACCATTAACTCATAACAGTTTCAAAGTTGACTTGGCAAAGCGGGCAATTCGTCGCGCACTCACGGTGTCAGCCAAAGGAGGAGGTGTAGTATGAACAAAGTAATTGGGACTGCCATCAACCGCAAGGATGGACGGGCAAAGGTTACGGGCACGGCAACCTACGCCGCAGAACATCAAATTCCAGGTCTGGTTCACGGTTATCTTGTCACCGCCAGCACTGCCAATGGGCAAATTAAAAACATCGACACTACTGTGGCAGAAAAGGCAGTAGGTGTGATAGATGTTTTCACGCATAAAAACTCGCCTAAAGTGTTTACGCCAGCCAACGACTTTATGACCTCGAAAATCTACGAGGCTCGTCTGCCGTTGTCGGATGACAAAATTCACTATGCAGGGCAAATTATCGGTTTGGTAGTAGCAGACACCTTCGAGCGGGCGCGTGATGCGGCGCATTTGGTCAAGGTGGAATACACAAGTCAAAAGCCAGTCGTGGAAGCTACGAAAGCCACCTTCAATCAGGCACCACCGCAGTTTGGTCAAGACCTAAAGTTTGAAAAAGGGAATTTTGCGGCAGGGATGGCGAGTGCAACAGCAAAAATTGACGCTACCTACAAGACAGCCATCGAACTGCACGCGGCGATGGAACCCCATGCCATCATTGCCCACTGGCAAGATGCAAATTCACTGACTGTTTACGAACCGTCCCAGTGGGTGTCGGCAAGCCAGCGCACCTATGCGGAACTCTTTGGACTGCCAACTGAACGGGTTCGCGTCGTCACACCTTTTTTGGGTGGAGCTTTCGGCTCTAAAGCCTTTCCCTGGCCCCACGGTATTCTCTGTGCTGCGGCTGCCCGTGAACTTCAGCGTCCTCTCAGAGTCGTCCTCAGCCGACGGCAAATGACAGCGAACGCCGGACACCGCTCCCAAACCGAGCAAACTATGCGTTTGGGAGCAACTGCTGATGGTAGTTTAACTGCGATCGCCCATGAGGTTAAATCCTATACCTCACCAGTGGATGTCTTTACAGAAAGCTGTACTGCGGTCACGCCAGTTATGTACACAGCGCCGAACTTGCAACTGAAGCAGGAACTAGGAGTGCTGAACATCGGTACACCAACATTCATGCGCGCCCCAGGAGAGAATCCTGGGATGTGGGCGTTAGAGTCAGCGATGGACGAACTGGCCTGGATGCTAAAGATTGACCCGGTAGAACTGCGCCTGAAAAATGAAACTAAAGAACACCAACGCGAAGGTCAGCCATTCTCAGCCAAACATTTTGCTGACTGTTTGCTCTTGGGTGCGGAGCAATTTGGCTGGAAAGACAGACCAAAACAGCCGCGTTCTTTGACACGCGATGGTAAACTCGTTGGTTGGGGGATGGCGGCAGCAACCTACCCTGGCAGGCGGGGTAAAGCATCAGTCAAGGTACGGCTGCTACCAGATGGTACTGCCCATCTTCTCACTGCCGGGAATGACATGGGCACTGGCGCATATACCGTTGTTGCAGCCACAGCAGCAGACGCATTGGGGCTACCCGTCGAACAGATACATGTAGAGTTGGGTGACTCCTTGCTACCAGATGGAGGCATGGCGGGTGGTTCCATGATGACAGCATCTCTCCTCCCGGCGGTCATGTCAGCTTGTGAGCAAGTTCTCAAAACTGCTAATGCTAAGACTGCACAGGAGGCGTTTGCAACTCTGAGTCAGTCCGGCCAACCAGCAATTGAAGCCACAGCATCCTCCGCTCCTGGCGATGAAACCAAGAAATGGGCGTTCCAATCTTGGGGCGCACATTTTTGCGAAGTCAGCGTGGATGAAGAAATCGGACGTTTGCGGGTGACGCGCTGGGTGTCTGTAATGGATATCGGGCGAGTTATCAACTCTAAGACAGCAGCCAGTCAAGTCCGTGGTGGTGTGATCATGGGTATTGGTCAAGCCTTAATGGAGGAGTGCCAAGTTGATCCAAACATTGGCTATCCCGTGGTTTATGACCTTGCTACCTATCACTTCCCAGCCCATGCAGATATTCCTCGCATTCAGGTGGCCTTCGTCGGCGAACCTGACCTCAACTTCAACCCAGCAGGTGTAAGAGGTGTAGGCGAAATTGGGATCACAGGTGTTTCAGCTGCGATCGCCAATGCAGTTTACCATGCCACAGGTAAGCGCATCCGTGATTTACCTATTACACCTGACAAGTTGATCTAAAAGGCATGGGACGTTGAAAAGAAGCTCCAGGGGCACTAACCCAAACTAAATTCTGCAAATTCAATGCGTCCAAACAGCATGTTTCGGTCTACTGCTGACAAAATTTTATTATTGGCGCGTTCGCTATTTAAACAGCGACCAACTAACTGCGCCACATCTGCACGATTGATACTACCAATAATGTGTGGATCTTCAGTCAAAACGCCATTACCCGTTGCTGGTTCTGACTTTAGTCCACCAGGACGGATGATTGTATAGGTAAGTCCACTGGCAATTAAGTGTTGTTCAGCTTTGTCTTTCTCAGCTAAAACTTTTCCCAGTACCGCTAAAACTTGGGGTGACGCAGCAACAACACTATTGCCAGCACCAATGGAAGATACAAGAATAAACTTTTGTACCCCAGCTTTAACTGCTGCATCAATCAGATTTTTATTACCAGGGTAATCGGGCCTTTCTACATCTGATGGTAAACCGCCAATTGTACTGATAACCGTGTGAATAGGTTCATCTGTCAGCATTGCGCGTTCTACATCGCCAATATTCAAGGCATCTCCCAGAACTACCTCAATACCGATTCTTTCTAGTTCAGTAGCAACTGCTGTTGTTCTCAGGAGTGCTTTGACCTTTAGCTGTTGCGCTGTGAGATATTGAGCAATTTCTCGACCAACACCGCGACTTGCTCCAGCCAGAAAAATATAAGATGCACTTGTCATAATAAATTTAACTACTTACGCTCAAAGGATTTTATCAGAGGATTGGCAGCAGTTAATAATTGCTCAAGCTGCTGGGATGCTTCTGGCTGGTGGCGAACATAAGTGTCAATAAACAGACCAATAATTTCACTCATCAGCAAACGCAAATTTTCTTGGGATTGAGTAGCTTTTAAGTCGAGAGAGGGTCCAACTGTAGTGGAGTCTGGCTCATCAACGATCGCAAAGTGATTTGCTCCCTCTAAGATTACCAGATAGCTGTCATTTCGTCCCCCAGCAATTCCTTCTTGGAATGTACGTGTAACTGGGATAGTAGCATCCCCAGGACTTACACCATAGAGTTCGCTACTGGCAAGCATGAATCCATCACAGGTTCCTCCCATCAGTAGCAGTGGTAGGGAATCTGGTAAAGGCAAGATAATTCCTGGTTCATACCCTATGGTTAAAAGTCCTCTGCTACTTGCGCCATAAGCAAAAGATGCAACAACTCCAGGGAAAAACCGAGGGTCAGCATTTGTGAGCGATACTAAACCACCCGCAGAGTGTCCACCGAGAATAATCCGTTGTAAATCCAACATTCCTGCTAAAATTCCTTGATTTTGTAACTGTTCGAGTTTAGTTAGGAGTGCTGGCAAAGCCAAAGCTGTGGGAGCAGTAGGATAAATTGTGGGCTTCAGCTTTTCAAAATCAACCCCAGGTGTAAGGCTAATTACGCCTGATAGATTTTTGGTAATCCAATTAAACAGAACCACTACCAATCCACGTTCAGCCAATTTAATTGCTAACCATTGGTATTGTTGGGCATCACAGTTATAGCCATTGAAGAAAATCACTACTGGAAAAGGTGCTTTTTCTGGATTAGCTGGCTCAATTCTTATACTTTTTTCTAGCTGACTCTCCGGTGTCTGTGCTGGATAGAGGATTTTCAGGTGAATGGTATCGTAAGGTGACTGAACACCCTCAACTTTGGCAGCTTCAAAAAAAGCACGAACTGTCATCTGTACTTTCCTTACTATGACTTCAAGAAAATCTTCCTCTCAGTGTACAACTGTTCCTCACAAGCAAAATCTAATGATCTAAAATAACGAAGTAACTAAGTAGAAAGCAGAAGGCAGCAGTAAAGACGCGATTAATCGCGTCTGGATAAAAGTCAGGAAAATCATTTCGCTGGTTGGGATTTTACCTACTGGTAATTCAAAAATATTAGTACAAGAATTATACTTAACCTAGTTGTAGGAAGTATTTTAGTAAACAATTGTGGCAATCTAGCAAATAACTTTTCAAGGGATTTACTTATGGCTAAAAAATCTCAAGCAAATTTAGAACAATACCAAGATGTCAGATTATCTGCCACCACAAGAATTTGGGTAATTACAGTAGCCATTCTCGGAGTTTGCGTCCCACTTTCAGTCGTTACTAAAAGCGGTGCTATTCTTCCTTTAGTTGCTATTGGTGGCGCAACTGTTGGTACAGTTGCTGTTTGGCGTTCTGATGAGCGTAAATCAAAAACTAACTATTTGCAACAGCAGCAAATAGAACTGTTAGAGCAAAGACTAGCAAATTTAGAAACAATTGTTAGCAGTGATGACTTGAACTTGCAATTGAAAATTAAACAGATCGAGGCAAGGGATACTTTTGGCGACTCCTCTGATGTAAGTACTACACCCAGACAACCAAAACGCAAAGGTTAAAATAATTCGTAATTCGTAATTATTATACCGCAAGGGTTTGATTTATTTGGGATGGGTGGTTTACTTTTACCCTGCTGTAATAGGTGATTTTTTTGTAGGGATTTATTGACTTAACGTTACCGCAACCTTTTAAATCCCTCTGGGATTAAACTTTCCTTTGCAGCTAGAACTGTTTCTAGGGAAACAGTATCTCGTTCTCCATTTCCGTTAGAATTGACTGACATAATTGAATTCTCTATACTTTAGCTGCATCAGTTAATCAAATGTCTAAGTGCTATCTATCTCGATCTTTACCGCAAATATATGCTAATGGTTGTGTTTTATTAGACTGCTAAGATTACGGAATTTTTAATTAACTAAGGTTATAAACTTGAGTAATTGCGTTGGTATAGCTTACCGTAGGTATGCAATAGTTTGCCGCAGGAATGTAGATGGATTGGATTAGCTTACTCAAAGCTCAACAAACTGACTTCCTTCAACGTGTGAAAAAACCTAAAACTTATGACTTATCTTTGCTGGAAAGTCAAGTTAAAGGTTGTCACACTGAAATTATCGGATTTTGGGGCGAGCCTTTGGCAAAACTCCAAGAGCTTTCTCGCCAACAAGCAGAAGTTCTCGCCAAAAATCCGCCGCCTACGCCGCCTGAATATCCTGAGCCTCCCGACTGGACGATACCTTTTCCCAAATACTTCCAACAGCAAGCCCAAGATTATCTTTTTCGGGAGCATATTGTTGATTGGGTGATAACTGAACGTTTGGGTAAGTTGGTAAAAAAGGTGTCACAAGATACTTTGCAAAACATGATTTTAGATGATGAGGGAAATTTGGGTGGCGAAAGCAAATTCTCTTATGTACTCAAAGATAATCCTCAGCTAAGTGTTCAAGTTCATGTTGCTGATGGAGAAAGTTTTAATGGTATTAAGAAAGACAAAATTAGGTGGTCAGTTACTCAAGAAGATTTAAAAAATCACCAAGTATTAATTTTTCTGTGTTTGTTTTATCCATCTACAGGTAATTTAGGATACGAAAAACAAAGCATAATTACAGGCTTTTTACCTGCAAATCAAATTGAACTGACTGAACCAAAACTGTATCTGACTCCAAGTAAATTGTTGTATGCGGGGGGGTTGAGTTGGTATTTAGAATCACTTATTGGCAAAAAAGACACGTCGCTATTAATTAATGAGAGAGCGATCGCAGATACAATACAGACTCTACCATCAGAGCATTGCCTTAAGGATATAATCGGTGACTGGGAATGTTGGCAGACTTTGAAAGGACACAACAGAGGTATTAATTGCCTAGCTTTCAGTTCCGGGTGTGGGAATGGCAAAGCCTTACCCATATTGGCTAGTGGTAGCCGTGGAGAAACAAAGCTCTGGGATTTAAGCAAGGGTGAATTAATAGATACATTGTCAGAGTATCCTTGGGTGATATCTGGGCTGGTGGATGAAGTGAATTCTCTAGCTTTTAGTTCAGATGGACAGACTTTAGTGAGTTGCGGTGCAGATTCCACAATTAAGCTTTGGCATGTAGGCGCTTTAGACTTGATAGATATTTTGCACAAACATAATGGGGTAGTGCGGTGTGCTGCCTTTACTCCAGATGGCAGAATGTTAGCGACTGGCGGAGATGACAGAAAAATTCTGTTTTGGGATTTGATGCAACGTCAGGTTGCGATCGCACTCTCTTTAGATGATACAGCTGCTCATTCCCTAGTTTTGAGTCGAGATGGGGAAACTCTGATTACAGGTAGCTATCGCAAAATTAAAGTCTGGCGCACCTTACCCCAGACGGGAGTCAAAAGTTTAAAGGACACACAACCACTGCACACCCTCATGGGTCATTCTCACATCGTTGGTTCCTTAGCAATCAGTGCAGATGGTAAACTACTGGTGAGTGGTAGCTGGGATCAAACGATTAAAATTTGGCAATTGGAGACTGGGGAATTACTTCATACTCTCAAAGGACATAGAGATAGAGTATATGCGATCGCTTTAAGTCCCGATGGTCAAATTATCGCTAGCGGTAGTGCTGATAAAACTATTAAATTGTGGCATCTACAAACCGGGGAATTGCTGGGTACATTTACAGGTCATACTCATATAGTTACAGCATTAGCCTTCACAGCTTCCGGCGAGATGTTGGTTAGCGGGAGTTTGGATAAGACGATTAAAATTTGGCAACGAAGTTAATAGTAAGGGACTTCCAAATAAAAAAATATGCAATTATTTATTGTGGGGTGGGCGACACGAGACCCCTAAGCCAGAGGCGGGCTTTTCGGCCCACCCCACAAGTAGTGGTAATTTATTTGTTGGAAGTCCCTAATTCGTAATTCGTAATTAATTGGTCAGAACTCCGTCAACAAGTCTTTGAACTGGATGAATCCACCTCTGAACTGGGTTAACGAGTCTTTGAACTGGATGAATCCACCTCTGAACTGGGTTGACGAGTCTTTGAACTGGATGAATCCACCTCTGAACTGGGTTGACGAGTCTTTGATACTCCTGAACAACAAACTTCAAAAACTCTCTGCGCTTCTGCGTGAAACTTAAAACTGTGTTAACAGCGTTTCCGAGTATTGAGTAACATTATATACAATAGCTTATCAGTTGCCTACACTCAATAATACCAAGTTAGAACTGACAGTTAAATAAGTTTTTAGGTGGCTGACTATGAGTTAAGTAATATAGCGGTTCTCAGTTGAGTCCAATATGGTCAACTCCATCCTCTATAAGCATTGTATAGATTTTGAACAACTTTTCATATCTCAGTGCATAAATACTAAAAGCCATCGTAAAGAATCATAGTACAGAGGTTCACCTAGTAAGTATCACAAAAAAGGTGCAAATTTGTGGTGTTGTTGAATCATCAGATGATTTGTTCCAATAAGGAAGGAAGTTTTAATGGTTACATTTGCCGATTCATCTCGCAAATATATCATGCCAATTTAGTGAATTAAAACTTACCTAATTATCTCTGTATGCACTTAATTAAAAAAGGAGAAAACCCATGCTAGGCATCAACAAAAAGACTATTAATTCTGACCTTTGTTGTATCGATGAGGAACAACTATTCGCTCAATTAACTCCTGAAGAAGGGGCTGTCATAGAAGGAGGCGGATTCCTTCTTATAGAGCAACTTCAGGCTATCAAAGCTAATGCAGATACATTTGACGATGATGATACCTATATCACAGTCAATGGCAGTAAGCTCTGGGGAACTGAAGGTTTTTCTACCGGAAAGACATCGGGAGTTAACCGAGGTTTAGGCGTTAATTTCCCTACAAGGATCGAACTTTTCGATGAAGACGGCGGTTTCAACGGTTCTGACGATTCTCTAGGTGGCTTTACTGTCAATGGAGCAACAAATGGCACAGCAATAGCGCGTGTGTCTGGAAGTGGCTCTATATATGATGTGTATTACCGTGTTTTTTGATCAAGAGGATTGAAAGCAGCAATAGCCGAGCCTTCCAAAGTCTGAATCTAAGTTAGGTTTTTCGTAGGGGCGCACATCTATCTGTGCGCCCCTACTGCGTGTTGCTCTCTGCAAAAATCTTTGTAACGAGTGCGATCGCAGTAAAATCAAACTAAAGCTATTGTCGAAGCGGTAGAAAAAAGGCGGCTATGACGGTAACTACCTATAAATGGACAATTGAACGCTATCACCGAGCAATAGAAGCAGGGATTTTTGATGACCAACCCATTGAACTATTGCGCGGCGACCTCATAGTTATGCAGAACGAGAACCCCATGCCTACTACAATACCGAAGCAGCTGATTATCTCCGCACACTGCTAGGTGAACTGGCAAAAATCCGCGATGCTAAACCCATCACCCTACCCAACAACTCAGAACCCGTCCCCGATGTTGCTATTGTCAAACCTTTAGGCGAGGTCTACTTAGAACATCACCCTTACCCTGAAGATATTTTCTGGATTATCGAATTTTCTAAGTCCACCTTGAGCATAGATTTGGGTGATAAAAAAGACATCTATGCAGAAGCAGGCATTGCTGAATATTGGGTTGTCAATTTCAAAAATTCTCAGTTGCAAGTATTTCGAGACTTAAAAAATGGGCAATACACAACTGAACTGACATTAACTACAGGTATTATTGTCCCCTTAGCCTTTGGTGATGTATCTATCCAAGTTAATCGCCTTGTAGGTTTCCCAAAAATATAATTTCTAGCACCTGTCAGAAACGAAGGATGCGAGGCGATCGCACATTCGCCCATAATTAGACCATCCCCTCTATGCTATTTGCTTATGACTATCGCCAGTCAACCCCAACTAACTTTAGACGACTTCCTCAAACTGCCGGAAACTGAACCAGCATCAGACTTTATTAACAAGGAAATTATTCAAAAACCAATGCCTCAAGGTGAACATAGCCGACTACAGGCTAAATTTTGTAATGTCATTAATAACGTAACTGAAAGCCAAAAACTTGCTTATGCTTTCTCAGAACTGCGTTGTACCTTTGGCGGCGCTTCTATCATCCCTGATGTGTCTGTGTTTCGTTGGGATAGAATTCCTAAAACTCCATCTGGCAGAATTGTTAATCGCTTTGAAATTCATCCCGACTGGGCAATTGAAATTCTGTCCCCAGATCAAAGGTTAAAAAAAGTCTTGAGTAAATTATTGCATTGTTCGCGCAATGGTACTGAATTAGGCTGGTTAATCAACCCTGAAGACGAAAGTGTGCTAGGGATTTTTCCTGGAGTGCGAGTGGAATTATACGAAGGTGCTGATAAATTACCCATCCTGGAGGGTATCGAATTGGAACTAACTGTAGAACAAGTTTTTGGCTGGTTGAGTTTGACGTAATCTCACAATCCAAAATGTCTCAGCACTAGAAATGTTATAGCTTGCTTACCCGTAGGCGATCGCACATTCGCACATAATTAGACCATCCCCTCTATTGCACTCACTTATGACTATTGCCAGTCAACCCCAACTAACTTTAGACGACTTCCTCAAACTACCGGAAACTGAACCAGAATCAGATTTTATCAACGGAGAAATTATTCAAAAACCTATGCCTCAAGGTGAACATAGCTTGCTCCAAGCTACTCTTTGCGAAGCAATTAACGGCATAGCTAGAAGCCAAAAAATTGCTGTAGCTTTCCCAGAACTACGCTGTACTTTTGGTGGCGCTTCTATCGTCCCTGATGTCTCTGTGTTTCGTTGGGACACAATTCCTAAAACTCCATCTGGCAGAATTGTTAATCGCTTTCAAATTCATCCCGACTGGGCAATTGAAATTCTGTCCCCAGACCAAAAGTTTACAAAAGTGTTGAGTAAATTATTGCATTGTTCACGCAATGGTATTGAATTAGGCTGGTTAATTAACCCTGAAGACGAAAGTGTGCTGGGGATTTTTCCTGGACAGCGATTGGAATTATACGAAAGTGCTGATAAATTACCCATTCTTGAGGGTATCGAGTTGGAACTGACTGTGGAACAGGTTTTTGGCTGGTTGAGTTTGACGTAAAAAAGCGATCGCATTTCCTAGAGAAAGTTGCAAAGAATTGTATCTGTAGGTTTATTGTAGAAACTGGGCGGTACAGCCCAAAATCGTGTGTACCAGAAAAATTTGTCTGCCGTACTTTAATGCAAAATCAACTAGGATTAGTTCTAAAACTGCTTTTACTCTCAGCTTTGTTATCGGTATTGATTAAGTATGCAGGGCCAAGTCTATCAATTCCGGCGACAGCAACCAACGCGCTGATTATAATATTGTTGCCGATTGTGATTATAGCGATCGCGCTACTGTGGCGATTCCAAGCACAGAAACAAAATTAACAAGGGAAGCATCCACGCACAAGTTACTAAAATCAGTTAATCTAGCTGAATTACCAAAAAATTGCATCTCGCCAACCGTTGGGAGTCAGCCTGTGAAACTCGGTCAATGGATCGGCTTAATCGCCATCGTTCTTTCTTTATACATCCTGTGGCAAATTCGGGAAGTGCTTTTGCTGATGTTTGCCGCAGTTGTGTTAGCCACCACCTTAAATCGGCTAGCGAAACGCTTCCAAAGCTTTGGGATGAGGCGTGGAATCGCCGTCCTCCTTGCAGTAGGTATCTTTTTGGCAGGTATAGTGGGTTTTTTCTGGCTAATTGTGCCGCCATTTGCACAGCAGTTTCAAGAACTAACCAATCAGGTTCCTAAAGGGTTTGAGCGCTTTAATGGTTGGCTTGATGCCCTGAGAACTCGTATTCCTAACCAGTTAGTTCCTTACATCCCAGATATCAATAGCCTCATTCAACAAGCACAGCCCTTCGTCAATCGGGTACTGGGAAACTCCTTTGCCTTTGTATCTGGCTCCTTGGAAGTCGTCCTCAAGATTTTGCTAGTGTTGGTTTTAACAGGAATGCTATTAGCCAACCCCGTAGCTTACCGCAAAGTATTTGTGCAGCTTTTCCCCTCATTTTATCGGCGGCGGGTAGAAGGAATTTTAAATCAATGCGAAGTCTCTTTGGGGGGATGGATTACAGGCGCTTTCATTGCCATCTGTGTAGTGGGGCTAATGAGTCTGATTGGCTTATCAATTTTGCATGTAAAGGCAGCACTAGCTTTAGCGGTTTTAGCGGGATTTTTCAACTTGATTCCCAACTTGGGGCCGACAATGAGTGTAATACCAGCAATGGCGATCGCCTTCTTGGATGAACCTTGGAAAGCCGTTGCTGTCTTGATTCTCTACTTTTTCATTCAACAGGTTGAAAGTAATTTCATCACGCCCGTTGTCATGGCGCATCAAGTCTCATTGCTGCCAGCTCTAACCTTAATTGCCCAACTATTTTTCGTTACTTTCTTTGGCTTTTTAGGATTATTTCTGGCGCTACCTCTGACTGTTGTCGCTAAGATTTGGTTGCAAGAGGTGTTAATTAAAGATGTTTTGGATAGCTGGGGAAATAATCATACACAAGAGACTGAGTTTGTGATGGTTTCAGAATCTCCTGAAGCAGATGATAATTGGAAAGCAGAAAATCCTGATGTTAATCAGGAGCGACCAAATTAAAGAAGAATTCAGGAGTCAGAATTCAGGAGTCAGAATTCAGGAGTCATATCATGTCCGGGCAATTAATCATAATACCCGGAACCCCAAAGAGCCAAAGCTGCGCTTGAGCTAACCTAAGAGCCTGCTCTTACGGGTTGGGGTGGGGTTCTTTTACATGACTTACGCAAACAATAGCCGAAAAGAGTGATTTTCTGGTAAGGGCAATTCATGAATTGCCCCAGAGGGCGTGTGGTTTTGTGTAAGTAAGTCGGTGAGAATAAATCAAGCTAGATTAAGTAATGTAAAAAATCTTGAGATTAGTTCGTAGTGAGGACTTTAGTCCTCAAATGATGGCTGAAGCCCTCACTACAAACCTTGAATTATTCACACCGCTCTACTTAAGTCCTATTTTATTATGAGTAATTTGGCGGACATGATATCACTCCTGAATTCAGAATTCTGACTCCTGAATTCTGAATTCTGTTTTGTCAAAGTCTAAGGTTTGTCCGAGAGAATCGGTTCTGCGACAATATCATCTAAGCGGATGCTGCTTAACAAATTCCGCCACTCTGCTTGCAGTGCTGCATCTTGAGGATTTTTCTGACGCAGTTGAGCCAGTATGGTCAGTGCCTCGTACCATATCCCGTTTTGGGCATAGATACTATAGCGCTTTAGAGGTTCTGTAGTTTGTAGCTCTTTAACTGTGGCTGGATTGAGTTGGACTCGTTGTATTACCCCTTGGAGGAAAGTTGGGGGAGAATTCTTTTCCTTGTCACAGTTAATGGTGAAAAACCAGAGATATGGTTTGTTTAGTGCTAAAGCGGGAGCAGTGGTAGGTAGAGAAACGCGGATGACTCCTGGTTTATCTGGTAGAGCGATCGCTTTTTGGTAAATCTCGTTAGAGTCCTGATCTTGCAGCACAAATTCAACTTCATAGGGCAAATCTTTGGTATATGGCACATAGAAAAACCAACTTGGGCGTTCTCCTATTGTCTGTCCCCAGACATTGATCACTGAGTTAGCTTCCTTAGTGGAAGGCATTAAAGCAGTCAGGTCAGGTTTAGCAAGTGGACATCCACCGCGCTTCGCTCCACCACGAACGCGACCTCCAGGAGGGAGGCCCGGTGGAAGTGGAGGTTGCTTAAAGGTTGTGGCTTGAGCAACGGTCGTTTTCGGATCAGAGCTTCGGCGTAGCCCGCCTTCTCTACGAGACGCTCCGCGAACGGCATCGCTAACTGAAGAATCATGAGTTGGTTTCGCCAGTACTGGAATCAGGCTAACTAATAAACTGACGCAGCTAAAAGCTACTACTAAAAACAGTTTTATCGGTTGTGAATTTGATTTCATAAAAATCCTACCTTAAATATCTAAACCTTGTAAATTTGTCATAAATTAAAGGGTTTAAGACTCCTTATGTAACTCTCCTCTCTACCAGACGTGGCGCGAAAAATTTTGAATGTGGGAATGCGTAAATGCGTCAATTGTTAACTGCTGGTTATCCAAAAATTTTATAAGAAAATCTTTCCCCACTCCCCACCCGAACTTTTGTTTTTGAATTATTATAAATTGACATCAAGCCAACCGTCGCTAGCAACGACAAAGCCGACGGTATAAACGGCACCCAAGCACCCGAAATTAACAGACCAAAGCAAACTATATACAGAACACTAGAGGTAATACTGACTGCCAATGCCAACCAGGGGAAGGAAAGCTTTCGCCAAGCCAGGACTCCCCCTACCAAAGACCAGCCCCAAATCCAGACCACCTCAACCCACAGTGACCAAACCCGCAGCAACGGCCGCCCATCCTGGACAGCAGCGAGGATTTGGCTGATCATATGCGCTTGTACTAACACTCCTGGCATTTGCTCATCTAAAGGAGCGCCATAGGGTGTAGGCCAGGTGTCTGGAGAATCCCCCTTTGCCACCACACCAATCAAAACAATCCTGTCTTTGATCGCCTTGGGGTTAACCGGAGTAGATAAAAATTGGGTTAGCTTCACCTGTTCGGCTATTTGTTTTGAGGAACGGTAGTTAAGTAAGACTTGACCGCCGTTAGCATCAATATTTTGATAGCCGCCAGTACGAGATTTCAGATTTGGAAAAATAGTTTTACCCAGCTGCAAATTACCTTCAGGAGTGAACTTTGGTTGAATTCCTGAATGTCGTAGATAGAGAGAGGCCAGTTGTAAACTGAATGCAAAGGGAGCAGGACACAATGATGTCGCCTCCTGGTTCATAAACAGGAGATGCCGACGGATAACTCCATCAGGATCATGAATAAAGTCACTGAATCCCAGGTTTCCTGGGGAAATTTCTGGTGGCGGCTTAATGCCTTTGATATTTACAGTACCATCGCTTCCCTTACATACGCCAACCAAATTCTGAGTTTGTTGAAGACGAGTAATTAAATCTGGTTGTTTAGCTTTAAAATCACGGTAGATATCTAAGCCGATCGCGCGGGGTTGGTATTGATTCAGTTTTTCTAGGACTTTATTGAGAGATTTTTCGGAAATGGAAGCTCCAATTAAGGACTCGTTATTTTGTCTTTGAATTGCCAAATCATCATCGTCAATTGTAATTACTAGCAGTCGGGGATCAAGTTCCTCCGCAGGGCGCGATCGCATCATCTGGTCATAAGCTTGAATCTCTGGATTTTCCACAAATCCCAGCAATCTTACCCCACAAACTAAGGCTGTAATCGCCAAACTGGATAACAAAGTTGTCTGAAATCTGCGTCTGCTAGACAAAGTTAAATTTGGCGTATCTTCAGTTTTTGTAGACCTTAATTCATCCCAAGTGGGTGGTGTCTGCGCTGGATTTTGGCAAATCACTGGTAGCCAAGTTGCACAAGGAAATCGATCTTCAAGTCCTTGCAACCGTTCCCGCCCTTGGCGTACCGCTTGATATAAAGACTCGCCACCGGCAAAGGCTTGGAGAAAATACTTTAAGAACTCCTTGGCAACCTGATCTGGGACTGGTTCGCGCATGACGATCATTTGAGGGATTTGCAAATCAGCCAATTCTCGCGCCAATCCTAATCCATCACAGGAGTTGAATATAGCTAGTTGCAAGCCGTTTTCAATCGCTTTTTTGAGAGCGTACTTTAACTCGCCAATGGTGAGGCTATCAGTTTTATTCAGGTAAATTCGTCCGCTTTCTCCATTTCCGTTACTGGAACTGTGCCCGGCAAAGAAAAGAATATCCCAGTTTTTTCCCCAAAGATGGTCAGTCAATTCTTTACGTTGTGGTTCTACTAAAAAGCTGACGTCTGCATTACTACACTGTTGCAGTAAAGCTTGATCAGCTTGGGTGTCAATCCCCTGACTATTGCCCACAATTGCTAAAATGTTGACTAATTGATTTAAAGTGCGTGGCTTGGAAATGCGATCGTAGGATGGTGAAGAAAGGGCGATTTCAGCCTTGGGGTAACGTTCTAACAAGTCCCACAGATGCCAGGGTAATAGCTGCAATTGGCTATTTTCTGTTTGCAGAATCACCCGCACTTCTTCGGTGGACGACAATCTTTCTAACCATTTTTCCCTCAACGGGCGAAACTCCTCTGCTCGCAGCCAGGTATTAAACCGTGCCCGCAAAATATGGGAAGTATTTTCGCAGTCTTGAATCATCGATACATTCGTCACCTGAATTTGGTCAGCGTGGAGGCGATAACGATTTCCTATCTGCCGATAACTAGACTGCCAATGACTATAATAGAGCGGCATTTCCGGGAATGAAGGTAGCTTCCCCGTGATTTCTGTTGCAGCACGCTCGTGTTCTTCACCAATTTGGAGAGTGACAGCAAATCCCTGCTCAAAACTACCCTCTCCGAATTTCAGAACCACTAACTTACCCATGTGTCGCTATCTCCCTGTGCAAAATCATGCCCTGTTCTAATGTCTGATCGCAAGCTCCAGAAGCGTTTATAGGCTTCTTTCGCAATCCCTAAAAGCCGACTTGAATTTTTAATTGTGAATTTTAATTAACCAATAAGCACTTATAAATTACTGACAAAGAGGGAAGATAGCTACATGTTTCAAATCCGAAAATATTCGGTAATGCTGGTATCATCCAACGCTACTCTAACGCTAAATTGCTCTGAAGGTTCACCGCGAAACTGTAACTGAATGTAGTTATCTGATTTTCTAGATTGAGCGTCTAGAAATACTGTTCCCGAACTATCTAAAACGGTGAGATGAACCCCTGGTGGTAAGTAGATTTGATTCCCAGTGGCGTGCAATTGGAGATGAATACTGGTTTGTTGATCCTTTTCCGGGCTGATTTCCACAATCAACATCACGGGTTGGTTGAAAATTTGGATACCCAAATCAATCAGTTTTGCGCGTTTAATAATTGATTCTGGTCGGTTAATCGCATTTAGTGCCACAGTTTCAGTACTGCGAAAGGCATAACCTGGTCTGAGTTCCGGCACGTTCCACAGGGATTCAATAGTCTCCCAACCTATCTCAAATATACCAACAAACCACTGACTTAAATCTACCAGTGAAGTAACTGGGGATTGGCGCAGTTGAGCCAGATGATCGATAAAGGCTTCCAATGGTTGCAGTTGTTCTAAAGGCAGTGTTTCAGCTGCGACACTAGGGATAAAACCAAGCAGCCGAGCTTCTTGCAGCGATTCATCAAATTGAACTACTAAATAACCCACCCGTTCTTCCCAGGTTTCTGGAGGAATGGAACATGTCTGCTGATGCAGATGGACAGGGCGACACTCCAGACGACCAACTGAGGGCACTTCTAAGTCAGCTACATTTCCACAGAGGCGCATGACGCGGTTCCAGCTGTCACTAGCTTGGAGGTCAGTAGGAATATCCATCATTTCCAAGTAGTCATTCACCACCCACACTGCCAACGTATTCAGCCGAACTTGCTCTGCTTTTTCAGAATTTGGCTGCTGGTTAGCAAATTGCTGGGCAGTTATCCGAGCTAATTGGGAAATCGGCAATCTTAAAGTGAAATCGTCTAGCTGATAGATGGAGTTATTCATAAGTCAATCTCTAGTGATCAATGCAGGTATATACATATCACCCGCATTCACTAAATTTATGCCACAAAATAGAGAATGATTATTGGAAAAACAGAATTAGGGATTAGGGACTGAGGACTAACACTCCCAGTACTCCCAAGTACCCAAATCCCGATCACGCCTGTAACTTGATAGTACCCAGATTTTACCACACTTGAAGAGATTTTTACGATGGGCTGTGACGCTCGATAGGGTTTGCGGTAAGGCTACGAGTCACGGAAGTAGTGCAGTAAGAAATCTCACTGAAATTTATATAAATACAGTTTTTTTTCAATACAGTAATATTACTAAGTTAATTTTTATTACAAGAGAAGCTAATTCTTGTATATAGCAAAATAATCTACACAGATAATAGTCTAAAAATAGATACTTAAAATAGTAATAAAATTGACCAGCTAATTAAAAAGCAATACAGTTCAGTTAAGAAAAATAGCTTTATTGGGTTGCGCTTTGCTTAACCCAACAAAGCTATTCAAGATAGGGATTGGAACGCAGCGCGAAACATATTAGAAAAAGGGTTGAGTACGGTGTTCTGCACGTCGGAAGTAACGCCTCTGGAGAGACTGATCAATACATGTCGGAGGAAACTCCTTCAAGCAAATCAACTCGTAGAAAGAGGAAACCCAAAGAGCGATCTTTGGAATCCCCGCTATATCAGGTACTCCTGATTAGCGGTGGGAGGATGTCAATAATATTCAATAATTAATAATCAGGCTAACTGATACTTGTTGTTTACTTACAATGCCCTCCCGCTTAAGTACCTACCAAACCTCCGATTTATTGCAAACAATTTCGGAAATGAATATTTAATCGTACGATCCGGAAATTTTGGTGTTGAAAAAATAGTCAAAAGCAACGCTCCATTTGACGATCGCACTTGCGGAATTTGCAATGTAATGACTCGATAGCGTCCAAAGATAAATAAAATCTGTTGATTAACCCTCTCCCCATTTCTCCCTAAAAGGGGAGAATTGGGTTAGAGGGGTAACTCAGGATAATGTTAGCTTTCTGAAGTTTCCTGGGAGAACTTCTTATGGATAGTTCTAGTGGATTCCCCATCAGCAGCTACGGTGATCAGATAGTCCATTAAACCATCTGAAAAGGGGAGACGTAAGTGGAAAGTACCATCGGGTTTAATTTTGATGGTATGACCACCAATGTTTACGCTTGTATTTGGTTGGGTTGCTCCGTGAATAATCAACTCAGCATCTGCCACAAACCAGAAATCTCCGTGGGGATGACTGAAGACCCGAACGATCGCTGAACGGGCGATGAATAACCAACCATCGCCATCAGCAATATAGCCAATTTCAACCATGTAGTCGCGATCGCTGACGGGAATAGCCACAAAGCGATCGCGTGTTACCTCTTCACATTCATACTGCTGTATAAGCTGGGGACTTTGATAACTCAGGTCTATCCCAGTCACATCGTAGAGCCGCACTACCAATTGGGAGCCGCCCTGTTGTTGCAACGCTTCGTTCTGAGTCTTGGAAATGTACCAACAGACATAAGCCCATTTGGGAGTCCGGGCTGTGAGCACAATACTGCTCTGTTGTTCACTGATCTCTTCTTGGGCATCTACCAAGCCAATATCTGTTTCGGCTGCAATCGGCAGATGATCAACTGTGGGATCTGGATGCACAGGACTAAAGACACGAACCAGCGCTGAACGGGCAATAAATAACCAGTGTTCGCCATCAGCAATATAGCCAATTTCAGCGATGTAATCGCGATCGCTGACGGGAATATCCACAAAGCGATCGTCTGCTGTCTCTTGACATTCATACTGCTGTACAAGCTGGGGACTTTGATAACTCAGGTCTATCCCAGTCACATCGTAGAGCCGCACTACCAATTGGGAGCCGCCTTGTTGGCGCAGCGCTGCTTTCTTGGTTTCGGAAATCTCCCAATAGACATGAGCCGATGTATAAGTATGCGGTGTCAGCACAATACTGCTCACTTCATCTGCATCTACCGAGCCAATATCTGTTTCATCCCGAATCGGCAAATGATCAACTGTCGGATCTGGATGCACAGGACTGAAGACACGAACCAGCGCTGAACGGGCAATAAATAACCAGTGTTCGCCATCAGCAATATAGCCAATTTCAGCGATGTAATCGCGATCGCTGACGGGAATATCCACAAAGCGATCGTCTGCTGTCTCTTGACATTCATACTGCTGTACAAGCTGGGGACTTTGATAACTCAGGTCTATCCCAGTCACATCGTAGAGCCGCACTACCAATTGGGAGCCGCCTTGTTGGCGCAGCGCTGCTTTCTTGGTTTCGGAAATCTCCCAATAGACATGAGCCGATGTATAAGTATGCGGTGTCAGCACAATACTGCTCACTTCATCTGCATCTACCAAGCCAATATCTGTTTCGGCTGCAATCGGCAAATGATCAACTGTGGGATCTGGATGCACAGGACTGAAGACACGAACGCTCGCTGAACGGGCAATAAATAACCAGTGTTCGCCATCAGCAATATAGCCAATTTCAGCGATGTAATCGCGATCGCTGACGGGAATATCCACAAAGCGATCGTCTGCTGTCTCTTGACATTCATACTGCTGTACAAGCTGGGGACTTTGATAACTCAGGTCTATCCCAGTCACATCGTAGAGCCGCACTACCAATTGGGAGCCGCCTTGTTGGCGCAGCGCTGCTTTCTTGGTTTCGGAAATCTCCCAATAGACATGAGCCGATGTATAAGTATGCGGTGTCAGCACAATACTGCTCACTTCATCTGCATCTACCGAGCCAATATCTGTTTCATCCCGAATCGGCAAATGATCAACTGTCGGATCTGGATGCACAGGACTGAAGACACGAACCAGCGCTGAACGGGCAATAAATAACCAGTGTTCGCCATCAGCAATATAGCCAATTTCAGCGATGTAATCGCGATCGCTGACGGGAATATCCACAAAGCGATCGTCTGCTGTCTCTTGACATTCATACTGCTGTACAAGCTGGGGACTTTGATAACTCAGGTCTATCCCAGTCACATCGTAGAGCCGCACTACCAATTGGGAGCCGCCTTGTTGGCGCAGCGCTGCTTTCTTGGTTTCGGAAATCTCCCAATAGACATGAGCCGATGTATAAGTATGCGGTGTCAGCACAATACTGCTCACTTCATCTGCATCTACCAAGCCAATATCTGTTTCATCCCCAATCGGCACATTGTCAATCGTAGTATCAGCTTGTCCTTGGGTATCTGATCCCAAAGTTGTAGCCCAGGCTCCAATCCCTGCGCCTGCTGTTAAAGCCGCAGCAGCAATGGAGTCAGCTTCAGCAACACCTTCCCCAACAGTCGGCTCTGCTTGAGATTGCAAATTTACGCTGGGTTCGGCCCCGTCCGCCACCAGATTCAATGCATCTTCTGGTAATTCGACCAGTGAGGCTGTTTGTGCCTCTGACGGTTCCACGTCGCCTGCCAGTTCGCCATCTGGTAAGGGAAATTCATCTATTGAGGCTGTATCTTCGGTTGAGGTGATACTATCTAGCCAGTTCAACTCTGCCTGAAGTTGCTCATCTATCTGCTCTTCACTGGCTTCTGTGTCCCAATATCCAAAATCAGATGTTACTTCTGGCACATCTGATAATTCCAGGAGTGGATCTGTCACGTCAGATGAAGGCAGTTCCAGATCAGATGCCTCATCTGGAATATTAGCCCGGTGAGGATATGAAGTATTTACTACAGCTGCTGGGGCTTCTATGTCCCATGCAACTTGATCTGACTCAGGAGGGTCTGCGTCCGTATAATTACTAAACCCGTTTGTCTCATCAATCGCATCTGTTTCTGTTTCTTTGTTGCTAAAGGCAGACCAGGTAGCCGTCCCGATGCCCGTTGCTAGAGACGCACCATTAGTTAAAGCTGCGGCTCCCAAGTTGCTATTTTCCGATCCATTAGCTACGCCTGAGGTTGTGCCTTCATAGATGCTAGAGCCGCCATTAGTTAACTCTTGTAGTAAATTTGCTGTCCCCTGAGTAGCGTTCTGGGTCAGGTCAGATTCTGTTTGAGCATAGATGTTGAAAGGAGTGCGATCGCGGGTTTCTTGCTCTTGGAAGTGCGGCACTGGCTGCTCCTCTACCGCTCCGTTGACGGAGGGATCTGTGCTGGCATTGAGCACTGCCGTTTCTCCATCTTCTCTGCTGGGTGGACGGGGATTTGATTCTGGTAAGTCGTCTGTTTTCTCAGTGGGCAATGGGCGTTTTATCAGAACCCACCATAGTAACCCTCCAGCTAGACTAATAAAAAACAAAGGTAGCAGCAACCACAATGGTGTTTGCTCGTCTACAATTGGACTCTTTTGTGGAGGAGCAGCCACAAACGGCTCTTTGCCAAATACAGAAGTAGTGGCACTAGGGGAAGGCGTAGCAGCAGGTGTCCTCTGGGCACTGGGGGAAGGTGTAGCAGGTTGTAATACGCTGGCTGCGATCGCCTCTGCTTCAGCAGTTCTAGCTTGTTCTATAGCTTGCTGTCCTGGGGGTGCCAGGGTAAAGCCGAGAAAATCTACTGTGGTTAAGCTGGGATTTTTTTTGTAAACGTAAACTAAAGGTTGGGAGAAAGGATATTTAGGATCATTTGGCAAGGTTTGATGTAATTGCAGAACTCGCACACCTTTCAACTTCGACACCTGATTAGCTAACACATAGCTGATGCCGTCTTTGCCCAGTTGTTTGATGATTTCTGCGCTATTATCCTCACTTACTTGGGTAGCATTAGAGCCTGTAGCAAAGTTAGCACCCTTGAAGGCTGGATAAGCACGGAAAGTATCACGAGTATCGCTGGTGTTAGGGCGATCGATGACCCGAATCTTCCCTGGAGGCCCTCCCAGTTGTGACCAATTTGTAATTGTTCCCCGGAAAATGCGGGCGAATTGCTTACTAGTCAAGCTTTGCTTGAAAGGATTATCTGCACCAACCACGATCGCAATCTTCTCACGGCGCAAGCGAACTTGCTCTAGCCCTTGAGCTTTTTCTGCTGGTGTCAACCCACGCCCGATTGCTGCTATGTCAATTTTGCCATCTAGCAAATCTTTCAGTGCCGTACCAGTGCCGTTAGCAGCAATTTCAACCTTTGTACCGGAAAACTGTTTTTCAAAACTGTTTTTCAGACTTTGGTTGATTGCAGCCAAGCTACTTGAACCGTCAATCCGCACTGTCGCCCCATTCTGCACTGTTTGCGGCAGTGGAAAAGAGGAAGTTTCAGGTCTAGATTCTGCCAGCATCGGTGCAGATACTACCATTGCTGCCATAGGTGTCGTAGCTAAAGCAACCCATAATACCAGCCTGACTATCGAAGTATCTTTTTTTTCTTGTTGCCACATATGCCCTTTATTAAAGTAAAAAATAGAAAGCCTGCCAATCCTAAATCGCAATCTTTTTAGAAATTATGGAGGAGACGCGCTAATTATACATCTGAGTTATCTTTACTTCTAATTCTTTCAGTACACTAGTATTTATTTATACTTATTATTGAGCGGATAGTATGATAATTTATACTCGAAATTGCCAAAGTCTGCTTCCGAGAAATTTTTAGGAGTTATGTTGTAATTTATACCAAATTAGTTCCTTATGGCCATAATTATGAATTATTGAATTACTAAAACTGGTAAAGTGTACCAAATTCAATATTATTTAACAATATTATTTTCAGAAACGTAGCACTACTACGTCTCTAAAAGGGTTCTACATCTTTGAGATAACAATGACAATCTGGCTTATCAATCAGTGACTCCACCAAGGCATTTAGGGCAGTTGCAGCTAAAGCGCCACCTCCCAAAGTCCCTTCAACTGTAATAAAAGGTATCCCTTGTTGCATCAGTTGTCGCTTGGCTGCGGGAGCATGGCTAAAGCCAATGGGCATTCCAATTACCAGTGCAGGCTGAATTTTCTGGTTAGATATCGCCTCACAAACTTCCAGAAGTACTGAGGGAGCATAACCAACTACTAGCACACAACCCTGACTTACTTGCTGCAATTTTTCTCGCCATTCTCGATGTTGCCAAAAGGCAAGTTCTGCTTCTGTAGCGGTGGTAATATGAGGATTATCAATCAAGGTTTCGATGTGGCATCCCAAGTGAAGTAATCGGGTTTGATCCAAAGCAGCAGCAACCGTTTGGGTATCGACAACAATTTGACAGCTTGAAGATAGGGCTTCTCGACTAGCTTTGATCGCATCTGGACTCAATTTAATAAAGGACACCAAACTGACATCGCCAGAAGCCAAAACCAGCTGAGATATTAAGTGTTGTTCAATTTCCGAACGGTTAGACAAATCAGGTAGTAAGCGTTGTAGCGATTCTGTAAAAGCTTCCGAGTGGGTATGAATTTCGGCATCCAAGCCACTCCAGAGATTTTCCAATCCCCCCAATCCGGCTTGAGTTTCGACATCGAGTAACTTGAGTTGTGCCAAAACTTCCGCCTGGATAATTTGACAATGGCGATCGCGCCCCAATAATCCTTCTAATGCTGATGCAGTTTGCCGCAATTGGGAAATTTGTTGCATCACCGCGCGATATTGCTGCTGGAGTTGTCCCATCAGGTTAATAGTTGTGTCGGCTTCTGGTTCCACTTCCAAAATATTGCGGATATGGTTTAGCTGAAACCCTTGCTGCTTGAGCGCTACAATCCGTTGCAAGCGGAGGACATCTTTTTTGGTATAGAGACGGTAATTGCTACGCGATCGCACTGGTTGCGGTAGCAGTCCTAATTGATGGTAATGGCGCACCATCCGCGGAGTTAAACCGCCACCTACCAAGTGCGTTAACTGCTTAATTGTCAACTCGCTACTTTTGATTTCCACGAATTACGTCTTAATAAAGGTTAATTATTATCGAGGGGGCGTTTATAAAAGGCGATGTCTGACGACAAGCCACTGCGTGTCTACGCTTTTAACCTAGCTTAGTTAAACTATCTGCTAACCAATAATTTTTTCTGTCTATTAGCTTGTTGGATAACGTTGTTGTTGCTCGTAAATACCTGAATATCTGGAACAACAGCATAATCCATGTCATGTGTAATAATTTTAATTTTTCCTGCTCCTGCTCTGCTAATAGCTTCGAGAAGTAGTAAGTCATAGCCATCAACAGCTTGAGTTTGTAATCTGTTTAGTGCTGCATCGGTTGTTGCGTCATCTACTGTCAGATCAACAGGAACAGCAAGCGCCTTAACCTGACTCCAAGCTGAGTGAACTTCGGCAACAACATTCATCCGTTCATTTGGATAATTATGACGGTATTCTTTAAGTGGCAAAAACCCATGCAATTTTTTATAAATCTCATATTCAGTTTTTTCAATGATATGAGCCAGTTCAGCTAAAATTAGCCCAGAGTAGGTCAGCGTGGCTCCATTTAAAAGAGCTTGATTAATATATTTGAGATAATTGCTGAATTTGGAGGTTTTAGTACCAAAACCAGCATTTGTATAAGTCTGCCAAAACCAGACGTTGGTATCTACAAGGAAAATATCACCCTGCTGAGGATTATCAGTTTTGATGTCGATGATATCAGCTTGAATGCTAAGGTTGACCGCCATGCTTTAAAAAGTTGCAGCCTGCTGTGCGATCGCTGCATCAACCGCATTACGAAATTGCTCATCGGAATAGTAATGCTTCGCATTGGCAATCACACGCTCAAGAACATTCCACCCTTCAGAACTTATAGCGCTGAACTCAACCAGCTGATTAAGGTTATCTGCTGGAATATCCTTTAAGAGATGACCGATCGCAAAGTTGAAAAAGGGAGATGCAAAGACCTGAACTCCTGTAAAATCCAATTCTACAGGGTTGCCAGAAAGCAGAACTGGATGAATCTGGTCATATACCTTCTGTCCACTCTCAGCGCTGATGGCGTATTTACCGACAACATCAAAAATTTTGTATGCCATTCCCTATCTCCCTCTTTAAAATAACCGCTTCTTAAGTTGATGAGCTTCAGTTGCTAGGCAGTAGCAAGATTCATCACACCGAATTGCAATATTAATCAGGGTTCCTCTAAAATTAGTACATTTGTTCTCATATATAATATTATCGCCTATATTGACATATCCGTCATTACTAAAGATTGTAAGGTTTCCATGATTTTTTACGATGAACTCCTGCAATAAATTTAAGCCTGCCCCACGGGAGATACTGTCTTGCTTAGTGCTATTTCCAGGCTCGAACGCCCACTGTAGAGCCTCATTAGCAGTCTTGTCTGAGTTCTGAGGTAGAGAGCGAACACTACTAGGGATACCAATACCAAAGTCGATGACTGTTAAATGAAGAAAACCAAGCTTGGGGTAGTGCTGACCGCAGCTGAACACCCCCACAGCAGATTGACTATGATCAAATGCATTGAAATATATCTCTAAGACTCGCCCTGTAATTGCATCTTGTAGTCTTGGACTGATGTTGACCCAACCTTTGCCCAGCCAATTATATTTTAGATAGTCTGCAATAGCACTCATATCCTGCTGAAGATCATTCCGGTAAGGTATTGAGTTGCCATCCCACGGTTTCGTGTTAAAACCGAAATTATACAAGAAGCCATTCTGAGCTAAGTTCATTCGAATTTTGTCTGGAAGTGTATTCCAATCGAAAGCGAGAGAGCCGCCACGAGCTTCGACAAGACGGAATAGTCCCCCCAAAAAAGCAACGCCGTAGTGTCCCAAGAATTCGCAGTAATGAAAATCTACCTTGATATTTAAGCAATCTTGGGGTAACTGCTCAATTTCATTTCTAAGTTTGAATAACTTATTAAAATGATGGGGATTGTCATCAATCTTGGTTACATAAAGAATTAAATTTGGCTGGTTTTTAGTCTCTAAGAGCAAGATAACTCCGACTATTACAGATATTTATTAGTTATTTATATCTTGAACTTTAACACTGGTATCAACAAGATTTAGCATTTTTTGCGATCGTGGAGCGTGCCAGAGGCGATTGGTGTCAGAGCATTTTTCAGGCTAAACCTTGACATTAACATCAATGTCAAGGTTTAGCCTGAGAGAGTCCCTGTTAATTCACCTCTGATGCTCTACCCCCAACGTTTCACCCAATTCACCAGAGAACACGCAGATAGTGTAGCAGCCCTTTTGTGTGGCTTACTGCTATTTCTCGGATGGTTCGCCTTACATCTTGGCGCTTTGGGATTGGCATTCCTGCTGCTACCTGCTGCTTATGTAATTGGTGGTTACGAAAGTGCGCGGGAGGGATTGACTACTCTCTTCAAAGAAAAAGAACTCGATGTAGATTTGCTGATGATTGTGGCGGCGATTGGTGCTGCTAGTCTCGGCTTATGGCGAGGAGAATATCATCTAATTATTGATGGGGCAATTTTGATTCTGATCTTTGCCATCAGTGGGGCATTAGAAGGCTATGCAATGGCGCGAACTGAACGGAGTATCCGCAGTTTGATGAGTTTGACACCCGATAGAGCAAGGGTTTGGCATCAGGGAAGAGAAGAGGAAGTTTCCATCAGTCAGTTAAAAGTGGGTGATGAGATTGTCGTCAAACCCGGAGAGCTAATTCCTACTGATGGGATAATTTTATCTGGTTACAGCACCCTGAATCAAGCTGCGATTACAGGCGAGTCTTTACCTGTAGAGAAAACAATCGGTGCAGAAGTATTTGCCGGCACACTTAACGGCTATGGTGCATTGCAAATTAAGGTACACAAACCAGCCCAAAGCAGTTTAATTGTGCGTGTGATTCGCTTGGTAGAACAGGCGCAAACAGAAGCACCTCCTTCGCAAGAGTTTATCGATCGCTTTGAAAAAGGATATGCCAAAGTCATTGTAGTAGCTGGAATATTACTGGCAACTTTACCGCCATTTCTTTGGGGTTGGGATTGGGAAACGACGATTTATCGCGCCCTTACCTTCCTAGTGGTGGCTTCTCCCTGTGCGTTGATGGCGGCAATTATGCCCACGCTGCTGTCAGGAATCGCCAATGGTGCAAGACAGGGGATTTTGTTTAAGAATGGGGCGCAGTTGGAGAAGATTGGTAAAGTCCGAGCGATCGCATTTGATAAAACTGGTACTCTAACAACAGGACAGGTACAGGTATTCCAGGTATTTCCAGCTAGTGAATACACTCAAAAAGATGTATTAAAAGCTGCTTCTAGTGTGGAATCATCTTCCGAACATCCCATTGGTAAGGCAATTGTGCAGGCGGCTGGTGATTTGGATTGGGTTGGTGCAATCCAAGTGCAAGCTATACCTGGACAGGGAATTGTCGGGATTGCCCAAGAACAACAGGTAATTGTGGGGAATGCCGTTTTTGTGCAACAGCATGTCACAAATTTACCTGAAGAATTGCGACAAATGGCTCAATCTTTGGAGCAACAAGGTAAAACTGTGGTTTGGGTAGCGAAGAACCCCATCCCGCTAGCAAACAGAGGAGGCGAGGTGATGGGTGTAATTGCGATCGCAGATGAAGTAAGAGCGCAAGCAGCCGCAACTATTACCCGGTTAAAGAAACTGGGAATTGAGCAAATTGTCATGTTAACTGGGGATAACGAGGAAACTGCTCACAGTGTCGCCAAAGCAGTCGGAATTGATCGGGTGTATGCTCAACTTCTACCAGAAGATAAGCTGGATGTGATCCGCCGTCTACAGCAACAATATCAAACTGTGGCAATGGTAGGCGATGGGATCAATGATGCACCAGCCTTAGCGCAAGCATCTGTAGGTATAGCGATGGGAATATCTGGTAGTGATGTGGCATTGGAAACCGCAGATATAGTACTGATGGCAGACAGGTTAGAAAAAATTGCCGTGGCGATGCATTTGGGTAGGCGATCGCAAGCCATAGTCAAACAGAATATAGTCGTAGCGTTGGGTTTCATTATGTTGCTTTTAGTGGGCAACTTTCTGGGAAATATTAACCTACCTATTGGCGTTATTGGACATGAAGGTTCCACAGTGTTAGTTACCCTCAGTGGTCTAAGATTGCTCAAATAAACCACTCACCGAATTTTAGATTTTAAATTTTGGAAAATGGAATTGTTGGGCGAAGCCTCTCGAAGAGAAGATTCTTGCGTTCCATTATTTAAAAAAGTCCCAGAGCAAGCTTTCTTTAAGCGTGAGAATAATTCTTTAATCCGTCTTGGAAAGTTTGCTCAAGTCAAGCCACTCCGTTGCGGTGAATCCAGCGCTGTAGTGAGGCAGTCGCTCAGAGGGGGTCTCCCCCATGAGGAACTGCCGAAAGGGTTTCCCGCCGTAGGCGACTGGTGTTAGCGTAGCGGTAGCGACTGTGCGTAGCGTCACCCGAAGGGGGGTTCCAATTGTAGGAAGTGGCGCGCCACAGCCGCAAGAGCAACTTTGGGCAAAATCTAAAATTAAATGACTTGCCCCTGGCGAGAGCGCTCTTTTCAATTCTTTAATCTAAAATCTAAAATCCAAAATCCAAAATTGATTGACGGGATGTGGAAAGTCAAAAAGTATCACAGACAACAAAACTTTTCTCAATCACCGCACCCAAGAAAACTTTTCGAGTTATTCAGCACTGATAGGATTGATTCAAAGATTTGTGGAATCTGCTCTTCCTAAACAGATTGGACTTGCATAAATTACTATCAACAACTTTCGACTCACATCATGAACCGCTTTACCTCTATTTTTCTGGCCGGCTTGATAGCATCTGCTTCAGCTTTGGCTATTTCTCCAAAAGCTGATGCGAAAGCACCAGTGTCTTATCTTGCCCAGTTAGATAGCTACGGCTATCATCGCAACGATTATGAGAACCACGAACGTGGGAGTCGTTACCACAGAGATGGTAATTATGACCGCGAGAACGACCTTCGCAACATTGGTGACAATAACCGCCGCTATGAGCGCGAAAATAACCGCCGCTATGAGCGCGAAAATAACCGCCGCTATGAGCGCGAAAATAATCGCCGCTATGAGCGCGAAAATAACCGCCGCTATGAGCGTGAGCGCGACTGGGGTCGTGGCTAACCCTCCGCTTTCATTTATAATGCTTGGTTCCAAGTGAACTGAGCATTGAGCTTCATTAATGAGTATCAAAGACTCATTAATGGAGTTTTTAGCCCCATTAAAATAATTCCTAATTGATTTCTGCAAGCCGCACACTCGTGACTTTTAGTCATGAGTTAGGCGCAAATAATTTCTATATTTAGATGCTTGGATATTATGGTAAAATCATCATAGCAAAATATCTCTTAGAGAAATGCAAAAAGCGTTTAAACTTACACTTATACCTAACCATAGCCAACAAGTCTTAATTAATAAGACTATTGGTTGTGCAAGGTTTGTGTATAACCGCTTTCTAGCATTAAAGCAAGAGTTATACCTCACCGAGCAGAAAACGTTAAACTATAATGCTTGTAGTCAGCGATTAACTCTACTCAAGAAAGAAGTTGAATGGCTCCAAGAGGTAGATAAGTTTGCCTTACAAAACTCACTTAGGAATTTAGAGACAGCGTACAAAAACTTTTTTGCTGACTTCAAGAAAATTAAAGGTAGAAAAAACGTAGGCTTTCCTAAATTCAAAAAGAAGCATGGGTGCAAGCAGTCTTACAAAACTAACCTGACTAACGATAACATTCAAGTAATCGAGAATTGTTTAAAGCTTCCCAAGCTAGGATGGGTGAAGTTTCATAAATCTCAGGAAATTACTGGAAAACTTGTAAATGTTACTGTAACTCGTACTTCCAGAGGTAAATATGTTGCTAGTATTCTGTGTGAAACAGAGATAGAGAAACACTTTCAAGTTGCTCAAAATATTGGTTTAGACTTGGGAATTAAATCTTATCTTGTTACAAGCGTTGGTGAAGTTGTAGATAATCCGAAGTATTATAAAACTCAAACTCGTAAGTTACGCGCATCTCATAAGAAACTATCCCGCACTGTAAAAGGTAGTAGTAATCGAGTCAAAGCGAAAATCAAGCTAGCTCGTACCTACGAACGGATTACGAATTTGAGAGATGACTTTTTGCATAAGTTGTCAACTCGCTTAATCAAAGAAAACAGCATTATCTGTATTGTTCGCGGAGCGTGTCGTAGACAAGATTTGCACGTTGCCAACATGGTGAAAAATCACAAACTAGCATTGAGCCTGGCTGATGCTAGTTGGTCAAAATTTGTCACCATGCTCGAATATAAAGCTTTGTGGCATGATAGAATTGTGCAAAAAGTTGGTACATTTTATCCTTCGTCTCAGAATTGCAATTGTTGTGGTTCTATGAATCCACTAGTCAAGGATTTAAAGTTACGTGAATGGTCTTGTCCTAATTGTAATAACTACAATTTGAGAGACATCAACGCTTCTTTTAATATTTTGAGTGAGGGGTTAAGACTAATAGCCGCCGTGGGTATCCCGGAGGCTCTAAACGCTTGTGGAGAACTTGTAAGACCTGGAGCAATTCAGGCTCAGATCGTTGAAGCAGGAATCGCGTGACTTCTAGTCATGCGAGGTTCAAAATGAGTATTAAAGACTCGTCAAAACTTCCCACTACCCACTTGATCAGGTGCAGGAGCGATGGGAGCGCCATTGGTGAGGCTGAGAATACCGGAAATAACAATTTTTTCCCCAGCTTTTAGTCCTTCGAGAACTTGATAATTATTTCCCTCAATTACTCCCAATTTCACGAGCTTTTGTTGAGCTACTAAAGATGGCGCTTCAGCTTTAGGTTTTTCCTGCGGCGCTTCAGCTTGAGGCTTTTGTGCTGGCGCTCCAGCTACAAACACAAAAGTCTCCCCACCCAAGCGAGTTACTGATGTAACTGGAATTAAGATTCCTGGACGTTCATTCCAGATTACTTTGGTTTGCACTGACTGAAGATTAAGCAGTCGATTTCTCAAATTGCCAAAGTTGGCTTTTACCAAAACTGTCTGCGAATCTAAACTGGCATTTGGAGAGATAAAACTGACCTTACCCCTTGCTATGGTTTGGCCTTGGGCATCCAGCATTTGCATAGGTAATCCCAAGCGCAACTTTCTGGCTTGATTTAGCGGAATGGATATATTTAGCTCTAAAGAGTCGTTTTTGGTCAATGTGGTCAGCTGATCCCCTTGTGCCACATACTGTCCTACTTTCACTGGGATGTCACCAACAATACCTGTGAAAGGAGCTAGGACTTTTGTGTATTGCAGTTGGACTTGAGCCGACTGGACTTGGGCGGCTGCTTGGCTTACTTGCGATCGCCCTTGGGCAATATCTTCTGGGCGGTTGCCATTCACCTGCTGCCTATAGTTTTGTCTCTGTTGTTCTAAGGCAGCACCTAGCTGCTGGATATTAGCAGTCCTGCTTTTGCGGAGTTGCTCTAAGTTTTTCTGGGCTGCAACCAGCGCCGCTTCAGCACTACCTTTGTTTTTAAGGTATTCATCTAGGGCATCTTGGGAAGTTGCCCCTTCTTTTGTTAATTGTTCGTATCGCCTTGCTCGTGCTTGTGCTAGTACTAAATCGGATTGGGCGGAATTAACTTGAGCTTCAGCCTGCTGAATTTGCTGTGGTAGCGATCCAGATACGGCATCTTGATATTTTGCTTCGGCTTGATCTAACTGGGCTTTGGCTTGCAAAACTACTTCTCTTCGAGTCCCGGCTTTGAGTTCGGCAAGATTTGCCTGTGCTTGTTCTAGCGCTGCTTGTTTTTGTTGTAGCTGGGCTTGGGCATCATCAATTTGTAGGCTAATAATTACTTGCCCTTGTTTAACAGAGGTACCCTCTTTGATGTAAATCTGGGTAATTCGCCCTCCAACCTGTGGCTTGATTGGTACAGACAGTGGTGCCTCTAAGGAGCCAATAAACACCGAACTATCCTGCACAGTTTCAGTTTTCACAGTTGCTAGCTTCACGGGAACTGGCGGTTGAGCAGCACCTGCTCCAGCACCCGATTCTGCATTGCTAGCATGACTAGTTTGCCACCAGCGCCAACCAAAACCAACACCTGCAATTAACAGGATGATTCCTAAGATTAGAGGCCAACGCCGCTTTTGAGGTGGCTTAGGCGATCGCTCTGGCAATGGTTGCGGCTCTTGACTAGAATCAGTAACAGCAGGCTGTTCTATTTCAACGGGAACGCGAGAGTCAGGGAGATCAGAATGGGCCATCATTTTCTCGTTTTGTGGATTTAAACTTGGGCAATCTATTTTTTTTTCGCTAAAAAAGCATTTGAATAGTTTTTTAGCCTTTTTTCTCTATGTTGGTGACAAATATGTATGTTTGGGTATTTCGGCGATCGCTCACAATGTCTAGCACCTAAAACGCACACATATTATTCAGCAGATTATGGTTGATTTATACATTTGTTAACTCCGAGCAATTTTTTAAAGTGTAATTTATAAAACCTTTTCAGTCAGTAGGAACCCAGTGCCTTAGCTCCGAGAGAAGGCACGGTTCATCTAGTTGCAGGCGAATCAACTGAATCTGCTGCCTCCTGCAATGGCAAAGTGCTAATACCGCGCACAAATAAATTGACGCAAGTTTCCATGTAGCATTCACGACTGTAGCCTAGTGTGGTAGGGATATCGCTAAAACGCAACATCCCGTGAAGCAACATACCTGTGAAACTATCCACAGATGCTTCCAAATTTATATCTGAAGACACTGTACCCTTCTGTTGGCTGTTCTGCAAGTAGACAACCAGCTTGGAGCGCCGCGATTTGTCAGTTTCGTATAACATCAGACGAGCGGCCTGGGGATGTCGCTTCGCTTCCCCAATAAATATCCGAATCAGGTCTTGATGCTCCTCTATCATCTGGTTGCAAAGCCTTGCATAATTCTTGAGGTCAATGTATAGGTTTTGGCTCCACTCGTCGTGATCGGTTAAAGCTTGCGACTGTAAAGCGATCGCTTCGGTAATCACAGCAGCTAATAGTTGCTCTTTGTTCTGGAAATGACGAAATAATGTCACCTCATTCACCGCAGCAACACGAGCAATTTCTCGCGTTGTCGCTCCGGTTAAACCTGCCGTTGCAAACACCTTAGTTGCTGACTTTATCAAGCGGGCACGAGTTTGTGCCGTCCTTGATGCTAAGTTTTCCATGAGCGTTTGCAAGCGCTTGCTTGCACATGTAAGTGCTTGCTTGCATTATAACCACATAAAATATCAGATTGGTATAAGTTACAGATGAGTTTATCGCTCTTGAATGGTAGTGAATACATATCTTAAGGAAGAGAAGGGTATGGAGCGATCGCTGATTAATTCAGATGAATAGCGGTTCTCAATTGCATGGAATACAGGAGGCAGTCGCGTGGGCGGGTTTGGGCAAACTGGCGTACCACTCGTAAATGTGCCCCTAGCATGTATTGCATCCATAGAGGCGTAGCAGCTACTCTACAAGTTCTCTAACGGAGTACCCGCAAGCTACAAGAACTGTTTTAAGCTGTTCCACATTTAACTTGCATAATTAGGGCGGGCATCTTGCCCACCCCACAAGATTTTAATTAAATTTAGATATGTAAACTAGATGTGGAACAGCTTATTAATCAAAGTTGCGAGTTTGATCAATCAGTATTCTCTATAGTCCTATTTTTCAGCAGTCTCAACTTCCTACACTTAGGTCACCCGATCGGCTGATTTTTAACTCACCCGAATGGGTGATTTAATTTATCCCAATCAGGGTTTTATCTGTGCCGCCGAGTCAGCAATCCCCAATCCCCTTCAACCATCCACAACTGATTTTTTAGAATTCAATTTCCGTAAAATACCCACAGTTGATTTTCGATTAGCACCAATATGAGAAAAGAGCCACTCATACCGATCAAGTGCTTGCTCCAAAGAATAGTTTTCTTCGGCAAATTGTCTTCCTGAGTTACCTAGCCTCGCCCCTAGAGTCGGATTAGCATATAAATCATGCACCGCAGCGGCCATTGCATTGGGTGATTCTGGCTCAACAACTATCCCACCACCACTGAGTTGGATTGCTTTAGCAGCAGTACCAGTGGCGGGAACTGAACCCACAATTGGGCGACCACTCGCCAACAGCAGTGGTATTTTTGAAGGCATATTGAAGGAAATCACATTCCGCTTTTGCACAATCAGCCCTACATCAGATGCTGCTAGCATTTCGGGTAGTTTTTCTCTCGGCTGCAACGGTAGCAGCAAAACATTATCTGCTCCATTTAATAGACAATATTCATGCAACCTTTGCAATGCTATTGATTCGCCAACGATGACAAAGACAATATCTTTGATATGACGTAAGCAAACTGCTGCTTCTATTACTGTCTCTAAACCTTGGGTTAGAGCAATATTGCCCGAATAAAGTACTACAAATTTTCCATCCAGCTGATGGCTAGATTTCCAAGAGTTCTTCTCTTTCGGTAAGGGGCGGATGAAATTTAAATTTACCCAATTGGGAATACAAACGATTTTATTAGCAGGTACTCCTTTATTCACTAAATTCTCACGAAACCCATCGGCGATGACGCTAATAGTGTGTGCAGTCCGATATGCAAATTTCTCTAGGGCTGCAAGAGTTTGAATCATCCACTTATTTTTCAATAGCCCAATACGCACGGCAGCATCTGGTAGAATATCTTGCACATTCAGAACTACTGGACAGTTATATAACCAACCAAACATTGTTGCTGGTAACGTACCTAAAAGAGGCGGAATTGTTAAGAGAATCACATCTGGACGTCTGCCTTTAAAAGCTTGGGGTAAGCTCGTGAAAACAAAGCTCAATTCCAATAAAAGCCGATCCACGAGGTTGGGTTTAGACTGAATCCGCAGGTAACTTCGTTGAATGGTGACGCCATTTTTTTGTTCATTAACGTACAATTTACCCCGATATCCATCGTAAATCTGACGCTGAGGATAGTTGGGCATTCCGGTAATCACCCGCACTTGGTGACCTCGCTTTACTAGCCCTTCTGCCAATTCAGTCATTAAGGGAGCAATTCCAATCGGCTCTGGATGATAGTTGTAGGAATAGATCAGAATGTGCATGAGCTATTTATGAATTTCGTGAAGACAGCATGATATGAGCCGATTTATTAGTAATTTAAGTAGGCGCTCTACTTTTATTATTTAATTTAGGTTGTGAGCAATTTATGATTCTTTGAAATCACAATTGCAATCAAGGCTGTTTAGGACTTTTCTAAGTGGATCTTAACAGTTAATCAGTTATTAATTATTTAGCTATCCAGTTATCAATTACCAGTGTTCACTGATAATTGATAAATAATTTAAGGTTCCTATCATCCGCATGATAAGTTTTCATTAATTTAAAAGGTAATCTAATGCTTAAATTTACACTTAGTGGATTGTAACATCATATTTAATCTCCTGCATGAAACCCACATTCCAGCTTGTAAAGTGGCACATGAAGTATTTTTAACCAAGTCATCAGTATTAGGTTCAATGGTGAGCATCTTACTTTTTAGACTAGTTAAAAGGCACGAACTTTTTAACACTAGCGTCCTACGCAACAGTAAAAGTAGCACTGGTTGCTGTGCTCAGGGTGATTTTGGCGAAAATCTTTTTCATTGTTATCACTCGAATACTTATTGACACAAGTATTCGAGCGATCGCGAGCCGATAAGACCGATAAGGTTCAATGATCAACTCACCAGTTCAGTGAACTATTGAGGCTAGAATAGAGATTCATTAAACTAAATTTGGCAACCTCTGACTAGGAAGCCCTACTTTCTAGCAAGAGGCTTGCTTTTTCTTCAGAGTTGAACCTAAACCCAACATCCCAAGTGCCACTAAACCCACGATAGAAGCAGGTTCAGGGACTTTGGATACCTGAATAGAGCCAGAATTCTGATCTAGTGTTATTGACGTTCCGTTTTGATTGACATCCTGACGTAAGAACAAAGAATCGCCAACCGTTCCCTGAAGGAAATATTCTCCAATTACACCTGTTCCTCCTGCTATATCAAAGGGGCCAAACAATTTCTGAGTGGAAGTATCAAAGTTGAAAGCGAAGAAATCAGATTGTGACACCCCACCACTAACGGTGTTATAAGTTCCAAGAGGATTATTAGATGGGTCTAAGAAGGAGACATTCAAGGATTGTAAAAATTTGGTCGCTCCACTACCACTTTCGGAAATAATTGTCGGTGCTGTAGCCTCGTCGTAGCTGAATGAACCTACTGCTGAATAACCGCCATTACCTAGCCAGTTAAAGTTGAAATCAACAGCTTGAGCTGAGTTGTTAGCACCAGCAGCGATCGCAACACTAAGAGCAGTACTGGTTGCTGCGATAGTGGCAATTTTGGCGAAAATATTTGTCATTGTGATCACTCCAAAGTTGATTGAAATCATGCAGATATCAATCTATAAACAACACTAACTTTATGATATAAATATGTATAAGTAAATACTGCATGAAATTACGGGAGTGAGTGTAAAAACTCAATGAAGAAAAACACTTTTTTGTGAAGTTTTGGATAAAATGTCAAATCTATCTAACAAACCTCAGCTCGACTTTATCGATAAAGATGTATCTGGCAAAGCTGACTAAAAATCACGAGCGATCGCCTGAGAATAACTGATAAAGTTGAGCTACGCAAAGTTGAAAACAGTATTTTATGCCTGGGTTTCTATTAGAAGTTGGTACAGAAGAACTACCTGCAAGTTTTCTCAGTCATGCTTTAGTGCAATGGCAAGAGCGCATTCCCCAAAGCTTGGAAGCAAACAGCCTCAAGGGCGAAAGTGTGGAAGTATACGGTACTCCCCGGCGTTTGGCGGTAGTGATTAAAGGTCTACCATCTGTGCAAGCAGACAGAGAAGAAGAAATTAAAGGGCCCCCTGCCCAAGCCGCCTTTAAAAATGGTCAGCCGACACCAGCAGCAGCAGGCTTTGCCAAAAAGCAAGGTGTGGAACTGGATGCGCTGTTTGTTCGCCCCACTGACAAAGGGGAATTTGTATTTGTGCAAAAAAGAATTCTTGGTCGTTCTGCGGCGGAAATTTTGACAGAACTTGTTCCCCAGTGGATTTGGGGTTTGGAAGGTAAGCGGTTGATGCGTTGGGGGAATGGGGATGCAAGGTTTTCCCGACCAATTCGCTGGCTGGTAGCTTTATTAGATGATACGGTGCTGCCTTTAGAATTAGTTAATGGTTCTAAAACGATTCAGAGCGATCGCATTTCCCAAGGTCATCGTGTCTTGCATCCTAAACCTGTGACAATTGCCCAAGCTACTGATTATGTTACCGCCCTCAAGTCTGCTTATGTCAACGTTGACCCAGAAGAACGGGCAAATATTATCAAAGAGCAAGTAAATGCAGTAGCAGAGAATTTAGGCGGGTATACAGTAATTTACCCCGATTTGTTAGCGGAAGTAACCAACCTTGTAGAATATCCCTCCGCAGTTGCCGGTAAATTTGAACCAGAATTTTTGGAATTGCCAGTTGAGGTAATTACTGAAGTCATGGTAACTCATCAGCGTTATTTCCCTGTATTCAAACCGGATAGTTCTCAGCAAGAATTATTGCCCAATTTCATCACCATTTCTAACGGTGATCCCCAAAAATCAGATATTGTTGCCGTCGGGAATGAAAGGGTAATTCGTGCCAGATTAGCTGATGGCAGATTTTTCTACGAAGCTGATTTAACTAAGCCTTTAGAAAACTTTTTACCACAATTAGAAAAAGTTACTTTCCAAGAAGAATTGGGTTCGTTGCGTGCCAAGGTAGATAGAATAGTTAAAATTGCCGAGCAAATTACTAGCCAATTAAAATTAGAGGAAAGTCAAAGCCAAAAAATCCAACGTGCAGCTTTATTATGTAAAGCAGACTTGGTTACACAAATGGTGTATGAATTTCCCGAATTGCAAGGGATCATGGGAGAAAAATATGCCTTAGCCAGTGGTGAAGATGCGGAAGTAGCCAAGGCAATTTTTCAACATTATTTGCCAACCGGAGCAGGTGATATTTTACCTGGAACGCTCACGGGAAAAATTGTCGGTTTGGCAGATAGATTAGATACCTTGGTGAGTATCTTTGGTTTAGGTTTAATTCCCTCTGGTTCCTCTGATCCCTTTGCCTTACGCCGTGCTGCTAATGCTGTAGTAAAAATCACTTGGTTTGATAATTTACCGATAAATTTAGATGATTTATTGGCACAAATAGGGACAGATTTTGCAGCAAAATATCACAAAGATCAGGGATCATTAACCGCAGCATTACAAGAGTTTTTCTTACAACGCATCCGCACTTTACTACAAGAAGATAAGCAGATTGATTACGACTTAGTAAATGCAGTTTTGGGAGAAAATGACCCAGAATACACAGAACGGACGTTAAAGGATTTATTGGATGTCCGCGATCGCGCCTTATACTTACAACAAATCCGCAACGATAGTACCTTAGATAACATCTACGAAACCGTTAACCGTTCCACACGATTAGCCGCACAAGGTGATTTGGATACAAAACAGCTAGAACCAACAACCGTAGTTCGTCAAGAATTATTTCAAAAGCCCTCTGAAGTAGCTTTGTATAATGCGCTAATCGAATCAGTGCCTCAAACTCAAGCAGCACAGCAGACACGAAATTATCAACTGTTAGTAGTAGCACTAACAAAAATTGCTCCAGCAGTTAGTAACTTCTTTGATGGGCCAGATAGCGTTTTAGTTATGGACTCCGATCCAGAAGTCAAACGTAATCGATTACATTTACTTGGACTAGTTCGCAATCATGCCCGTGTTTTAGCTGACTTTGGTGCGATCGTCAAAAATCTGTAGCGTAAGTTAGTAAAAACTTGTGTAATTTTTGCCAAGAAACGCTACTATAGGGAGTGCTTAACCAGGGACACTCTGCTGCAATCTATGCCTAGAGCTACTGTTATTGGATTGGGAAAGTCCGGTGTTGCTGCGGCGAGATTGTTGAAACGGGAAGGTTGGGAGGTAGAGCTAAGTGATAGCAACACCTCCCAAGCCCTCCTACAACAACAACAAGAACTCGCTGCCGAGCAAATAACCGTAAAACTAGGCCAATCCCTAGAATTGAATGGTGCTAATTTACCCCAATTAATAGTCGTTAGTCCTGGCGTACCTTGGGATATTCCCGTATTAATCAAGGCACGCCAATTAGGTATTGAAACCATTGGGGAAATGGAACTGGCTTGGCGAAATTTGCGCTTGCTACCTTGGGTAGGAATTACTGGCACTAACGGCAAAACTACTACCACAGCTTTAATTGCTGCCATTTTCCAAGCAGCAGGCTTAAATGCACCCGCCTGCGGTAACATTGGCTACGCCGCTTGTGATGTTGCCCTATCTTGGAGAGGACAGGAGGGTAGGATAAGAACAGAGGAAACTCAAATCCAAAATCCAAAATCTAAAATCCAAAATTGTATTGATTGGGTGATTGCGGAAATTAGCAGCTATCAAGTAGAATCTTCGAGTTCTCTTGCACCCCGTATCGGTGTTTGGACGACTTTCACGCCGGATCATCTTAGTCGCCATAAGACTTTAGAAAACTATTACAACATCAAAGCCAAGCTGTTGCGTCAGTCCGAGTTGCAAGTGTTCAATGGCGATGATGCCTACTTGAGGCAGCAAGGTTTAAGTGCTTGGCCTGATGCCTATTGGACAAGTGTAAGAGGAAAAGATTTCCTGATTAGCGAAAAAGGCTTTTACATCGAAGACGACTGGGTTGTGGAAAAATTGACTGCAACCTCTGCACCAAAAGCGATTGTGAAAGTATCTACCTTGCGGATGGTGGGAGAACATAACCAACAAAATCTCTTGATGGCAGTAGCAACGGCACGGTTAGCGGGAATTAATTGTGATGCGATCGCGCGTGCTATTGTTGAATTCCCAGGTGTTGCCCATCGTTTGGAGCATATCTGCACATGGGAAGGTATTGATTTCATTAACGACAGCAAAGCCACTAACTATGATGCTGCTGAAGTTGGTTTAGCATCTGTAAAAAGTCCAGCGATTTTAATTGCTGGTGGAGAAGCTAAAGCAGGTGATGATACCGCTTGGCTAGCAAAAATTCACTCCCAAGCTGCTGCTGTGTTATTGATTGGCTCTGCTGCACCCACATTTGCCAAACGTCTGCAAGAGGTGGGGTATTATTCTTACCAGATTGTGGAAACGATGGAAAGGGCAGTTCCCAAGTCGGCGGAATTAGCCAAGCAGTATCAAGCGCGTGTGGTGTTGCTATCTCCGGCTTGTGCGAGTTTCGATCAGTACCCGAATTTTGAGGTGCGGGGCGAGCGTTTCCGTCAGTTGTGCCTTGATTGGGCGGAAGTAGAGAAGCTTCAATACAACTCAATTCTTTCATCTCCTCTGCCTAATTAATTCAGGTGTAACTTGCAGCCACACAGTGAATTAATTATGTAAAATTATTAACAATTTTTGTATTTGGTAGCAAATAACTGTAGTGTATACAGCTATTAATAATACTGTGTACCCAAGAGAGATTTATGAAATTCAAAATGGTCGCAGCTTGGCAATATGCAAAGAAAAATTTTGTTTTACCAAAAAATATTATATTTTTTGGGTTGGCACTTTTACTGATTTTAGGTTTTAGTACGGCTGTAAACTTGATCCCATTGGCTCAACCTGCCATAGCTCAAGAGGCTCCACTCTCAACCACTATTCCACGTTATGCCGTAACTGCTGAATTTGGTAGAGATAGAGGAGGTAGCGATTACATATCTTATTTTACCTTACCATCCGCTTCCATTTGCCAGCAGTATTGTATTAATGATAATAAGTGTAGTGCTTATACCTATGTTAGACCAGGAGTACAAGGTGGTAGTGCTGTTTGTTATTTAAAATCTGTAGCACCACCATTAACACCAAATGACTGCTGTGTATCCGGTGTGAAATTGTAAGCTAAAAGTGCGGTGCGAACTTCCGCCAATCTGTACTAGAAGGATTGTTTAGAGCTAATTTAGTGGTTTCCTATAATTATGTTTTGGTGTAGTTTGCAACTTCAACCTCATGAGCGATGCTTGTAGGTTGAGGAATAGGTAAACCATCTTCTAGCATTCCTTCTAGATGAAATTCAATAGCTTCTGTAATCATCTGCTTGACTTCTTCTAAAGTTTCACCCACAGCTACACAACCGGGTAAATCAGGGACATAAGCACCGTAGCTAGTTTCTCCCTTTTCAATCACAACTGTATAATGCATTAGTCTTCCTCCAATTGAGCTTGTCTCCAAATATTTTTAAGAGTACCAATTGGCACATCTACATTTGGTTTACCAGACACTGTTACAGTACTGGATTTATCTGGATGTTTGAACTGTCGATGACTACCTTTAGTTCTAGCAAGATACCAACCATCAGCTTCTAGTCGTTTGATAACTTCGCGTACTTTCATGCTAGCGCTTATCTGTATAGGTGAAATTTATATTACAGATAGAGTGCCTTATTGACAATTCTTAAAGCAATCACTCAATATAGTCAAAATCGCTTCATGAATCGAGTGGCTCAAAATGAAATGCTAAAGTTAATAATCAAGCTTTTCCAGAGCTACATTCTCTCTCTCTCAGATAATATTTATATATGAACGCTACACAAGAAAAACTAAAAGTTCAGCTTGAGCAGGCTTTAGTCGCGGCTTTTGGCACTGACTTCGCTGGAGTAGATCCCATTTTGGTTTCTGCTAGCAATCCTAAATTTGGTGATTATCAGGCGAATGTGGCTTTATCCCTGAGTAAAAAATTAGGAAAGCAACCAAGAGCGATCGCAGGTGCGATCGTTGAGAAATTAGATGTATCCGAAATCTGCGAACCGCCAGAAATCGCTGGGCCAGGATTTATCAATCTGAAATTGAAAACGGCATACTTAGAAGCACAACTTAACGCGATTCAAGCTGATCCCAGACTAGGAGTTCCAGCCGCAAAAACGCCCAAGCGGGAAATTGTGGATTTTTCCAGTCCGAATATTGCCAAAGAAATGCACGTTGGACACTTGCGTTCTACGATTATTGGTGATTCCATCGCCCGGATTTTAGAATTTCAAGGACACGATGTCTTGCGGTTAAATCATGTAGGTGATTGGGGTACGCAGTTTGGCATGTTAATCGCCTATCTGCGGGAAGTTTACCCAGACGCGCTTACCACCGCTAATGCTTTAGATATTGGTGATTTAGTCTCTTTTTACCGCAAAGCCAAACAACGCTTTGATACAGATGCAGGTTTTCAAGAAACAGCGCGGCAAGAAGTTGTCAGATTACAAGCAGGTGCAGAAGATACACTTCATGCTTGGAAACTGCTGTGTGAACAATCACGCCAAGAGTTTCAAGTAATTTATGAGTTGCTGGATGTCCAAATAATTGAACGCGGAGAATCTTTCTACAACCCTTTACTACCAAAAGTTGTAGAAGATTTAGATAAATCTGGGTTACTGGTAGAAAACCAGGGGGCAAAATGCGTTTTCTTGGAAGGGTTTACAAATAGAGAAGGTGAACCTTTGCCTTTAATTGTGCAGAAATCAGATGGCGGCTATAACTACGCCACAACTGATTTAGCATCCCTCCGCTACCGGATTCAGCAGGATCAAGCAAAGCGGATAATTTATGTAACAGATGCTGGACAAGGAAACCACTTTGCTCAATTTTTCCAAGTTGCACGCAAAGCTGGATGGATTCCCGATGATGTGGAATTAGTGCATGTGCCCTTTGGGTTAGTGTTAGGAGAAGATGGTAAGAAAATCAAAACTCGTTTTGGGGATAGTGTGCGGTTACGGGATTTATTAGATGAAGCTGTTTCTCGTGCCCAGGCTGACCTAAAAACAAGATTACAAGAAGAAGAACGTCAAGAAACTGAAGAATTTATTAATGAAGTTGCTAGGGTAGTTGGGATCAGTGCAGTTAAGTATGCAGACTTAAGCCAAAATCGCACCAGTAGCTACATTTTCAGCTACGACAAAATGCTGGATTTCAAAGGTAATACTGCGCCCTATATGCTGTATGCTTATGCACGCATTCAGGGGATTAGCCGCAAGGGTGATATTAACTTTAAGGAGTTGGGAAACAATGCTGTTTTGTTGGAGCATGAAACAGAATTAGCGCTGGCGAAATATTTACTTCAACTGGATGAAGTTATTAGTAGTGTAGAGCAAGACTTGCTGCCCAATCGTTTATGTGAGTATTTGTACGAACTGAGTAAAAAGTTTAATCAGTTTTATGACCGCAATCAGGGAGTTCAGGTGTTGGAAGCCGAGGAACCGCAGCGAACATCTCGCTTGATTCTCTGTGATTTGACTGCTAGAACTTTGAAGCTAGGATTGTCTTTATTGGGAATTGAGGTATTGGAGAGGATGTAATTTTTTTAACGCAAAGGAACGCTGAGGTAGCGCAAAGGTACGCAGAGTAAGAGTTAAGCTGATTTTTTCTTTGTGTACTTCTCTAACGAGACGCTGCGCGAATGCGGTTTTTTAATCAGAATTGCTGGACTTGGAGGCGATCGCAAATGGTACGTACACCATCAAAAAGCATAACTTTGGCAGAGTTTCTGAAGCTACCAGAAACTAAGCCTGCTAGTGAATACATCGATGGTCAAATTATTCAAAAACCTATGCCACAGGGAAAGCACAGTATAATTCAAGGTGAAATGGTTAGCACAGTCAACTTAACGGTCAAGCCCAAGCGAATTGCTCGTGCTTTTCCAGAATTGCGGTGTACTTTTGGTGGAAGGTCAATAGTGCCAGATGTTTCTGTGTTTACTTGGCAAAGAATTCCTCGTGATGAAAATGGTGAAGTTGCCAACGTATTCCAAGCAGCTCCCGATTGGACTATTGAGATTCTATCACCTGACCAAAGACAAACGAAAGTTACAAAAAATATTCTGCATTGCCTGAATTATGAAACACAAATGGGTTGGCTGATTGATCCAGAAGAACAAACGGTATTTGTGTACATCCGCAATCAACAGCCTGTCATGTTGGATGAATTAGAAGCTTTACTCCCTGTGCCAGATTTTGCAAGTGAGTTGAGGCTGACAGTTGGAGATTTATTTGGTTGGCTGTTGGAGTAAACTAAACCCTGACGAATTGAATCAGGAAATACACCAAGTGCAACAGGTTTTATGGGTAGGAATCGGTTGTAAACGGGGAACCTTATGGCAGTTGATTGATCAAGCAATTGAGCAAGTATTTCGAGAAAATCAACTTTTTCAAAGTGCGATCGCGGGGATTGCTACGATTGACACCAAAGCCTCGGAAGTTGGCTTAGTAGAATTTTGCCACCTCCGCAATTTCCCCCTAAAAACTTTTTCTGGGGAAATGCTTCGCTGTGTCTGTGTCCCCAACCCTGCCACAATTACCGACCAGAAAGTGGGTACACCTAGCGTAGCAGAGGCAGCTGCTATTCTTGCAGCTACTCAAACCCCCTTATTGACTGCTTCCCCTTTTACCAGCACAGAAGCATTGGGAGTGAGGTTTTTAGTTCCTAAACGAATTTTTCAGTTACAAGGGCAAGCAGGAGCGGTAACGCTAGCTGTTGCCCAAGCCTCAAATATTATGAGTATTACAATTTACTAATTTTTCTAGTCAACAACTCTCAACAAATAGTTAATTATGCTAGAAACTATTGCTAGCACAATTGAACCTAACAAAGCAGGTAAAAAGCCCTGAATCTCAAAACCATAACCAGGAGTTAGGGCACTTGCCAACCAAAGGGTTAAGGCGTTGATCACTAATGTAAATAAACCAAAGGTGAGTAAGGTAATCGGAAATGTCAAAATCTGCAAAATTGGTCTAATAAATGCATTAACCAGACCAACAACTAAAGCAGCGATCAAGGCAGTCACAAAATTCTTGATAAAGAATCCCGGAACGATATTAGCAGTAAGAAATAACGCCACCGCACTACCGAGCCAAGTTAATAAAAAGTGTTGCATAAGTTTTTTTAGAGGAATTAGCAGTTTAATTAATTTGACTATTGCCAGTTGTAATATGTAACACTATCAGGTGTGCTTGTACTTAGCTTATATTGCTATCATCTTTTGTTAGCCCAAAAACATGTGATTTTTCAGCGATCGCATAGAGATATTTCCAATCAGGATATCTTTATCCTATTGCAGGATGTACCACGAATTAAATTGATTAAAAATGATCTGAACAGCAAAACTCCTACAGAGGTTGCTCTCAGTCGAGAAACCTCTGTATCTAAAACAGAGTATCTAGCACTAGCAAGTTCCAAAGTCATTAAGGGAACTAGCAAAATTACACTATAGTGGATGGCAACTTTAATATCAGCCTAACGCTGTTGGGGCGATCGCCGCAAAAGAACCTCCCAGGTAGAACCACCAACTACACCGTCAGCCTCTAAACCATAGCGCTTTTGTGCAGCTTTCACAGCTTCCTCGGTTGTTACGCCAAAGTCTCCATCGGCATCGCCTTTCAAGAAACCAAGCTTTTTCAGTTGTTCTTGCAACTTCACAACTTCAGAACCACGTAATCCTATACGCAAAATTGGCAATCCTTCTGAGGTGTATTGAATACCAGGGGTTTGCTTAGTAGTTGATGTAGTACGATCCGGTGTTTTCTGTGTCCTTGAAGTTGTAGCTTTTCTTGGGGTAGCAGGTTTTGGCTCAGGGCTGGTCGCAACTTGCGTTACAGCTTTTTTTGGGGTAGCAGGTTTTGGCTTCGGGCTAGTCGCAACTTGTGTTACAGCTTTTTTTGGGGTAGCAGGTTTTGGCTTCGGGCTAGTCGCAACTTGTGTTACAGCTTTTTTTGGGGTAGCAGGTTTTGGCTTCGGGCTAGTCGCAACTTGTGTTACACCTTGTCTTGGAGGGTTAGGGTTGGGATTTGCAACGTTGCTGAGGTTGCTAGTCTGGGTTGGGACAGGAAAATTTCTAGCTGAGTTAAATCCTGGCTGGGATGAAGGGACGGTTGATGCTGCTACCGGTTGATTAGGGAAAAGTCGTTGCCAAGTGCTGGCATCAACAACGCCATCTGGATTTAAGCCAGCTGCTTGTTTAAACCGGGAAACAGCACTGGCCGTATCCTCACTATATACACCATCTACGGCACCAGAGTAATAACCCAAAAGTTTTAGAGCTGCTTGAAGTTCAGACACGCGTTCGCCTTGACTACCAACTTTTAGGGTAGGGCGGTTGACGTTATCTCCAGGATTTACTTGGGCAATCTTTTGAGGTGCAGCTATTGATACTACAGCCGTTGAGGCAATCAACACAGGTGTAGTGGAGAACAAGAGTATTTCAATAGCTGATAAAGATTTAAAGCTTTTTGTCCACCAATTTTTTTGCCGTTTTTCCATCCTACAGCGATTTACAGTTGGCTCTAGTAATTTTAAGTAACTCAAAATACTTGCTGTCAGGCTGCTTTGCATGGAATCTACTCCCAGAATATTCTCATGCTAATAGTACGGCCGCTTGGTCTAAAAAACAGCTGCATTTACGATGTCTCCGACGGGCGTAGCTGCGGTACACAATCCAATATCCTTGGGTTCAGACTTGCTCCTTTCTAATCGTTCTCAAAAAGGAGAGAATTAAAGTAAAGCTATGCGATCGCTCGATTAATTGCTTCTTCTTGACCAACTAAAGACAAGTAAGGTGATTTTAAATACTTACAAGCTGAAGCGATCGCATCTTTGGCACTCACAGCCGCAATCAATTCTTGGAACTTTGTGTCAAAATCAATACCTAAGCCCAAAATCTCATACCAGCCGTATATCTGAGCAATTTGCCCGTTCGTTTGTTTACCCAATGCATACTGCCCCAGGATCTTGTTTTTAGCAGCTTGGAGTGCGCTTTCGGATACTTCGGCGGTACACAATAAATCTACTTCTGTACGCAGTCCTTCTAAGGCTATGCTGGTATTCTCCGGTGCTGTACCCATATAAACCACAAATGAGGCTGGAAATAGCCTTGTGGAGTAAAATGCAGATACTTCGTAAGCTAAACCTCGTTTTTCGCGCAATTCCACAAACAAGCGACTAGAAAGCCCATTTCCCAAGTAGGTACATAGCAACTTCAGTGGGGCGTAGTCAACAGAACTCACCGATGTTCCCAAATAACCGAGCATCACGATTGATTGTTGTGTCTGTACTGGTTTCACTCTTACCTGCGGTTCCACCTTAATTTCAGCTAAATTCAGTATTGGCAATGCTTGGGCTGGCGCTTGCCAATCACCAAAAACTTCTTCCACCAATGCGGCTGCATCTGTGGGTGTGACTCTCCCAGCAATACTAATTACTAGATTATCTGGACGGAAATAAGTTTGGTGATACTCGACTAAATCCGCACGGGTTAAGCGGCTCATCGTGGTTTCATCTCCCAGCACTGACATAGCATAGGGATGATTTTGGTACATTACCTGCCGCATTTGTTCAAAGGCGACAGTGAACGGCTGCTCTTTTTGCGAACGAATATCTTGGAGTGCTAAACGTCGTTCTAGTTCCACTTGAGTTTCGGGAAAAGTAGGCGAGCGCAAAATCCGCCCTGCCAATGTTAAAATTTCTGCAAAATCGGATGTTACCGTTTTCAGAGATAGCAAAAAATAATCAGTACTGGCATCTGCACTCAAACTCGCCCCTACAGACTCGACAATTTCGGCAATTTCAAAACTAGAAAGACCATCGCATCCCTTTGTCATCACTGCTGATAGCAAATGTGCCAACCCTGCTTGCTCCCGGCTTTCGTTACAACTACCGGCACGCACAAAGATTCGCGCCGCAACAATGTCCGCAGCAGGATTTTCTGCCACCAGCACGACAATGCCATTATTCAATACGGTGCGATGGATAGGTGATTTTTGCAGCAAGGTTGTCATTTGTAATTTGTCCATTGTCGGTTATCACTCAATTTTAGATTTTGGATTTTAAATTTTAGATTGCCCCACAAATAACTTTGCTTGCTCTCAAACAATTAAATTATTTGATATCATTCCGCTTGAGTGCTAAACCCCAAGAACCCCAACCCCTAGAGCAGGCTCTTAAGGGAGCCAAAGCGTAGCTTTGTCTCTTTGGTGGGGTTCTTATTTTGGATTTATGCAAGGGTCTATTTTATTTGTCTCCACGGCTCAATTCAGGCTATTCAAACCAATTTTTTAGATTTTTTCTTAAATCCAAAATCCAAAATCCAAAATCCAAAATTGGCATGGTCATTTGTCTTTTGCTAATGACTAATGACTAACACGGTTTAAGTACAGTAACCGCATAATTCTGCGGCGAAAGATACTGTTGAGCTAATTTTTGCAGTTCTTGGGCATCAAAAGACTGAATCTGCTGGGGATATGTCACAGCTAATTCAGCTTGGGCGATGGTATTGTAATATCCATAAAGCCCCGTCAACTGATTTGGCGTTTCGGTAGCAAACGCATACTCATTACACAGCAGCCTGCGTGCGCGGGCAAGTTCCTGTTCGCTAATTCCTCTAGTCTGCAAATCATCCAAATGAGCGCAAATCAAGGATTCAACTTCCTGCAAATTTTCTGGTTCCAACCAGGCAGTAATTGTAAATAAACTTGATTCCAGTTGTAAAGAAAAACTACTGCAAATTCCCTGTACCAATTGCAAATCTTCTCGCAAATCACGCACTAAACGCGAAGTCCGCCCTTCTGCCAATAACACCGACAACATATTTAAACCATAGCCAGTGCGGATTTCCTCTACCCCTGGTACGAGCCACGCCATCAACAATCGTCCTTGCTCTATGCGTGGTAAACACAGTTCTTGACGCTGAATTCCTGTTATTACTGGCTTTGCTACTTTCTCAAATTGCGGACAATTCGAGCGTTCGGCAAAATCAGCAAATGAACGATTTACCATTTCCCAGGCTGGTTGCTGGGCTATACCCCCTGCAATTACCACCGTCATGTTTTCCGGCTGATAGTGAGTGCGGTGAAAACAGCGCATTGCTTCTGGCGATTGCTGCATCAATTCTTGCTCAGTACCCAACACCGAACGTCCGTAAGGGTGATGCTGATAGATACTTTGAATCAGAGTTTGAAATCCTATCCAGTCGGAATCGTCCTGACAAGAGCGAATTTCCTCTAAAACCACGTCCCGTTCGCGGCTAAATTCATCTTCTGGAATTGCCGCATTCAGCAGTAGTTCTCCCAAGTAGGGCAGAGTATCTTTTAAATAAGGGGCAGCTGTGGTGAGTGAATAATGAGCATAATCATAGCTTGTTGCCGCATTACTCACACCACCCCGGTTTTCAACTTTGTAATCGAACATTCCAGGCGGTAGTGTCGCCGTACCTTTAAAAATCATATGTTCTAAAAAGTGCGCCATCCCAAACCACGGTTTTGGCTCTAGGCTTGCTCCAGCACGCACCCAAACATCCGCCACAACTACAGGGGTAGTGGGAATTTCTTGATGAATAAAGGTTAAACCACTCTCTAGTCGGAAGACCGAAGCTGGAAATACGCTATTAGTTAGTTGTTTTAACAATTTTTTGTAGCTTTAACCACAATTTCAGATAATTTTGTTATCTTAACTCTGAACGATACCTAATTTAGAATCCAGTTATACAGATTTTGTTTTTATCAGCAGTTATTGCTAACTTCTAAGCACATCCGTCGTAGGGGCACAGCAATGCTCAAGCGTGTCAATTTAAGCCAAAACCCTTTTAAAACCTGATTGCGACTCTGCCGCGAGTAAAGGAGGTGGAGCCTCCTAAGCTGAAAAACATCTAAATTGCATAACCTAATTAAACTTAACTCTTGTGGGGTGGGCCGGAAAGCCCGCCCTAATGGGAGCAAGTTAAATGTGGAACAGCTTAGTAGGCATTAAGAGTCAGAAACTCGGAACGAGACAATCTCTAAAAGCTGGTTCTAGACTAACTTTGACGTTAAGTTGATACCAATGAGCTTTTTCTGTGCCCCTACCGCGTGGCCTCTTTACCTGAAAATAGCTGTAATGGAGATTAAAAGTGATTCAAATAATTAAAGCTCCCAAATTCTAACTGACTTTGGGAGCTAATAATTTTAAGTTCACCGCGACGCCGTTTTACCTAAGTTTATGACCTGGTTTAACCAGGTGGGAACCTAAATTCCTCGTTTAAAGTTTCCGGGTACATGCCCGGTTTACTGCCACGAGAACTGTTTGACTCCCTTGTCTTTAAAGGCATAGATCAAAAAACTTGATGGCAGTCACCAACGTCGTAGTGCAACTCACTCATTATAGCTTTCAAAAAGATGTTGTGTGTTCAATATCGAAAGTTTCTGATCAATTTACCTGGGATACCAGATAGATTCTATGGTGTGGGCGATCGCTGCGCCGACGCCGTTGCCATACGCACTTCCCGACTCTATATTTTGATTATCCAGCAAAACGGTGACATGTCCTAACTTTCGCCCCGGACGTGATTGAGTCTTCCCATACCAGTGAAGGTGCGCTTGGGGAATCTCTGCTATTTGTTGACGCTGGCTTTGGTAGTCGCTGTGAGAATTTTCATACCCCAGCAGGTTCACCATCACAGCGCCAGCGCACTGCAAAGCCGGATTTCCCAAAGGTAAGCCACAAACGGCTCTGAGGTGTTGCTCAAACTGAGAAGTTTCACAAGCGTCTAGGGAAAAATGCCCAGAATTGTGAGTACGAGGCGCAATTTCATTTACCAGGATTTTGCCATCAGCACTAAGAAATAGCTCAATTCCAAAAATTCCCACTACTTCTAGGCTATTTAATAGAGTATGTGCGATCGCTTGGATTTCTGCTACTTGATTGGGCGTAATCTGGGCTGGCGCAATCACCCGGCGGCACACTTGTTGTTCTTGTTGGGTTTCTACTACTGGATAAGTTACAATTTCTCCCTCCACAGAACGCGCTGCAATTATTGCTAGTTCTCGTTCAAATGGGACAAATTCTTCTAACAAGAAAAGTGATTGATTTAAAGTTAGCTTTTGCTCTAAACTAGCAAAATCCTGAATTATGAAAGTACCCTGACCGTCATAACCGTGGCGTCGGGATTTGAGAACTACTGGAAAACCTAGATATTCTATTTTTGATTTGATATTTTCCGCCTCGTCAAGGGCAAAAAATTGAGGAACTGGTAATCCCAAGTCCCTTAAATAGCAGCGCTGATGATATTTATCTAAAAGAGGAGCTAAAGCTTCTAATCGGGGGCGGAAAGAAACGCCTTGCTGTGCTAAAACAGATAAAGCTTGCAGGTTAACAAATTCGTTTTCAAAGGTGATGACATCGCATTTTTGAGCTAAAATTCCTGTAGCACTGGCGTCATCTACCGGGGCGAAAACGATTTCTTGGGCAATTGACACAGCCGGGTCGTCTTCACTAGGAGTTTGTATGATCAATTCTACTCCTAGCTTCTGTGCTGCATCCGCCATCATCCAGGCAAGTTGTCCGCCACCAATTACACCAACACGCTTCATTGACATCCTAGAGATTCACGAGTTTGCACGCCTGTTTTGGAATTCACACCACTGGCTTTGCCGCACAGTTCTTTGATTTGCGCCCTATCCAAAACTGCATCTGTAAAATCTGCACCGTCTATATTCACATCATTAAAGATGGCGCGGAGCAAAAGAGCTTCTTTGAAAACTGCATCGCTCAAATCTGCCTTAGTTAAGTTTACCTGATCAACCATTGCATTAGTTAAATCTGCTCCGTGGAGATTTGCTTTTGTCATCACTGAAGCGCTCATGACTGCTCCCCGCAAGTCAGCGTTTGTAAAGTTAGCCAGTTCCATATTGGCGTTAGAAAACTCCGCAGCTTGTAAACTTTCACCAGAAAAATCACGTCTTGACAACTCTGCATTGCTAAATGACAGTGGATGAGTCCAGTCTACTGCCAGTGCGGGATCAGCCACGCACCAGATAATAATTCCTAGAAGGAACGCCAACCCTTGCCGCCAAAACATATCGAGAGCCGATTTGGTGTCTAATTGCTGCATTTAATTACCGCATTTGAATATTAGCAAGACTGGCTTATCCTAATTGAGACTCGCAGCCTTGCTACCGGATTTGGGGAATGTGTATTTCCTTGCTTAATATTTTGTAACGCAAAAAGAGCTTAGGCATAGCCCGTCGTAGACATTCCTTCTCACGTTTATCTAAAAGAGCGGCAATATAGGAGCGTTTGTACTCACACTGAATATATAGCGTTTCCTAAGCAACTGAGGTACACCCAAATCTTTTTTACCAAAGTTAGTAACTTTGAAAACCTACCTTACCAGATATGGAACCACTATATTTACACATCACGCGCTTTGAAAAAATTATAGATAGCAAGGGCGATCGCTAAAAGCAACAGTGCATGAATTAAATTTCCGGCAATATGAAGTGCCAGTCCTAATCCCCAAAAAGCAATCAGTACAACAACAATACCCCAAAGTATACTCAACATATATTTGCTCTGAGTCAACTCAGTTTTAATTTGTTCATAGATTTTACTCCTAGCTTCACTTTGATTCTATTTACCCTCCCAGATGTATATAAATTTTAATCATCTTTCCAACCACTCCTATTGTTGTCGAAGGCGATCGCGATTAAGGCAGTGCCGTTATGCGATCGCTCTTGTTGAAGGTAAAACTTGAAATTCCTAACTCTAAAGAAATGGTTTAGCCGGATGAAGCAATGTCTACATGGGCTACGCCTATGTTTATTGATTTGTTCACAATTCTTCATTTTTAGATTTGAATTTGAGGATCTAAAGAGCGCTATTGAGTAGTAATGCTCATTGAGTTATTTACAATACTTTACTTTCAATTTTCTAAGTAAAGTTTATTGTCTTTTAAAAAAAACAGCCCCGCTCAACTGTTAATGTTTTAATTAATGAAAGTAAGGTCTGAGCGTAATTATAGGCGTCTCAATTGCTTCACAAAGCTTAAAAGTTGGATAATTAGCGTTAATTTTATAGCGATAAATTAGTTCTTCAGGAATCTCTAAGAGTTTACATTCACCAAGTACACAACTTTTGCAAACCGAACTCCCAAACCCGATGATGAATCATTACTCACTTCAATGGATTGAGGCATGGTGCCAAGAAAATGGCTGGACAGATTTATTTGTTGAGCGACGTAACAACTTCTGGGCTTTCCCTCCGGGTGGGGTAATGCCAGAACCAATTCCAGTTCATGTTCTCAGAGTGATTAAAGCCGAGAAGGGATTGACTTTTGAAGAACGATTGTGGTCGATGTCCGCAGTCATTGGCACAATCCTAGCTGTTCTTTTTACCTTTTGGTTGCAGTCTCCGATGCCACTAGTTTTGGCTTTCGCTTTTAATGCGGTTACGGTGGCTCAATTTGAACTTGAAGATGCCTAAATTCTTATTTTGGGCTTTGCTATTAAAAACTGCTCTTGTCTACTTTTAGCAAGAGCAGTTTTTAATTTCACAAAAAGAGACGAAATCACTACAGTTTCAGCTAAAGATTACTAGTTATTCATTAATGAATTCTGTTTATGGCAGAGCAAATATTGTAATACATTAGCATTTGACAGACACTTCAGTTACATTGCTGCGAAACTTCACCATCGCTTCACTAGCGCCAAAATGTGCTGCAATCTGAGGTAACAGCATGTTTCGTTGTGTCGCCCATAATAAACCACGTTTGGGAATTTGAAGGCATCCCCCTAAATAAGTTGCTTCATCTTCGTTGTTTTGTTTACGTTTTGGTAGTCCAGTTACCGAATCAAAGCCAACAGGCTTATGATTGAACAACACATGAGCTATTTCATGCATCAGATTTGATTCATACCGTGCAGGTGCATGACGCGGGTTATATACAATCCATAGTGGGTTATAGCGTATAATCCCTGCTGACCACCCATCGCTAGTAAGTAATACTGCTACCTGCTCTGGCTCTAAATTCGGAACCTGATCGGGTGTAAAAAGTCTTGCTCCTAACTTGGTTGCTAGAATGTCTGCGGGTAACGGTTCAAACGATCGCACTCGAAGTAAGCTTCGTTGTTCAGTTGCGATCGCCTCACAACGTTGCCTAAATTCAGGCGATAGACTTTGAATTAATGACATATCTTTAGGGATCTTGCTTCAATTCGCCATCATTTTGAGACAAATCGCGATACGCTGCTTTAACTAAAGATGCTAAAGCATTAGCGATCGCTGGATCAAGGTTTTTGTCAGCGCGTAGTTGAATAGCGATCGCTTCAGGCGTATCCATTTGATTCTCAACTGTTGTTCTAAACAACTCAGCCGGTGCCACTTATAGGCAGGGCTGTTTCATTCTAAGCCATTGCTTATTTATTTTTTCTTCTATTTCGATAAAGTGTTCAAGATTACGATCATGGTTTGGATCTTCTTTATCTAAAGCTTGATAACCGATGTAGGTCTGAGGAATACCCGCATCCATAAATTCAGACTTCCATTGCCTTTTTACTAATTTGGGGCCAATAATCAATACATGTATAATTTTATCTGCTCTAAAAAGTTTCAAGGCGATATGAGTAGCAACAACAGTCTTTCCAAGACCTGTTGAGGCAACCAACATAACTCCGCTGTGATCGCTTATTTTCTGTAAAGCTTCAGCAATCATTGCTCTTTGATAATTTGTTGGCGGAGTATACTTGTTATCAATTTCTACATCCTCAAAAGCAAGTAAGGTTTTGAGGTAAATATCCCACGGAGAAGCAAGTTTCAACCAATCTTCGAGAGCTTTAAGTAGCCTCTGAGTTAAATCTACTGCTTCAGCAAAATATCCATCAAATTCCTTGACAAATTTTATAACTTCATCATTCTGATCCAGTATATTACCAGCTTCAACCTGTTCTATTAACCCATGTTTAGTTAAATTTGCTGAAGTTACGATGGCAACCTTACAGTCAACCAAGTAAAGTTTTGCATGATGCTTCATAGCACGTGCATCTACGAGCCGAAATTCACCTCTCCGAATTTTCTCAACCAAATCTGCTACAGCTTGACGGCGATTACCTGCTGATGATGCTGTTGCTAAATCTTTCGTGATTTCTTGGATCAGAAGACGCTGTGCGTATCCTTCGTCTTGTCTTTTAGTTCGTTCGTTAATTCCAACCAACAGATCAACATACTTTCCTTTTACAACATCTCGAATAAGATCCCAACCGTTTATAGTAAAATAGCCAGATGCAATACGAATTTTTGATTGACACATTGGGAAGTAGTATTGGATTTGTTCATAGATTATCTTGGGAGCAAACCAGGATATTGGCAGAGAATCAGTCATAACTCGGTGCTTATATTAAAGATGGCTTAGATTGAAGCCAGATTAGACAATAGTACATTTAAACTATAAAAAATAATACATTTGAACTAAATTTGGTTAATTGTGTTACTGTTTGCCAGTTATTAACGAATTTAGTGGTTCTAATTTGCAGACTATTTCTGGAAAGTTCTACTTTTGAGATTCGCCTGTTTCTAAGTTGGTAATCCGCAAGGGGTTTTAATGCCAGAACAGGGGGCGAGAGATGCGATCGCTCAAAGTAATTTCAAATTTCTTCCCCAGTTTGACCAAAAGAAAAAACCCCTCCGCATTTCTGGTATGTCCGAAGGACGCAAAATGAGCTTGTTTCAGGAAATAGCGCGATCGCTTGTTGGTAGTAACGGTACAGGTCATTTGGAGCAAGAACTTGGGGAATTAAAGCGCCTTGGAGAAAATGATTTAGATAACCACTGGAAGGATCGCGATCGCCTTTTGTTACTCGTCAACTCATACGATCAAGCTCGTTGGGCGGCAAACGAAATTCGCAATTGCTGGTCAAGTATGCAGAATTTTGTTTATCACTTAGTTCCTGACAATATAGAGACATACACCGAAGATGATTTTGATGAGCTAGCGAAATTTGTCAAGCCACCTGATAAGGGTGCCCTCAATCGTGCAGATATTGAAACTTTTGGGCAAATTAAAGGAAAAATTCTTGTTGCTCCGATGAATGCGATCGGGCGTGGTTTCAATATTTTGAATGCAAATGGTAAAGCTGCATTTGGTGCTGTTTACTTTCTGACTCGTCCATATCCACATCCACATGATACACAAGCGATCGCCCAAGAAATGAACCGTCGTGCTTTAGAGTGGGCAGATAGAGCAGACTTTCTAGCATGGCAACAAGGAGACGGAATTGTACAACGTGCTGAAAAGGTGCGCCAATTGGCAGCGCGTTACTGGCGATCGGTTGAACAGCGTTCTTATTATAAAACCCTGCGCGATAATCAGGAATTACTTGCCTTTCCCCGGTTTGATCTTGCTGCAACTACTGCTGGGTTAGTTATTCAAGCCGTTGGTCGTCTTTTGCGTGGAGGTGTCCCATTTCGTGGTTATTTTGTCGATGCGGCTTGGGCACCCAAGAGTGCTGCAAGGAAAGCTGATCCAGAATTATCTGAACTAGATACAGAACAGACAAGTCTTCTGGTTGCTATGCTTCTACGAATTTGCGACTACGCCAGCGAGGAAAACACAGTAGGGAATGCGCTTTACAAGCCTCTAGCCGATGCACTGGAAAGAATCGAAGACCTAGATTGGTAAATTTTTTGTATAAAGGAATTCATAATGCCTAAAAAAGACGTGCAACCTCCTATTCTCTTACCTGCCAGAATGAATCTTGCAGAAGATGCTCTTACAGATTTGGAAATTGCGGTACTTGAGTTTCCATTTGCAGAAATTGTTGCGGGCTTTCGTAACAGTATGGAAGAAGTTCTCTCACCTAATCGCAAGAAAAAGGTCTGGATACCATATCGACAGTTAAACAATGGATTGCTTGCCTGTGCATCAACATTGACACATGGTTTTGAATACTTTGATACAGGCGATTATCGAGCATTAGCTGTAGGAACGGTTGAAAATCCGTTGCGAGTTCCAACTCCTGAGCAAATACATGAGTTAGTGATTATTTGGGCGCAGGAGTGGACAAAGCAATTTGATGGTAAGGGTAAAGCAGATCAGGTGAATAGTGTTTGCGATCGCTTTCTTGAAAACATGGACATAATTCCTACTAATTGGAATTGGCAACCTATTACTCCAAAAACGCTCATTCAAAACATCAATGCTGAAAAAGGACTGGGATACCAAGCCATTCCTAGTTTCTTAGCAACATTGCTGCATGAAAAAAAATGTGTTATTCACTCTGGGCAAAGAGAGCAAGAAATTCAGTGGCGCAAGGTACAAGGCGATGGCTCAGGTCGTACTGGACTATTCCTAGTCAGTCAAGCATTTCCGGCACTGTACACAGATGACTATGGCAAAGAAAGGGAAGGCTATTTTGTCTATCGCTTGGATTTTCGCGTTCAGACTCAAGCAGGGCGATTTAATCAAAATGACAAGCTTAAACCGTGGATTTTTCTGCATTTAAGTTGTCAGCGATATGCTCATGAGCCATTAATTGAAACTAATTATGGTCGTGACATTTCTGTACTGATGGGGATGAATGAGGAACGTTTATCTGGTTACGAAGTAGATTCAACGTTAATACGTCTTACCATTGAGAACAATGGAAGAGAAGATAGTAATTTCTGGAAATTTCAATTGCCAAATCTGTTAGCTGCATTCAAAGCGCGTCCCCTTGAAACAACCGATAACATTCGTTGCAACCCTGCTAGATACGGCGATTTAGATAATCATCCTAACTGGAATAGAGATGAATATTATTTAGTTCATGCTGAAGGATATAAGTATGAACATGAAAACCATAAAAGAGGACATAGTATTAAACCAGGATTTAGTTTACAGGAACGTGGTGATATCGTTGCTCAAGTGTTAGAGCTTCTAGACGGTGTTTTAATATCAGATAATGCAATGCAATCTGATATTCCTGCTCCATCTGGTCAAAAAACACCCTTGGCTATGCGCGATTACGAATATATTTCTCAACCTTCAAGTTTTACAAAACAACAAAAAGAAAAGCTGACTGAAAAAGAAATTAAGCAACGTGTAGATAACCGTCGTCAAGAAAGACAAACGATCATTGCTGATGCTATTGAGCAGGCATTGCAAGGAAAACCCATACATCTTTTTATTCTGTGGCGCGAACGAGATACCTATGATGTAACTTGCGAGACATTGCGTGATGCTTTCCTGCTCAATAAAGGAGAAGATTTTCCAGAGCATATCAAAGTATCATCTGTGTGGATTGATGATCCAAATCTTTTGAAACCCCTCGACACAGCCGGACTTGCACCTAAAGATGGTCAAGAGTTTGACAAACAGATCCGCAAGCAGCATCAAATGAAACTCGATGCATGGCGCGACTTTTTGAAACATAAGGTTATTGCTTCAAGTGACTCTACTACTAAGCCTTACTGTTTTGCAATTATTGAAATTGGACAAACAAAGAAGAAGGGAGTTCATCCCAAACAGAGCATCTATAGAGTAGTTCGTGAAGCTTGTGTGTTAGAAAAAATCGGTTCCCAAATGGTGCAAACAGTTAGACCAAAATCATCTGACAAAGAAGATGAAAGCACAGATACATCGCCATCTTACAGCAAGAAGACAGAAGGACGTATTCTGAATGCTGTACTGGATGTAACGCTACGCCAGCTTGGGGCACTCTATGGACTGCCCTCAGAAGTCTACGAACGGGCAGGGATACCAAAGGAAATCGCCCAAAACTTAGACGTAATTGCCCTTTGTCGCCAAAAAACAAATCAAGGTCAAGAAAATATTCACTATGCCTTGGCTATTCGTCTGCGGGCAACTGGTGCGGTTGATGTCTTATTTCCCGATCGCAACAATTGGATTCCTTACGCACAGGCGGGGATTGAACTGGGACAGATTTTCTCACGAGTACGCCGCGATCGCAATTACAAAACAGTTCAGTTAAAGGGAATAGAGCTTGCAAAATTTGCGGCGGATGTACTAACGCAAGTAAGCGAAAAATCTACCCTTGTCTTAATCGAAGCTGATGTATGGCGTAACGAACGTGGTGAAGAAAACGGAGGTCAAGCTTGGTTCCAACTAAAAAATGAATATCTTCTTGCAAAACGGGATATTTTAGACTTCCAACACGTTCCAGGTCATGCTTGTGTTTATCCTCGTGACCATAACCAACTTAGTAACCTGCTGGGAATAATTCGCTTCCGCACTGGCGATGAGACAACTCAATACATCACTAATCGACAAGCTTGGAATGAGAATTCTCCAGCACGAGATTTAATTCGCTTAAGTGGTTTTTACGATACCTCTGTACCTGAGTTGCTCCATTACTTCTCTATTGGAAGATTACCAAAAACACAGAAAGCTCAAGATACCCCAACAGCACGCGAACTCTATATGCTCGACTCCCAAAATGACGAATCCGGTGTAAATATTGCATTCAAGCACCAGCAGATGTTAGAAATGCTTCCCTTCTTCATTCGTTCGGATTTTCAAAAAACAGAAGAAAGCCTAAAATCACTTTGCCGAGTGCCACACTACTTACGAATCTCACCAGCGTGGTCTATGGGTAATATTCATTCACCATATCCAATGCATTTAGGGAAACAGCTAATAAAAGATCACTTATGCATCCTTGGTGTAGAAGTCTGAATCAATATTTCTCATAGATGAAGGAAAAAGTACTCAGCAATCAGCACTTTTAACCCTGCTTTAATAATTTCAGGTAAATTTAGCCTAGATACTCAGTATTTTAGGTGTAAAAATTGTATTTAAATATATTTACTCTTATAAACTTGTGATGATCATTTCTCGGATGCTACCTTCTACAAGGTGACACAGGATTTGGAGCAGTTTTTTTAATCATGAAGGGTAGACACAAAGTAGCTTATAGTTTGACATCGCTGATCAGTCTCAATTTAATATCTAGCTTAGTTGCATTTGATGGAGCGAACGCCACACCACCAAGAACTCCAGACAAAAGTATCAACTGTGAAATTTTAGTTGTGGGTGGTGGACTATCTGGCGTCGCCACAGCTTACGAAGGATTACTAGCAGGACGAACGGTTTGCCTCACGGAAATTACTGACTGGCTGGGAGGACAAATTTCTGCTCAAGGGACATCTGCGTTAGACGAACGGCCAACTCAACGTGCCCTAAAATTCTATTCTCGCGGCTACCTAGAATTGCGAAACCGGATTGGGCGCAAATACGGTAAACTTAACCCAGGTGACTGTTGGGTAAGTGAATCTTGTTTTCTTCCCCACGATGCTCACAATATTTTGACCCAGATGCTTAAAGATGCCGAAAAGCAGGGCAAAGGGAAGTTGCAATGGTTTCCCAACACGGTAATTAAGGATTTGGAAATCGCTGCTGATGGCAAAATAATTAATAGTGCGATCGCTATCCAACATCAACCAGCAAAAGGCGCACCACCTCTCAATACTTTTACTTTATCTCAAAGTATTGAAGATTCTTATAGCTACGAAAACTCATCTCGCTTTACTAAAACTATTCTCCGTTTCATCCCCAAGGCAGAGAAAGGGGATGCTCCTAAATGGTATGTCGTAGACGCGAGCGAAACTGGAGAAATTATTGCCCTTGCTGATGTTCCCTACCGATTAGGCATTGATGCCCTTTCTTACCTAGAACCTTCTGCTTCTGGCACCAACAATAACCCTTATTGCCCTCAAGGCTTTACCTACACCTTTGCAATGGAGGCAACCAAGGAACCACAACCGCAGACGATGCCCCCATTTTATTCACAATACGCCCCATATTTCAGCTATGAATTAACGCGACTGGCTAACTTTGATTTAGTTTTCACCTATCGTCGCATTTGGAGTCCAAACAAAGGGAAACCAGAAAAATTCGGTGGTGTAAGTTTTACTGCTCCTACACCAGGAGACATCTCCATGCAAAACTGGACTTGGGGTAACGATTACCGCCCTGGAACTGCCCAAGATAACCTAATTTACAGTCGCCAACAGTTAGAAAGTACTGGGCAATTAAAACCAGGGGGCTGGATGGGAGGACTACGGACAGAAACCCTCCGCAAAGCTGAGGAAAATGCCCTCTCTTTCTATTACTGGCTGGTAGCTGGGATTACAGATTCCCAACTGGGGGAGGGTGTAAAGCAGCTGCAAAGCAATAACCGCTTGTTGTCAGGGCCAAATTCGCCGATGGGGACAGTGCATGGCTTATCAAAATATCCCTATATGCGCGAAGGGCGGCGCATCATTGGCCGCCCCAGTTGGGGACAACCTGCTGGCTTTGGTATTTGGGAAATTGATATTTCTCGCCGAGATTACAATGATGAGTATTATTCCAAGACTCTGCCAGCAGATATGTATCGGAGGCTACGAGCAGCACTTGCAGGTTTGGAAGCAGTATCAGTAATTGAAGGTAAAGTCCCACCAGAAAAAGCAATGCGACGGACTCGTTCTACCATCTTCCCCGACGCTGTGGGTATTGGTCACTACGCTATAGATTTCCATCCTTGCATGGTAAATAGTCCCCCAGAAACCCCTGGTAACACAGAACGTCCAGGCGAAAGACGTGGTGCTGGGCAAGCTTATCCTTTCCAAATTGCTTTGAGGGCAATGATTCCTCAGAAAATTGATAATTTGCTGGTAGGAGGCAAAAGCATTGCTACTAGTCATATTGCTGCTGCTGCCTATCGAGTCCATTCCTTTGAATGGTCATCTGGCGCAGCTGCGGGAACTGTTGCTAGTTTTGCCCTTAAAAATGCGATCGCACCTTACCAACTAGTCGATGACTTACCCAAACAAGAACCACAACTAGAAGCGCTTAAACGGCTTTTGCAACAAAATGGCAACCCTACCGCTTTCCCCGATACATCTATTTTTAACGAAAACTGGGATAATTGGAAATAGGGCATGGGGCATGGGGCATTGCTTATTTCCCTTGTCCCCCAGTCTTTTTCTTCAATGCGTGAATTTTGAATTTTGAATTGATTTCTCCCTACTCCCCACTCCCCACACAATGGACTAAACTAGTTACTTATAGTGTAGTTTTGTAAAATTATCTTGCTTAATTGTTCTATGGTTACGACACTTTCAGCAGATGTTTACGGGATGGCCACAGCACCAACTAAAGCTCCTGAACGGTCTAATCAAGTTACCCGTAAGACTTATCCGAATTACAAAGTGATTGTATTAAATGATGATTTTAATACATTCCCACATGTGGCTGAATGTTTGATGAAATATATTCCAGGGATGACTGGCGATCGCGCGTGGGATCTTACTAATCAGGTACACTATGAAGGTCAAGCGATCGTCTGGGTTGGTCCCCAAGAACCTGCGGAACTCTATCACCAGCAGCTGCACCGAGCAGGTTTGACAATGGCACCTCTAGAAGCAGCTTAATTATCATGGGTAAACCCACCGTAGATCCCCTCCGGGCGGCTTCGCAAAAAGCTGCCAGACTGGTTTGGAATCACTCGACACACCTTTCTGGTCTAATTCCCATTTTAGAACGTCTTTGTCAGCAAGATGGTATCCAAACCGTAACGCCTGGGGTAATTGGGCGGGCAAAAGGTCATTGTCCGAAAATGCAACTGCGTGTCTCAGTACCGATTCGCGGCGGCTATAAAGTAATTGCACGCCAGGGTAAGACGGTGCAAGAGGTGTTTATTTTAACCCCTTTGGCGCAGTCAGAACTGGAAACGGCATTAGCGATCGCCATGAAATCTTAATCATGCCCATGCCCAATCCCCAATGACTATTCTTCAACACGGTGTACTGCAAATTTGTGTAGTGGCAGACTAACAATGCAAGAAAAAGTTAAGAAATATGACAGAGCCGCAGTTATTCTCAAAGCCATGAGTATAGATTCCCAGTCGGGTAAAGCTATTTTCTCTATACCAAAGGCTAGACAGTAAACTAGCCAGTAAGTAAAACTCATTCTAAACAGAATCCGCTCTGTTTCTTCTACATCATTATTTTTTTGCTGCTTACCGTCCCACAGTAACACCAGCCCAATAATGCAAGCGACAAAGGAAACAGCAACTACAAATTCGTGGCAAAATATATTTAACGAATGCATTTGTGTTTATTCCCACATTTTTCAGTTAAAATTCAGTCTAAAGGAATATTCCTTATAGAAATACAAAACATTTACAAACCTCAATAGAGTCATGCAATTTATGTAAACAAATGCAACAAAAATTGTTGTTTTGCAAATTTAAATATTTTTAATAAAAATTAAATATTTCTGTTAAGTAGGTGTTTGGGAATTAGAGTATTATTAATTAATTTAGATTTTGGACAAATAAAAAAGGTCGCGTATTTTTTAGGCAAACTCTAATGCTGGTGCTGTTAGTGGAGGCGTGCAATGTCTAGTTTGGGTTTGATTGGGGCACTTTATTAGATATTGCGATCGCCAGCGTTAACACTTTACTGGGGAATAGTGCGATCGCTCAAATTGCTTCAGATGGTACTCTACCCATAAACGTAGGTTAAAGAACTGTCAGCCAGCAACTAGCGCAGCTTATATCTTGCACCAGGCGACTGGAAGTCGCGGCTACACAGTCAAAACCCACCTCCGTGGGTTAAAAACTCTTGATTTCCTCTTAGTCCACGGAGGTGGACTTTGTTTGTATAGCCGCGATTTCTAATCGCTAGGGCTAGGTGCAAGATGTGAAGCAGCACACATCATAGTTCGCTAATTGCTGAATGAATTGCTGCGTGTTCAAGAAATTGCACTTGTTTAGGACTTACGCACTGTACAAATGCATCGTGATCTGCGATAAATTCTATTGAGGAAGTTTTCAGGCTTTTGTTAATTATCCTGCGATGCCTACGGCGGTAAACTACGTAAATAGATCATGCTGTAGGGGCACAGCATTGCTGTGCCCTTACGAAAGATATGGTTTTTAACCTTGATTCATATTTGGTATTTCTTCTCAATGCGTAAGTCTTATTGTTTGAAGACAATAGCTCAGAAATCTTAACAATTTTCTCCTGATGTTTCACAAGCGCCAATACTTACCCAGCGACTAGAACCATCTTCCCAATGTTCTTTTTTCCAAATGGGTGCATTGTGTTTAAGGGTATCAATAGCATACTGGCAAGCTTGAAATGCCTCACTCCGATGAGGACAACCCACTGCGACTAAAACGCTAATTTCTCCAACTTGCAAACGTCCGGTGCGATGATGAATTACTACCCGATTCACATCAGGCGTAGATAAGCGAATATCAGCAGCAATTTGATAAAATATTTGCAATGCCATAGGTTCGTAAGCTTGATACTCTAGAGCAATTACAGGTTTACCATCAGTTTGATTGCGAACCACGCCACTCATCACAACCACAGCACCGTTGGCTGGATCGTCAGACAAGGCATAGATTTCTTCAATAGACAATGGTGCAAAGCTAATGGCAAAACTATCTTCGGCTCTTGGTTTAACAGCAGAGGTAAGTGTAGTCGTCATAATTGCGTTGGTATTATGTGGGCTTTTTCTATTGTCTCTGAACAAAAGGCTGCTGGTGTATATTTAGTTGCTCTTGCTATGCTTTTGGGCAAAACAAGGATTTTTTAGGTTGATAATTTTATCTGTTAACAAAAAATTATCCGGGTGTAAATCTTCTAAAATTTACTTAAAATCACCAAAATTCTCGATCATCTTCCTTAAAGGAGGTTAGTATAATTAAAGTCATCAAGTTATATGCTTGATTAGTTATTTAAATAATCTGATCGTGACTTCATTGAGCTATCAAGTGCAGTAACATCTGAATTGACCAAGAAGCAAATTTCCGATTTCGGCTACCAATTATTAAGTGTATATTATAATACTTAAAATCTGATTTTTAGTAAGTAGCGTTTTAGCGCTGCTACCCTTATAAGCGTTGATTCACAAAACTTCTGCTTAGTAGGTGCAGCGTTTGAGTACGTAACGCATCTTAATAAAAGCTGTAAGTTATTACAACGCTTTGCAAATGATTAGACCACAAATCGTAGGGTGGGCAAGTTGTCATTCAGCAATAGTTAGGAACAATTTCATGAAATCTTTAGCGTGTAAGAATGAAGCAGCGAGGGTTGAGGCTCTGCGTCAGTACCAGATTCTCGACACTCCACCAGAAGAAGCATTCGACGATCTAGCGTTCTTAGCCGCACAGATTTGTAACACGCCGATCGCCTTGATTAATCTAATTGACGCTAACCGTCAGTGGTTCAAAGCCAAGGTGGGGTTAGATGTACAGGAAATGCCACGAGATACCGGGTTCGGCTCGATTTGTATGGAAAGTGGCGAAGTTTTAATTATTCCCGACACCTTAGCTGATGAACGATTTGCAACAAATCTTCTAGTTACCTCTGCTGAATTGTCTGCAAGATTTTATGCAGGCGTACCTTTGTTAGCACCAGGAGGAGAAGCGATCGGGACTCTGTGTATAGTCGATCGCGTACCACGCCAAATCAGTCCCCAACAGGTGGAAGCACTACAAACTCTTAGCCACCTGGTAGTTAGACAACTAGAGATCCGGCAGAACTTAGCTGAACTAGCAAGCATTAAACAGCAGTATAAAGAGGCACAAGAAGCATTACACCAAAGCGAATCTACTTTGGGCAGCTTCTTTAAGAGTTCGCCGATGATGATGGGAATTACCGAGTTGGTAGATAATGACATCCTACATATTTCGGATAACCCCATGACAGCAAAATTCTTTGGACTCACGCCAGAAGCAATGCAAAATTGCCTAGCGCGAGATATGGGTGCAACAGATAAGCATGTGTCCCAGTGGATTCATCACTACCGTCAAGCGGAACGCACCCAATTACCCGTCAAGTTTGAATATTCTGACGATACTCCTCAAGGTGAAATATGCGTGTCAGCGACAGTCTCAGCAATTGCAGTAAGTTCCGGTAGTCGTCCGCAATTCGCCTATGTGGCTGAGGACATTACCGATCGCAAACAAGTAGAACAAAAAATCTGCGAACAAGCGGCATTGCTGGATATTGTCACTGATGCAATTGTTGTGCAAGATTTGTCCAACAAAATTTTATTATGGAACAAAAATGCTGAAAAACTTTATGGCTGGAAGTCAGAAGAAGCTATAGATAAGAAGTCAGATGAACTTTTTTCTACTGAATCTTTGTCGCAACAGCTAGAAATTTATCAGAATGTCTTAAAGGATGGATCTTGGCAAGGTGAGTTATATAAAACCAGCAAATCTGGCAAAAAAGTCATCGTTGAAAGTCGCTGGGCGCTGATAAATCATGAACATTCTCAAGCCAAATCAATCCTTATAGTTGATATTGATATTACCGAGAAAAAACAACTAGAGAAACAATTTTTACGTGCTCAACGCATGGAAAGTATAGGCGCTCTTGCTAGTGGCATTGCTCACGATTTAAATAATGTGTTGTCACCAATTTTGATGTCAGTGCATCTGCTCAAAGCTAAAAGCTGCGATCAACAGATTAACCAGATGCTGTCAATAGTAGAAAGCAATGCCAAACGTGGTGCTGATTTGGTAAAGCAAGTGCTGTCATTTGCTAGGGGAATTGAAAGCGATGTCCAAGGACAACCCGCTACGCGTCAACACACCGTGCTTCAAGTCAAACATCTGATTTTAGAAATGCAGCAAATTATCTCACAAACATTTCCCAAATCAATCGCACTGTACACAGAAATTCAGGAGGAATTGTTACCTATTTGTGCCGATAGTACCCAACTGCATCAGATACTAATTAATTTGTGTCTGAATGCGCGGGATGCCATGCCTACAGGTGGAACTTTAACAATATCTGCCGAGAATATTTGGATTGATGAAACTTATGCCAGTATGCATATAGAAGCTACAGTTGGTGCTTACATTGTCCTGACAGTTACTGATACGGGGCTTGGAATCAACAGTGAAATATTAGATAGAATATTTGAACCATTTTTTACAACAAAAGAGTTAGGTAAAGGTACAGGACTTGGGCTATCAACAGTAATGGCGATTATTAAACAACACGGTGGTTTGATCAACGTATCAAGCTGTGTAGGCAAGGGGACAAAATTCAAGGTGTATTTACCAGCAGTTAATCAAGTTCCAATCCAGTTGTTAGAAGATACGGAAATACCAGCTGGATCTGGAGAATGTATTTTAATTGTAGATGATGAAGCTGCCATTCAGGAAATTACTAAAACATCCCTAGAAAACTATAATTATACAGCAATTATTGCTAGTGATGGCATGGAAGCATTAGCAATTTACGCCCAGCATAAAGATAAAATTAGTGCCGCAATTATTGATATGATTATGTCCAATATGGATGGAGCAACTACCATTCGCACATTGCAAAATATCAATCCCTTATTGCCGATTATTGTTGTCAGTGGACTTGCAACAAGTGAACAAGTACCAATCGACAAAACAGCTGAACATACAGCCTTTTTACCCAAACCTTACACAACGCAAGAATTATTGAAAACCCTACATGGAGTTATTAGTAAATAGTATAATCTTTTTATTATCGCAGAAAAACATCAGGGATGGGAGCTTATGGCAATTATTGGCACAAGAATGCAATAGCTTTGGCACATTGACTTCAAAGTTTGAGTTTATAATACAGGACGACTTCTTGCATTCTGAGTTCGCCCTAGCAAAGTATGCCAGTTAATCTAATTTTTTGAAGGTGCTATTAACAACAGGACATCCAAATTATGCAGCCAGATGGCATGAACGAAGAGGAGAAAGAATACTTAGACTATCAAGAAGAAAAGCGAGCATTATCTAAAGTCATAGAACGGAACATTCGCACTATCATCCGCCTTCGGATCAAGGCTGCTAATAAGCGAAACTTGCAAGACCGAATTGCCGACGCTATTACCTCTTTTTCTGGGCATATAGTTTTTGTTTATGTTCATATTGTCTGGTTTGGTGTTTGGATTATTGTGAACACTGGCAAATTAGGCGTGCATCCTTTCGATCCATTTCCATATGGATTGTTGACAATGGTGGTATCTCTGGAAGCAATTTTTCTCTCAACATTTGTGTTGATCAGCCAGAACCAACTGAGTGAAGAAAGTGAGTATCGCACCAACTTAAATTTACAAATTGGACTACTGACTGAGCATGAAGTTACACGGGTATTACAAATGCTCGATGCGATTCAAGATAAAATGGGCATTGAAAACGATCAAGATAGTGATCTTGCAGATTTAGAAATGGAAACCAAGCCCGAAGATGTTCTAAGTGAAATTGAACGGCTTCAACAGATGGCGCTTAAAAGGAAAAAATTCAGAAATCGTAATCAAAGATAATGACTGCGATCGCATGGGATAACATTGATACTTGGCCTAAGTCCCACTTTGGCAAAAATATATTAACCAAAGTTGCAGATTATCTTAGGTTATCAAGCAAAATTGCATTTATTCAAGTTTAGGCGCAAGGAAAAATTGCAGCTAAATAAAGGGTGCGATCGCACCCTTTATTCGATTCTTTCCAGGTTGTTTAATTGGGCGGGGTTTGTTTATTCATATAGTATGCTTGCTAGTTTTTGCATACAGGCTTACTTTTCTTGAGTCATCACCTTGATGTGCGGCTTGATATGTTTCCCTCTATTTTGCGATGCCTTCGGCGGGCGCAGCCATCGCTAGTAAATCTGCTTGCATTGAGATGCTCCCGTGAAAGTTATCTATCTCGATGAGTCTGGGATGAATAATCAGACGAATATGGAGGTTATCGCCAAAGATATATAACTTTGGTTAATTACTCAGTCCGTTATAACTAATAATTTTTGATGCGATAATACCAACTAACACCAATGCACCTAGCGCTCTGCGAAAATAATTAACGCCTTGAAATAATTCCAGCCAAGCCCAAGTAAACAAGGAGCCATTTGCTACTACGTCTAACACTGTATTTATTTTGCCACTTGTAAAAATTAGAGCAAGTGAACTGGTTACTATCCAAACAATGAGCGGTAGGTTTGGCATCTGAGCTAAAACAATATTGCCATCGCTATCACGAAAGGTTTTATCAACTAATGTATTTTGTGTATTTTGCATGATTTGGAATTACCACTTAGCTAAAAATTATTAATTTACAATAATTACTGGCTTGCCTATTAAGAATAGGCTGACAGTTAATTGTAAATCTTTTAATATCATTAAAACACTCAGGCAAATCTCTTTCCAACCATCTAATTGCTGAGATGAGAGCGATAAAGCATATTCATATATGAGTATATTGAAAGGCATACTCACACGAAATCTGCCAATTGTCTGATATACCGATAGTAGTATAACGAGAAAATTGAACCTACTATTTACACTTGCAGGCAGAGGCAATTTTAGTCCAATAGGCTTGGTGTTAAGGCTAAAATCCTTTGTCAAGGTCAATTTTTTTAACGTAGACGCATTCGCGTAGCGTCTCGTAGAGAAGCGGCTTGCCGCAGGCTACCACAGAGGCGCAGAGAACACAGAGAGAAGAAAAAAATGGTTAACTCAACTGTATTGAATTTTAGTCTGTGTATATAGGAAGCACCCCAACCCAGTGTGGCTGGGATTGCTTCTCTTCTCTACGAGAGGCTGCGCCAACGAGACGCTGCGCGAACGTCCTCCCTCCTCTCTACGAACGCGAATAGCGTGTCGCAGACAGACCGGAGGCGAACGCAATGGCGGAAGATTGTTAGATTTTACACTCATTGGGATGCTCCCTGTTGGGTAGTCTAATCTTGAGCCTTTCGTTGATAAATTTGCGGTGCAAGAATGACTTGAATTTGCTTTTCCTGGCATTTTTGAGAAAAAGCACGAATTTGAGCTTCCTCGTCTCCCTGAATTGACAAAGATTCCAAAAATCCCTGAAATCCTAAAAAAGCTAATTCGTAGATAGCTTTTTGACTAAAACCACCTTGAAAATAGCCACTGTGGGTATCAACACCTTGAGGATCTCTATTGTTAATAGACTTCCGAATAAATGCCAAAGTTAGTAAAATATAATTACCAAAATTTATCGCTGGCTTTTGTAGGGCAGAACTAACAATTCCTATCTGAACATTCGGATTATCTTTATAATCGGTACAGTCAAAATATGTAAATAAATCTGCGGGTATAACCTCATTTTCGGGAATTTCAGTTATCTCTTCAAGTTTTCTATGTTCACTACTAGAAGAACGAATTTCTAAATAGTTGTAAGGTTTATCGAGTGTGTAATCTGTCTCATAGTCTTGTTTGTGTAAATTAACAACTCCATATCTGGGTGTGTGACCAACTGTATCATTTTTGTTGTTGAAATGCTTAACTGTGATATTACCAAGCCTGTAGCCACTAATCCGAGTTCGTGCGGGGAAACTAAAGTAATTTGCCGCAGTGGAGGTAATTCGTAACGCTAAGTCTCCCTCATTACAAAAGATATAAGCTTCTTCACATCGACGTAAAGAAGAACGAAGAAAATTAGCTCGTCCTGGCAAGATAGTTTCTACAGGAATATCAGGTGCAACTAGCACAAGTCTCCCTAAGCGAAATACATTGCCAATATCTGAATTAGGTTCTTTATTAATAGATTTAACGTCAAAAACATCAGAGAGGATACGAATTACATCTGTAACTACAAAACACCCCATACTATGACTAATAAATGACAATTTAATGCGTTTATTAGGGGGTAAATTTACTGTAACATCAAGCTGTCTTATTAATTCAACTAAGTCTGTTACACCATAATTAGTCCCTCTATAAGTATCACGAAAATAAGTAGATATTCTGAGAATAATTAATGTAAAAATAATTGAAGATAGAATGCCAGATAGAATTAACAGCACTGTGAAAAAGTGGACAGCGCTATTACTCAAAATATTTAGGAACAACAAAACTATGGTAGACCATATACTAATTGTTAGTCCGACAACTAAATTGATAGCTAGTAAAGTTGGTAGAGAATACAGTGCGTTGATTAGCTTTTGCCCAAAAGAACCAGACTCATCTGTTTTTATGGGGTTTTCAGAAGGCCATCTATATCCTATAAAAATATACTTATTTGGTTGCTGAATATGTGTATTAACATATTCATAAATCTTTTTGCAGCCTGTCTCTGTATCAGATGGTGTAGAACTATATCCATGAATATTTATAATAATTTCTGGTTCTGGGCTTGATTGCAAAGTATCAGCAATTTTATCAATCATCTCTTTGGCTGAAGGTTCAGCTTGTCCATAATTGATATTAAAAAAGTTTTGATTAACAACTGTTGATAAATAGTTGTTAGAATTATTTTCTTCTGTCTCAACATTCAGTTTGGCAGTACTAACTACGAAATAACCAGGGATTTTTTCCTGGTTATTTTTATTAAATTCGTAAATTTGATACGGTTGATTGTCTGCCAGGTTATTCTTATCAGGAGAGTTGATCATGTCTATTTTCCTTTACAAATTAGGTGAATTATAAGTAATAGTACTTAAAACTTGCTGGAAATCAGGGTCGGAAACACAATTTTTTGTCAAGATTATTACTTCACTTTTTTACCTAAAAAACTGGTTGTTACTAATATTACTAGAGGCGTTGTCTTATGAGCTTATTGCAATCACTAAACACTCATTTGGAACCCTGAGAAGCATATCGTTAAAAGCAGGAGTATAACGACCATCTTCATCAACAACCTTACGGAGAGTATACTCGCCAGCCCTAGAAAGCCCGCCGAACCAAACATTTTTTCTGTGCCAAATATCTCCATTGAGAGAATTTTTGTCTTGGGACATTGTAAAATTTACAATCGATGTTGAAATTGGTATTCCCAGTAAAATAGGTATGATTTGAGCTTGCTGCAAAGTTTCATCTTCAAACTGAATTTTGTAAGTTAACTCAAACCATTGAACTAAACGTAATAATATCCAGCCAGGAATCGAGTTATGAAAAGTCCACTGTAACGGTGCAAATACTGGTAAAAGTAAAGCTCTGTTCTGTGTATCCCATTCTAAATTGTACATCGTGATGCAAGTATCTGGCAGTGGATTGCCATCCAAAAAAAACACACCCTTAAGAACAGATGGTAAGTTTGTTTCTTTGATTGGAATCATCCAGGTTGCAATATTATTAAGTTGCTTTTTCTCGATTAATTCAGCCATACTAATTTGTAATTCGTAACTACGACAAACTTAAAAAGCCTTGAAGAAGAATTTAGGAGCGGAGCCGGAGACACTCCGCCTCCAGTCAGAATCAAGACGCTCTCTGAACTTCGGTGACTCACTACTCACAGTCGTTGAGCAAAACCTTGTAGCACTAAATTATTCGGAGTAACGGCAGTCACTTTTTCAAAATCCCATTTGACTTCTGTAATTGAGTCCCATTGATAGTTTTTAAATAGATGTAAACAGAAAATCTTGATAAAGCCAATTGATAAGGATTTACCAGGACATGCTCGCTCATGCCCTTCGCCGTTCCAAGATAAGATATCTGAAAAATCCCGCGTTAGATCAAAATCATCTGGATTTTGGTATCTATTGGCATCCCGATTAGCTGTAAAAATAGAGCCAAGGAAGCGAGTACCTTTTTGGAATGGACATTTTTGTTCTCCAATCTCGACTTCACCCGCTTCAGTGGTGAGTTGGCTAACAAATCGCACAGGTGGATAGAGACGAGCCGTTTCTAGAATCACTTGATTGAGGAGTGTTGACTGTTCTAGAGCGTCTGAATCTAAACTTTTTTTGCCATTCCAAACTGCATTGACTTCTGACACTACATTATTTCTCAAAGTATTATCCAAGCATAAAACACCAATAACAGATCCCAAAAGCGCACTCGTGCCGGCAGTACCGGCAATATGAATCATATCGAAAAGGGTATTAGCAATTTGGTGTTCGTTCAACTGATACTGAGCGCCTGTTTCAAAGTAAGATGCCCATTTGGGAGATTGTTGATATCGCTTGGTTAAATATTGACGATGCCGAATTTTTGGCGCTGTTAATATTGCTAGCAGATACTTGCTAATAAAATTTGGCAAGGATGCGAGAACCAAACCTTTAGTGTAACCACTCGATGCTGTGATTTCTTCCTCAGATAAAGATATCTGAAAAACCAGTTGGTGCAAAACCGAGAGCATGATCTTTGGCAAATCGTTGCCGATGTGTAATTTGCCTTGTTTAGTAGCCTCTAACAGTCTTTGCTCAACTAAATCCCCTAAAAAGTCTATCTGCGCTGACGGTTCTGGTAAGGCTTGTAAGATCACAGTACGTACTCCTGTGTGTTCGTTACCATTCGTTCCCAAGCTCAGAGGATTATCGAGCAGGTAGCTAGGAGCTAATATTCTGATGATGCCTAAATCATTTCCTCGCAGTTGTGGTTGGGTTTGGATTAGTTCTCTCACCTGAGTGTGAGAGGAATGCATAATTGCTTGGTCTACTGCAAAATACTTGTCTCCAATATTATCTTTACGGATGTAGAGAAAGTCCCGCCATGCCTTGAGGATGATTAAGGCATCCGTATAATAGAAAATCAAACGCAGAAACTTGCCGATCGCAGTGTCATAACCTACTTTGGCTAGTATAGGTGCAAGCCATAGCTGGCGATCGTGACCTTTGAGAACTTTATCTTTAAGTGTCATAATATTTACTTTGGTGTTTTAGTGGGCATTGGGCATTGGGCATTGGTTACTAATTCTTCTCCCTCACTCCCTCATCTCCCTCATCTCCTTCACTCCCCAATTCAGATATTGATGCTCTGAGGAATTTTTGAAGGAAGCAGATACTCATAACTTGGACGGTGCAAATTACGTTGCTTGATGGTATCTTCTACCTGCTGAAGATTATTCTGGAATGCCTGTAACAATGGTTTTACTTTCTGGTCTGTAAAGTATCCTTGCTGATATTCGCCGAGCTTGTTGTAGTATACAGACCCCAATAAGCTGAGTAGGTTATATTGCCGTTGCGCCTGATCTAAGGGGGGGAGCAAATTAAGGTAGTCTTGCTCAGTAACTTCTCTTTTGAGAGTTGAGGCTGGTAAATAACCTGCCAATGGTATGGCTGCGGCGTAGCCCATCAAATCTTTTTGCGGAAAGTTAACCGCAGCATGTTGGGCGCTGGCAGTGAAAATAATCAGCGTAGTGGCATCAATCAGGTAATTCAGCGTTTTGATGCGACCATCTTCGCCAAAATCGGAGATACGACCACCATCGTAAGCTGAAATTTCGGCTGCCCAAGTTTGCAGGGCTGTATCTTTCTGAATGTCTTCATCCGTGGTGTAATAAAGGTTCAGGTAGTCCCAAACCCATTGATGAATAGCATCCCAGACTAATAGTGCATCATCCCGGTAAGGATAAACAGGCAATAAGTTGGGATCATCCACACCGCGCTGTTGGAATTGCTTGGGTAAGATGGCACTATTGAAACCATAACTTTGCAACCCTCGCACTGCTAAAACGCGAGAGTTATCGATTGATGGTGAGAGCAATCTATCCACGCCACCACCAGGAGCAATGAGAATCCGTTGGGCGGCATCGTTAATTGCTAAGGTGCTGTCAAAATGCGGGCGCAGCAGTATTCTTAGGGGATGGGTGAGTGGCAGTTGTCGATAGGTAGCGATCGCAAAAGCCCCGACAAACAGGTGAGTTCTTGCTAGGTGAGTAACAGCTTCGTGAATGTTGGTATCTGCTATTTGGACAACTGTTTTGGCAAATAGCCAAGCGTATTTACCGGAATTAGGGGTAATAATCGGATAATCTGATCCTGGGGTTTGACCGCATTGAATGGCGATCGGACGCAATAGACGGGTGGGATCTGAGCCTTTGGGTAAGGCAAACAATGCTAAAGGAGCATAAACATATTTTTGCTCATGTGGGAATGTACCGTTGATCGCGCCGGATAAAATTTTATAGTCAGCTAAGTAGAGCCTTCCTTCAAGTCCTGCTGCTGCTAATGAATCGTCAGTTCCCATCACTGCTTGGTAATCTTCGTCTGTGACTGGGAAGCGATCGCCTGGAGTAGTTACTCGCTCGATCATGACGGGATTGTAGCCAGCTACTCGCATGTAGCCAAATACTTCATCTTCCTGGTAAGTTTTGGCGATCGCTGGTACACTAATCACCGGAAACAAATTTTCGTAGTCTTTGAGACTGGTTGCATGTCCTGTGGGCTGTCCTTCATAGAGAAGGTTAATTACCCGATTTAGAGTATCTCTAAGGATTACCAGCCCGTTTTCTTTAAGAATATGAAAGAAAAGATCGTCGAGTTCTCTAACATCCTTGGATATCCCTTTAAGTAAAAGCTGGGGAATAATTTGCAGAATTCTCGCTATAATGCTGATTCGGGCTGGGATTGCTCCCTTGAGCAAGGCTTCTAAAATAAACTTTTCGACATCATCACGAATCGATTTGGAACCCTGATTGCCTCGGTTGACAATCAAGGTATTGAGAAAAATAACTCGTAACTGCTGGGCTAATAAAAAATACCAATTGGTGGTGAACTCTTCCGCAACAGAAAGCTGATCCACCATAGCAATAGATGGAATATGGGTGTAGTTATATTGATACTCTTGCCTAGCTATATCTAAAGTATGAGCGCTTGAGGAACTGAGCAAATTATCTGGTGATGAAGCAGTCATTGACCCTACTCACTTGTAGTATGGGGAACTTTAACAGATAAACAGATTTGAGTTAGCTAAACGTATTATCGCAATCAAGTTTAAAATTCTGATTTTTCTCAAAGAAATTTTATGCAATTTCGGTTTCTGAACACAGGGTAAGTGCATCTGCCCCTACCGCGTGTTGCTAAATGTAATTTACACTTCGGCAATTTTGTCAATCTGCCAACAATCAGAAATAATCGCAGGCGCGGGATCAAATTGGCTGATGGGAGCGGGTTTCATGTCGCGATAGTCCAGCAGTTGGACTAGGATGAGGTAGGCGATCGCTAAAATGATAGAAATCGCACCTGTAAGAATGGCAACTATTTTCGAGCGGTTCATTAGTAGTTCCTGTAATGCAAGTTATTGTACTGTGCCTATATCCACATTAATACTTGAAACACACAACAGACACTTACTGATGTTTTCAGGAGTGGGGAGTGGGGAATGGGGAGTGGGGAGTGGGGAGTGAATTAAAAATAACTCAATACTTATGTACTTGGTACAGAAGCTTGTACCCTGTAAATAGACTGTTGAAGCTGTTATCTATCACGCGAAAGCACAATAATATGGCTTTTTCTCATGAATTTCAGCGCTATCGGAGTGTACGCCCACGGCAGATCCTCCAAGGTCTAGTTATTTCCATCCTCCTACACTCTACTTTATTGATTGGGAGCAAATATTGGCTCAGAGCTTTTATGCCTGAGTCTAAGCAAGAGATTCCAATTGAGGTAGTTGAAGTTGATCCTAATGAAACACACACACCCCAAAAAACCTTATTCCGGGCTACTAAAGATTCAATTGCAGGTGGCAAAGCTTTACCGAAAAGACCTGTTTCTGCTGTGAAGTCAGCTAATTCCGATGTACATAAAGCTTCTAGCAAGAGTCCTTTTGACTTAACAGCCTTATCTCCAGCAAAGGTATTCCAGCCAGAACCAAGGCAGCAAAAAGCGGAATCACCAAATTTATCTGCTCAACAACCTAAACCAGAACCAACAGCGATGTCTACGACGGGCGTAGCTGCGACACCTGCGATTACATCACCAGTACCCAAACCAGAGCCAACAGCGATCGCACCTGCGATTACATCACCAGCACCCAAACCAGAGCCAACAGCGATCGCACCGACTATTAGATCACCAGTACCCAAACCAGAGCGAACAGCGATCGCACCTGCAAATATACCACCAGTACTCAAACCAGAGCCAACAGCGATCGCACCTGCAAATATACCACCAGT
>NZ_JABXKP010000055.1 GCF_017114985.1 Nostoc sp. JL33 | reverse complement strand
CTCCGCAGGAGTACGCGGACTCGCTCTCCGTGGCGCTATCGTCAATCCAAAATCCTTGCATTGAATTGCCCAATGCCCAATGTTAAAATATCTGATCAAAAGCCTCAATTAAGCTGCTAACTTCCTCAAGGGTGTTGTAATGCACCATACTCACCCGGACTATTCCAGCTTGCGATGCTAACCCCAGGTATTCAATCAGCCGTTTAGCATAAAAGTCACCGTAGCGAATCCCAATGTAATGTTGGTCAATTTTTGCCGGAATCGTTGAGCTATTTATTCCATCTACCACAAAAGATATAGTTGGCACACGGGATTGACGGTCAGCCTTTGATTGACCAATCACTCGCACATTAGACTTGCTGTTGAGGTAATTTAGGAGGCGATCGCTAATCTTTTCTTCATGTATGCTAATTAAATCAAACGCTTGCACCATCTGATTTCTCAAATCAGGTGCAGTTTGATTACCGTAGTGCAATTGTGCTAACTCACTGAGATAATCACATAAACCTAACATTCCATAACTTAATTCAAAATTGACATTCCCTAACTGAAATTTATAAGGTATATCTGTCTGTTCAATAAAATAATGGTTAAGACCAGGCAATCTTAATAAGTGTTCTTCTTTACCATAAAGTAAGGCATGATGTGGGCCATAGACTTTATAACAACTCAAAGCATAGAAATCAACATCTAAATCTTGGACATCAACTAATCTATGGGGTGCATAAGCTACACCATCTACACAAATCATCGCGCTGCGATCGTGTACAAATGCAGCAATTTCTTTAATCGGGTTGATGGTTCCCAGAACATTAGAAGCATGAGTCAAAGCTACTAGTTTGGTACGCTGACTCATCAATGGTTCTAAATCCGCTAAATGAAGTTCCAAGGTATCTGGGCGAATTTGCCACACTTTAACCTTCATTCCTTGTTTTTCAAGGGCGACCCAAGCACCAATATTGGCCTCATGGTCACAATTAGTAACAATAATCTCATCACCAGGTGTGAAGGTTTGACCCAGACAAATTGAGAGAACTTTCAACATCATTGTAGTAGATGGCCCCATGACCACTTCTTTAGAAGAATTGGCGTTAATCAAAGTAGCCATTGCCCTAGTTGCTAGAGCCAATCTTTCTCCTGCAAGTTGAGAAACTGCATAAGAAGCTCCCAACTGGACATCAGAACTTAGGAGATATTCGCTAATTCTATCTACTACTTTTTTCAGGGTTTGTGACCCGCCAGCATTATCAAAAAAAGTCCATTCACCAGCTAAGGCAGGAAAATATTGACGAACTTTATCAAGATTCAGCAGCATAGTATAAGTTTTCTAGAGAATGTTCTTTACCTTAGTTTACCTTTTGGCAAGTCGCCCAGAGAGCATCTACATCCTCTTTTGGTGTTTACAGCTTCTTGTGCCAGCCTTCTGGCTCTGCAAGAATCTCTCTAAAGAGGGTGTATATTTGGAGACTCAAAGAGTAGCTTAATGACATATGTAACTTCCACCAAGGGTTAATGTCTTGATTCTTCACAATTCTCGCCAATTTTATTTGATAAGTTTAAGGGAGAGTCAAAGCAACTATTGTTTGCATTCTTAATTCCTTGATTGAAAATAAAGGAACGACCTATGAACACTACCGTTAAATACGACATTGAGGTGATCAAGAAAGAAGCACTTCAACTTGTTAAAAAGAGACTTGTTAACCGTCAGCAGCCAATTTATACCCTCTGTAAATATATTCCTCATCGTGACTGGGTTAATTTTGAACTTGAGTTAGAAAAAAACGAATTTCTACTCAGAGATAGAATTATCGACCTACTGAATCATGAATCTTGGGAAGACGATTGAGGCTGCATGTAGAAGCTGAACCCCATTAGCAGCATCGCAATAAAATAAAAATTAAAAATTAATTTTTCAGCACTAAAAACTCTCGAATTAAATCGAGGGTTCTAAACTAGCTGTGTAAATAAAAATTATCTCTATCACTCTTATAACGAATATTCATCTGTGAACATTGCGGTTTTAAGTCTGACTTAAGTTCAGATGCGGCTAGATTAGTCGTATTAGCCTGTGGAGTAGATAGTAGCAACACTGCCAGGAAGAAACAAGAAGAAACTGGCAATTGTTAATAATTGTTAGTATTTTTGTCTCCCTTGTTATGGTTATCTACCATTGTGGGGGAAATGTACCTCACAGAACTGGAGACCGGAAAGAAAAATGAGGTCGTGACCTAGCTAAGTTTCTGGAATTCGTCATCATGTATGAACTAGTTCAAGGTGTCTTCAACAGTGATGAAAAAACTGACCTGCATCAGTTAATTTATGCGTTGAGCGCTTCAGGTAAACGTTACTTCCTGAGAAATGAGATTTTGCAAGCTTTTGGCGACTACTGTCATCAATCCCAAAAGCCAGCCTATTTTTACCACTCTTCTTCTGTTGGCAAACTGATACAGTACACCCATGAAATAATTCTTGAAGAGGAAAATATTTGGTTCGTGGTTCGGACTAGAATTGCTAACCAAGAAGTTTGGCAACTGAAAGCCGACTTTAGCAAGTTTGAGCAAATGACACCTCAAGCGCTGCTAGATGTGAGAGATCGCCTAGTCAACCGCTACCAACCCCACATCCTCGAAATCGACCTCCACCCCTTCTATGAGAGTTCCCTAAGAATCGACGATGCTAGAAATATCGGTCAAGGTTTAGCCTTCCTCAACCGTTACCTGTGCAATCAATTGGTGACTGACCCCGAATATTGGTTAGAAAAGTTATTTCAAGCATTACAGGGGCTGCAATACGATGGTATTCGCCTGTTGTTTAGCGATCGCATTGGCTCCGGTATTCAGTTAGCCAAACAAATTAAGCAAGCACTCAAATTCCTCAGTGAGCTTGAGCCTGATGAACCCTATGAAAAATTTAGCTTTGACTTCCAAGAACTAGGCTTTGAGCCGGGTTGGGGTAACACTGCGGCGCGAGTCTCCGAAACCCTACAACTCCTCGACCGGCTCATTTACTCCCCAGAACCTGGCATCTTAGAAACATTTGTTGCCCGCGTCCCCGTTGTTTTTCGCGTCGTCCTCGTTTCCATCCACGGTTGGGTGGGACAGGAAGATGTTTTGGGAAGAAATGAAACACTCGGTCAAGTTATCTACGTCCTCGAACAAGCTCGCAGTTTAGAAAACGAACTGCGTGAACAAATCAAACTCGCTGGTCTCGACCTGCTGGGCATTAAACCCCATATAATTATTCTGACTCGGCTAATCCCTAACGGTGAAGGGACATCGTGCAACCTGCCCCTAGAAAAAGTTCAAGATACTGAAAATGCTTGGATATTGCGGGTTCCTTTTGGTGAATTTAATTCCGAAGTTACTAACAATTGGATTTCTAAATTTGAGATTTGGCCTTATTTAGAACAATTTGCTCTAGATGCAGAAAGAGAATTACTAGCTCAATTCCAACGCAAACCTAATCTGATCGTCGGCAACTACAGCGACGGGAATTTAGTAGCCTTTATCCTATCTCGCCGGATGAAAGTTACCCAGTGCAACATTGCCCATTCATTGGAAAAACCTAAATATCTATTTAGCAATTTATATTGGCAAGACTTAGAAGATCAATATCACTTCTCAGTACAATTCACCGCCGATTTGATTAGCATGAATGCAGCCGACTTCATCATCACATCGTCCTATCAAGAAATTGTCGGCACACCAGACACCGTTGGTCAATACGAGTCGTATAAGTGCTTTACGATGCCGCAGTTGTATCATGTGGTTGATGGGATTGATTTGTTTAGTCCTAAATTCAACTTAGTGCCGCCGGGAGTAAATGAGAATATTTTCTTTCCCTATAGCCAAAAAGAAGACCGAGATTCTCACCTTCGCAGCCAAGTTCACGACCTACTCTTTAGCCGCGAAGACCCTCAAATCTTTGGTAACTTAGATCACCCTAACAAGCGACCAATCTTTGTTGTTGATACCATTACTTCAATCAACAATCTCACTGGTTTAGCTGAATGCTTTGGTAAAAGTCAGGCGTTGCAAGAGCGTTGTAACTTAATCCTCTTAAGTAGTAAACTGCATCCACATGAAGCGATAAACCGAGACGAAGCAGAAGAAATTCAAAAACTCCACGACATTGTTGATCAATATCATCTCAATGGCAAGATTCGCTGGGTGGGGATGCGTATCCCCAGCAATGAACTCGGCGAAGCCTACCGAGTAGTTGCAGATTCTCAGGGAATCTATGTCCATTTTGCCCGCTTTGAATCCTTCGCACGGAGTATTTTGGAAGCGATGATTTCCGGCTTGCCTACTTTCGCTACTCAATTTGGCGGCTCTTTAGAAATTATCGAGAACCAAGAAAACGAGTTTAATGTTAATCCTACGGACTTAGAAGGCACAGCAAAGAAAATTTTAGACTTCCTTGACCAATGCAATACTCATGCTGAACACTGGCACGATGTATCAGAATGGATGAGTCAGCGAATTCATAACAAATATAATTGGCATTTACATAGCAATCAATTACTACTGCTTGCTAAAATGTTTAGTTTTTGGAACTTTGTTGCTCCCGAAAATAACGAAGCCAGAGATCGGTATATGGAAGCCTTATTTCATCTCATTTATAAACCTAGAGCGGAAACAATTTTGGAAAAGCATAAGGGAGGGTGAGGGTGAGGGAGTGGGGAGTGGGGAGTGGGGAGTGGGGGAAGATGAGGGAGCAGGGGGAGATGGGGGGGATAAGGAAAATTAGAGACTCGTTCATCCACCTTTGATACTTGTTCATCCACCTTTGATACTCGTTCATCCACCTTTGATACTCGTTCATCCACCTCGGAACTCCGTTCATCCACCTCGGAACTCCATTCATCTAGCTCAAAATCCCCACTTCCCACCCCCACTCCCCACTCCCCACTCCCCAATTTATGGACACAAAAGGTCGTTCCCGCCATTTTATCTACACAGACTGGATATTAATCGAAACCCAGTTTGACCCTGAGCAATTGCAGTCCAAAGAAACCGTTTTTACAATCGGCAATGGATACCTGGGAACAAGGGGCAGTTTTGAGGAAGGTTATCCTCATGGATCGCCAGCTACTTTTATCCACGGTGTCTATGATGATGTGCCGGTGGTGTACACTGAACTGGTAAATTGCCCAGACTGGCTACCCTTGGTAGTGATTGTGAATGGCGATCGCTTCCGTCTCGATCAAGGTGAGATATTGCGCTATGATCGGCAGCTTGATTTGCGCTACGGACTTTTGTCCCGTGCCTTGCGTTGGCGCTCTCCCAGTGGAAACACTATAGACATCAGCTTTGAACGCTTTGCTAGTCTTGCAGATCCCCATGTGTTGGCGCTACGCTGCCATTTAACGCCAGTAGATTTTGATGGGTTAATCGAAGTTCAAGCTAGTATCAACGGCTATCCAGAAAATCAAGGTTTCAATCACTGGGAAGGACTAGACCAGGGCAAGACTGACCAAGGAATCTGGTTGCAACGCTCCACCCGGAATTCCCGAATTGAACTCGGTATGGCGGCTAAGGTGAGAATATTAGGCGCTGAAGCATCTTTGCAAGTTAATACCGCACCTGGTTATCCGAGCTTGAGTACAACGTTCTTGGCGAAAGCGCAACAGACCGTAACAGTGGAAAAAATCGTGACGGTTTTTACCTCGCGGGAGATTAAAACACCCGTTTCAGCAGCTCGAGAAAAACTCGCGCACTTGCCAGACTACGCAACATTACTAAAAGCCAATGAACAGGCATGGCACAAGGTTTGGCAGCAAAGTGACATCCTCATTGAAGGGGATAGCACAGCTGCTTTTGCTGTTCGCTACAATCTGTTTCAGCTGCTGATTGCTGCTCCACAGGATGATGACAGGGTGAGCATTCCGGCGAAAACTCTTTCGGGGTTTGGCTATCGCGGTCATATCTTTTGGGATACAGAAATTTTTATGCAGCCCCTGTTTCTGTTTACCCAACCAGCGATCGCCCGTAACTTACTCAGTTACCGTTGGCACACTTTGAATGGAGCTAGACGCAAGGCAGCCCATTACGGGTATAAAGGGGCAATGTTTGCCTGGGAAAGTGCTGTTACCGGAGATGAAGTTACACCACGTTGGGCTATCGGCAGTGATTTTTATGGTGAAGACGTGCGGATTTGGTGTCGCGATCAGGAAATCCATATCAATGCAGATATCCCCTACGCCATTTGGAACTACTGGCAAGCCACTGGTGATGATGACTGGATGCAAAAGCGCGGCGCAGAGGTGATTTTGGATGCCGCTATCTTTTGGGGTAGCCGGGTCGAATTCAATCTGCAGCGCCAAAAGTATGAAATTCGGGGAGTGATTGGAGCGGATGAATACCATGAATTCGTCCACAACAACGCTTTCACAAACCGCCTGGCGCAATGGCATTTAGAGAAAGCGATCGCAGTTTATGATTGGTTGGTTCACAATTTCCCTGAACGAGCCACCGAACTAGAAGAGAAACTAAAGCTGACCTCAGAGGAGCGAACGCACTGGCAAGATATCATTGCTAAAATGTTGTTTTTCTATGACCCATCAACAGAATTAATCGAGCAGTTCGAGGGATTTTTCCAATTAGAAGATATTAACTTAGCAGACTATGAACCACGCGATCGCTCCATGCAGCCGCTCTTGGGTATTGAGAAAATCAACAAATGTCAAGTACTCAAGCAGCCAGATGTATTAATGCTCCTATATTTAATGCGAGAATCAGCAGATTTTCCCTACAACGAAAAAGCATTGCAGACAAACTGGGACTACTACGCACCCCGCACCGATATTACCTATGGTTCGTCCCTTGGCCCAGCAGTTGAAGCGATTTTAGCTTCCGATTTGGGCAAATCAACCGAAGCTTACGACCTGTTTATGCGGGCGTTAATGGTGGATCTTGAAGATAACCGAGGTAACACCAGCGATGGAATTCACGGCGCTAGTGCTGGTGGCATTTGGCAAGCTGTAATTTTTGGGTTCGGCGGCATCCAACTCACCGAAAATGGCCCTGTAGCCAACCCCCACCTCCCACCGGGCTGGACGCGCCTGAAGTTTAAACTGCACTGGCGCGGCAAATGGCACGACTTCGATCTGCATCAAGCACAAGTCGCCCCAGATATGACTCGTCAACTAGAATATCTCCAACTTTCCCTCTCCCCAGATCCTCGCTCAGTGAAGGAGGCAGGAGTTAGTACTTATTCTTCCTTATCCCCCTCATCCCCCCCTGCTCCCCCATTACCCCTTATCCCCAGAGAGGGCCCCACCTTCCCCAAAGCCCAATCCCCAATGCCTAATGCCCCAAACCCAATGCCCAACATCCAAGGATTCATCTTTGACCTAGATGGTGTACTAACAGATACAGCAGAACTTCACTATCTAGCTTGGAAAAAGCTAGCGGATGAAGAGGGTATACCATTTAATCGGGAAGCTAACGAGGCGCTGCGGGGTGTATCCCGTCGTGCTTCCCTGATGCTGATTCTTGGGGATAGACCGTATTCGGAAGCCCAAATCCAGGAGATGATGGAGCGGAAGAATCGCTATTATGTGGAATTGCTGCAAAACATGACAGCCAAAGATTTGTTACCAGGTGCGATCGCCCTCTTGGATGAATTGCGGCAAGCTGGGATTAAGATTGGTATTGGTTCAGCTAGCAAAAATGCCCAGACAGTGATCGAGCGATTGGGGATTGCTGATAAAGTAGATGCGATCGCTGACGGTTATAGTGTAGAGCAACCCAAGCCAGCACCCGACTTATTTCTGTTTGCAGCCAAGCAGCTAGGACTCGAACCAGGGCAATGTGTGGTTGTAGAAGATGCCGCAGCCGGTGTTGACGCGGCTCTAGCTGCTGGTATGTGGGCGGTAGGACTCGGCCCTGCTGAACGAGTTGGAGCCGCTCATCTTGTTTTGCCCAGCCTAGAAGGCATCAAATGGGCAGATTTAACGGTCAAATTAAGCAGCATTGTCAGATAAAAACATTAAGAAATTTGAATTGAAAACATCCAAATCAGAACTTACGCATTGACAAATTAGACAAGAAGTGGGGTATGCAAAAGAAGAAAAAATATGCGATCGCTAATC
>NZ_JABXKP010000036.1 GCF_017114985.1 Nostoc sp. JL33 | reverse complement strand
CTCACAATTCTCTAGGTGTTATTTTCCGATCGCTCGCCTTTAGTCTAAACTCCAGTTGTAAGCCAGGTTCGCCCAGCAGATGCTTAATTAATTTGGCTTTTCCCTCAGCATCCAAGCTATCGCTATTTTCCATTAATTTTTCTAAAAAATTATCCTCACCTTGATCTACCACAATAAGCGCCTAAGTGTATATAAAAAAATAAATACTTCGGTCATCATACTGCTACTTGCAGGTCACTAGTATCCGTATGATTACCTGACATAGCCCCTGGTTGTAATACCCAAGCGGCGATCGCGTGCAGCATCTCTGCTTTCTCTTTTGGGGATGCAGTCTGAATTAATTGCGCTAGGCTCATTTCAAAAATACCTAGTCTTCCGAACGCGGGAACTCGGCAATCTTCAGGTAAGACATTAAGAATTGAGAAGTAGTCACCCGCTTTAATATCTTGCTTGCCGTTCATAAAGCGGCTAAGTACACTGTTATCAATGCCAGCAGCAGTAGCAATTTGTCTGGCAGTCATGCCCTCTTCAATAGCCTTGTTTACGGCATCTATTAGTACTTGCTGATGATTTGCCATATTTGTTGTTGCAAAAATACAATTTATATACTATTATTTGTACTATAGCAAACTAATCAGCTGCTTACAAGAGCAGTTTGTCTGGTTAGTCAGATTTTCATTTTACAACAAAACAGCCTTGAGAAGCTTTCGCTAATCAAGGCCATCAAACCTATTGGCATAGTATGACAATCCAGGATTTTATGCAAGCGGCTGCGTCTATTGAGGTGCAGCTATGACAGAGCAGCATTACCGAATGACGTTGAGTGATGCGATCGCAGTCTACGGGCATCAAATTGGGGTGATTTACAGAATTTACTGTGATCAAACTGGATGTTCTTATGTTGGTCAGACTAAAGACGTTAACAAAAATCAGCAATTATCTCGTATTAAGAGCCATTACGCCGCCCTAAAAAAGGGTTGTCATCCTTGCTCTAAGTTGCAAGCGGCTTGGAATGTGACAAAGGGAGAATCAATTAAGAATGAAATTTTAGAGGTAATAGCACCAGTCAATAGGAACGGGACTAACTCTAATGAAAAAATGGCGCAAACCGAGAAGCATTGGCAAGAAGTTCACAGCTGTTATGAACTCTCGGCATCTGTTGATCGTTACTATGCCCTGAAAGCAGGAGAACTCAAGAAGTTGCGGGATGCGGGGATTCTTAATAATGCAACGTTTGTGTACTTCATTCTCAAGCTAAAAAATCCCTGGTGCGATCGCCCACTTCGTATCAAGCCCTTAGAACTATCTATTGAGTGGGACATCCCCGAAAGCAGTGTTTATGAGGCGATTGGTAAGCTCAAAGATGCAGAACTGGTAAGCATTGAGGAAGCTGAGATAGTCCTGAAATGGCATTCTCAAGAAGATAGCCTTTCTGATAATCCAGAAGCATTACGGGATTCCAGAATGGATTCTGAGATTCCAGAATGCGTTATGGAAAATCAGAATAAATTCCGAGATTCCAGAATAGATTCTGAGATTCCAGAAAATCACCAGCCAGAACCCGCACCAGATAAAGATTCTGCAATCCCTCATACTCTTCAGACTTATTCAGACTTTAAAAATACTCTCTCAGACAGGGAGAGAGAGGAATTTTTAAAATTTGGTGAAACCAGAGCAGGAGAACTCAAAAATCCACCAGTGCAGTTGCCCCAAAAGTGGATCGAGAAGAACTGGGAGGAGTTATCAGCCGAGTGGTTCAAAACCCGTGACAAAAACCAAAAGTATAATTTTGCAGCTTACAGTGAACCGCAGCATCAAATGTGGTATCAACAGCTACAAAATGTAGTTTCCGGGACTATTCAATCGGGCGACAGCGCGAGGCTCGAACAGTTTCTAAAAGATGACTTTTACAGCAGCTGGCTCAATTGGGCGAAAACTGCCCGCGAGGACGTGCGCGAATTTTTAGCAAGCAACCCGATACCTACAGAAAACAAGTGTAAAAGCAGAGTAAATTAATGTCTGAGAATCTAAATTTTGATGATACTAACAAGCTGCCTCCCCAAAATATTGAAGCAGAAGAGGCCATTTTAGGTGGTATTTTGCTAGATCCAGATGCAATAGGTAGGGTAAGAGAAACCCTTATTCCCGAAGCCTTTTACATCAGCGCTCACAAAGATATTTATCAAGCAGCGCTACGTCTTCATAGTCAGAGTAAACCTACAGACTTACTTTCTGTTACGAGTTGGCTTACTGACCATGATTTTCTATTTCGCATTGGTGGGAGAAATAAGTTAGCAACCCTTGTAGACCGCACAGTGTCAGCTGTGAACATTGATGCCTTAGCCGAGTTGGTGATGGAAAAATATTACCGTCGCCAACTAGCTAAGGCAGCAAGTGAGATTTATCATTTGGCACACGACCAAAACGAGGAAATTGTCAAACAATTAGAGACGGCTGAATCAAAAATCTTAGAGATAAATAACAGCGCGATCGCATCAACTTCTGTTCCAACCCTACTCAATGAAATCTTGGTAAATGCCTACTCCAGCATTGAAGAAAAAAGTATGGGTATATCACCATCTGGGGTTAAAACTGGATTTTACGACCTAGATGCAATGATAGGAGGATTTAAACCGGGAAAGCTCATAACAATTGCTGGTCGTCCGGCAATGGGAAAATCATCATTTTTGGGCAATTTAGCCTTTAATATCTCCGAGAATGAATTGCTACCAACTCTTATTTTTAGTCTTGAAATGACCAAAGAAGAATGGGGAGATAGATTTTTATCCCAAGATGCAAGAATTGATTCAAGCTATTTGCAACAGGGCAAGATTACTAAACACCAGTGGGAGCCTTTGGCGCAATCAATCGGTAGGTTAAGCGAGTTGTCCCTTTATATTGACGATTCACCCGTGATAACTGTTAATTCAATTCGTTCAAAAGTTAAGCGAATTGTTGCAGAACACGGTCGCATTGGGATGGTTGGTATTGATTATTTGCAATTAATGGAAGGGACGGATGGTGATAGCTACAACCTCGCTTTTCAAATCGGAAAAATCACCAGACAGTTAAAGCAATTAGCACGCGAGTGCAACACAACTATTGTCATGTTATCGCAGCTAAATCGTGGTGTAGAGAGCCGCACTATCAAGCGTCCTATGATGTCAGATTTGCGCGAATCAGGACGAATTGAGGAAGATTCAGATTTAATACTGCTCCTTTACCGGGATGAATATTACCACCCCGATACGGTTGATAGAGGTATTGCAGAAATAATTGTTTCTAAAAATAGGGGTGGGCCAACAGGAACAACAAAACTGCTGTTTGATGCACAGTTTACTCAGTTCAAAAATCTATTGAAATAGGGTAGAAAAGATGAGTGAAATTTCCGATTTAAAAATATGGGCTGTGGGCGTAGCTCGCTTCTCCGTAGGCGATCGCTTTCAGTCCAGGCAGGATAAAAGCCTTATTTGCACCCTGGTAAAAATCAGAAACGGTGGCAAAAAGCCCTACACCATTCAATGGGATAACAAACGAAAAGTCCATTGTGATGAATCTTGGCTATTAGATATGAAATTCTTAGAGGAAAGGGAAATCGCATCGTGCAACTTAAACACGCCAGTTTCTTTGCAGGAATCGGAGGCTTTGAACTCGGAATTGAAGCTGCCAGAGCAACCGACCTCATCAAAACTGAACTCTTCATCGAAAACAACAGCGACGCGAAACTCGTCCTTAGCTACAGATTCCCTAATATCTCCATCCACAGCGACATCAAAGACTATTACCCCCAGGCTGGAGAGTTCAACCTCTATACAATTGGATTTCCTTGTACTGGAACCAGTGGTGCAGGTAATGGAACAGGACTTGACCACCCAGAATCAAAACTCTGGTTTGAGTCCTTGCGATGCATCGCCGATGGCCGCCCCAGTTTCATCATCATTGAAAATCCTGAAGGACTTATCTATCAAGGATTACGAGCAATTCTTGGCGGACTCCGAATGGTCGGTTATCAGTGGGATGATCCGCAGCTCATATCGGCAGCGGAAATTGGAGCGCCGCACCAAAGAAATCGACTCTTCATCGTTGCCTACACCAACAACCTATGCGAAAGGCTCAACGGGATGCAGACCAGCTGGAGCGACCAGATTGGAGCAGAAATTGAGGCCATTTATCACCAAAGGCGACAAATTAAACCCAGCAGTACCGGGGTGGATGATGGGCTTCCCAGTTGGTTGGGCGGAATGGCCGTTAATGGATACTGGCGAGACAATATCAGTGCAGCTCCCATTTATCCCGGAGTTCGCCACCACCTCAACAAACGGCGAGATTGTAACGACCTCTACGCCCGATCAGTCTGTCCCCTCCAAGCTGCGATCGCAATTAAGCGAGTCTGCTATCTCGCCAATCTTGCCAAAATTTAAACAGCCAGACTTGAAATTAGACCTTTATATATGCAATTCTTCCTTAAACGTTGGCAAAATAACTGAGGTTTGGCAAACTTGTTTTACTGTTGAGTGGAACGGTGAAATTAAGTGCTATTTCTGGGAACGAGACGAGCAAGTTATTAGTGAGTTAGCGATCGCACCCCAGGCATTAGTAACCAAATTCTTCTCCCAAGGGGAGACGCTAAAAGCGATAGAGGAAAATCAGCCTCAAGTTAAGGATGTCTGCGTTTTCTATCCAGATATGGAGCGTACACAGCAATTACGGGTTGGCGAAGGTCTACGACCGACCATAGGTCAACGCATTCGCATCACCAAAACTCGTACCCAAAACCTCAGTCAGTGGATAGGGTATGAGGCCACAGTAACAGGGATCAATGACGAAACTATTAGCGTAGCAGCTGGTGAGGGTAGGGAGAAAAAGCATCTCACTCTCAAAAAAGGGTGGTATGAGGTAATACCCGAAAATTTCTTAGAGGAAAGTCAGCCGCAACCTTATTTTGTGCAAAAGCCCAAAGGCAGACAGCGCAAGGGATGTCTGTATAGATATATTGAGAATAAAAAGCTAAAGGATGGAGCGATCGCTTCTTACCCCCGTGTAATCGGCCACAGATACCCCGATAATCCTACTCATTGGCGCTGGGGCTTTAACTGGGAAGAGAAGATAGATGGTGAGTGGAAGGGGCGCAGTATTGGAAGTGTGCCGTTGGGTGCGATCGCACTGGTTCAATCTATGCAGAAAGAAGGGGTTAGTTTAGAAGAAATAATCGGCTTTATTCGTAGAGCGAAAGCTAAAAAATAAATTCTTCTTGATGAGGACGATGCTATTAACAGAACCGGAAATACAACAAGTTTTAGAGCAAGTTAAAGCTGCTTTTCCCAACTTGACTGACTGGGAATACAATAATGAAAAAAATGATGAGTATTTCGGCTTCTCTGTTTGGGGACAATTAGTTGTTAACCCCCAAGAACTAATGCCACGGCGGTTTTTTATTACACTCGATACTTATGAAGACAAGTGGCAAGGATGTTTAACGATAGGGCAACCTAGCTATCTATGGTCAAGTGCTGATGCAGGTGATGCCCATCTAGTAGATACAGAACCAAGTGAAACTTTAGAAGAGACAATTTCAACACTCAAGGCGAAAATAGTAGAACTGTTGGCAGCTTTTTCTGCTTAGGATGAGCAGTAGCGATGGTGTAGGGCGATCGCTGCACCAACGCACCTGTTGAATTACGTCCTCAACAATCATCAGTTTGGCTTGACGAACCGTATTGTCATGCGATCGCTCTCCCCAATAGTGAGAAAGCGTTGCCTGTCCTTTTGACCTTGGCTCAAGGTTGGAGGTAATGTCCAAACTCCGCCCGGATAGTCCTTGGTATCTTTTGGGTTGGCGTTAATCTCTGATTTGCCCACCAATTTGAAGCCGGCTTTCTCCACAGCCGCAATTACCCCATTTTCTGACATATAGCCCGTTTTAATACTCTCTTCTAAAGAAGTCCCCTTAAGGGCGCGGTGTTCTTCCACTCCCAAGATGCCCCCTGGCTTGAGTGCTTTGTAAGCCGCAGCATAAACCTGCTCGGCATAGCCAGCTTTGACCCAGTTGTGAATATTACGAAAGGTAACAACCAGGTCTACAGAATTGTCTGGGGCTAGGGTGATTTCGTTTGGGGGATTGATTTGGGCTACTTTGACCTTACCAAAAACCTCTGGATTAGCTGCTAGTTTCTCTTGGAAAGCCAAAGCGGGTTTACTCGCGTCAGGCAAATTAGTAACTATGAGTTGTCCCTTTGCCGCTAGAAATGGGGCTAATATCTCAGTATACCAGCCGCCTCCTGGCCACAATTCAACCACAGTCATATTTGGGCGCAGACCGAAGAATTGTAAAGTCTGGGCTGGGTGGCGGTACTTGTCTCGGTCACGATTTGCAACGGAGCGATGACTGCTCTTTAGTATGGTTTGGAGCGTGATTGTGCTGTTGAATGTCGCTTTTTCGCTTTCATTGGCTAGAACAGTTAGGGGCATTACGGATGCCAATACAAGGATTGCTAGAGTCAGGGCTTTCAGTAAGCCTTGGCGGGGGGTAAGATTTTGTGCAAATTTCATAACTGTTGTTTTTACTTTTCGCTTTAGCATAGGGCAAATAGCGTTCTCATAAATGGGTGCGATGGCGTACCCGTCCGCTATAGGCATTGCTCTGCCGTTTATCCTCTAAGAATGAGGCCGTAGGTGCAGCCCCTTAAAGTAGACATCGCTCCCCTAAACTCGTTAACAGGTTTACTCGATTCAGTTCTGGGGGATAATCTACTGGTTGGCAAACTCCCCGTAATACCCTTGGAACCCAATCAGCTAAACCTATTCCCATCTGTAACGCCCACACCAGCACGTAGAGCAGAGGCGCTGGTGATGAGCCAGGATGCTTTGGTGCGGTGGAAAGCGCAAATTTTGGACTATCAGCAACGGGTAAGGGAGAGCAAGCCGCCTGAGCAGACTGCGTTATTCGACCTTGCACCCAACCACTGCGACCCAGACCGGATTGATCCGTTGCAGTTACAGGTGCGATCGCTCTCTTTTTGGAGAATGCCAGCAGATAGCCCCGGCGATGCGTGTCTGTACTTCATCGTTGACTCTGCGGCTGGACTGATTTTGTATGTGGGGGAAACTTGCAGAAGTAACAAGCGCTGGAAAGGGATTCACGCCTGCAAAGATTACATAGCAAGCTATCAGGATTTGCATTATCGCTATGGGATTCAGACTGCGGTCAATGCGGCGTTTTGGTGGGATGCTCCGGTTGAAAGAAAACCCCGGCAAGAATTGGAGTTGAGTCTGATTTTGAAGTGGCGCAGTCCATTTAATAAAGAAAACTGGGAGCGCTGGGGGCAACCGTTTGGGTAGAAGAAAGTAAAGTTTAGCGTCAAAGCAAATCCGCTTGAACAGCAGATTTATTAGTTGATTATTATTGGTATTAATAGTTATTATTATGGTTTACCGAACCGCAAACTTAGAGTAAACCGTAATCTTTTTTACTGCCTAAATTGGTGCGGTAATCATCAATTATTTGGTGATAATAACCGAATTAAAAGCTTATTAGTTCTCAATAATATGGTAATCAAAGCAAGGATTTAAATCCTCAATTAATTGAGCAAAAAACTACTACTGGTACAAGGGATAAATTAATATGCTAGTTCGTCGTTACAACCCCTGGCAAGAATTGAACACTTTAGAACGTCACATCAACGGCTTACTTGGAGATACCAGAGTACCATCTTCACGGTTGGAAAAAGGCTTTATCAAAGTTCCGGCTGCTGAACTACAAGAAACTGATGATGCGATTCATTTGAAGCTAGAACTGCCAGGACTAGACGCTAAAGACTTAGATATTCAAGTCACCGAAGACGCTGTTCACATTAGCGGTGAGCGCAAGTCTGAAACTAAAACCCAAGATAAGGGTACTACCAAGAGTGAATTCTACTATGGTAAATTCCAACGTGTAATTCCTCTATCTGCTAGGGTTCAAAATACCAATGTCACCGCAGATTATAAAGATGGCATCTTGAATCTGACACTGCCAAAAACTGAGCAAGAAAAGAACAAAGTTGTCAAGGTTAATCTCGAACTTCCTGCTGCATAGTGTGAAACTTCTCTACCGACAATGATTGATTGAGATAATGAAAGCCCAGTTATGAGATGACTGGGCTTTTTTGTATGCGATCGCGGGAGCATCCTCGCTTGAATTAGGTGGGGCGATGCCTACGGCGGCAAGCTACGCAAAAAGCAAAGCCTATCCAAATTTAGATTCTTGCCAACCACTTTCCAAGTGAGAAATCTGCTAGTGATTCTAGGGAATCAGGATTTGGAATTAACTCCTTATAAGTGTTAATTCCCACAGGAGAAAATGATTTATAAGAAAGGCTCCAATACAAATTTCTAGGTCTTTTTTCTTGTGGCATCGCATCCCATTCAGATTGTAATCTCATCCGACCAAACCCCTCTGGTACATGACCAGCATAGGTTACAACAGAGCCATCCATCCACAGCCTCATTCTGCCAATCACTTGTCTTCTTTGTGTAAATAATAATGAGCTTGGAGTTGGCAGCCATAGAAAGATGACTGGTTTATTAATCTTTCTTTGATAGCATAGTTCGGCTACTGGTTTAGCTTTACCTCTGCCATATCTAATAGTATTTCTACCTTCAATTTCTTCTTTGATTCGCCCATCAAAGCCAAGAACTTTCTCTCTAAGTTTGAGAATTGCTTGTTGTTCCTCTCCAGTGCAAGCACCAAGCCAATCTAAAAGTAATTGCGGTGGTTCTGGAATATTGCTTGATATAGTGCTAATGTCAAGTTCCTGATAGGGAATCGGAATTGACCAAGTTTGATTAGTCTCAGTATCTTGCAGTTGTAAGTGAAAGTTTTGATTAATCTGGGCAACAGTAACCTGCAAAAAATCGACTATCAACTTTGTGTGTTTGCGGTCAATCAGATTATGTTTGTGAAATGAGGGTGCGATTGCAATTAACCGGACAGGCTGACTGTAATCAATTTGCTCTTGAAATGGTTTTTCGTCTAGTAAGTTATCGTAGTAGCGAGTTAATTGCTGGACAACATATCTATCTTGAGTATTTTTGAGTTCTAAAATTACTAATTGTCTCGTGTCGTTAAGTGCTAAGATATCGCAGATTTCGCCTTTAACAGCATACTGTCGTTTTAAAGGTATTAAGCCTGATAACTGCTGTAGGTTATCCCAAACAAAATCTTCTAATGCTGCTTCTGATGCAAATTCCCAACTAGAACCTGTTTTACGTAGTGCTGCACCTGCTAGCATATCTTCGTCACTGCAATATTACTAGAGTACTGAATATTATGGCATACGCGATGGCGTACCCGTCCGCCGTAGGCATCGCATATCAAAGAACGTCTATCACCTCAGCGAGTAGTGCATGAGGTGGAAACCCTTCTCGTTTAAGTTGGTGTTCATTCATGAAATCGTTGTCTAGGATTCCATAGCATTTAGTCTTTTTGGCTATTTCCACCACAAAATCATTGTTGAATATGACACCAAAATAAGTACTGCCATTAAAATTCTTACCTATCCATGTTGGGTCAATTAATTCTCCATCATTATTGACAAGCCAAGCATGGGATACAACTATATCAACATTATCACTAATAGCAAATCCCTCACAGTAATTTAGTTGTGGAAAATTTATTAGTGCTTTCAAGCAGTTCTCAAAGCATGATTTTGGTTTGCCTTTAAATGGTGATTTAACCTGAGTTATAAAAGGTTTACCATAATCCAAAACTAGCCTTTGTGTACTTTTGTATTGAAAGTCAGAACGTGTGTTAAGTTTATCAATCAAGTCTGCTTGTTCTTTTAATATTGTCAATAGACAGTCTAGATTATTCATTGTTACATTCTTTATTTAATATTAATTTAATTAAAGTTAACTAAATATTAAACCACCAATACTTATGAACTCCTGTCAATTTTGACCCAGCTACTGCGTGTTCATCAGCCCATGTTAGTGTACTACCATCCCCACACTCGTAACCATCCCCACCAAATTTACTTACCCCCTCTTCTACTACTTGCATCATCACTTTAATAATCATTTTATCAGTTACAGAAATATTATAATGTTCTAATAGCAGAGCTTTGATATCTTTAGTACAAACATGGTCAAAAAATCTAGGCTTTTCTTGAAGAATACTAATAATTAAAATTTTTAATTCTTCTGCTTTCACTGTCTTAAAATCCCTGTTGCTCTAAATTCTTTAGTTTTTCTAACTTTCTATTTAGGAGTGAAGCATCAGTTTCAGGTTCACCATTGTCATCAGTTTCGCGTTCCTCATCCAGCCATTCCAACAGTTCAGTTTTCGGACGAAATGACATTATAGGACGCTTCTGGTTGTAATTTTCTTGAGCTTGGTAAAGTACATCACGATTGGCTTCATTCCATCGCTGCTGATTAGACTTAGCAGACGACTTGGATTCAGAAAACTCTGGCATAACTTCAATTTTCAGATAGCCTCCTTGAGTCTTGAAGTACCAGCGACTATTGTAATGTTCAAAATGTTTTTTTGCACCCCGTTCAGTCTTCCAGCGCTTGCACAAATGTAAATCTTTGTTAGTCCAAGCATATTCAGTATTACAGCTAAATGTGTATAGCCAACCCAAAGGCTTATCTTCTTTGGTATAACAACGGTATCCGTAGTACATCAGCCAAACTTTTTAGTATTATTCAATGGTAAATAGTTCTTTGTCATTTTCAATGCCAGAGTATTTGTTATCACGAAAGATTACTTTTATGGGAGATTCACTGCCTGCAAAATATTTTCTAGTTTTATCTAGAAGTTGTTCTAAATCCTCGTCTTCTAAGACTTTTAAAGTTCTGATTAACTCAGGACGATTTTTAAAAACAGTCGTTGGTACTTTTAGCATCCAAAGATTACTCCGAGCTTTCCTCGAATAGTCTGAGTAAACCAGAATATACCCCCATTTTTCAGCCAATTCTATAACCTTATTTTTAAGCATGAGTAGTCATATCTGTATTGTTTTTTATTAATTAAACCTTAGATGATATTCATAGTACATATTTCACTTATCAATCTTATTGAATCTGCGCCAAACTATTCTTCACTAGACAAAGGCAATATTTCTTGCAACCCTGCAACTTGTCCTTTTTCATCAAATTTTGCATACCAAGGCTTTTTACCATGAGGAGTTAGTTGAGGGGAAAGTTCACCCTTTTCTTGTTCATAGTGTTCAATCAGTTCTCCATGTGACCATCAATATCAGCATACCAGCCATATTGATTGAGTACTTTAATCGCAGCATTTACTGCTGATGCCGCAGCTTTATCACATCTACCTTCAGGTGATGCTATGTATGCCTTATATTCTTCTTCTTTTTGTTGTTTACGTTGTTCGGCCTTCTCTATGACAGCTTGAGCTTTTTCTGTGGTACATAAATAAGTCGGGTCGCCAAGAGCGCCGATTTCTGTACCTTTAGAAGTGTAGCGAGTGCCTGATTTGAGAGTAACTATACCAGTTGGTGATACTTTATCAACTTCTTCAATTACGGCTTTAGTGCCACGCTTGTCATCATAGAAAAATACTCCGATTTTATCCCCTGGTTTTAGTTCTGTGGTGTTCATATTTTTTTATTAAAAAATAAACTCAATTGATGGTGAAATATTTACCGCACGTTCACCACCACCCTTAAGACCGAAAGCACCACGACCAGAGGGAAGGTAGTCACCAGTTTTATAAATCACATCTTTAGCCCCAGCCATTGCTGCAATTTCTTGACTTTGGTTTTTAATGAGAGTTTGTAGCCTCCGAGTATCTATACCTGGAACACGAGCTAAAAATGTTTTTGTTGATTGTGAAACTCGATTTAGCACACCCATCTCTACATAAATTTTGATGGCAGTTTCTAGAGATGCTTTCTCTTCATTAGTCATAGGATTATTGCTCATAACATCAAACTCAATTCCAGCAATGCTTCAGTTTGTGTTAACAATCTATCAGTGTGAGGAGACAGCCAACACAAACCCGGAGGTTGACAGTTTTCTTCCTTCTGCCATCCGGCATCACGTAATATTTTCTCTTTGCGATCGCACTCCATAACCACAGCGATAATTTCCCTGGCTTGTTGCAGCGTATCCACCCGCCGCAGCTTAGTTTTTTGACTGCTGCTTACTTGAAACGGAGTTGCCCCACTTCTATCTTCAATCAACCACCCGGAACTTGTGTTACTCCGTCCAGGTATACCGTTAGAGTAATAGGTATTTCGGACATAAAACCTACCATCAGGAGTAAGATATTCACCTGCCTCGATACGTTGCAGTTTCATTGTTTTTCTACCTTTTTGCAAACTTTAGCAATTTGTTGAAACCTAACAGATTGGGTTCCAACTATCGTGGTTGGCTTTACAATAACCCTAGTTCGTTTGACCTCAACAACTTCTGCCCAAGTGTTAGATAAATATTTTGGAACTCCTTCATAACCATCCCATTGCAAAAGAACTATATCACCTACCTCGATATCCGAAATTTTCTCAGGTTTAAATTCTTTCGTCATTGACTTAATTTGCTTTCTAGTTCCATAAGCTTTTTGAGTTGACGATTTAGAAGCATTCCATTACTTTCTAAATTGCCATTCTTATCTTTCAATCGCCCTTGTTCTAGCCATTCCAGGATTACAGGCGCAGGACGAAATGACCAAATAGGACGCTTTTTATTGTAAGCTGACTGCGCTTTTTTTATAGATTCTTGATTAGCATCATTCCATTTATGCTGACTTGTTTTACCATCTTTTAAAATACGACGCTTATTCAAGAGAGGATTAAAATAACTAATCAACTCTTGCTCAAGCACGTTCAATTGGCTTGCATCTATAACTTGCAACCAGGAGATTCTGATATTACCTATTTCCTGAAACTGCTGGTATCGATGATGTACTATCCATCGCTCTTGTAAGTTGATTGAGCAACCAATATAAAGAATGTCATCGCTTGCAGATAAAACAAAATAGATACCTGAATAATCTGGTAATTGACGACACTGTTCAAGCGCAAGAGAGGGCAAACTTAAAAGATTAATAGTTGATAAGTCAATCATCAAAGTGTACCCCCAAATCACTACCTAAAGCTTTTTCAATTCCTTGCAATGTATCAAATGGCAATTCTTGAACTTTCTCGTTTTCAATTCGATTCCAGTGAGGAACGCTGATTCCAGCTTCAGCTGCTAGTTCCGCAAGAGACTTGTTTGATGCTTGTCTATATTTTTTTATCCGCTTACCTAAATCTGTAAACTCTTTACTGAAAGTGACTCGCATTAAGACATATTCCACCAAAATTACTTTTAATAACCAATCTTGGTTATATTATAACCTTTTAAGAGTTACTTTGTAAGTAATACTTGTAAAGTTATAAAAAGTTGATATAAAGGCCAGTTTAAACTGTGAATTTCAACGGTTAAAACCGATTGCAACAATGCTTCGAGTAAATCTTTGTTCACCCAATATGCCGGACATTTAGCTTGACCGACTTTAAACAAGGTGTATAGGGTGATGTTCATTGATTCTGCGGGATTAGTCCTTAATTGGCGCAGTAGCTTTTGTTCCTCCGAAGAGTAATAAAAGTCTGCAACATGACCGCACATCTTCTCATAGCTTTCGTAACCGTCTACATGAACAACGGGACGAATAACAATTTCATTAAACCAACCTCTAGGTTTTTTGCTCATGTTTTACTTTCAGCACCAAGATATACAAATTGCGCTTTTAATTAAAAAATATATGCTTAGTAAAATTATATATTAGCTAAAGTATATTCATTACAATATCTTTAATAATTAGATGATTGATTTACAGAAATAATAAAAATTGTGCAAATTGATAATTTAAATTTAAGTACCCAGCTTGAAAATTAAAAACCCATGTTGGGTTGCGCTCCGATCCACCCAACCTAAGTCTACGTCTAATGCACTACGTGCATTTCAAAAATAAAATACTAGTCCTATATTAACTCTCTATTTCTTCATTAACATCAACGTTGATTACATTTTCCATTTCTTCAACAGCCGCTTCTGCCATTGTTCTGAAAAGATGAATTCGATGATTTTCTGAATTAAAAATATCTGTATTCTCTTCAATTTCCCAGCCATTAATTTTTGCAAAACGTTGTACTAATTTTTCAATTAAGCTGTTGCGTTGAAAGTATCCTAATTCTGTTTCGATAGTCGAATCATTTTGCATGTTACATACTCGCTTTGATTACAAATGTAAATTATATCCCGCTTTATGGTAATACAAGTCACACTAATTTAAATATCAAATTTATGCTGCCCGCCGCAAAAACTCCTGACGATGCCACTGTAGAGAATCAAGTCTAGGATAATACTGCTGCTGACTGGGTAAGATAATGCGATCGCCCCTAAATTCTCGCATCGTCTTGGCGTTGGGTGAATCTTCCCGCAGGTTGTCAGCAACAATAATGGTGTAATCGTCATTGATAGTAAACCAAAAGCGGTCAAAAGCCCAGTGATGATTTTTGCACAGTGAAAGTCCATTATTGATACGGTCATCGTAGAACTGGGAGAAAGGTTTGATGTGTGAGCCATCAACGATGTTCTGACTAAGTGAATCAAGTATCTGTAACCCGCAGAACGCGCAGCGTTGGTTGTAAGTTGAAACAACGATTTTACGGAACGCACCATCTCGCACAATTACAGCTTGCTCATCTTCTAGTTCTTCTGGTTTGTAGACTTTACCGCCGGAGCGTTGCAACTGGTCTTGTAATTCAGCAAAGGCATTGACTTGCAGCAGTTGTTCAATATCTTGGGTGCGATCGCTAAACCAGGAATTAATCAATACATGGGTTAAAACACTTCTAGATTCAGAATTTTGCAGCAGTGACCACAGTTCAACATCAAGGTAAGCATACTCTACAGTTTGCCTAATCGTGGTAGGAGTCCTGATTTTTATTTTGGCAGCAATCAATGATTCAAACCCCAATTTCATCTCAAAATGCCAGAAACCGTCACTGGTGAGGTGGTAAAACGGCAGTCCAATATCTGGTTTGCGTACTGCTTCTAAGTGGCTCCACAGTTTGAGAAATGTAGCAATGAGTTCAGCAGATAAAGGAACTTGATTTCGCCTTATCTCCCCCTGGCTTATCAGCTCGATAATTGACAGCAGCAAAATGGGTTTATTCGGTGCAACCCCACTTGAACGGGATACCCTGAGATTGGCAAACTTATTGATGTAGTAGGCGAGATTTTTCGTCATTATTCACATAACTGTATAGGTCGTTTGCCATCTGCCACAAATTCTTACTGATTTACTCAACTAGAGCTAGAGCAATTTTATCGTTTAAAATAACCGCTTTAGCAGTAGTTATTGGTGTATAAGGCATTACATCTTTGCAATAAAACAGTGGGTGGCCGGGATGCAAGTTATATGTCACCTGTTGGTAGCCTAATTCTATGAGCGATCGCACTGCGTTATCACTCAGCTGCTCCCACCCTAACGACTGCAAAATACCCACAACATAGGCGTGAACATTTTTGCGACCTTGAGCGATCGCACGTTCTCGTCCCTTGCGCTTAACCTCAAACACGGCATCGGTTAATTGACAGACCCCAGCATGACTAAGTAGTAACCCGCTTTTTCCCCTTTCCTTGAGTGAAAAGACGTGGTAATGCAGGTTGAAGTAAACCGCTACACGCTGTCCGTAATATGCGGCTGGGTGAATTGTGCTGAATGGATACCGATGAGTCATGATGCTCGTGCAGTTATAACCCGCATATTCTACAGCAAATATTAGCTGACTAATACTGATAATCGTAATGCAACTGATGTATTTTCAGATACTCAAAAGCTAGGCTTTAGCCGAAGGTAATGAGTATTTAAAAATACAATGAGCGAATCAAAGTTTTTGGCAATTGACCCGAAGCTAGAGGATTACTGGCGGGCGATTATATTGTTTGGTAAAAACGTTGCGTGTTATAAATTTACACTGGCAAAGTCATTGTTAGAATTAGCACCGCAGGGTAAAACTACTATCACCTTGGAAGAGTTAGCAGAACCGTATTCACGTTATGTAGTTGAACACATACAAAAGTGTGATACGCAACATCAAAAAACTGACCGCCCGTATCCTTTTATTGAAGCGTGCCGACAGTTTAAGGCGGGTGCGATCGCAAAAGACGAATTGCTTGAGATAACGAAGAATAAAGGATTTGATGTGGTGTTGGGTGCGTTCCACAATGTTGGATCTGGACAAGTACCCATAAGCTTTTACAACAAGCCCAGGAAGCGCAAAGAGATTATTGTTAAGGATGAATTATTTAAGTTATTAGAAACTGAGCAATTTCATAACTTATTGCCGGAAGTAGATGCAAGGTGGCAACTTGTAGAAACTGCTTGGGATTTAGATATTTCACGCAATCTCCTAACTATAAACTACGACTCAGCCCAACAGTTGCTATTTACTTTTGGCGAAGGCAAGCGGAGGGTAGATATTACCTCATGCCGGAATGCCCTCAACGGCTATCAAAAAGGTAAGTGCTTTTACTCATTTGCAGATATTTCGATTGAGGCAGGTTCCAAAAACCTAACTGATGTAGACCATTTCTTTCCTCACTCTTTGAACGAATTTATACCAAGCATTGATGGTGTATGGAATTTGGTGCTGTCATCTACAGAGTGTAACCGAGGCGAAGGGGGAAAATTTGATAGGCTCCCTGACACCAAATATTTAGAACGCCTGCACAATCGCAACGAATTTTTGATTACCAGCAACCATCCACTACGCGAAACGCTTATTCAACAAACGGGTAACACGGAAGAAAAACGGCACTATTTTTTGCAGTCCATGTACAATACAGCACAAACACTTTCAGGAACTGGACGTAATGATGGCTGGAAATCAAAGTTTGAATATCCAGTAACGTTTTAAAATAGCAGGTGCAACGTCAAGTTTTTAAAAAATATGCGCGAATATCGCTGCACCCGTAATGCCCTCTATGCTCATGACTGCACTGGGCGCGATGACCTTAGAGAACGCCAGGGTCATTACATCTGGGCAATCAACGAAGAAGCTGCATGGCAAGAAATGGCACGGCGGTATCCAGAAGAAACCGAGGCAGGGTTTACTGTCCAGGAGTGGGAAGGGTTTGATGTTATTGTGGTAGAGGTTCGGCAAGAGGAGTCTAAAAATGAATGAGTCACTAAATGCTGCTCAAAGCGAACTACAAGTTATGGAGTTTTTTGCAGCAGCCCTCCAAGATAAAGTGTTGTTAGAGCGACTGATGGAAGCAATGGGTGCGAAAGATAACGCTGCAATCATAACTATGGCTGTTGAACGTGGGTATAACTTCTCTCAAGAATCATTGCGCCAGGGGCTAACGAAGGTATTCCATTTGATGACGCCAATCATGCAAGAGCAAAACTTAGCCGTGTCCGAAGAGTAGGTGATATTGAAATGGAAAGCAGCGTAGACAATAGGCATCGCCCCCCGCTTTTAATGGAAGCATTGGCTGAGGTTAGGGCTAGCAGCTTGTGCAATATGTTCAATTATGCCTGCGTTATCATCACCCTTCAAGACCTTGGTTTTGAATTACAAGCAGATTGGTTAGAGGAACATCTTGATAGTTATAACGAGATTTTAATACATGAATTTTCTCAGTGGTTGCAAGCTAATCCTCGCCCCTTTAGAGAATCTGTAGCTCAACGGGTGGCTAGAGAGACTGGGTTGGAATTAATTGAGGAGTAATAAAGTGACACAAAGGGAAATAATTAAACAACTCCTTGACCCCTATGATTCTTCTCAAACAGAGTGCGATGGCATGACCCGCATCTGTCACACTGTACTAACTAATCACGGCATTGAACATCACCCGATGATTGGGGTTTTGACTCAACATCATCAACACATTGAGCCGCATTTATGGATTGATTTACCAAGTGGAGAGCGCATCGATTACCGAGCTAAGATGTGGCTTAAAGGAAATGGTATTCCTCACGGAATCTTTCACCCTCAAGACTTTCTAGATGTCATCTACACTGGTCAACCTATAGAACTAGATGTGTTGTCACCAACACTTTTTGAAATACTGAAAAATTCGACTGATCACAAAGGTAAGCGCTCGCCTACCTAATTAACGTTTATGAAACTTCCAAAAGTCTACAATTATAACGATAACATTAAACGAATTACCGTAAATATTGAATTCAACCTAGATTACTCATGTATAATCTCGTGTATATCTGAAGAATTTGAGGCTTATCACACAGAGAGTTTAGATGATTTTTTAGATGATTTAACACCTCAAAAACTTATAAAATACCTCAAGAGGAACCTTAAAGAAAAGGGCGAAGAAACTTTTTATAATTGGGATAAAGAGATAGCCAATGATCCCAGAGTCAACGAACTCATTGATAAATGCTTCCCAGGATTACGAGATAATTAAGATTAAAACTCTAGAATTTTTATACCGATATTTTGCTGCTGTAACGTCTAATCTGTACTTTCGGAGTTTGTAGGAAACGGATTAATCTGCTTGGCGTACTTTTGATAAGTGTTAGTGCAAGTGCAAAAATCGATAAGGCTTAAATACTGTCCCAACAGAAGACTTTGAGATTCCATCATCAACCGCCAATACTACTAAAATATCAGTTATTTGCTAAAAACATAATTTTTCTAAAATAGCTTTAACTACACAACAAAATTAGAATAAAATTGAATTAACAATAACATATATATTTTACATTTAATGATTAGCTCATTACGGCTGCTAAATTTTAAAGCATTTGAAAATCAATTAGTTGAATTCAAATCGCTTACCCTACTCTCTGGTTATAATAACACTGGTAAATCCTCTGTGTTGCAAGCACTATCACTGCTACATCAATCTTACCAACAAGGTTTGCTACAAAGCACTGGTTTATTGCTCAATGGGAACTTGGTAAATATTGGTAGAGCATGGGACGCTTTGTATGAAAATGCAAAAGAAGACTATATTGGATTTGAGCTAAGTTTTACAAATGAAACTAAAGGAATATGACACAGCTGATGTTTATTCCAAATGGGTTGCGGGAAATATTGGTGGAGAGTCTGAGACAATTTTAGGAAAATGGCTCATTTCTCGTGGTCATCGTGACCAAGTGGTGATTGCAACTAAGGTTGGCAACGATATGGGTGTTAAAGGCAAAGGGCTTTCTCGTAAACACATTCAACAAGCTGTTGAAGACTCATTGCAAAGGTTACAAACTGATTATATTGATCTATATCAATCGCATATCGACGATGAAAACACTCCACTTGAAGAAACTCTTGAAACCTACGGGGAATTGATTCGTCAGGGAAAAGTACGTGCAATTGGTGCTTCAAACTATAGTGCAGAGCGTTTATTACAGGCATTAGAAATTAGCCGTCAATATGGTTATCCTCGGTACGAAAGCCTTCAGCCCCGTTATAACTTGTATGACCGAGATGGTTATGAGCAGGATTTACAACAAATTTCCCAAGAACACTCAATTGGTGTGATTAGCTATTCTTCTCTGTGCAGTGGCTTTCTCTCTGGTAAATATCGCTCAGAAAAAGATTTGTCTATTAGTCTGCGTGGTAGTTCTGTAAAAAGATATTTAAACCCTCGTGGTTTGCGAATTCTAAAGGCAATTGATCAGGTGGCAAAGACTTATAATTCTACTCCCACCCAAATTTCTCTGGCGTGGCTCATTGCTAATCCTACCATTACCGCACCTATTGTTAGTGCAACAAAGGTTGAGCAACTCAACGATATCATCAAAGCTGTCAATATAAAGCTCGACCAAGATGCTATTGATCTTCTCAATCAAGCCAGTTCCTCAAATACCTAGTTCAATAAACTGTGATATTGCTTATATTCTTTGAATAGTCCAGATTAGCAGATGGGAGCGATGTCTACGACGGGCTGCGCCTACGCTCTTTTTTCCTCTAAGAAAAAGTTGAAGTTCAAAGGTTCTGGCAATTTGGCATAACTTATCTCTGAATTGCAGTTTAAATGAGATATCAACAGAACGGAATAGCCACAAATCGCCAGTTGTTGACCCAACGCTGTAGAACTCAGCACCCAACTTACAGCACTCGGTCATCGCAACTCTTGGAGACGCGCAAGGGACGCCACAACTGGCTAGTAATGCACTAGAAAATAAATAGTAAATGTGCGTAGTTTACCGCCGTAGGTATCGCTCTTTTTTCCTCGCTTGATTGGGTGGGGGCGATCGCAGAGCAAGTAAAAATTCAAATTTTAGTGATGAAGACGAGCTTGGCGCTCACGTAATTCACGAGCCTTTTGTTCACGAGCTTGGCGCTCACGCAATTCACGAGCTTTTTGTTCACGAAGCTGCTGTTCATGCAATTGACGCTCACGAATTAGTTTAGCGTTATTAAAAGCAATAGTATTAGTATTTAAATGATCATTGCGAAAATTCACAACAGAAGCATTAGCATGAGTTGAAAGAGCAGCAATTGAAACAGAAGCTAATAAACCACCAAGAAGAAGAGATTTTAAGCGGTTCATATATCCTTTAGTCCTTGTTTTACTTAACTTGTATATTGCCAATATATTCTGCATAATCAAGAAAAGATATCTAGCAAATGTCACTACTTAAACATGACTAAAGTCACTGAGTGCGATCGCAAATCAGCAGGCAGTTTGCACAATCGCTCATCAATCAGTGCCACTATTTATCTACTACCCTTCTAACTCTCGTAGCAGTGCATCATTTATCCTTTGTGCCTTGAGATTGCCCAAATCCCTTTGCACACATAGCACTGCCTCAACATTTATGCGATCGCAGACGCGATTTTAACAGAATTGGTGCGGCAATGAGCAGGAGCGAAAGCAGGATGTATTTGAAAATTTGCCCTGTTTAGATCACTTAGGCGCACGGAAACCAGCTTTTTGTGCTGTTGCTGGGTCTTTAAAACAAATATCCGGCTTGACTTTTTCATAATCTAAGGTTTTGGGAAGGTGATAAATGTTGCCTCTCTTATTTGTAATCTTGCCTTTTACCTGTGCATCACTTGGGCAAGTTGTTTGGTTTTGTGGTTTCACTCCGAGATTTTGTGCTGCTGCTAAAACTGCTGTTTTATTCGCCGATGCTGGCTTCTTAGAGCTAGAAGTTGTATTTCCAGGGACAGGACTAGCTGCTGTACTAGGAACAGGACTAGCTGGAGCAACAGCAGTTGGTGTTTGAGACGTAGTACTAGTAGATTCTTCAGGTTTTTTTCCACAACTACTTAGCACCAGCACTGTAAATAATGTCACTACCATGCTCAGTTTACGAGGTTTAAGTTGATTGTTCATTGCCGTTAATTCTTGCTCCTCATCCTCTAATATTTAATTCCCAATATTTTACCCGATACTGACTTCATCACTCTGCACATCACTAGCGCCACTCACCCCTCTGGCAGTCTCCACCAATTGTGCCAATATCTCTTGTGTTGCTACTTCTCCCTTTAAAACTACGCTACTTCCCAACTGAGCAACATAGACAGAATCAATCTCATCAAATTGCGAGTCTTCGTCAAAAGCTAGGGCTACTCTTTTTGCTAAACCACTTTGGTCATATTCTCCATTTAGTCCGATTCGTTCCAGAGGAATAGTTTCCCCCGATTCGGAATCGTCAGCAATTAGAGTCGGATCTGGGTTAACTTGAGCATCTTCTGGTAATTCAAGTCCAAACAGTCTTTGTAACCAACCCATAACTGTAATTTCTCTTATCGTACAGATTTAAATACAGTTAATTATTGCACTGATCTGCGCTCTGAACGCTCAACAGCAGTCTCACAGTTCTTTCCTTCACTCACTATCAGGTTTGTTATCTGAATCTATTAGTGCTTAGTACGAAAAATTATCAGTCAACCCATACATGAACATTTGTTGCATGAGTTCCTCCCGATTGAACGTACTTTGTTTACTATTGATATCTCTGGCGAACTTGATGTGGGTTGATTAGCACGCTGACTCCAAGTGTCCAGCCCAATGCCACCATCCATCCTGCTAATACATCACTTGGATAATGGACTCCTAGATACAAACGTGTCCAACCAATTATTAAGACAAACAGGGTTCCGATAATCAGAACAAACCAACGCCAACGGCTGTTCCAACTCAAAATGCTCAAAGCCGCCACCAAAGTCATACTAGCCATAGCATGACCACTAGGAAAGCCATAATCAAATTCTGGAGCGGGTGATGTCCACAAATGGGGACGTGCCCGGTGCAGTAATAGCTTAACCGTCTGATTAATGATTATACTGCCCACCGAGGCTGTCAAAAAGTACTCTAAAGCACGCCACCGTTGTCGAATCAGTAGGAACAGCGCAATCATTGCTGCTGCTGGGAATACCCCCCAAAACACCCCTAACTTCGTCAAGTGTGAGACAAAAACATCTAGTTTCGGTTGGGCAGTGCTGTGAATAGCTAATAATAGGGGAACATCGAAGAAAAATCCGCCTTGTTTCCAGACATCCTCTGCTAAGTCCCCAAATATCAGTAAGGGAATAAATCCGCCAAGCAGTAGGAGCAATACTGCCCTCCGGCTTCTGGTAAGGCGCATCAACTTGCTCCCGCATTAATTAATCTTTCTCTAATCCTAGCGGCATAAGTAATCAAACAGAATTAATTACATAGCAATTTTTGACTAGGCAAGATTCACGATTTTTGACAGAATTCTTGGTAATCTAGTTCTACTTGCAAAGAGTAGCTGATTGCATACTCAAGAATTTGATTACGCCAATCAGATAAGTGAGCAAACTTGATTAAATCATCTGCGATCGCAGAACCTTGTCTACCACCACTGCGTAATTGATCCCACGCTGTCACTTCACCCATTGTCTGCATCAACTTATTTAAGCGTTCTAGCTTTCCATCCCACGCCTGTAAACCCACCTGATCTTGTACTGGCTGCAACTCTCGCAAAACATAAGATTTATTCCCCTCAACTATTACCCCTAAAAGAGCAGGTGGGGTTCCTTGCACCCGTTGTTGGATAGCTACTACCCGTGCAGATTCACTCGACCAATCCGGCTGAGGTAGTGTTAAATAGGGTTGTAATGAGGAAGTTTTTGTTTGCTTCAAATCTAATAGATAATTACCATCAGGAGAACCTTTCCCTTCTACCAAAACTGCATAACGTTCTAACCCTAAACTACCTGTACCAGCTATTCGCTGTTGTACATCTAAAACTTGATAAAAATTCGCATCTATTTCTGTAGATTTGTGCCAATTGGAGATGAGTTTTGTGATTTTTTGCTGTGATGATTCTGTAGCTTCAAGAATGTGTTTATCGTCAATAATTAAGTACCGCTTACCTTTCTTTGACTTGGTGTGCTGCTCTAAAAATTCTGGACGAAGGCGGTTTTTTAAACTTTTTAATAAATCTTTAACTAAGCCCGAAGCGGTTTCCTTTTCTACACTTCTAGCAGTACCTTTAGCTAAAGCATTGCTGTAAGCATCAAGAAAGTAATTGCTTAAATGCAATGCTTCTGATTCATTCACCTTCAGCGCGTGAGAGCCAACTATCACACTAGTAATAAACCTCACAACATCCCAGGTGCAAGGAGCAAGACATGCTTCGTCAAAATCATTAAGATCAAAGTAAACTAATCGGTTATCACCTTTATAACTACCAAAGTTTTCCAGGTGCAAGTCACCACAAATCCATACTGGCGGGCCTGCATTCAGTGGGGAATCTTTAGGGAAGTCTTCGTAAAATAAATGACATGTGCCGCGATAAAAAGTAAAAACATCAGAACGCATTGCCTTGTATTTTAATTCAAGCAGTTTTGGGTTGCGTCCAAGGTTAAAGCGATGAATTCTGTCAATGATATTGTTTGTCATGATTTTTGGCTCTTGAAATGAATGGTCTGGTGACTTATCATTACCCATTGATGGCAGAGTAATTTGAAGAAGGCAGTTCAATCTTGAGGCACTTATGTTGCAATGAGCGATGCCCTTCTCTACGTTCGCGCAGCGTGTCGCAGACAGACGCTGCACGTAGCAAGATCCCGTTCGCCCCTGGCGTCCCGTAGGGAAGGGTACGGCGCAGGCTCAGGGTAAGACCTACGGCGGCAAGCAACGCACCTACTGCTATTTTTTCCTCTAAGAATAAAAAGCGATGTCTACTTTAAGGGGCAGTGACGCTCAATGACTCGCTCTCCGTGGCGCTATGAGTGATGCTTTGGCTAATATCCCATTGGAACTACAAGAGGTTCAATCATTAAATGAGAATCAGGCTTTGAAAGATGATTTAAGTTCAGAAGATGGCGCTCATTTAAATAATCAGGGAATAAATATTTATCGGCAGGCTTTATTAAAGATTCTAGGTAAATAACGAGATTTGATTAACATCACACAACCAAAAATCAATCTCAGTGAACTCAATGCGTAATGAACAATCAACTCAAACCTCGACAACTGAGCATAGTGCTGACGTTATTTACGGTGCTGATGCTAGGTAGTTATGGTACCAAACTTGAAGAATCTACTAGCACTACGCCTCAAACACCAACTGCTGTAGAATAACTCAGCAGCCAACGAAAAGCGCTCGGTCATCGCAACTCTTGGAGACGCGCAAGGGACGCCACAACTGGCTAGTAATTTACTAGAAAACACATAGTAATAGATAAGTCTATCTACCCATGCGATCGCTCCTTTCCTCGCTTGAATGATGTGCGATGTTTACGACGGCAAGCTACGCTTTAGTTGTTATCGCTGCTCTCAAAAATTGGTAGAGTTAATAAGACTACCCAACAGCTTTGGGGAATATCGTCGGCAATGCCCATCTACAGAAAACGCGGGAGCAAACAATTGGGACGAAATAGCGCAAGTATCAAACAAGCAGCCCAGTGGCGCTGTCGGCACTGCGGACAAAGGTGTTTTACGACAAGAGCGAAAAGCCAAAGGGATTGTCCCGTTCTGAATGGACAGTAATGACGCTTTCGGTACACCATGCCAATTTTACGCCTGAAGATAACCGACTTGAAAATCTAATCCCGCTCTGCACCCCATGCCATATTTCACTGCATAGTCGGGCGCGAAGGCGGTCAAATACCTCACCTGGTTAGTTAGAATTGCCACTTTACCAATGAATACAGCACTTCCGGCAGCTATGGGGTACATCCTCAAAGCTGAAAGCTATGCTAGGAGAGGGGCAAGAAGAAAAACTGTATTGCATAATAGCGGGAAGCGCTGTAACGACATTGTGATTTTTATTATCAGTGCTGGTCTGCTTGTGATGTATCTGGTGTTCTCGGCATTGACCGAGATGGGGACAAAGCTACCGTGGAACAAGTAGGTGTTGGGAGTTAGAACTAAACTATGCTAATAATTGTCAGTTCTTGAGAAACAGAGGGGTATGGACACTATACCCATACTTAAACTCTCACCACTGAACCTTTAGTGATGAATTTACCTACAAGATTATCAAGCTTGATAAACTTATTTGAATCCTCTTCGGGTGTGTCAAAGTTACAAGCGATGGTGCTGTAGTCTATTGTGGCCGTGGCATAGCTAGAGTCAGAGTTGTAAATCCCGCCACCCTTGCCAGACTCTTCTTGACCAGAACTGAGTTCGATCCCGAAAGCTTTATTGTGCCTGATAATGCTGTTGCCTACTGTTAAGGTGGCATTGTTGTATATCCCAGCGCCGAAGTGTGCCTGATTGCCAGTTATACTGCTATAACTCACCTTAACGATGCCTAAGCCATCGTATGTAATATTAGCGAACAAACCACTGCCTTTAGGGTATTCCACCATCTTGCCAAAGTCTTGGTCAGGATTATTGTAGATGCCACCGCCGGCAGTAAGTGCCGTATTGCCATTAATGCTGCTATGAGTCACGGTAACAATACCTAATGTATTGTACTTGTAGGAATCGTTAATAAAGTCAGTGTAGGAGAGGCTGAATTCGTTAGAGCTAGAGTTGTAGATCCCACCACCGTAGTCCCTGGCATAGTTATCACTAATGCTGCTGTAACTCACTGATAGGATACCATTATTGTAGATGCCGCCTCCACTAGAGGCAGAATTGTTACTAATAATGCTATTAATCACTGTTAGGTTGCCATAAGCTACATTATCAGGTTCTCTGTAGCCGGGGTAAGTAAAGCCTCCGTTATAGATGCCGCCGCCGTTTGTCCCCGAATCAATAACGTTCGGTTCAGCAAGGTCGGGGTCGGGAGGGGGTGCAGGGGAGGCAGGGGGTGCAGGGGAGGCAAGGGATGTTGAATTGCCACTTATGATGCTATTACTCAGGGTTATAATACCCAAATTATAGATGCCGCCGCCGTCTGCCCCTGCCGAATTGCCACTAATGATGCTGTTAGTCACATTTATAGTGCTGGACGTGAAATTAGGAATATCATTCTGCACTTCGGAATAATTATAGATGCCGCCGCCGTCTGCTCCTGCCGAATTGTTACTGATGATGCTGTTAATTACATTTAAAGTATTAGGGGTTAAGCCGGGAATAGATATGATGATCGCGCCAGTAGTATCATAGCTCCCGCCGCCGCCGGCACCATCATAGATCCCACCGCCGTTGCCTTTTAGTGCCGAGTTGCCACTAATGATACTATTACTCACGGTTATAGTAATACCACTGTAGGCGTCTTCGTAGTCGCCAACACCGATCCCGCCGCCACTAAAACTTGCCGTGTTGTCACTAATACTGCTATTACTAACTGATAAAGTTTGGCTATCCTCCGAAATGTCAATGTAGATGCCGCCGCCGTTATTTGCAGTGTTGCCACTGATGATGCTGTTGTTCACTGTTGTATTGCTATAATAGCGGCCTTCGATCCCGCCGCCGCTATTTGCAGTATTGTTACTGATGATGCTGTAGTTCACGGTCAAGCTGTCAGTATTGTAAATGCCGCCGCCACTGCCGTAGAAGTTGCCGATGCTGGCACTGCCGCCATTTGCAGTGTTGTTACTGATGATGCTGTGATTCACGATCAGGCTGCCACCAGTGTTGTAAATTCCGCCGCCGAGACCAGTACTTGCTGTGTTGCCAGCGATGGTGCTGTAGTTAACGGTTGTTATGGTGGGATTACTATAGTTGCTTTCGATGCCGCCGCCACCGCTACTTGCAGTGTTGTCAGTGATGCTGCTGTGGTTGACTGTTAGGCTGCCAGTGTTGTAAATACCGCCCCCGCCATCAAGTGCTGTGTTGTTACTGATGATGCTGTGATTCACGGTCAGGCTGCCAGTGTTGTAAATGCCGCCGCCCTGGCCGAGGAGGTATCCGCCATCTGTTGTGTTGATCTTTGCGCTGTTGCCAGTGATGATGCTATTGCTCAAGGTCAGGATGCCTTCATTGGATATGGCACCTCCTCCTCCTGTGCCATCGTAGCTATTGGTAATAGTCAGCCCGTTGATTGCAGATGTTACACCTTTGCCAATGTCAAAAACACGGTCAGCAGTATCATCCTTAATTGTTAGTAAGCTGGCATTTATGCCTTCAATGGTCAGGTTATCTGTGATACTCAGACTACTACCAGTCAGATTGATGGTATGAGCGATCGCATCAGAAAACAGTCCACCAAAATTGATGATATTTGTTCCGCCAGCGAGATCGGCATTTAGAATTTGCTGCCGCAGTGAACCTGCACCACTGTTATTAGTATTAGTGACGGTAAATGTAGACATTGATATGACTCCAATTTTTTTATCGTTGTATAAAAATTGATATCAAGAATCATGCTGATAATACTACGAATATGCAAGTATTTTTTCTACTGCTCACCCGTAGTAAGAGAGCAAAGTCAAGAAAGAAAAACTGCGATGGTCGCTTTTCGTTCCGCCGTAGGCATCGCCCTACTGGTCTGCCAACCCCAAAATGCGCTTTTTCGGATTGGGGTGTATATAAAAGGTTAAAGGAAAAGTGTTTTCTCCCTTTCCCCAATAAATAACCAAGTTCACTCAAGGGCGAACTACTAAGCGTGAGATTTAGCACCAAAAATACCTAAATCTCACGCTTAGTTCGTGGTTAGTAATACTGATAATGACCCTTAACCCATACGCGATGGTGATTTCTTGTTATCCAACGCCCACGTATCCACCGACGACGCTGGGTAAGTCTTGCAAGTAATGTTCCGACTTGTGGTTTTTGAACATTCGGGTTGACTACTGAGAGTGCTGATGCCTGTTTTGGCATGGAGGCAACCAACACTGGTATTGCCACTATTGCTGCAATAATCCTGTTCATGAATCTTTTTCCTTTATTGAACTCTTGTAATTAAGCCAGTTAATTTTTTGACTTAATTGTGATGAATTTAACTAGATTAATTCATTAACTAACAGTTCTTTTTTTTTAAAGATTTTATTTAGACTTATGTCAATGTTGTGTCATCACTATGTCTTATGTGTATACATTCAATTCCGATGAGAGCGTCATTTACATCATTACTAGCCACAGGTGAGAGCATCGACAACGCCGCCACCGCTCCCAACACTCACTGAAGATTAGCTGTATCTCTGACTGCGTTAGAACTTTGGCACGTCCATGCCGATTTTTTTTATCGCGCTGACTGTAGACCCTGTGATCCACAGCCTACAACGTTTTGACACATGATTTGCTCCCCTCTTTGACCAAGATTAGCGATCGCGCCAAGGCAAACGCCCAATCGCTAGTAAATTGCACAGGTGCGCCCCGCCCCGGTCTAAACTATGGCTAGCGACACCGAGCAAGCAGCCCGCCAACTCTTGGAGACGCTCCGCGTAGCAAGATCCACGTTCGCGTAGCGTCCCGTAGGGAAGTGGTACGGCATCGCTCGTTTTCAGTTTCTTAGAGGAAACCCTTAAGACCTAAAATACTGGTGTGGTTAATCACTACCAGATTGTCTTGGAGAAAAACTTAGATTTAATATGAATGAAAGTTTAGCAGCCACACTAGGGGAATTACAAGCACAAATATATTGGCTACATGATGCTGAGGAGTTTGCAGAATTAGCATCAGCAGCAGCTACCATATATATGAAACTTGGTTATACTCAACAGCAGGCAGAAACGGCAGGTAAGTTAATTAGTCAGGCTTATCAATTATCTGATGATGCTGTTTTCGCCCAAAAAGCAGATGATTTTGACAAAGAAATGCAGTTTTATCATCAAGTTAAAGATAAATTAACCCAAGTAGAAACTACATTAGTTTATCAAACCAGCATTGCCATACATCAAATGAAATGGTGGATGTATTTTCGTCATAAACAAAAATTACAAATTCTGCTCCACTTATTTTTACAAAATTTTAAAGCGGTAGGGTTGATTAATTTACTTACTGCTATTAAACTTACATATTTTCTAATGGAAATAGGCAGAGTTCACAAATCGCGTGACATAGAAACCACCAAACACAATGCTATACGATACTGGACAGAATTATTGACAATCAAACCGCCACAATATCCTTATCTTGGTTAAACTGCTTATTTTTAGGCTTGAGCGCGATTGGTAAACTACGCATCCTTAACTTATCCTCTAAGAATCGAGTGAGGGCGATCGCTTTCCTCGCTTGAATGAAGGATAAACACAATCAAATTACTGCTACTTTACCTAATACCGTCTCCAAACGGCTGGTAAATTCTGATGGGCGATCGCACCTCCTGTAGGAGAGCTATTTACAATATTTCTTGCGATAACTACTTGTTGCCATCTGCATTGCTTCAGCTTGTGTCCACTGCTTCATAGGTTGTAGCTCTGAAAAGCTGGCAAACTGATTCAAAATCAAGTTATTTTCTGTAACTTGAGCAATGATTTGGGCGACGGTCTTGCAGCAGCTGTCAGGACAACGGACAATTTGCTCCTCACTGAAGCGGATTACAACCCAACCTTTATTAATAAAGAAATTATTACGCTTGCTGTCTTTAGAAGACTCAACATAATGTGTAGGTTTTCCAGTGTGATAAACGTAAGGTTCATCTATCTCAATATCGATGCGAAGATTCAACCCTTGGTCAATATATGCAAAGTCTGGGCTGTATGGATAGTCAAAGTCAGGGATTGTGAGAGTTAGCTTTTTGTGAATTTTACCTGAGAAATGTCGATTGAGATAATTGCAAAATTGAGCTTCTGCCCAACCTTCTTTTGCTACGCCGCTATTCCCATCATGAGGTACAGTTTGACTGAGAACTTCTAGTAACAGTTTGTAGCGAAACTCTGTCACTCGTTCAGGACTGCGGGCTGCTTTAACTTCCTTTTCCTGCTCTTGTTCCTCTTGTTTGTGCCTTTTCAACTTTCTAGGATAGTCTGCCACCTCACCATCATGTTTCTGCTTGCGTTGAGGGTAGGTTGTGATTTGATGCCATGCTTGGGCTGCGATCGCTCCTGCTGTTAACAAAAACAACAATAACCCTGGCACTGTTCCACCTTGAGAGGCTATGGCAACGCTAGGCACGGTGGCGACGGTTGCCTCAACAGCAATAACTGTTGTATTCAGTTTCTGCGGTTCTGCTCCTGGTTGCTGAGGTAACGGTTCTGTGAATATGAATATGGGTTTTGGTGGCAGGGCTGACTTGACTCTCTCAATTTCCCCTGGAATCAGAATTATTGGGTATTGACTCATAAATGTAATCTGTGCAGTAGGTTAAGCAAGCGATCGCTATTTTTTCCTCGCTTGATTGGGAGCGATCCGCTCAATCATGTTAGTTTTCCCTGAAAAATGGGGGTGCGATGTCTGCGACGGGCTACGCCTACGCCTGCCTGGGGTTTCCTCTAAGAATGGGAGCGATCGCATTTCTCAACAAAGTGTAATAATTATCACGTAAAAACCAGTTAAGTTACTTTTAGTTTTGTGGAGATGCAGTAGCTAAATCCTCACCCTGTTCTTCAGTTACTCGCTTTAATGAGTTCTTATTGAAAGCAGGGAAAGTAAAGTTAGGATATTGCTCAATAGCTTTTTGTAATTCATCAAAAATAGGACTATCCAAGCCTGTAACTACACACCAAACACGGGCGCGAGTTATAGCAACAAAAGCCTCATTACGTTTGTGTAGTTCTTCTTCTTGTTTGAATAAAAGCGGTTCAGTAGCATAATTAAAACGACAAGCATAGACTTTCCATGCTTCATTACCTTTAGCACGGTAAATATTAGATATAGTTACACATTCATTAATTCTAAAAATACTAGGACTGCCATCTACACCAGCGATATAGCTTTTTATACCTTGCCCTTGTAAAGCTATTTTCATTGATGAAAAATATTCTTTTTCATAATCTCCTGATAAAGCGGTAATAACAATATCCCAAGGATCGAAACCTAATTTAATATCATTACCTACTTGTTGAGCAATCCATTTGCATTCTTCATTTTCACTACTAAATGTTTTAACTACTAGACTTGAACCTACAGCGTCTTTTAATTCAAAATCTTTCTGATCTATTGGATGCGGACTTTCAGAATCAGGGCGAGTAATAGTAACTGGTTTTCCTACAGCTTGAAAGTTACCTTCTAAAATTTCATAACCTAAAGCTTCCCACTGATTCTTACGGGTAACTGCTTGTAAAGCTCCACCTTCTCGAAATAACCCCATATTAATAGCATGAGCAGTCATCAATAAAAATCGAGGAGTACGATAGCATTTCTTCATTCTATGACCTTTAAGAATACCACCCTCATAATTTCCGCGAAGATCGACTACTAAACTTCCATCAGGATTTCTACCAAAAATAGTATCTGCGTCAGGAACAATCAGAGAACCAATTCCTTGAGCTTCATCATAAGCCCAGTAAAGCCTTACTGGATCAGATAAAATTTGATAAGCTAATTGATACAAAATAGGAGGTAAATCTTGTCCTTCGTCTATTAGCAGTGCATCATATAAACTAGGAAATAAATCGAATTGTAATGATTCTGGAAAAAAGGTATCAAACTTTTTCTTATTCTCTAAAATATCATTATCTTTAAAGGAAATAATTTCAGATATTAACTCAATATTAATACTATATTTTTCTGGATTTTGGTTTTTTATTTGAGTGATTCTATCTCGAAGTAAGGATAGACAAATATATTCAAATGAATCTCCTGGTGAAGTATTACCAATTTCATTTCTTACATCATTAAGTGTTTTAGCTCTAATACCACATTTTGAAGCCAAGTCACGATAAAATCCTTGTTGATCTTTTGCTCCCCATGCGTGTAAAACTTTCAACTTCGTCCAATTTGGATCTGCATTATCAGGGTGCATTTCCCGATGATATAAAGCAATTAGCTCAAGAATTTGGTCATACAAAGAACGAGTAAAAAAGATAAAGCCTATTGTCCAGTCTGGATGTTTAATGTGTATTTTAGCGGCTCTTTTAGCTAATAAAACAGTTTTTCCTGTTCCGGCTAATCCTCGAAGACGTTGCGCTCCTTCGGGAACTTCAAAAGCAATTTTTTGTTGAGTACTATCTAAAATTTTGAGTTGAGATTCAATATATTGAATAACCCTAATTGGATTATTTGGTGGTGTACCTGTAGGAATACACCGAGGCTCTTTTGATGGCAGCGTACCTCCCAATACTCCTTTAGCAAATTCCCAATCTTTATCGCTTAATTGGCATTTTTGAGCGTTATCTGTAAGGTGCTTCCTTAATGAACTAGGAGTTAAATTTTCATAAACTAATACAACTCCCTGAGCAGATGGTAATTGATGAAATTCTTTTCCTTCCCATTCTTTTTGTTTTATATTGGGAAGTGCTACTCTAAAATGGCAATTAACTTTACCTCTCGTTTCTCTTCGTTCATCTAGTTTATTTTTTATAGCAAACATTTGGTCTTCAGCCTGAGCTACTGGTGTTTCTGATTCGTTATACCAGTTATTCATTTGCCATTCATGCCCTTGAATAGCTGAAACATTATTAATAGAATAACTTTTACACTCAATTACCCACAAACCTAACTCTTGATGAAGTATGAGTATGTCAGGTTCTCTATTCAGTCTGCCAGTACGAGTAAAAACAGGGTAACGATAGTATGCTACACCTGAATCATTTTTAAATGCTTCTTTTAACCATTCCCAAATTTTCTTTTGGGCTTCATTATTGTCAAATGCTTCAAAGGGAAAGAATTCCATAAAACTACTCCTTAATACTCCCAAACCCTTGCTGTGTATCGACCGGAATTAATTTTGAATTGGCAGCTTAAATCTGCGATCGCACCCAACAGCGTCACCGAACAGCCCCAAAAAGTAGACATCGCTCACACAAAAACTGAGCAAGCAACTAATTCCGCAAATAATTAGCCAACAAATCTTCCCCCTGACTGCCCATCTCATTAAGCTTCTGCTCAATAAGCTTCATCGCCATCGGCGAGGGTGTTGAGCGTCCATTTTCCCAACGATTAATCGTGGTATAAGTAACGCCTAGAGTGGCTGCAAATTGTTCTTGCGTTAGCGCAGCCAAAAGCCGCAGATCACGAATGATCTGCCCCACCTCTGGCTGTTTGATAGCCAAGGCTTTTTTGATAGTCATTTAACTTCTAAACTTGATTCACTGTATCTTTAGTAGCTGGTGCTATATTATCTATTACAAGTTAGTCATTTTAAAGCTGCATACACACCGTATATACACTGAAATATGTTTTTATAGTAAAATTTCTTACTTGAATGAAGGGGAGTTTTTTAAGTGATGTTGAACTTAAATTCTTAGAGGAAAAGTTGGGATGGGCGATCACCTTGCTGCGATATTTCCTTGCTTGATTGGGAGCGATCGCTTCTACTGTTAGTTTTCCCTTAAAAATGGGGGGAGCGATCGCTTCCTCTTATGGTTGCGATCGCTCCTAAAGACGCAACAGAAACTAAATTTCGGCAGCTATCTTGTCTAGTCGGTCATTAGTGTCCTTCACCAGTTGGAGGCAGCGAACACTAGAGGCTAATCCACCTGCTGCGGCAACAGATCCTTCTGTAGTCTTGCCTGATAGCAGTAGTCCAACACCGACCAAGCTGGTCACAGCAAAAGCCGCCGTCATTGCCAAAGCTAAATTAAAACTCCACCGAGCTTGACGGAGGCGTTCTTGGGCAATACTCAACTCCACTGCTGAATAGGTCTTGATGCAGCTATCGAGATTAGACACGTTTTCATCCCTAGAGGATCTATGATTTGGTAACATATACTTTCCTGCTTCTAAATTGAGCGCAATTGATTTAGGAGAAATGTTTGAGTGTCCATCTGGTAGGTCGCAACTACCAGATGGGCATTTACTTTTTGTTTCCACGGGATTAGCAACCGGTGCAATTTCGGGAAACTTTGCACTTTGGCGTTTTCTTTCGAGTTCTCGAACCATATACTAAGTGTCTTGCGTTCTTGTTAAGTGCGGACAGATTATGACTATAGGCCAAGTAGTTTTAGTATTAAAGACCAAAATTGATTACCTGTCTGAAAGTTGAGACAGTCGGGCAGGTTATTTATTTAGTAATTTGAGTTGGACGGATAGCAGTCTAGAAATAGTTTTATGATCTAAAGCCGAGGTCGGCGAACTGGTCGAAACCATTTTTGCAGTTGATAGGAAATATGCGACCAGAGTACATCTATTAATAAAAATTGCAAAGTTAGTAAATAAACATATAAGTCAGTACGCCAAGTTAATGGTTTACCTTCGTACCAAGATTTACGGTAGTCAATTAAATATGCTCGATGTTCTTCAGAAACTTTGGGAACCCAAGCTGACAGCTTTTCCCTAGAATATTTTGGTAAATTATTGTTATCTGGATTTAATGACTCGTTGATTAACTTTGAGTCTGATTCATCAACATTATCGGCAACTCCACTATCTATTATTAGAACTACTGCATCTTGGCTAAAATGTTCTACGGTCAATAGCAATTCTTCTGGAATTTTTACCCGATTTGGCAATAAATCAATCCTCATTTGTTTCGCCAGTTGTGTAGCTACTGAGTCGGTTAGCGATAAGTTAGCCCTCATTTGTTTCGACAGTTGTGTAGCTGCTGAGTCTGTTAGCGATAAGCTAGCCCTCATTTGTTTCGACAGTTGTGTAGCTGCTGAGTCTGTTAGCGATAAGCTAGCCCTCATTTGTTTCGACAGTTGTGTAGCTGCTGAGTCTGTTAGCGATAAGCTAGCCCTCATTTGTTTCGACAGTTGTGTAGCTGCTGAGTCTGTTAGCGATAAGCTAGCCCTCATTTGTTTCGACAGTTGTGTAGCTGCTGAGTCTGTTAGCGATAAGCTAGCCCTCATTTGTTGCGACAGTTGTGCTGCCATTGATTGTGTTTGTGCAATGTGAGAAAGGCTGCTCTGAATTCCAGAAATTATTTGTTGATTTTTTTGCAGTATTTGATTCATAGTTTGACGCATTTTCTCAATCTCTCTTTGCTGTTTTAAGAACTCATCACGCCAAAAATTGTATTCATCGCCTTGGTTTTGCATTTTTCTCTCTCCTTAGTTAAAAACACTAGCAATCCATCCAGAAAAACCATCTGCTATCTTACCTTCGGGAGCAGATTGTCCCTCAGCCCGTCGCGCCAACTCTCTACGGTATGCCTGAGTGCGGGAAATAGCAATTTCCCCAACAGCGGTGATGGTGTAATAGCGCCGACGTGTTGATTCTGCAACCGGATCGCCCCATTCACCTCTAATTAGTTTTTGTTCCTCCATTCGCTTCAATGTTGGATAAAGCGAACCAATTCTCAAATCTGGTATTTCATACTTTTTTCTTTGTTGGTTAAGTATCTCCAAAATCTGTAGACCATAAATTGGCTCTCCACCCATAAGAACCGTCAGCAAATCTTCTTCCAAGGCTGAAAGTATGATTACTCCTTCATCTCTATGCTTTGCCATTACCTGCTCCTTCGCGTACTACCTTATGTAAACCCTAGCAATAGCCTTAATCAGCACTTAATAGAGTTCTCTATACTTATATTACAAACTTGATATTACAAACTTGATATTAATATAGCCCAACAATTTCAAAATGGGAAGTCTGCCGGAAAATTTTTATTTGGGTGAGCGATTTCAAAGCGTTCAGGTGCTATCCAACTGATATCAAGCAAGACCTTTCGCGCACCGGATCAACATTTGGTATTTTTAAACTTCGCCAAAAATCGCTAAACTCATCGGTTTGGTTGAGGAACTTGCGGGGGGATATTCCCAATGTCACCTAAAAATTACGATCGCACTTTCTTACCCAAGCTAGGCATCGCACCTCAACAAATGGGAACCCTGGTAATAGTTGCGTTTCTCACCGTCATGAAATTCTTAAACTTCCTCAAACCCAAACCAGCCCAACCAACTATTCTATGCTACGGACAACAAAGCTGCGGCGTAGAGCCAGAGCAAATTCAATCAGTTATGGAATGGCTATTTGCTAGTTTAATGGCGGCTGAATATTTGGGTAAATCTCATATTATCTGGTACGACGACGCTAACCCAGACCCCAGCCTAGAGCAGATGATGAAGAAAGCTATGCGCTCCTGTGAACCAGTTTTTCTGTACCGTTGCGGTGGTAGGGTGCAGTCACCGCCTACTGGGTATTACTGGCGGATGATGAACGAATACCCATCAATGCGGATTTATCAGTTAGAGCTTAAGGATGGGGAATAATAGAGCCTAGTTTACCTCTGAAATACAAGCGAGGAAAAGTTACACCGAGGAAGCGATCGCTCTAAAAAGTAGACATCACACTTATTCAATCACCAGATAGAGTCAGAGTGGGAAAACTGATGATAGTTTGAGATGATGGAACGTTTCTAACAACACCCGAAGTGAATAACTCAGTATTAATCGCCCTGACCCTCACCGCGTCTATAGTCTTATCGCCAGTCAGCATTGCTGGTACTGCTCAAGGTTCAACCCTAGCCATCAAAATGTCTTCATTTAACCTCAGTTCCCAAAAATGGCAAAACCGCGTGTTACTAGTCTTTGCACCGTCTGTTGATAACCATACCTATCAGCAACAGATGCAGCTATTGCAGCAAAAAAGTGGTTTTGCAGACCGGGATTTAGTTCTCGTTCAGGTTTTGGCAACAAATAAAAGCTATGCCAATGGACAGTTAATAGATGAGTCTTCTGCTGCAAAGTTGCGCGATCGCTTTGGGGTTAATAAAGAAAATTTTCGCGTCATTTTGGTAGGCAAAGATGGTGGTGTTAAGCGCCAAGACACTACACCAGTAAGGGCGACAACAATTTTTGAGCAAATTGACGCTATGCCCATGCGCCAGCAAGAAATGCAAGAGCGAGGCAGAAAGTAACTTAAAAATTCTTAGAGTCAAAGTTAGACCAGGAGGCGATCGCTACTTGTACTAGATAAACTGGTACTATGAAAATTCCAGAGTGCGATCGCTGTCTCCTGTATGCCCATAACCCGTACCTCGTCTGTGCTGTCCATCTTGATGGGGTAGACGGTGACAGCTGCCTAGACTTCCGTGAAGACCCCAATGCCGAACCAGTAGAACTGTGGGAACCAGAAGGCGCAAGCTACTATAACGGCGAGTTGATTGTGCAACCACAGCAGAGGCGGACGCAACAGCAACAGCTAGAATTGCTAGATACCCATCCTATGTTTACTGGCAAGTGTCCTCAGTGCGGGTATGAGTTTGACCGGGATTACACAGCACGGGTGCATTGGGATTGCCCGGAGTGCGGTTGGATGGATGATACTGTATAGTGTGTCAAGAGAAATGATACAAAACATTTCCCTCTTCATTTACTTCAAAATCAGCATTAAGTTCCTTGGCTTTCTCATCTAAATATTGTTTAGCTAACTGGGTTGATATTTCAGCATTTTTCGCCAGTTGCAATACCGTTATTCTGCCAGCATTTTGCTCAATTAATTCTAAGAACACTAACTGAAGATGCTTTTGTTCTGATTCCAGAAGTAATGCTTTTTCCTTTCGATTCTGCTGCACTAAAGACCAACTCAACCAACCTCCTAGAATGGTTGACGGAATAGTAAGAATAGTTAAAGCAGCTACATCATTTTCTTTTCCTTGAGCGGGAGTTTTGGGATTGAGAATTTCTAGAATCATCACAGCAGAAAATGGAATGCCAAATAATAAAAAACATATTGCTAAAACTTTTTTAATTAGTTTCATATAACTTTTTCCCTTACTAGAGTTGGCTGGAGGAAATTCAAAAATAATGGCTCTATTATACAAGGTATAATAAAATACCTGATACCCCAATATTTTGCACAGTGTATGAGGCGATGCCTCCGGTGGTCACTGAGCTTTGTTGAAGTGCGGGCTGTGACGCTCCTGCGGACGCTCGTTCCTCGCTAACGCTAACGCTACGCTATCGGTGACGCTTGTAAATCTGCCAAGCAGCGATGCCTGCGGCGGGCGGTTACGCCATCGCCTCGGTTAATAAATGCGGCTTACGGGTGTGGTGGATGCATGGCGAGATGGATACTATTTTATGTGCGATGCCTGCCTGCGGTGGTAAACTACGCTCTATTAAGTGCTTATGACCAAAACTAATTCAGAAATTCTAGAACAGTTAAAACAAGCATCCGACGGCTTACTCATGATGAGTGAGTCTGAGTGCCCCTTAGAAGCATTCTTATGGTCAGCTACACCACCTGCTACACCAGAGAAAGTTATACAACAGACAAATCACCCTGAAGATACACCCATTAAAATCGTAGGGGTTGACGATTTTTTTCAAGTGGCGACAACTCCTGAAGACTGGCACGGCGAAGAAGAGAAAGCAACTGTCAACAAATTTAAAACGCTTGTGCAAACAATTAAATCGAGCTTAAAAAACCCGCAGGTGTATCGCTTAGGGGAAATCGAAATTGATGCTTACATCGTCGGCGAAACTCCAACAGGTGATTTAGCAGGGCTTTCTACTAAGGTTGTAGAAACTTGACAAAAACTCACTGAATATCTATCTTGTCTTCAATTGTGTTTTGAATATTTTCAGGCACATTAGACAGAAAATTATATCCTGTCAGTTCTTCGATTTGGTCAATACTAACTCTGTATTTTCTCCAGTCTGGGTCTATCCCCTGCTGATTAGGGATATTCACCGCGATCGCCCGAGTTTTTGTGGTGATGCCATTAATCCCAACACCAGGTTCCAAAACAACAACGATTTTCCAGGTTGATGCGGGAATCGTTACTTTTCCTTTGAGGGGTTCACCTTGGCTCCCTAATGGCCCGGCAATGATGTAAAGTTCTTTACCTTCTTTTGTGACAAGCTCCCTAGAGTATTGTTCTAAACCTTCCCAAGTTCTGCGATTATTATCGGGAGTCTGGGGAACCATGTTTGTCATCAAAAATGTACTAGCATTATCCTCTACGCTTTTGGTGCGGTCTGCTGATGGAATGATGTGACCTTTGTCGTATCCTGAGCCTGTGTATATAGTCGGTGTCACTCGCGCAAAATTTGTAGGCAATGTGCCGTCAGGTCGGAAGTTATTTTGACGGTCTGTAGTACCCAACCATGACTTGTTTAACTGCCAACTCACCCAATTAGGTGTACCCTTGCTGTTGTTGTAAGAGACTACATATTGTGGTTTAACCAGGAGATAATTATCAGGAGTACCGACCAGGGCGATCGCATTGCTGGGATTTCCTAAGAGCAGGTTAACGCTTGTTGAGGGTTTGACAGGTGTCGAAACTTTGGGTGTTGGCGTACATCCAATGAACAATGCAATGAAGAACACAGTAGCAGCTAATATCCGTAGATATTTACCAGGGATTAATATAAATTTGATAGTCTTCAATTTGACTTGGCTTTCTTTTTAAGAATTATCTAATATCTAAACAATAGTATGTAAGGCGATGCCTGCGGCGGTATTTCTCACGAGCGAGAAAAAAACATCTGGATTAGCCAAACTTAGGATAAATTAATTGATACATTGTTAAATTAAGCGTAGATTAAAATAATTCAGCAGTAAAAAC
>NZ_JABXKP010000086.1 GCF_017114985.1 Nostoc sp. JL33 | reverse complement strand
CATTTTGGCAGTTTTTGACCCCTCTTTTTTCAATCTTGGTGAGAAATCCGGGTAATGCCCTCTAATCCCTCTAGTGCTGGACTAGAAGAAGAAACTAGGTCGTGTTCTCTGATAACGTGACTGTTATCTGTGGGCTTTTCAGAATTCATTTCGCAAACACTACAAACTAAGTAATCTCTAGATTTTTCATAGCAAATAAACAAAAAACAATCAATCTACCACAATAGTATTTTATTAATTTATAACCTAGCGTCCCAGTATTTTATCTTGCAGGTGCTTTCTGGCGATCGCCTTAGCTAGTCCAGCCCTATAGCAATGCAATAAATTCCTCTACGCTTAAATCAGTATCCCGAATTATTGCCCGCAACGTACCCTTGGCTAACTCCTGATGATCAGGGACAACAACTTGAGCAAACGGTTCATCTCGTCGTAGAATAATGTGGCTACTTTGCCTACGCTTTTCGTAAAAACCCACCTTTTCGAGGGCTTTGGTGCAATCTATTCCTGAAATGCTCGGTAGTTTGCTCACACGAGTACCAGAAAAGTTTCAAAGTTCTCTTCTGGAACAGGCAAGCCATCCTCCTCCAACGCCGCGACGTAGCCTGAAATAGCCTCTTTGATATTGGAAAGGGCTTCCTGTTTAGTCTTACCCTGGCTAAGACAACCTTTTAGGCTAGGGCACTCTACAATCCAGTAGCCATCTTCATCTCGATACACTATTACCTGTCTCATATTCCACTTGATAACAAAAAATGTGTATAACTGTTCTTGATCTTAGCAAGTAAGCCATCTAAATCTGCCTTCCACTGTGCATTTCAACCTCAAACTGTATATTGCTCGGCGCGTCTACCCATCCTGATCGATCATCTATTCAATTGTCGATGCCTTCGGTTTAAAACTGCACTTGTCGGTACAAATTAGCGGCAGCTACGCCCGTCGTAGACATCGCTATTTCCACATCCACCGAATTGCTACCCTAACCAAGCACTAATGTTCTAGCATTTTATCTCGCATGTGCTTTCTGCCGATCGCCTTTTATCGTAATCTAGATGATCGTAATCCCTAAACCATTCACCGCATCTTATTCCAATTCAACAAGCTCATGTTTTTTTCAAATTCCCTGGAAAATCAACTCCAGCGCTGGAACGAAACCATTCGCAATCAGCCGAAAAATCATAATGCTTACATTCACCGAGGCATGGTTAACTTTCAAGTAGCCAAGATTGATGAATCTATTCAAGATTTTGACATGGCAGAGCAATTGGATGCCCGTATCAAACCCTACCTCTGGCAACGTGGATTATCGTACTATTATGCAGAAAGATTTGTTGAAGGCGCTCAACAATTTGAAATAGATTTGACAGTGAATGCTCAAGATGTAGAAGAAACAGTATGGCGATATCTCTGCGTAGCTCGTTCGTTAGGTGTTGAAGAGGCACGTAATTCTTTACTAACTGTAAAAAATGACCCTCGACGTGTTATGCAGCGCGTATATGATTTGTATGCAGGAAATTGTACACCAGATGATGTTTTAACTGTCGGTCAATCAGAAGGGATAAAGGGAAATTTTTACAGTCATCTTTACTTGGGATTATATTACGAAGCCGAGAATAATCTTGATTTAGCTCAGGAATATATAGTTAAAGCTGCTGATAATTACAAAATTGATGATTATATGTGGTATTTGGCGGGCGTACATAAAAATTTGCGAGGATGGTCTTGATTTGCTCAATAGTAAATAAATTAAGCGCTATAAAAAAGGAAAGATACAAAACCTTTAGTACAAAGATTGTTGATCTAATCAGAAGCTGGTTTTTAGTGTGTCCAAATTTACTCGTTTTTTAGAGAACGTGTTTGCACCTCTTCCGAAGGTATTTGTCCACCAATCCTAAATATTTAACTAACAAAAAGGTAAATTTTGTCTATTAAATACTGAACCACATATTTAATTTTGCAGATTCAGAACTGCTTTCAGTACTTCTTCATTCGTAAAATAGTGATCGTGAGATTCACCAGTAAGCTGCTTCCACAAAGAGAAAGGTGTTCGGGTTTCTCTGTGCTGTATTCTCTCAGGACTAGACTTTTTGGGAATAGGTGTTTTTGTACACAGCCAATCTTGATTTGAATAAAAATCAATCCAAGCTTCTATCTTTTCGTTGTCAAGACATTTGCTAATTTCCTTCTCCAGTTCTGTAGATTTACATGATATAAATTTTAGACAACCCCCCATAGATATATATCTAACTCTATGATCCTCTTGATAATCCGCAAGTAAATCAGTTGCGATAACAACGCCGAAACTATGGGCTAGAATAGTCACTCTATCGTAAAGTCCTGTCTCTAGAACAGCATTCAATTTATCTGCAACCTGCTTTCGGATCTTTGCCTTCAAGATTTTGCCTTCAGAGTTCTCTTCCAAATATCGTGTTGAAAAATCTGCAACATCAGCAATTAGGTTGATTGGCACAAAGCTGAAGATGCCACTTACAACTAACCAGACCGACCAATTATTCATCTGCTTTCCGAAAGAACTGATTGGCTTTGACCAATCTTCAGGAATGTGAAATCCTAAAAAGCTTGGCTCTTGTCCTAGTGCTACAAATGCAAGTCCAACAATTCCATAAAACCAAAAAATCCACAATACTAAGGACGTTCCCAAACCTATTAGTAGAGGAGGAGAGTTTCTCAGTGCAAGTAGGTTCTTTGTAAAGAACCAATAGAACAATATATAGATGCCGCGAAACACTTGAGTTTTCAAGTTACTACCACTTAGCTGTTTACTAAATAAGTCATTCCAATAAGCATCATAAACATCAATTTCCCTAGAGCTATTTTTACCTAAATCTAACTTGAATTTCTTTCCAATGTGTCCTGTGATCTTTTCCTCTCCTATTTCCTGAACTCTGGGGAACTCTAAAACTTCTGTAAGAACAACGGATAAACAATCAATAAAGTGATTTCTATCTCTGCCAAGATAAAAACCATGAACAAAAATAATAGCTTCTCGTTGGGATGCCATGTGCTACGCAACTCATAGTAAGTAATAAAAGACTTTATTCTATGGGCGATCGCAATGCTGTGTCCATAGTCTATAGAAATCAGATAAAGCCTGAATGGTACTCTCAAGGGTATTTTGTTAGCAACCTACTCAGCAGACTTACGCCATTCTTGTCCAAGGCGAACCGCTTCATCAAAGGTAGGGTCGTTTTCAAAGCTACCCGCAACTTTTAACCACCAAGGGGTTTGCTTCTGGAGAAACCCAGACAGCATCTGTTTCATTTGTGCCAGTTCTGTCTCCAAAGTTGCGACTCGCGCTTCAAGTTGTTGAGATCGTTCTTCAAGCTACTGGGAGGTCATAGAAATCTGCGGCAAGTTAGAGTTCAAGAAGCATTATAGCGAGATATCTAGAGTCGCTGATTGGATTGAGCTTCGTGGGTTTGAGTACTAAATTAGCGATCGCCTCGAAAAGAAAACATTGCGATCGCACCTTAACAGATAACCTCAGCCAGCTAACGATTGCGTTCAGAAGCTGCCAGCATCTTCCACACCCGGTTGAGCTACTTGTACTAAGACATATTCTTGCAAGCTTGGAGATTGGCGATATTTGGCAAACTTTTTTCCCCTATCGGCTGCTTCCGTTGAAGGTGATAGCACTTCGATAATTAAGCAGGGAGATTTTACTAATTGTGGATCGTCATCGCGCTCATCGCAAGTCACTACCACGTCTGGATAAAAATACTTTTGCCCCGGTTCTACCTCTACCTTTATATCTACAATGTATACTTCACAGGAGCGCTCTGCTAGGGCATCATCTAAGAGCTTCGAGAAATTGAGAGAAATCCGATTATGGTTGCGTGTACCACCGCTCATTGCCACAACTTCGCCATCCCAATACTCGTAGCGTTGCTCTTGGGTGGGTTCCCAAACCAGATATTCCTCTGCACTCATCAAAATGTAATCGGGTAAAGCAACCATCGGCGCGATCTCTTAATGACTTACTTTTCTAAGATAGCGAAAAAGGTTCCTTAAAAACTTCGAGAGGTTGATCAAAGTCATCAGGCAAAGGTAAAACAAAAGTTCCTTTTAAGATGCCAGATAGACGCTTTTTCTGTAGTGAACTTTCGTAAGGATTCAGCTGAGGAATAATTCTCAACTAAATATTTGGCATAATGCAAGAGTTTTTGTTTAAGTGACTCTGGCATTTGATCTAGTGTTTGTAAAATTTCTGCATCAATAGCCATGATTTCTTCTGAGAGGTTCTCCTGCTTGTAATTGTCTGGGAATTTCTGGAAGGTATTTTATTCCAAATTAAGCTTTATAGCTGTGAGCGATCGCCTCTGCTAAACTAATTTATAAAAAATATCTTCCTCTGTTTCCGACCATTTTTTGCGGTGACTTGTATCGGGTGCATCCCAGTTTTTATTATTCGATGAAATAATAAAATTTAATATGTGATTGCGTTCGTCGTCCCTGCTCTCTACGAGACGCTACGCGAACGCAATGACGGAAGATTGTAAGACTTACGCATTGACAAGAAATACCAAATATGAATCAAGGTTAAAAACCATATCTTTCGTAAGGGCACAGCATTGCTGTGCCCCTACAGCATGATCTATTTACGTAGTTTACCGCCGTAGGCATCGCAGGATAATTAAGAAAAGCCTGAAAACTTCCTCAAGCTCGTTAATTCACATCACGATGTATTTGTACAGTACCTAAGTCCTAGATTATTAGATTTTACACTCATTGGGATGCTCCCCTTGTATCTAGCTGTTAAAAGCATGTTTGGCAAGTGTTGATCGGATAGTACTGTAGGCATTTTCCGTAGGCGTAGCCCGTCGCAGACATCGCTTCCCATCTGGCGTAGCCAATCACAGTTTATTATGCTATATTAAGCGTAGTCGTTATGAGTTTGGATATAATCATGACTAACCCCACAGTAGAAAACTTAGTAATTATCGGTTCTGGGCCAGCAGGGTACACAGCTGCTATCTATGCTGGACGCGCTAACCTGAAACCCGTTGTATTTGAAGGTTTCCAAGCCGGAGGTTTGCCTGGTGGGCAACTAATGACAACGACGGAAGTCGAGAACTTTCCGGGATTTCCCCAAGGGATTACCGGGCCGGAACTGATGGATCAGATGAAGGCGCAGGCAGAGCGCTGGGGGGCTGAACTATATACTGAAGATGTTATATCAGTTGACTTGAGTCAGCGTCCATTTACAGTGCGATCGCAAGATCGGGAAATTAAAACCAACAGCATCGTCGTTGCTACTGGTGCAACAGCAAAGCGTTTGGGTTTACCCAGTGAACATGAATTTTGGAGTCGCGGTATCTCCGCTTGTGCGATTTGCGATGGTGCAACACCAATTTTCCACGGTGCAGAATTGGCTGTGATTGGTGCTGGCGACTCGGCGGCGGAAGAGTCAATTTACCTCACCAAATACGGTTCTAAGGTAAATATGTTGGTACGCACCGATAAAATGCGGGCTTCTAAAGCCATGCAAGATCGCGTTTTGAGTAACCCGAAAATCCAGGTGCATTGGAACACAGAAGCCGTGGATATCTTCGGTAACGGTCGCATGGAAGGCGTGAAAGTCCGCAATACTAAAACTGGTGAAGAGAGCAAACTCCACGCTAAGGGTTTATTCTACGCCGTTGGTCACAGTCCCAATACCTCTTTATTTAAGGGGCAATTAGAACTGGATGAGATAGGTTACGTTGTCACCAAGCACGGTACTGTAGAAACCAGTGTAGAGGGCGTTTTTGCTGCTGGTGATGTCCAAGATCATGAGTTTCGGCAAGCAATTACGGCTGCGGGTACTGGCTGTATGGCGGCGATGTTGGCAGAACGTTGGTTATCATTCACTGGCTTGATTCAAGAATTCCATCAACAGACAGAAACAGCAGATAATGAATTAGAACCTCAGCCAGCCAAAAAGACTGAAGCCGAGGAAGAAGCTGGATTTAATTTAAATGGGACGCGCCATGAGGGAGGTTATGCTTTACGGAAATTGTTCCATGAAAGCGATCGCTTAATCCTTGTTAAATACGTCTCTCCTGGTTGTGGCCCTTGTCATACCCTGAAGCCGATTTTAAATAAAGTGGTGGATGAATTTGACAGCAAAATTCACTTTGTGGAAATTGACATCGACAAAGACCGAGATATTGCCGAAAATGCTGGGGTGACAGGAACACCAACGGTTCAATTGTTCAAAAACAAGGAACTCGTGAAGGAAGTCAAAGGTGTGAAGCAAAAGAGCGAATACCGTCAGTTGATTGAAAGTAATCTTTAAGAAATGGGGAGTGGGGAGTGGGGAGTGGGGAAGACTCTGCCCAATACCCAATACCCGCTACTGTTCGCTTAAGTGGTAGCCTTAATTTATAGTATGTTTTAGAAGTTAGGCAATAGCATATCCTGTGTGTTGCCTAACTTTTTCCGGGTGAAATCCCAAGACAATTTTCTCTTTGGGAATTCCTGCTGCTATCAATTCGTAGGTTACACCATCTTCTGTGTCATCCCGTTGCACCCAAATTTTGCCATCAATAATATCAAGATGAACTAAGCAACCGTGAATTCGCTTAACACCATCCCAGCCTAGCGTTATCAACAAGTAACTGTCATTTTCGGTATCAAAAACTACTTTACATTCAATAGCTGCGTGCGAATAAGGAATTTTTGTGTAGGGTACTAATACCTCTTTGATGATACGTCGATAATTATCTAAGGTATCCATTGAATAATCCTCTCAGTTTCTGGATTAAAAACGAGTAACTTGAGATTCTCTGTTTCTATTAAAAGTTTACCAATTGGTTCTTCAAACAAAGCTGTAAATACGCTGTCGCGCACTGCCAAATATAATCTTCTTTCTGGTTCCAACCGATGGATAACAGCACGATACATGATAAATCCCCCAATAGCATCTTTGAGGTCTGCCATTTCTGAAGGACTAATAAAACTTTTAATTTCTACAGCTATTTTTTTACTTCCTTGTTCTGCGGCTAAGAGTTGTTTAGCTGTATCTATTGTGAAGCCGCCGGATTTTTATTCACAATGTTTACGCAATCCCCTATCTGATATGTAAAATAGTCAGCGTATCAAGCTTTGCTCCAGGCGATCGCACTATGGCCATTACAAAACGGCGACTACCGACATTTTTACAGTTTGGCAAAAGTCCCAATCTTTCCCAAAAACTCATGCTCATCGGGTTAGCCATTACCCTATTTTTCATCTTCCTGGCATTCTTCGCTCCCGTATTCCAGGCTTGGGGATGGCTGCAAAACCCTAAAGATTTTCTCTCTAATCCAATTCACGAGCCACCCTCAGCTAAACATTGGTTTGGTACTAGTCGCCTGGGTTATGATGTATTCTCCCGGACATTGTTCGGCGCTCAAGCTGCTTTGCTGGTGGTGATTTTGGCAACAGCGTTGAGTATGATTATCGGTGTGCCTTTGGGGATGCTGAGTGGTTATCTCGGCGGTAATTTGGATAAAGTGTTGCTGTTTATTATGGATAGCATCTACACCCTACCGGGGCTACTGCTGTCTGTGACGCTGGCGTTTGTGGTGGGGCGTGGGATATTAAATGCAGCGATCGCGATTAGCATTGCCTACATCCCCCAATATTACCGCGTTGTTCGCAACCACACCGTTAGCGTGAAAACTGAAGTGTTCATCGAAGCTGCTCAAGCAATGGGCGCTTCTACCTGGGTTGTGCTTTCTCGTTATCTGTTTTTCAACGTCATTCAAAGTGTACCCGTCCTATTCACGCTCAACGCCGCAGATGCAATTCTAGTATTGGGCGGTTTGGGCTTTTTGGGGCTAGGACTTCCCGAAGAAGTGCCAGAATGGGGACATGATTTAAAACAAGCCCTAGAAGCTCTACCTACTGGCATTTGGTGGACTACGCTTTTCCCTGGTCTAACGATGACATTTATGGTAGTAGGGTTATCACTACTTGGTGAGGGGTTAAATGAATTTGTCAATCCCCGATTACGGAGAGAAAATAGAATCCGAAAGTAGTCACTATTCAATGGTCAGTGGTTAATAGCAAAAAACCATTGACAAATGACAAATAACAATACAGAGATTTGTATGAAAGATAACCTAACGTTAATTGCTGCCGCTACTGGCGGGTTTATCCTTTCCGTCGCCCTTGCTGGCATCTTAAGAGGTGCGCCAATTACAGCTTGGCACGAGGAATCGAGTTTTCGTACCACGACTGTTGCTGATTTACAGAAATCGGAGTTGAAAGCCCCGCGTCTTCTCCCAACGGCAGACGCTGCGCGAACAGATCGGGGATGAAAAATAATAGGGAATAGGGAATAGGGAATAGGGAATAGAAAATAGGGAATAGGGAATAGGGGATAGGGAATAGGGAATAGGGAATAGGGAATAGGGAATAGGGAATAGGGAATAGGG
>NZ_JABXKP010000084.1 GCF_017114985.1 Nostoc sp. JL33 | reverse complement strand
TAGCTCGTAATCATAGTAGCTCACCTGCTTAAGAATTATTTTATAAACACCCTCTTAGAGGAATGGAATCGGGGTTTCTAGTATACTTTGCGACTTCTCAAACACCTCTTACATGAAGTTGACACGCATGAGCTTTTTCTGTGCCTATACAACTATATGTGGTTCAATTAAAAAACAGTACAAACCCTGTACGCTGGAAATTCTACCCTCTCTAGTGCCACAGTTAAGCTAATGCGCGTCTAAATTGCACATTTTTTCGTTATAGCTGTCCTTTGTCCTTTGTCCAATTGTAAATACAAGTGACTAATGATTAATGACTAAGGGCAATTCTGACGAATAAATAAGTAATTAAAATGCGTAATAGCCTAGCAATAATTGCAGTTTGCTCCAGAAGCTTAGTATGACAAAGGCATTCCCAAGCATAGCAAGGCGCTTGAAAACTACAGGAATCAAGTTGTTGAACATGGGAAGATTCCTAATAAACCGTTTTATCGCAAACTGGAAACGCTACTTCCTGGGTGACACTGTTGATGTCCGCCCCTCCCCTTCCCCCTCCCCCTCCTTTGATGTCCGTCCTTCCTTAGCGGGCCCAGTCCTTACCTTAGGTGGGGGTGGCCCCGATGTCGATGATGCTATCCAGTGGATGATTAACCAAGTTAGGGGAGGTAGTAACTCCGCCACTAAAGTTAATGTTGTAGTTATCCGCACTAATGGTAATCACGATTACAATCGGCTAATTTATGCCATGAAGGGCGTAAACTTTGTGGAAACTCTTCTGATTAGCAATAGGGAAGAAGCAAACAAGGCTGATATTTTTGAAAAAGTCAAAAATGCTGATGTGATTTTCTTTGCTGGCGGCGACCAATGTCAATACATCCGCAACTGGAAAGATACCAAGCTTGAAACTGCCGTTAAGTCAGTTTACCTTAAAGGAGGTGGTATTGGTGGCACTAGTGCGGGTGCGATGATCCAAAGTGAGTATGTTTACGATGCTTGCGCTTCTTCCGAAAAAGGCATTGAAACTAGAGACGCACTCGAAGATCCTTACCGGGACATTACTTTTACTTACAACTTTTTCAATTGGAGCAATTTGAAGGGAACTATCGTAGATACACACTCCGACAGGCGGGAAAGAATGGGTCGAATTATGACTTTCATTGCCCGTCAAATTAAAGACGGTGTATCTAACAGTGTTTTAGGCATAGCGGTTAGTGAAAGTACATCGGTTCTTGTAGATAAAAACGGTTTGGTGAAAGTTATGGGTAGGGGTGCGGCGTATTTTGTACTTGGCAATCATCTGCCGGAAGTATGCGAACCCCGAACGCCTTTGACCTTTTCCAATTACAAAATTTGGAAAGTTCGCAGTGGCGACACCTTTAATTTGAGAAACAGACCAACCTCTGGGTACTATCTCAGGAGTGTCAAAAGGGGACGGATTGATTCAAATCCATATTAAATGGGGAGTGGGGAGTGGGGAGTGGGGAAAAGAGGACAAGCTAACAAGCTGGATGAACGGAGTATCAAAGGTGGATTCATCCAGTTCAAAGACTCGTTAAAAGCTCATGCGTGTCAACTTCAGGTGAAAACCAGCTTTTAGCAGATTACCTCGTACCTCGTTCCCAGTCTCCGACTGGGAATGCCCCTCATTGAGGCTCCGCCTCCCTTACTGGTGGCACCACCAGGAACTGCATTTCCAGCCTCTGGCTGGAAACGAGGTTTTAAAGGATTTTGAGCTTAAGTTGACACAAATGAGCATTGCTGTGCCCCTACCATGTGTTGCATCCAAACGAGAACTGCTATATAGCAGTCCTAAATCATTTGTGAAATTATATTTCTCTTTCTTCTTTCTTCCCTTTGCGCCCTTCTCTAACGAGACGCTACGCGAAAGCGAACTTTGCGGTTCTTTTTCAAATTTTATATTTTTCACGAATCAAATAGGATTGCTATATCTTCGAGCAAGTCTAGTGTATAAGTAATGTGTATCAACACAAGATTTAGGATTTAGTAATCCTACATAAGTAGGGATTAGCTGTCGTGTTTCCACCAGTAGTAATTCACACCTCAGATAGCGGTTGAGAAAATATTTGCAATCTAAACTAGCAATTGACTCAAAAATTCTTGGAGAAACATAGATATGCAAACCAAACAGCTTGGCAATTCGGAGCTTCACATTACCCCAATCGGCTTTGGAGCCTGGGCGATCGGTGGAGGTGGATGGGCTTTTGGTTGGGGAGAGCAGGATGACCAGGAATCGATCGCAGCGATCAATAGCGCTCTCGACCTCGGCGTTAATTGGATTGACACCGCAGCTATCTATGGTCTGGGACATTCTGAGGAAGTTGTTGCTAAGGCGCTCAAAGGTCGATCTGATCGCCCCTACATTTTCACTAAATGCTCTATGATTTGGGATGAAAAGCGCAAAATTGGTAACAGCCTCAAGGCGGATTCACTGCGACGGGAGGTTGAAGCTAGTTTGCGCCGACTCGACATTGAAACCATTGATCTCTACCAGATCCACTGGCCTAACCCAGACTCAGAAATCGAAGAAGGCTGGACGACTCTAGCCAAGCTAAAGGATGAGGGCAAGGTTCGCTATATCGGGGTTTCAAACTTCAATGTAGAACAGTTGAAACGTGCCCAGGAGATTGCACCAGTTACCTCATTGCAACCGCCTTATTCACTGGTTAAGCCCGATGTGGAAAAGGAAATTCTACCTTTTTGTCAGGAAAACAACATAGGTGTGATTGTTTATTCACCGATGCAATCTGGCTTGCTTACAGGAAAGATGACACCTGAGCGGGTTGCTAATTTCCCAGATAATGATTGGCGTAAGAATAATAGTGAATTTCAAGAGCCACGTTTATCGCGTAACCTGAAGCTAGTTGAGGTGTTGCAGCACATTGGTCAACAACACGATCGCTCCCCCGGTGAGGTGGCGATCGCTTGGACTTTAAACAATCCGGCGGTGACTGCGGCGATCGTTGGCGGACGCAATCCCAAGCAGGTGGAAGGAATCATCGGGGCTGGAGAATTTCGCCTCAATCAGCAGGAATTAGATCAGATTGGGGCTTTTCTGCGCGAGAATCCATAAAAGAGGTCTTACGTAAGCTTTGAATAGTAGCGATCGCATGTCTCGCCACTCGATCAATTTCCTCTTGGGTATTAAACCTGCCAATGCCAAACCGCACTGAGGCATAAGCTAGCTGTTCTGAATGTCCCAGTGCTGTCAGAACATGGGAGGGCGCAGTAGTAGCCGATGAGCAAGCAGAACCAGAAGAAACCGCCATTACTGGCTGCAATCCTAGCAAAAGTGCGGCTCCATCCACCCCTTCAACACTGATATTCAAGTTTCCCGCCAATCGCTGTTGAGGATGTCCGTTGAGATGAATTCCTTCAATTTGCTTCATCTGTTCCCACAAGCTTTGCCTTAACTGGGTAAGGCGTTGGGTTTCTGTTGCTTGTTCTGCCAAAGCGATTTCTACAGCTTTCCTAAAGCCGACAATTTGCGGTGTATACAATGTCCCAGAGCGCATCCCCCGCTCATGTCCGCCGCCGTGCTGCTGAGGAGCTAGTTGCACTCTGGGATTGCGCCTGCGGACGTACAGCGCCCCAATACCTTTGGGCCCATATACTTTGTGTGCAGTCAGCGACATCAAATCTATTTTCATCGCTTGCACATCCAAGGGAATTTTACCAATAGCTTGGGCGGCATCGGTGTGGAAAATGATATTGTGTTCATGGCAGATTTCCCCAATTTCTGCCAAAGGCTGTAACACACCAATTTCGTTATTTGCAGCCATCACCGATACCAAAATCGTCTCAGGACGGAAAGCTTTTTTTAACTCAGTTAAATCAATCAATCCATCTTTTTGCACAGGGAGAATAGTAATTTCAAAACCGAGACTTTTTAAATAATTACAAGGATCAATAACTGCACTATGTTCAGTGGCAACAGTAATAATATGCTGACCTTTTTTAAAATAAGCTTCAGCAACACCTTTAATAGCTAAATTATTCGCTTCTGTTGCACCACTCGTAAAAACAATTTCTTCTGGTGTGGCGTTAATTGCTGCTGCTAAAATCTCTCGCGTTTGTTTGACAGCAGCTTCTGCTTCCCAACCGTAAACATGACTAATACTCGATGGGTTGCCAAAGTTTTCTGTGAAGTAGGGGAGCATTGCTGCTAGTACCCGTTCATCTACGGGTGTAGTCGCGTGGCAATCAAGGTATATAGGACGAATAGACATAATTATTAACTCAAACTTTGACTCAAATTTTTTAATACGCTTAGAACCTGATACAGTTCATTTTTTCTCCTCAACAGCGTAAATTCATCAGACAACGCATACTTTGGTATATTTTGGTTAGTCAGTTTTACAAAAATGAAATGACTGCCATTTGTTACTAATCCAAAAGTAGGTTTGTCTTGATTAGGATTAGCCAACATATAAACAAGTGCTTGAGGTATGGCTTCTAAAAGAGAAAAGCTAGACCTTTTAGACTCAATTACTAACAACCAGAATTGTTCTTGAATAACTAAAATATCAATTCTACCTCTAATAATTTCTCCTTCATCTTCCGCAGAAATTTGTATTGATTGTTCGCCTCTCATATAAAAAGGCTCATCATAAAATCCAGCTAAGTTGAGTAAAGGAGATAAAACTACTAATTTCACCGTTTCTTCTGACAAAGGTGGACGCTTGACTAAACGGAGAAAATGAAGTTTTATTCTGTCTAAATCTGGCTTTTCTAAATCTGTAATTTCCGGTAAATTCTCAAACCATTCTGTAAAGAATGCCTCATCTTCAGCTAGCTGTAGACTAAATCTTTCTTCCAAATAGGCCAGTCCGACATTTTGTGCTTGGATAAATTGAACCATAATTCATTTTAAACATACAGCGTAAGTATTATAACACTGTTAGAGTATTAATGTAGATAGGAATAGCAAAGATAATTAAATTAAAACTTGACCTAATTTTTTTAATATATTTATAACTTTGTATAATTCATTTTTGCGTCTATACAAAGTGAATTTATCAGATAAATCATAGATTAATTTATCTCGTTTTATCAGCTTCATAAATTGGAAATCTTCGCCATTCATTACCAAGGAATATACAGGCTGCTCAGGCTGAGGATTTGCCAGCATATAAATCAGCGCTTGAGGAATCGCCTTTGCCAAGGAAAAATTAGACCTCTTAGATTCAATTATTAGTAACCATAACTTATCTTGGCAGGACATCAATTTTACCTTTGATAATTTCTTGAGTTTCTTCAGAATTTTCTTCATCATCAATAATAATTTCTTCACTAATTTCTACACTTTCTTCTGTAGCGATGTAAAAAGGATGACGATAAAAACCAGCTAAATCTAGCAGGGGAGACAATACCACCATTTTTACTGCTTCTTCTAAAAGAGGAGCATTTTCAAGCACGTTAAGATAGTTATTTTTAACTCTGTCTAAGGATTGTTTTTCTAACTCGGAAATTTCCGGGATGTAGTCAAACCACTCTGTAAAAAATTGCTCATTTTCAGACTTATGCAAAGCAAATTTTTGCTTTAAATAGGCAAGAGTGACATTTTGGGCTTGGATGACTTGAATCATGTTTATTTCAACTTGCGAGAAGTCTAATTTCTTACTTCAATCATCCCGGTGGTAGTTTATAGAGCAAATTCACCAGACTTTAAGATATCCTAATCGAGTCTATATCGGATTAACTTTTGAATCTACCCCCGAAACAAAGCCTGCTGCTGCTGGGCATAACTCCAATAATTCTTCTGCTGAGTAGATTTTATAATTTGAGTCGTAAACAATACAAGACCATTGTTTAGCAAACTTACAGGCAAACTCCAGCGCTAGTTGCTCACTTTCTGGAGTTTTGCTGACATCAAGTAGAATGTGAGTCTGAGGTTTAGCTGTAAGTTTTTGGGTTATTAGTTTCATTTCATCAGCATTAAAATTTTCTAATTCAGTGTTATCTAAAACCATCCAAACATGAGTATTATCTCTAGAAATACGCCCATCATATACATTATCTGGATGTAGTAATATTCCTAAATATTGCAAAAAACTCAAAAATTCCGATGGTTGAATCTCAGCACTAGAAATTAGAGAAATAGGTTCTGGCATCGCTTATGCTCCTAGTATAAATAGTAACTCTAATAATTCATCCTGAGTACGAACTATATAACTTCCAGTAGCGATGATATCTTGAGCCGGAGTTATTTTGTAATTAGGTGCGTAGAGAATAACTGGCTTCTTCAAGGGATTGAAGTCAGAGTTTGATATCAATTTTTGAATTTGCTTTAACTTACGAGCAGTTTGGGTTGTTACTTCAATGATAGCGTTGCTGGTTTCCACATCAATTTCGCCAATTTCACCATTTAGACCCACTGCTTTGTTGAAACCGACTAAATCAAACCCTGCTCGGATAATAGCATTAGCTACTTTACCTTCCAGAACTTTTTGAGGATTGATTGAGTTCAGCGCATTGATAATTGCTTGCTCAAATAGGCTGCTCACATCCTGCTTTTTTATTATAAATATGATTGACGTAGCATTGCTGTAACTATACCTGCATTCAGTCGCGTTATGTGACCGCTAATTCTCGTAATTTAGTTAAAACTGCCAGAGCATGACCTTTGGTTTTCACATTAGGCCAAGCATAGACAATAATTTTATCAGGTGAAATTAGAAAGGTTGACCGAGCAACACCCATATATTCTTTGCCCATAAATTTTTTTAAGCGCCAAGCGCCGTAGGCTTCTGTCAAAATATGTTCTGGGTCACTCAACAGGGTGATTGACAAGTTATGTTTGCTGATAAATTTACAATGGGATTTACCCAAATCTGGACTTACGCCTAAGATTTTCGCTCCCAGTTCGCTGAAGTCTTGATACAATTGGGTGAAATCTTTCGCTTCGGTGGTACAGCCCGGTGTGTCATCTTTGGGGTAGAGGTAGAGGACAATCCACTGACTGCTGAGGTCGTCGAGAGTGACTGAATTGCCATTTTGGTCAGGGGTGGAGAAATCTGGCGCTGTTTGTCCGGCTTGGGGAATGTTGCTCATAATGGAGGGTGTGAGAGATTGCGACCATTTTAGAATTGTACATATATTGAGCGATCGCACTGATATCATGTCCGCTTGATTGCTTATTAAACCCGAAGAACCCCACCCCGCCAAAGCTACGCTTTGTCTCCCCTCCCCGCAAGCGGGGAGGGGTTAGGGGTGGGGTGTAATGACTGTGGTTAGCATAACTAATTATGCGGACATGATATGATTCATCTTTGCTTACCATGAAAAAAGTTCTCTCATCAGGTTGAGAGCGATCGCCTGCGGCAATCCCTGCGGTCTACGCTTATATTTATCCGCCATAATAATGACTTAACCTACAAATATTTTTATCTATTCTCACCCTTCAAACTTCATATGTCTAAAGATATGCAACGCGAATTTACCAACCGCGATCAGTTGGTAGCCTACCTCCGCGAACAATTCCCAGATGCGGTACAACGCGATGACCACATCAGCGAAACCGTAGGGGGACGCAAAGCTGCACAAAAAGCGCTAGAAAAAATTGATGCAGTAAGCTACGCGCAAACACGTAATTTTTTCGCAGGTGCGGTCACGCGACTTTCGCCTTACATCCGCTATGGCGTTTTGAGTTTGCGAGAAATTCGAGATTATGTCCTTGAACGGGTACAGCAACAAAATGATGCTACGAAATTAATTAACGAGTTAGGCTGGCGCGACTACTGGCAAAGGTTATATGTCAACTTAGGAGATGGAATCTGGAAAGACCAGGAAGAGTACAAAACTGGTTACACTGTGGCTGAATATACACCCGAATTGCCGCAAGATATCAGACAAGCAACCACCGGCAGAGTTTGCATCGACAGCTTTAGCCATGACTTGAAAGAAACTGGCTATCTACATAATCACGCCCGAATGTGGCTAGCAGCTTACATTATCCATTGGCGGCGTATTCGTTGGCAAGCAGGAGCTAAGTGGTTTCTCGAACACCTTTTAGATGGAGATCCTGCTAGTAATAATATGTCATGGCAATGGGTTGCCAGCACTTTTAGTCAGAAACCGTATTTTTTCAACCGTGAAAACTTAGAACGCTACACCAAAAGCGTTTATTGCCAGAAATGTCCGCTTTACGGTCATTGTGATTTTGAAGGTAGTTATGAAGAATTAGAACAGCGACTTTTTCCTAAAGGGGAATTTAGCAAACAAGCCAATAGCCAAAGTTGGCAGCGTGGGAAGAAAGGTAAAAACCAAAAAACATGAATAAACCAATTGTTTGGGTACATGGAGATTGCCTCAGTCCATACAACCCAGTACTACAAAAATACCCCGATGCGCCAGCTATTTGGGTTTGGGACGAGGCTTTGATAGAGGAATGGCAGTGCGAATCGTTGGCTAGAAACTAAGACTCTTATGG
>NZ_JABXKP010000068.1 GCF_017114985.1 Nostoc sp. JL33 | reverse complement strand
TGATTACAGAAGCCGACACTGTACTTGGTACTCCAAGTCAGTGTGGGTAGTTCACTTTGCCAGTCTTGCCATGTTTAGAATGGGAAAAAGATCACACTTCAGGAAAGCGCACCATGCCGAAAATCACCCTGGAAGTATCAGAAGAACTATCTCAACAACTAGCACAAGTAGGCGATCGCTTACCTGAATTACTTGCTCTGAGCCTCCAACAACCAGCTGTACCAGCACAAGTTTACCGATATATCCTGGATTTTCTGGCCAGCAACCCCACTCCTGAACAAATTGCTGAATTTAAACCCACCCCCGAAATGCAAGAACGCTTGCGTACCTTGTTAACACGCAGTAACGCAGGTGAACTCACACCCACGGAGTTGAAAGAACTAGATGAGTATGAACGTATTGAACACTTAGTTGTGATGATTAAAGCAGGTAATTTATCTTATTTGACCAGCTGATCGTGAGTGGAACCTATATTCCGGTTAATCTTCGGCGGCTGGTAGAAGAACGCGCAAACTATAGATGTGAGTATTGCCAGTTACCCGCAGGAGTCGCCTTTTTTCCCCATGAAATTGACCATGTTATTGCCCAAAAGCACGGCGGTGCAACTGATGCTGATAATTTAGCGCTCACCTGCTGGCGATGTAACCGTCACAAAGGCACTGACTTAGGATCGTTTGATCCAGAAACAGGGGCTTTTAGTTTTCTGTTCAACCCACGCACCCAGAAATGGACTGAACACTTCACCTTTTTAGAACTGGATCTGCTAGGGTTAACGCCTCCAGGACGTACAACAATTAGGTTGCTACAAATAAATAGCGACGAACGACTAGCTGAACGGCGGAGATTGTGCTGAGTAAAGAAGTGTAAGTCACTGTTCAGAACTGCTGTAGGCATTTACTTGCTCTGGTTACAATGATGTAAAGGAAACTTTCAGCAGAACATACAATGCTGAGAATTAGCCTGTAAGTATTATCTGGTGCGATCGCAGGAGGGAAAAAATGGGCTTGGCTGGATTAAGAATTGTGTTGGTAGAACCAGCTGGGCCGATAAATATCGGCGCGATCGCCAGGGTAATGAAAAATTTCGGGCTATATCATTTAGTATTAGTAAATCCCCAATGCGATCCGCTATCGACGGAAGCTTTGATGATGGCTGTTCATGGTCAAGACATTTTAGAATCTGCGATATTAGTAGCGACCTTACCAGAAGCATTGCATGGATGTGTCAGGGCGATCGCTACCACTGGTCGCGTTCGGAGTTGGGAAACACCCTTAGAAAACCCCCGCACTGCATTACCCTGGTTACTGGAGGAACCAGAAAAACCCGCAGCCCTGATTTTTGGCAGAGAAGACCGGGGATTAAGCAATGAAGAATTAAATTATGCACAGAGGTTTGTTGGCATTCCCACAAGTCAAGATTATGTAGCCTTGAATTTGGCTACTGCTGTGGCAATCTGCTGTTATGAATTGTCACAATCTGTAAAACAACCTAATACTCAGACTTTACCCCAAACTGAACTTGCACCAATAGATGTTGTGGAAGGATACTACCAGCAATTAGAATCAGTATTACTGAAAATTGGTTATGTATATCCGCATACGGCAGCTAGTCGGATGGGAAAATTTCGCCAACTGTATAATCGCGCTCACCTGAAAACAAGGGAAGTAGCCATGCTGCGAGGGATTTTGCAGCAGGTAGAATGGGCGCTTAAAAAGCAGAGGGATGGTGAAAACTCGTAATTATTCGTTTAATATATACGCAGTCCTCCCCCCAAAATAATTAATATGGCTTAAACTAAACAGAAAAATGCTACTTAGTGGCAAAGTCGAATTTAAGTATTAATATTGCTAAAAGATTAAGCTTTGGGTCAGGAGTCTGCAATAAAAAAGCCAAGTGGGTCACAAGGAGTAACGGTGTCAGAGTCAAGTGACGAACTAAAAGCTTTCTCGCGGCGTCAACCCTTAGATCGCCGCCAGCGGCCACAAAAAGTTCAAAAAGTGCTAAAGAAGAAAGTTAAAGCTAACAGCCAGCAGCAAGGTGCGAATGGACAACAAGCGGCGTTAACACGCCCAAAAAATCAGATCAGTCCTCAGACAATCCCTGGTGCTACACGTAGGGTAAAATCGGGGTTAGTCATGCCAGCAGCAGTAAAACCAATACCTAGTGTGAAAGGGAAAATTCCTCCCTTTCGACCAGGTGCTGTGATGGTCAAAACAGTGCGGATGGAAAAGCCAAAAAAAAGCCGGCGATCGTCGCCCAAGACGCGGTTAAAGCCAATGGCCAGAACCATGTTGTATGTTGTGCGGTTGTTGATTGTGGGTGTTGGGATGGGTGCAATTGTGGGCACGGTGTTGTCAGTATTAGACCCGGCTAATCGCATCACCACAACTTCTGCGCCGCAATCTAATAGTAATGTGGTGCGATCGCAGCCACAACCTACCCAAACTCCCCCACCCGCAGCTTCGAGCTTATACCTATCCCAAGAAATTATCTCCTTGAAAAATGCCGTGCAAAATTTGGCGACGGCCAACCCAAATCTTACACCCGGAGTTTTCTTAGTAGATTTGGATACTGGTAATTATGTAGATGTCAATGGCTCAACCAGTTTTCCGGCGGCTAGCACAATTAAAGTGCCGATTCTGATTGCTTTTTTCCAGGATGTGGATGCAGGGAAAATTCGCCTGGATGAAATGCTGACCATGCAACAGGATATAATAGCTGGCGGTTCGGGAACTCTGCAATACAAACCAGCCGGAACCCAGTATGCCGCTCTGGAAGTCGCCACAAAAATGATTACAATCAGCGACAACACAGCGACAAATATGTTGATTGCCCGATTGGGAGGCATAGACGCTTTAAACCAGCGTTTCCGCACTTGGGGATTGACAAACACAATAATTCGTAATCAACTCCCAGATTTGTCAGGGACAAACACCACTAGTCCGAGGGAATTGGGGAATTTGATGGCGATTGTGAGTCAGGGAAATTTAGTGAGTATGCCATCACGCGATCTAATGCTCGATATCTTGCGTCGCACTCAGAAAGACAGTCTACTACCATCGGGTTTGGGAACAGGCGCAAGAATATACCACAAAACAGGCGATATTGGCACAATGTTGGCAGATGCAGGTTTAGTTGCTCTGCCAAATGGCAAGCGCTACATAGCTTCTGTGATGGTACAACGCCCTAATAACGACCCTCGCGCCGAAAAACTGATCAGCTCAATTTCTCGTGCTGCTTACGAAGAGTTTAGCCAAAATGCTGTTACACCCAACAGTACCACAAACACTATACCCGCAAATGGTTATCAGCCCCCTGCTGTGAGTCCTGCTTTACCCAACGGTACGACAGTACCCATGAGTGTTTATCAGCCCCCTGTTGTGAATCCTGCACCCAATAGTATGGGAGGTACTGTGCCGGCAAATGGTTATCAGCCCCCTGTTGTGAATCCGCAGTATTATCCCCAAAGATAATTTGGGATTTTTGAATTTTGCATTGTTCATGACATCCACCCCTCCCTTATAAATGAGCGGCGAACTAGAGCTGATTGCCTGCCAACCTCACCCGATTGAGAGTAACGGTTTTAATCCTAACGCGACTCTGCCATACGACTGTACAATTGAACACATTCTTTTGGCAATGAATAATTTTGTAGAGTTTTTAGGCTTTATCAATCAACAGCTTTACAGCAAGGAAATAGAACGTCTTGAGGTAATGCTGATGCCAGCCAACTTTAGCAGTATGGTTGGAGAATTCATGATTTCAAATATTCCGAAATACTGCTCTAACTTAGTAAAAAATCAATATCATAACGGACATCCTGACTTAATTCCTGCTGGGATGTTTCCTAAAAACTCTGTACAGCATTCTCATGTTGGTATTGAAATAAAAGCTTCTCGTTATCAGAGTGGATGGCAGGGTCATAATCCCGAAGATACTTGGCTGATGGTATTTGTTTTTGATAGCAACCGTCCTAGTGACGCTGTTCAAAGTATTCAGCCAAAGCCCTTTCGTTTTATCAAGGTTGTTGGTGCTAGCCTCACAAAAAATGATTGGTCATTTTCTGGACGTTCGGAAATTAGTCGCAGAACAATAACTGCCAGCGTTACTAAATCTGGATATCAAAAAATGATGTCCAACTGGATTTATCAAATTCCCAATTTACCATAGTGTTAGTTGCAAGTCTGTAATATTTGGGAAAGGCGTTTCTAAAGTTATCAAGTTAGGAATAGCGGTGCAACTCATCTCATAATAATCTAAATTACGCTCAATACCAATGCAGCAAACACCAACAGCTTCCGCCGCTGCAACTGTCGAACCAGAACCCATAAAAGTATCAGCAATTATACCTTCACCTAAAGGTAGTGCAGCATAAACGACCTGACGTAAAAAAGACTGTGGTTTAAGACTTGGGTGATTTGCAATAGCTCGTTCTTTCTGAGGTGTCCTCTCACTAGCAATAACATCACCCAAAGGTGTACCATCTCTGTTGCGTCTTAACCCTCCAGTTTGAAATTCTCGCAGACATTCGCTGAGTTTCATTCCTACTGGTATCGGCTTTCGTAAAATACCCCACGGCTCATAACATCCTCTGAGCATGGAAGACACATTAGGAAATTCATCTTCGGCATTTTTTGGGCGATCGCCACCACGAAGTGTTCTCACCAGGCGAATCAATTCTCCGCGAAACTCCAAACCGCCCTCAACTAAAGCAGAGAAAACTAACTGGGAAAGAAATGCATTACTTGCTATAAAAACATGACCACCAGGGCGAAGTACACGTACCAATAGTTTTGCCCATTCTACAAAGAAATTTTTTAAAACTAGACGTTCTTTGGTAGTAAGTGCGGTAAATCGTGGTAAAGGTGCGCGTTGATGTCCATCAAATGATGGGGGTATTCTCCAAATCCCTCCGTTTCCATTTGCTCTTTTTAGCAACTGGTCAAAATCATATTCTTTTACGCCGTAAGGTGGATCTGTAACTACTGCATGAATGCTGTTTTCTGGTATCCTACTCAGCCACTCGAAACAGTCTGCGTGTAAGATAACAGATTTACCTATATTTTCTACTTTGTATTCAAAAGCCCATTGATTCATGATTTTAATTAGTTTGTTTTTATATAAAAATACAATTTTTATATTCCCATAAATCTTAGGGTTAAATCGCTAAAAACAAAGTTAAAAAGCTAAATAATGCTGTTGTATTTTAACTCTTAACTTTTTTGATACCGCATTCCTGGCAGTTGCGAAACTAAACCCATAAGTTCCAACTGTAATAAAGCACTGGAAACTGAGCCAGCAGCCATGCCGGTTTGTTGGACAATAAAATCAAAGGGTAAAGGATCACAAGAAAACGCATTCATTACCGTTTGCAATTCTGGCGATAAAGTTGGCATTAACTGTTCTGGTGCTGTGGAAGCCTCGACTCCATCAATTTGTGGTATTGCTCCTAGCATAGTTAACAGTTCATCTAGTTCCTTGAGGATGAAAGAAGCTCCTTGATTCAGTAACTTTAAGCACCCTTGGGATGGGTGATCGTCAAGTCTTCCAGGTAATGCATAGACATCTCTACCAAATTCATTCGCGTAGGTAGCTGTGATTAAAGCACCAGATTTTAACGGGGCTTCCATTACCAGGATAGCGCGGCTTAAGCCTGCAATAATCCAATAGCCCCGGTTTACTTAAGGCTTCTGGGGGTGTTTATACTCCCCAGTGTAGCCAGAGGATAGCCAGAGAGTCAACTTACCCCCTTGATTATGGGTTGATTTATACTAATCTTGATCTTCCTCCGTTGCCTTACAGACCTCTACTAAAACCTTTAAAACATCTGGGTAACTGACAGTGAAATAAGTCATCGACACTGGTCTACCAGCCTCAGCTTGATTAGTTAGGAAACCTGGCTCTGGTAGCTTCAGGAGAGGGTTAGTACTCATAGGAGTATCAGAAATAAATCCATTAGCACAGTAGGCTGTTATACCTGTTCTGGTTATCCCCGGTTCACTTGTGTTTTGATAGTTAAACCTGATACCCATGACAACACCGTTATCAGCCTTATACTCTTCCCTTTCTGGTAATAGTTTGAATCTTGAGGTTGGCTGACATCCTGTGATAACCAAGGTTAATAAAAAAACTGCGGATAACTTAAACATGGGTTAACCTATGCGGGGCTATGGGTAGTAGTTTCCATTAAAGGGAGGTAGTATTTAACTCTTACTATACAAGCAATATAGTATTGATTTATCCCTCCTAACCCCCCCAGGATTACTTAACTTTGATGAAATCTAGCCAGCTATCCAGAGGCTTAAATAAGTGCCTGGGGACTGCATAAGATAACTCTTGAGACTTGACCCTTAACCAGCTAGTCTCTCTGGTTAGCCTATCTGCCTCAGTTACCCTGGCTTCCCCTGTGTTGCGATCGATGGCGACTACAAAGTGAACTGGGAACCTGTAGCGCTCCCATCGGCTTGATATGCCTCCTACCAGTATGTTATGATTTTCAAATATGCCTGATTTGGACTTGACCTCAATGTTGTAACCTTTGCCATTGTGGATAACTCTTATGTCCCTTTGGTACTTTGGGTTTAAGTCGGGGGCTAACTTAAACTGATGCCGCGATCGCCAGTTATCCGGGTCAAGTCTGTAACTTCCATAAACCGATCGGTATGTCATGTACTGATCTGGCTGGTAAACTTTGTCTAACCCTTGAGTGTTCAGGTACTCAGCTAGGTTATGTTCCCAAGTGTTACCACAGGCGAGCCGAGACTCAAAAGTATCGGTGAAATAATCGCTATGGCGCTTTTCCCCATTATGGGGAATATGTGCTATAATGGTCATAGTATTTGTTAAAGTCGATAAGTTGTTTTTAATAGCTCCCTTGGTACTGGTAATACCTTGGGAGCTTTGGCTGTTCTGGTAAGTCTTGGGCTTAAATCGAAATATTTATCGGGCTATCGAAACATTTCGATCGATTGGTTTAATACAGGTGGTTTTGGTACTGGTTAACAATAAGAAGGGAGTCATCTTGTAGAACCTTGGCGCGTCTGGGGTTGGATGATGCCTTGATAACCTGGCGCTTACCTGTCCTCTGTTTAGCCTCAAGGACTTTGATTAATCGCCTTTGCTGTGCCGGGGTCAATCGGTCGAATATGTTCCTTTGGTCAGCATTCAGATTGAACTTGGTAAATACTTGGTTGCGATTAATCATTAGGTTCCTCTATTTGATATCTGGTGTTCTGTTTTGAAAAATAAGTCTCTGGTATCCCTAACTGCTCCTCAAGGGAGCCAAGGTTTATCGATACCGAGATATTGGGTTCTGGTAGAGTCTCCCTAGCCATCCGGTCTTTAACTAGCTGGCTAGCCCATTCCCCCATTTCCTTAAGCATCCGGGCTACCCGCAGGTTGTTATCGGCATTGAACTGAGCAGATAGGGAGTCAACAGCTTGCAGAGCGATCGCCAGTAACCGCTCTTGTCTGTCATCGGTGGTTAATCCATCTGCTGAAACATTAGTGGTCAGCCTGGGGGCTACCGGGGTATCCCTATAAATGGTCTGGGGCTTCTGGGGTTTACTGTGCTTTTTATGGCTATAAATCTGCTGAGGTGTACAATGAACCCCCAGAGTTATCAAGTAATCAACTAATGAGGTTGCTGGTAGCCCCAGACTGACCTTAGCCGCAAAGCTTTGTCTAGCCTCAGTGTTAAGCGCACAAATAGGGCAAGTGGTTTTTCTAACCATTGGTCTTAACCTCCTTAATCGCCTCTACAAGAGCGTCTAGACCAACTAAGAAATCATCAGCCTCTACTGATGCCAAATACTCTAAACATTCGCCATAGGCTTTTCGAGTGCCCTGTGTCATCTGGCTAACTTTAAGTATTTCCCTAACTACTTCTGAGATTGGTAGTTTAGATGTCTCAGACAGTCCAGCTAGCCAGTTATATGTTCCTTCCTCAACCCGAAATGATAATGCTTTGGTTTTCATTTTATTAATCCCATTTACCTGATTTAGTCAAATACATCTTTTATGGGTTTTAGGTGTTTCAGATGATTTTTGTATTTGACATTCTCTTTAGTAGATGGACAAATAAATCAAGTAGGTAAAACCCCATGTCAGGTAACTTTCAACTCGCTATCGCAGACCATGAAAAAATGCTCCAAGAGCTATATGCAGAACAGTCTAGAAAGCAAAAGATAGCCGAAGACTCTGCAAGGGCTAAAGCCCAGTCAAGACAAGCAACCATGCTATTCCTTGAGCGTTTCGTTGATCAACAGATTAAAACAGGCGGATTGAACTCTACCCATGTTGAGACTTACTTAACCCAAATCAGAAAGGAATATGGCGATCAAGCCATGATCGGTAAATATGTTTCCATTGTGGTCAGACTGTTATCTCATGACTTCTATGGGGTTGAGTCAACTACCCATCGCCCCGGCAATGGCGGCTTAATCTACAAAGGGGAATCCTACAAAAACTCAAAGGAACTCTATGAATACTTTGTTGAGTTTATGGCAGCCTTTGACCCCTTTGATAGCCAAGTATGGTTTGATTACATCCTACTTGAAACCTTTGTTGACCCCACAAAGTTACCTGCTGAGGTCTTGCTACCTGATTATTTAAAACTCATTGTTCCCCAGTTACAAAAGCTGGTTGAGCAAGATAAAAACAGTATGAATGTTCCTGAGTTATCCTCGATTACTACAGATGATGCGTTCATCATCCAAGGGTTATTCGGCGGCTTCTAGATTTTCCAGTAAGGTCATAGTTTAGCCCGGTAGGTCTAGTTAACTTACCGGGGTTTTCTTTATGGGGTATAAGAGCAGCAAGGGAATATTAGAATCGCCAGTTAGCTTCGGTTATCTGCGGTTATCCCCTTTATAGTCCCGCAACTTGCAACTATGGGTTATATACCAAATAACAGACTGCTTTTAGTAGGTCTTGGCTGGCTTTACTGTCTGCTATCACACTTGCAAAACCACTAGCTGTTTTAGAATGCCAGCCGGGAACTTTCATGTTATCCTTAGTACCCTTAACTGGCTGAGACAGAAGCTTGCCATCATAACAGAAAGATGTGTATGCTTCTACTTTTCTGTAACCTTTAGTATCCTCTATGGCATAAATGAAGGATGTCCAGCCCCCCATACCATCATCCTCAGCATTAGGCGGGTAGTTAGTCAAAGCATACAGTTTAGCCCCATCCTTAGTTATTCCCATTAGGATATTTCTGGCTAGCACAGAGGAACTGGACAGTACTATAGACACCCCTAGCAGCCCTGAGATTATCTTGGTTATCATAAATAGATTTAAGTATTTGCAGTCTTTATCATAACACTAATACTTAGTATAGCCATATTAGTTACTAGTTACCTCTGTATGCCATAAGTCAGCATAAAATACCCTAGTGGTTAGCCTAGATGATTGGTATCCTTGACCTCAGTTATTTACCAGAATAGACTGAGATAAGTAATATTGGATACTAGTAAGTTTAATGCTAAATAAATATCTAGACCTCATTGAAAAGCATCCTATTAGGTTAGCTGCCACAATAGCTGTCATATGTGGGCTAGGGTCTGTACCATATATGGTGTTTCAGGGTATACCTAGAACAAATCAGCCCCAGGAACAAGCCCAAATCCAAACCCCGGTAGGTGATTTAGATGATGATGGGGATGATGAACCCTTTGATAAGTCTAAATGCAAGGTTTATTATGCGGGTGTGCTATTGGGCGCTAATGTGTTCTGGTTTCATCATGGCTCCAGTGGGACATACCTAATGTTTACAGACAGTGATCAGTTGGTAGATAGGGCACAAAATAGAGGTGCAAACATCTGGCTTGCTAAATCGGATTTCCTAAATCTACTCGGTAATGACCTAATGCAGCAGATGGAGCCAGAGGTTAAGGAAGTATTTGCTAGCCGACTAGACCGCGCTAACTATGTGGCTGTAGTTGATGACAGCTTAACCACCAGAGCGATCGGTGCGGCGAATGATTGTGTAAGGTAATGCTCATTTATAACTTAAGCCCCCGGTGGTTATCTAAGGGATACCAGAGGGGCTAAGGGGTTACTGGCTAGCGCTGGGTGATTTAGGTTTGAGTCCTTTTTGAGTCCCTATTTATAAATCGCTAGAATACCTATGCGGTATAGCTTGTAGCTGTTTGAGTCCCTTTTGAGTCCCTGTTTGAGTCCCTTGAGTCCCTGCTGAGTCCTTTTTTAAAATGCTTGTATCCCTTACTAGGTATGCTTTGTGGCTGTTTGAGTCCCTTGAGTCCCTGTTTTTTCTCTCAAACTTCTCTGTGTGGTGTAGTAGCAGCCCTATTGATTACCCTTAACTCTCTAGAAAGTTATGAAATATTTAGGGACTCAAGGGACTCAAAAGGCTGGATTAAGGACAGAGTAGAGCTTTCAACCATTTCAAAAAGGGACTCAGACAGGGACTCAGAGTCCCTAAAAAGGGACTCAGGGGGATTTAAAGGGACTCAAGGGAATAATCACAGAACTAAAAAGCCCCATTGATAGGGGCTTGGTTAACTATGTGAGTAGCAGGTTAGAAGTAATCATCCACACTAGTCTCAAATAAATCCGGGGATAGGGACTCAGGGTCAATAGGCTGAGGTAGTAACCCACTGAAGCTAACAGGGGACTCAGGGTTGACCTTAACATTTTTGGCAGCCTCAGCACTTCTCCGGTAAGCTGGCTTATCCTCTGGGTAAACCCCTTGCAAGTAGTTGCTATATGCGAGTTGAATATCTTGTCTAGATACTAAGTATGGCTGGCTACCCTCGGAGTCTAGTAAGTAAAGTACTGGCTTACTTGGCTGTTTGGCATTATTAGGTCTAGGGCGACCCTCTGTATACCCCCTTTCAGCCTTTAGAATATCCTTAATGTGGTCAGTGATATATCGCTTTTTGCTGTCTATTTCAGTGCTAATAACTGCTAGGATATCTGAGGCTTTAATAGCCACTGAGTTATGTGTCTGTTCTAATACATCCATTACACCCTCAAGGGCATCTAACCAAGGTTCTCTAGCCTTATATTCTGACTGGCTTGCAACTAATAAACCCTCTTCAGTCTTGTTTAACCAGTTCCTGTAATGAGTATTATTACCTTTTTCCATCTGGTTGTATGCCCACTTGTAGAAGCCCCAGAAGTCCGCCCAGTTATTAGTTACCCAGTCAATATCAATGGTCTTCTGGACATGGATAATAAATATCCGGCGATCGCCCATGTAATCCTGAATCAGCCCGGTTGTATTAGTTGTTCCAAATAATACACAGGTTCTATCCCAGTCTTTTGCTACTCTGCCATAAGAAGCGCGGTAGTTATCAGAAGTACTGGTAATCGCTTCCTTAAGCGCATCTGAGTTAGTCCCTCTGAATGCCCCATCACACTCATCTAAGTTAGCAATAATCTTACCTCTGAGTCTTTCTACATCTCTCTTCTCTGACTTCAGGGTGCTTAGTTGCACATAATACTTAGGGGTAGTTCCCTTTGATGCTGGGTCTTTAGTAATAGCCCTGAGTAATGATGTTTTGCGCTGACCTTTCTCGGCTGACATCAAAACCATCATGTGATCATGCTGGCAACCGGGCTTATAGGTTCTGGCCATAACCCCTATGAACTGCACTAGCCAGAGAAACTGTTGCAACTCTCTGTTATCCCCGGTTATAAACTCACACATTCTATGGGGGTCAAACCCATGCTTAAGCATGAACTCTTCCGGGGTAACAGTATGCACTTTATTAATCAGTTCTAGCCAGGGGTTTATTTTACTATTTCTTAAGGCATTCAGAAGTAATGAAATAAACTGTTCTTTATTAGAAATCCCTACACCTAAAGCGCGGGTGTATGTCATCCATGAGTCATGATAAAGATCATCGGGGTCAACTACAACCCCATCTAACTCAATATCTTTGGTAAGGAGATTAATCTGATATTTTCCCTGACCCTGAAGAGAACATATTGCCCACATATCAAATACTAGGGAATCCCTACCTAACTTTAGGTTATCCAAATAGGCATATCTGATAACATTTCTGAGTTTCAGGACATAAGGTAGGATGCTTTGGTTAGTTGATGGGATATCTCTTAAAATAGCCTCATCCGGTCTGATAATATCTCCACCAATCCTCTCAGCCCTCATTCTTAACCCCAGGTATCCATTACAGGTAGTAGTCCAGTTTTTGATAGTTGCTTTTTCAGCCTCAGTTAATATAGGGCTACTCCAATCGATATCTTTATTTGACTGAGTACCTGTAAGTGTGTTATCATCGGTTGTATAAGACATCTTTGAATCCTTGGGCATTAGCCCTGTGTTTGTTTACTTTGAATCTTTGGTTTCTTAGGGTTAGCTAGCTGGTAACTAGTTACCCTATTTGGTGTCTTGGGGTTGTATTTGGAATCCCATAGCGACTAATCGAACATACTCCGACTTACTGTAGCCAGCCGCCTTAGCTAACTCTTCAATCTTTGCTACTTCCTGTTCTGTAGCCCTAAACTTAACTGTTGCTGTCCTTGTCATTTCCGGTGTCCCTTATTGTGTCCTTTCTAATAATCTGTCAAGTCTGGTAATCTAACAGTAGAATCAGGGTTCTAGCCTCCAAGGTGGACTGATGCGGGTTAGGAGGCTTAAAATAACCATTGGATTATCCTATGATTACCATAGAGAATACTTTATCTATTGGCAAAGTTCACTTCATCCCAAATATCCGATAGGTACTCTACCAAACCCCATTCAGTAACAACTCTACTGAGAGTTTCTTGGTATTCATTATCATCATCATCTACTAACTTGACTAGGTACTGATTAGCTTTAAAGAACTGGGTTAATGTCTGAGTGCCATGAAAGGTTACAGAGTCGATCTGGCAGTCTCGGTAGACTCGACCATTGAGGATATAGTAAGACCAATAAGCAGGGTCATATATCATGCGGTTCGGTTTCATGATTGTTATTGGTTACTCCGGTTGTCTACTGTTACCCCTAAATCTGCCTTGATTGCCTTGAGTACAGTAGACCGCACATAACTAGACATTCCTTGTCCGGTTGTGGTAGCAGCTTGCTGTAATAGTTCATGCTCTTGCTCAGTTAACCAGACTTGTAACTTAACTTTGCGGGTAGTTCTCTGGTTGTCCATTGTTATTTTTGTTTCTTAGTATACTCCTATTGTAACCTGGGGGAGTATCAATGTCAGTAGTAAACTGGCACATATTTAGTAGAAACTGGCACAACATGGTTAACCCTATTTGACGTGATTTGGTATTTTAGGCTGGCTGATAATACCCTTGGAAATCTGAAATCTCCTCTGTCAGACTAATGAGAATCCTAAGACAAAACTAAGACATCAAGCTAGTCCCCCTTATATCTCCAGCGCTAGCCATGAACCCATAAGCACACCGAGGGTTACTAGGGACATAAAAATACCCCTAGTTAGTTTGGCGCTAACAAGGGGAAAAAGGTACAAACAAAACTCAAAGAATGCTTAGTTAAAAATAGGGTTTTTATAAAAGTTATAGTTAACCCTACTTAGTCAGATGCCCCTAAAACTCTGGTAGAACTATGGCGCGGCTAACCCCGGCATAATGCTCAGTTATGACCCTTGGACTGTTACCTACTACCCTAGCCACCTCAGCAGCAGTTAAGCCAGATTCTAGCATTCTGGTAATAGCTGTATGCCTTGTGTTGTAGGCTGGTCTATAGCGCTCGACTAACCCCTGTTCAATCAGTTGAGTAATCTTAGGTCGCCAGTGGTACAGGAGAAAGTTATGGTTATTTATGACACAACCCTCTAAGCTGGTAAATACCTGATCGGTAGGCTGTCCCCTGGTTAACTTTTGGAGTAGTTGTGATAGTTGATTATTACAAGGAACTACCCTTGATTTCTTAGTTTTAGTTGGCTTCCTGGCTCTTAACTCAAGGTAATAAGTTGCATTAATGGTAACTGTGGAGTAGTCAGGGGCTACCTGTTTCCATTGGAGCGCGATCGCTTCCCCTGTTCTACAGCCAGTCAGAAATAGGAAGTGTACAAAGTTCTCATAATGGCTACCCTGGAATAACTGAAGGATAGCTAACATCTCTGCGGTGGTAAAGGGGTCAATGTTATGCCCCTTAGTTACCTTGATACCTTTGGATAGCCCGGTAAACCTATTGGTATTTAGTAGTCCCTGAGATACTGCCCAATCCATACAAGCGCACAGGTGGATGATAACCTGCCTAGCGGTATTGGCTGGCTTGTGCTTAACTATCCAGTCTTTGATTACCTCGGCATCATCAGGGGATTGGTAGGGTACTAAGGATATCAGTCTTTTCCAGGTTCCCTCATAGACCTTGTGATGTGTGGATAGGGCAACTGAAGCTTTTTTATGATTACTGAAGCGCTGCCAGAGTTCAACTAGAGTCAACTGAGGTATTGGTTCTGACTTGATAGTTGCCTTATGTTTGGCTAGGTTGAACTTACATCTGGCTATTTCATCCTCTATGTCCCAGGCCATCCTCTGGGCTTGTTTGTAACCTTCCTGGCTATCAATAGATACCCCGGTGGAAATGTACCGATTAGATCCCTCTGCGATCGCTCTGGGTAATCTGAGGCGATATTTACCCCTATACTTCTCAATGCCAACTGTGCCTGCTTTTGCTTTTGCCATAATAGCCACCGGATAGCCAAGTAGCCCCAAAAGCCCATATAGTAAGCATTAGAAAGCCTGGATATCCAGAAGGCAAAGCCTTGCTTCCATTACCAGGATAGCGCGGCTTAAGCCTGCAATAATTCGGTTGCGACGGGGAAAGTGAGTGCGATCGGGTGGGGTTTTCGTGGGGTACTCACTCACGACTAATCCAGCCGTCAAAATTTGCTTGTACAAATCCCGATTTTTATGTGGATAGATGACATCTACGCCAGTCCCCAAAACTGCGATCGTGCGTCCACCTGCTTTAAGGGCGGCGATGTGGCTTTCTGTGTCAATTCCCTCTGCCATACCAGAAACAACTGTAAAGCCATTTTTAGCCAAAGCTGTACTAATTTGGCGAGTCCAACGGATGCCGTATTCTGAGGGTTGGCGGGTTCCGACAATCCCAACCATCGGTTTTTGTCCGAGATTTTCTTGGAGTTCGACTTCACCACGATAGTATAAAATCGGCGGCGGACTCGGAGTTTCCAGCAGTAAGCGGGGATAATCTGCATCTGCTGGTGTCCAGAAATGGGAATTTTCCTGCTGGTGCTTGGTGAATAGTTGTTCTGGGTGCAAACGCGATCGCTGTTGTACTACTTTTTCTAGTGTCTGAAAACCAAAACCCTCCACCTCTCCCAACTGTACCTTGTTAGCGTTCCAAGCCGTTGCCAGCGTCCCAAAATGCTGTTGTAGCCGTCGCAGTAATACTGGGCCAATTCCAGAAATTTGCGCCCAAGCTAGCCAATATGCGCCTTCTTCTACCACAGTTCTATCCTCACGCCTACTAGATTGAGTATTCCCAAATTAGGTTTGGCTATTGAGATAAAGGCAGAGTGGGGAATGGGGAAGTTTATTAAAACATGAAGGTTGAGCCTTTGACTATTAAATATCAACTCTTGGCTCTTGACTCTTGACCCTTAACCATTGAATATTAACTATTGACTATTCCATTATTTTCTGTGATGAAATATTTCTATCGTCTTTTAATATGCCTATCTGGGTGCTTAATATTTTTACTGCTACACAGTTGTTTTGCTTTGTTGCCGAGTTTGGCAGCCGAAAAAATTGTTGTCAGGTACGGTTTGTTTGAGCAATCGCTCCCGGTGGCAGATATACGCAACTACGCCGAGACGCAAAAGGTTTCTGCCGATTTGCAATCTTTCTTAGGTTATCTCAGCGCTAAGGATAAACAGAAGTTTCAAGATACTCTTCAGGTGAAAATGTCTCTTGATATTGCGGCTTTAGATAAGCTGATAAATACAGGAATGGGCAAGCAAATTTTATCTTTTGCTTCTCAAGCGACTGTCTTTCCAACACGTTCCGCGATCGCCCGTCCTGATCAAGGCAGTATACAAGCGTTACGAGCTGCGATTATCTTAGGAGCAAAATCACCAGAAGGTCTAGGATTAATCAGTTTTCTAGAAGCCTATCCCAGTAATCAACTAGTCGTTGACGTGTCAAAAATTTCCAAGCTAATTAGCATGGCAAATTTATCTTCTGGTTCTTCTGATGCGCGGCCGAAAGACGACGTAAGTTCTTCACCTTTAGGGCAAATTGCACTGCAATATCAGATATTCGCCGCCCAAAATAAACAGTTCTCAGGTTGCTTATTTGGTGATTCTATCTCGGCTGAACTTGGTAATACCCTTGGGGATGGTACTTTTAATTTTGGGTTAAATGGTCTGAGTACAATCTCATTAGTCGAACAATTGAAAAATTTAATTCCTACCAAGGTGAAATGCGAAAAAGCTATTATTGCCATAGGTGGAAATGATGCTTGGTATGGAATTAGTGATGAATTATTTAGCAAAAACCTGCAAGAGGCGATCGCACTTGTCCGCACAATGGGAACTAAAGAGATTTTTCTGATTCCGGCTTTTTATTCAACAGTTGCAGCAAGCTTAGATCCAACTGTATCAGCCCCACTTTCTAAAGTTGAACAAATTAATACTCTGATTAATCAAGTTGGTGAAACAGAAAAAGTGCCAGTTGCAGCAGCAGGGCTAGCACCCTTGTATGAAAATAATGTTCTCAAAGAAAATTTGACCAGTGATGGTGATCATCTAAACGCAGAGGGCTTAAAAATTTATCGAGAAGCATTATTACAAATCCTGGGTAAGCAAGTAGTCCAACCTAATTAAATATAAGGGACTTCCAGATAAAAAAATACCCCAAAAACTGACGAAAAAACTCTCTCCTCCTCATTCCTCTGTGTTCTCTATGCCTGGAGTGGTAGCCTGCGGCAAGCCCTTCGGCTTGGTGCAGTCGCTCATGGGGGAAACCCCCTACAGCCCTCCGGGCATCCTACGGCAGGCGCTAGCCTCTCCCTTTGGGAGAAGACTGCGCTGCTTCACCGCTCCGCGTCTACGTTTATTTGAGTAATTTCTTTCTTGGAAGTCCCTAAAATGCTCAGTAGATAGATCCCCGACTTCGTAAAAGTTTTCGGGGATCTGGGAATTACGACTTTTAGGCTTTCCAATTCAAAAACCGTGCATAAATATAAGCTATGCCTTCATCAAGAATTGTCCGCACACCTTGGCTAGAACCCCACCATTTCTCTGGCTCATAATCTTGTGTTTTGGCAGCAATTACACCAACTTTGATACCAGGATTCAGTAATTTTTTGAAAATTAGCCAACTTCTACGGGTATGAACATCCAAAGAAAAAAGATTAATTGATTCTATCTGTAAATTGGAATTGGATAGCCAGCGATGAAATTCAGCAGCAGATGCATAACTACGATCCTTAACCACGGAAGGCGTTGGAACAGCTATCACTTTTTCTGCTTCTAAACCGAGTTTTATGAAGGTGGCGGCTGACACGTCTGCAAAGTTATTGTATCCAGTAAGATAACTCCCTTTTCCTAATGTACCTCCGGTACTTATTATTTGACGATAAGAACCGTTTTGAAATTCACTCAAAGCTTCTTCTATAGCGTAATCTGGTAGCCATCCTTCAACAACTAATACTTCTGCTGATTTTATCGGGGAAGTTACGGCGAGAAATGAGTGTATATGAGTAATAGTGAAAAATATTAAATAAGCAATCAAAGCGATCGCGATCGCCCACCCCTGAGCCGTAAGTGTCCACATTTCTTGGCGTTTTATTAGTTTGATTTTGGTAAAATTTTGACGCCGGCGATTTTTGATCTGCATTAAACTTTAGCTAAACGCTGCTCTTCCAAGTAGGTAAACACAGACTTATCTCCAATATCAGCAGGAATTACTTGCACTGTTTTCCGCAGCGCAAACACTAAAAACAACGCCGCCCAAATTCCTAATAAAATAGTTTCTGCCTGAGTTGGTAAAATTCTCACTAAATGTCCTAACAACAGTAGCGGTACTATTAGGGTTAACACTTTGGTTTCCAGGCGATTGAAGCAAAAAGCCTCTTTAAAATAAATACCTGTCAAAGCAACGAAGATAAAACCAACTCCAAATAAGGTAATAGGGTGGTTGTAAACAGTCAGAGCCAAAGGTTCACTACTAGAGATTGCCAGAATCACTGATGTTATACTACCGATCGCCCAAAAAATTTGCAACATTCGGTGCAGTGATGCCATGTAGATATGAATCGTAAATAAACTTACACCGAGAGCGAGACTAAAACAAGCATATAGAGGTGTAAGTGCGGTAAAAACAGTCGGGTTATTCTTGAACAAAACTAAAGCGCTGCCTATGGCAAAGCTCAGTGCTGCTACCATTAACCCAGCGCGGTAGATAATTACCCCAGTGCGATCGCTCTGAGTAATTGTAAATTCCCCAAATTGACCTTGATAAATTTCTGTTGGAGGTAGTGTTTGCGTAGTCATGGTTAAAAATATAGTTAGGATTTACTAATAGAGTACAACGGGAAATTGCTGAAGGGTTACTTTTATTATTATCGGCAATCAGACGAACTTAGTGTAAAAATCCCTAAATTCTTTTGCAAAAGTGGAGAAGCTTCCTGGGTTTGTCGTCAGATATCGCTCTTTGTTGAGGATGTGCGATCGCTTGAAAAAATAATTTCCACTTCAGTCGTAAGCGTTCGCCTACGGCACCCTACGCAAACACCACTAGAGAAACTGTATAATTTGACAATTGACTAACTAAACCTGCAATCGTCGTGTAGTAAGCATCCTGGGTTCTGGTAGTGGCTTTCCTTCCTCCCTTTCAAGCTTACTGTAAGTTTAGCGATCGCCTGATCTTCTAGGTTGATCATGATCGAATTCCAGACAAAAGTAACATCCATTTACGCCCTAGATATAGACAACATAATTTCCACTTAAGTCGATAGCGATCGCAGAGCAGTTTACTAACCAGCAAGAATACCTATAAGAATTTTGATCAGCACCAATAAATCTTCTGGAACTTGATAGCGTTTCTGGTCTTGAGTCACCTGACGATTTGCGCGATGGTAAACTCCAAAACGCCAGTCTTCACCAATCGTAACTGCACCATATAGAAGCTCAGATGTAGATTGAGTCCATTGATCAAGTGCGATTAATTCGATCGCAAGTTGAGTAAATCCCCTAACTAAATCTGATTGTTTTGCTTTGATGACCAATAAATTTTGAGGTGCTGCAATATAGTAGTCGAGAGTTCCTTTCAGATAGTCGTTGACAGCAATAGAATATTCTATATTGAGTCGCTGATTAGTTAAATCGCATACCTCAAATAAAATTGGGCCAATTAAAGCTTCCCGTCTGGCAGTTTCATTAACTAAATCGATGTGAGATAAATTACGCTGAAGCTGCTGCTGTAAAAACTGGAGGTCTAAAATTTCTGAAGATTCAGGGAGCGTGAGATTTTTCCTTTCAAGAGTGCAATTTAATTCAGCTAAAATATCATCAATGGTGAAGGGCAATTCAAAATATCGGCTGAAAGTATAAGATTCACCAGCTTTCAGAATGCGGCGGGAATTCATAAAAAACCTCAGCCAAATTTATACTACCTATTTTATACAAAAACGCATCAGAACCCAAAGCTAATTTTGGGGTGAGGCGATGTCTACGACGAGCTTCTCTACGAGACGCTACGCGAAGGCTTAGGCATAATGGCTTCGGAATTAGCAGCTAAGTACAACATTTCATTAATTCGTAGCGAATCCTCTGCGCTTACCTTCTCTGCGTTCGCGCAGCGTGTCGCAGACAGACGCTTTGCGAATGCGCCCCTTTGCGTTTAAATTTCAACCCTCAATCCTCCATGAATTTAGGCAAAGCTGTACTTAAAACGTTTACCTAGAGTATATCGTCCGTGTCGAATCGTCTAGAATAAAACTCATTAGGTGACTCCAGCACCATCATTACTTATGGTGAAATCAGACCCCCGTCAATTGCCTACTAGTGCTGAACTTCCTTGTTCAGACGATACCCCTGTGGATAACGAAGATCAGAACTTTATTCCTAACCTGCTTCTCTTCTTGCTGCAATATATTTGGGCAAATCGGAATGACTGGTTTTTCAGCGTGGATATGGGCGTTTACCATACTACAGGGGTTAGTCCACTTGTGCCGATTGTACCAGACGGATTTTTGAGCTTAGGTGTAGAACGCCGCAAGGCAGATAAATCTCGTAAAAGCTATGTTGTCTGGGAAGAAAACAACATTGTGCCTATCTTGGCTTTAGAAATTGTCTCCTTAACTCCGGGTGGAGAATACGACAAAAAATTAGACATTTATGCCAAGTTAGGGGTACTGTACTACATTATTTACAATCCAGAGTATTGGCAACGCGTTAGCGAAGCGGCTCCTTCGGAGCTTCGCCACCAACCTTTTGAAGTTTATCGCTTAGTAGATGGTAGCTATCAATTGCAAATTGGTGAACCCTTTTGGATGCCAGAAATTGGTTTGGGAATTGGGCGATCCCAATACGTATCTGGTAATATCCAGCGTCAGGTTTTGTATTGGTATGACCAACAAGGAAAGCGCTATCAAACATCAGAAGAACAATTGGAGTTAGCCCAAAAACAACTTGAGCGTTATCGTCAGCAATTTGGGGAATTATCAGAAGGCTGAGGTAACTTTAGTAAAAATAAGTTGAGTGTATTTTTGAGCTAATTAATTTTTAATTAATTGCTATGGTAATGGCATTAGTCGAAGTATTCATATTCTTGAACAACATCCCCTTCTTCAGTCGTGGTATTACAGAAGAAAGCTCCAGCAAATTCAGTTTCGATAGTTCTAGCACCGAGCAAAGTAGCGTTTTCCAAATTCGTTCCTTGCATAGCAACACTTTCTAAATTAGCTTTGCTCAGATTGCCCCCACTCAAATCGGAACTCATGAGGCTCCCACCAAACAAATTTGCTCCAGAAAGATTAATATTTCGGAGATTACATCTGCACAAATCAATTTCTGACAAATTAGCTCCGCTCAAATCAATACCACTGAGATCGACTTCAATAAAACGTCTTTCACCAGCAGCATAACGTTGCAACAGTTCTTCAGCAGTCATACTTTAGCTTCCAAAACACGGCAGTTACTACCTAACAGGCCCTGTTATAAAATATCCAGTACAAAATTGCTAAGAAAAAGTTTTTATCAATAATCATTTTCATTCTCCCCGTCTATAAGCTTGAATTTCTGCTGCTATTTCTTCATCATTCAAGGGATTATCTGCGTGTATCGCTTGTATTTCTTTGAATAACTTTTTTAATTCTTCTGCTAAAGTAGCCTTTTGATTATCCTCTGCCAAAATAATCACCTCAACTCTCTGTCCTGCTTTAAATGGTAAATCAGATAATACTAACTGCTTTGGATCTGCAATGGTGATATATCTTTTATAAACGTTCATGATTTATCTACCCTTGTTCTAACAATTTCGCCACATTCTCTATAATTCTCTCTTCTAACTTTGTAAAGTAGCCCTAGAAAAGCGAGTTTTTAAACCGAAATTTTCTATAACCAACTTTTTCACCGACTTTTGCAACTGCATCAGATATAACTGCCAACTTCAGCCGACTGACAAAAGAAAGTGCGTAGGCGTAGCCAGGCGTAGGCATCGCTTAATTTTAATAGAGAAGCGTTTTATCAGGCTTTGTTGAGCTACCAAAGACGCGTAGGCGTAGCCCGTCGTAGACATCGCCATTTTGGTCAAGTTAAAGCTTCAGTGTCAGCTTAGTGTACCAAACACCAGATATCGCCTCAAAATCAAACCGGATTTTTGCCATGAGGGATAAAGTAAAAGCACCCACATTACCAGGATGGTATATGAGCGCTCATAAATAAAAACATTATTGAGGATAATCTATCTGCTATGACAGACCGAAGTAACTATAACAATAGCAGGCGGTGGGTAAATAAACTGCAAGGGTAGTTACAAATGTTTTGTTAAAAATATTACTTACTGTAAGATATTGTTTATTTTACTAAAATGTGCTAACAAAAAATTGGTGCGATGCCGTACCACTTGCCTACGGCTCCGCAAACGTGGAAGCAAGCTACGCGGAGCGTCTCCTTGGCGCAGCCTCTCGTAGAGAAGAGTTGGCGGGCTACGCCGGAGCTAAACCTGACACTTGGGCTATCGTAAGGGCGGAAATTGCGATCGCTATGAAGCTTCTCTTGGGTGAAACTTGTTAACAACCGCAAGAGAACTTATTTCCACCGCTTTCCTCCTGATCTTACCTGCACCGAAATCGATCAGCGATCGCGCCCTCTAGATTTTTTTTGAGTAAATTATTCTTTGGTAGGTATTGAGCCGAGGATTTGGCTCAATAGCTATATTCATTATCACAAAATCAGACTTATGTAATTATTATTTTGTCAATATAGCAATCCGATTTTATATTTGAACAGAGAAAATTTGGAAGCCTTATGAATCAGGCATCCTACGGAACGTACTGTTCACAAACCATTTAGGATTGCTATAGTAATTATAAAAACTATCAATATGATTTATTGTTAATTCTTTCCGAAAATAGTATTTACTATAATTTAATACTTGCGATATAAACTGATGTTCTGGTAAGTCAATTCAGAAAAAATCCTGATATCCAAAATTTAAAGTTAACAAGATTCTCTTGCTAAAAATACTTTAAATTTACTTATCAATCGAGTTTAAAATCGCAATTGATTTTTTCACTATTTTATAGGTGTTGGGAGTCATCATGGTAAAATATCTACTAGCTTCTGCTAGTGGGATGGGATTTTTATGTTTAATTGCCGGGTTATTACCTGTGCAAGCCCTTCCTAGTTTAAAAATCGCAGATAAAAACATAGCTGTTAATCAAGATTATGGCAGCTATCAAAAAAAGAATTCTCATCAAAGCAATTTAGGAAATAATATCTCCAGTAAATTGCTGATAGCTAATGAGAGTCAAAAAAATTTACCCTCAGTCAATCAACAGCAAAAGAATCAAGATTTAGGAGTAGATTCTGCTGTTAACTTTTGGCAGCCAATCATACCACAATCTGCAAGTTCATCTCCAACCTCATACAAACTTGCACAAGTAACATCCGTATCTCAATTGTCTGATGTACAGCCGACCGATTGGGCTTTTCAGGCACTCCAATCTTTAGTCGAGCGCTATGGTTGTATCGCAGGTTATCCCAATCGAACCTATCGCGGTAATCGGGCGATGACTCGCTATGAATTTGCTGCTGGCTTAAATGCTTGTTTAGAGCGAATCAACGAACTGATTGCGACTGCAACTGCTGATTCGGTCAAAAAAGAAGATTTAGCCACGTTGCAGAAACTACAAGAACAATTTGCGGCGGAATTGGCAACATTGCGGGGTCGAGTAGATGCTGTAGAAGCTCGCGCAGCAGAACTAGAAGCAAATCAGTTTTCTACTACGACCAAACTCAATGGTGAGGTAATTATTGCTGGTGTTGGTGCTAGCGGTGGCGCTCCTAATAACAGCGACTCGAACATCATCCTAGTCAATAGAGTGCGGTTAAATCTCACCACTAGCTTTACTGGTAAAGATTCATTAATTACTGGATTGCAAGCTTATAACTTTTTGGGTGGAGCCACTGGAGAGGGTAGCTTACAACAAAGTTTAGGATTAGCTGCGCCGCTTTTAAGTGCAAGTAGCGCCCGTACCAGTTTTGAGCCGCAATTTCCGGGGTTAAATGTCAATACTTTGTCGAGTGTTGGCGCAAACAGTGTTCAGCTTTACAAATTGCTGTATATCTTTCCCGTCGCTAATAAATTAACCTTGTTTGCAGGAACTGCGGCGGAAACATCAGATGCTTTCCCAGCAATTACGCCTTTTTATGGTGAAGGACAAGAGTCAATTTCTCGTTTTGCCGGCTTGAATCCTGTGCTACGGGTTTCTGGTGGAACTTCGGGTACTGGTTTAGCATCGGCGGCGGGATTTATTTTTAACATTTCGCCAAATTTGGATTTAAGAGCTTTATACGGCAGTGTAAATGCCAATTTACCCCAAAAATCTGCTACTGACGCAGTACCAGGAGTTTCTACTACACCTTTGGGAGCAGGTTTGTTTAGTGGTAGTAGTATTATTGCCACACAGTTAACCTTCAAGCCAAGTCCTGCTTTCGATATTGGTTTAAACTATGCCCACAGTTATCACGAAATCAATATTTTGGCTACAGGATTAGTTAGTAGTGATATCGGTGCTTTAGCAGGGGTTGCAACTGGAACACCGCTCACACTCAACTCTGTTGGCGGTACAGTAACATGGCGATTATCTCCCAAGATAGCCTTATCTGGCTACGGTGCAGCAATATTTGTTGATGCTGCTTCAAATAACGTGAATGCTTCCACCACCTTTACAAGTTGGATGGCGGGAGTTCATTTCAAAGATTTATTCAAGCCAGGGAACACCGCCGGGATTCTTTTTGGTCAGCCGCTTTTCCGTACTGATACTGGTGGTTCTGCTCAACTTACCCCCACAGGCGACAATCGCGCGACTCCTTACCATTTAGAAGCCTATTACCGCCTTCAAGTTACCGATAATATCAGCATTACCCCTGGTGCATTTATTCTCTTTAACCCAGAAGGTAACAGCAACAATGACACTACGACTGTAGGTGTACTTCGGACTACTTTCACGTTTTAAGAGATTGGAAGTAGAGAGTCAAAATCCCCCAATTTATCGGGGGATTTTGAGATTGGATAACAAAGTTCACAGTAATAACAATATTGCCCTGTCCCATTAGACCTATCCGGAAATGAGAACTTTATTTGCCTGAAACCTAGCCCTGGAGAGGGTTTTAGAGATTATTGTTTTATTTTAGCTAAAAAGCTTACTAGGTAAGGATTTCAGCTATTTTGAGCTTTATTTGTGGATAGGTCTATTAGTAATGCCCAGGTTTGTAGTGAGCGATTTATCGCTCAAATCAAGGACTAAAGTCCTTACTACGAACTTTTATAACCCTTCAAATTTAATGAGACAGACCACTAGTAGTCTGTCAATAAATAATTGACGGATAGATTAAGAGTATAGACGGCGATTTATCGCGTCTCCCTAACCGTCAAAATGAATTTGACAAACCACTAGTATCGTGACAGAAAAATATTTACTCGATGCTGAACCTCACCAAAGTTTCTAGAATCTAAACCCACTAACCGAGATATAGATGGAAAGTGTCCTTTAGGAGCATCTAAGCTGAAAATATATTCTTCATATTTAACCCATTCATTATTGGCAAGACTTGCTAGCCATCCAACTTTATAAGCAAAGTGTCTAGAGTCTCTCTTGGCTTGCCAAATACCTTGTTGGACACTGAAGCCAAATCTGCCTTCACTATATTTAACCCAGAGCTTATTAATAATATAAAGGTCATGACGAGGAAATTTTTTAATTTCCCCATCATCTAACCAGCCTTCTCGTTCACGCTCACATATCTTGAGCATAGTACAGTAGGTTTCTTTATCAGCTTCCTGCCATTTTTGTTCTGCTAGTAATTCCTGCAATTTTCTGTAATCTATACCAGAAGTATGAGATACAAGAGTTAATTCTGCTGCCAATTGAGACAGATGTAACTGCACATCTGATAAAGATTTAATAATTGATGTTTGCGAATCTGTCTCCACCACTTGAGATGGTAATTGAGATATTTGCTCTTTTATTTGACGCAATTCTTCAATAATTTTATAATTTGATTTTTGTTCATCAGTCATAATTTCTTTCAAAGCTTGTAATTCAGTTTGAGCAGCTAGTGAGGCTTTTTGAGTCTCAGCTAACGTCATCTGAGCTTCTATTGCTGTTTTTTCAGTATTTGTCAATCGCTCCTGCATAGTCTGAAGCTCAGATTTTAATTCCTTTATTCCCGTTTGAAAGCTTGCAAGAGTTGATTCAATATTATGCAAATTATTATTTGCTTTCATATCCTGCAAGTCTTCACGGCTACGCCTGAGTTCTTCAATTGCTTTTTCGTAATATCCTAATGGTGTTTTCCAGTTATCATTACCTGCTTTGAACATAGAAAAACTTTGCTTATTTTATTGATTATCTATTAATAATATTTGTGAAGACTTATCCTCTGATATAACATTGTTTTTCAAATCATAATTATTCATGATGCTACGCCAAAATTTACAAAGTAAACCATATTTTATCCAGTCTTTAATAGCTCGATTTTTTAATTCTGGAGAATTTCTTACTAAAGCAGCCATCATAGCGGCATTTTGTTGTAATTGTCCATAAATTTTCAATACCTCGTCAATAGAAGTATTTTCATCTAACTTACTCAGTTCATAACACTCGCTTAACTCATAAAGCTCAATATCAGAAAATAGACCACCAGGTTTCCATGCTATTTTGAGCCTTTGTCTACATTTATCAAGAGGACTGGGTAAACCGTGAACTAAATATTTTTTTAACTCATTCCGAATTAGTTCAAGTTTGCCATCTATCAGCTCGGATATTTTATCAACTATTTGATTAGCATCTTGAAATAACTTATTTTCCAAATATTCAATTCTTTCTAAACTCTGCTCAATGCTGTTTTGAGACAAGCTAATCGCCTGCATTACAGCTAGTGACATTTGATTAATTCTGTTTTCTAGATAAAAATTAGTTTTACTAACAGTCTCAGTGAGGGCTTTCTCACGAATTCTATCTATTTTCTCAAGGTGATGTTTAACTTTTTCATCTGCGGTATTCAACAGATATTCAATATCAACTTTAACCTTGCTTTCTAATTCCTCAGTTCTTTCTATTGCCTGATTAATGCTTTCTTGAGCTATGTAATCAAGCTTGTCGGCTAAAGGGTAAAGTTTGTCATCAAACAAGTTAGCTATTTCTTTGCTACTCTCTCTCAAAACCTCCTTAGCTGCACTCTCAAATTGTTTAACAAGACCTCCAAATAGCCATCCCACCATTTGTCTACACCCTTTTACAGCATAATTAGCAAGCAGATATCCTCCCAAAAATAACACTCCTGAAAAGGAGTGTCGAGGATAAAATAATGACTAATAAATAACTAGAAAGTCGGTGGACGATTATCGAATAATATTGTTTAGTGTTTGAGAAAAATATAGTCGCTTTGCCCAAAATCTGTTGTTCAAAACTGGTGATATGCCTACGGCGGGCTACGCCTACGCTACACAAAAAATAACCTGTGTAAGTGTAGCTGATCGTAGACATCGCCCTACAGTTAACCTAATTATTTTTTTTGCCTGATTTACCAGTTTGATTTGATAATTCGTGCTTTTTTATAACCCGCTCAATCTGGCAAGTTACCGCATCTATTCTATGTTTAACCTTATCAAAATCAATATTCGCCCAAATATAAGCTTTCTCAGAGCTTTGCTGCTTATTCATATATTGCTTTGCTTGTCAATATATTTTGTTATATCTACACAATATAGCTCTCCTAATTTCTAAATTACTTTCTTTAGACGTATAAGTAAATATGCTTAATATTTACTTAAGATTTTATCTGCTACAAGTTCAGTTCAACAGTGATTTGATTGCACAGAGGCGCACAATTACTATTTACTGAAAGAGGCACGAAATATCGCGCCTCTAAGAACCAAAATCAAAATTCTAAGTGTTAGCTTAAATCTTTGTTTGTAGATGTTGCACCAACTGCGGTGCTTGCATCACTCCCTCTATCCGATCCACAGGCTGACCCTGCTTAAATAGTACTAAGGTTGGGAGAGAGGCAATTTGATACTGAGTAGCCAAGTCTGTGTATTTTTCTGTGTCGATTTTCACAATCCGCAGGCGATCCTTAAGTTGGGCATTGACTTGCTCTAAAATTGGCACCATCATCTGGCATGGGCCACACCAGTCAGCGTAAAAATCTACTAATACAGGTACATCAGAAGCAGACAGCATCTCTTCAAAGCTGTTAAATTGCTTTTTAGTTGCCATGTGACACACACCGATTTTCAATTGTTTGTTTCAATAGTAATTCTTAGAAAATAAAATCGGTATAGGTTTATGGGTTTTTGTTGGGAAAAGATTAGATTAGTTAATATAGATTGATTTCCCCGCCAAAAATCTTAAATAATTATAATAAAACACGTATATTATTGTACTTTGTGCATATGAACTAGATATCTATTTAAACCATCCTGAGCAACCAAATAATTATAGAGGCATTCACGAGAGTGATGTCAATACGGTTCGATTAAGGCAAGAGACGCGATAAATCGCCGTCTCTACAAAGGACTGATTATTGTAAAGACGGCGATTTATCGCGTCTTTGCGATCAAACCGTATTGAGAGTGATGTCTACGACTGCCTACGCCTACGCAGCTATAATTAAATGCAACAATATATTGCTTCAAGTTATTCATGCATTAACAGAGAAATAACTGTAGAGATTTAATTACTCATTAATTCTGACTTCTGGCTTCTGAATTCTGACTTCTTCTTCAAAGGGTATTTTTCATAATATAACTAACTATTTCTTATCTATTAGCTATCTAATTTGCATCATGCCAGCAAGATTGTCACCCCGCAATAGTTAGATTTTGTCCAGACAATATTTCAGATGTTCCCGAAATCACCATAAGATAATTAGCGCGGTATTTCTAAGATTGAGGAACATTAAATGACATTATTACAAGATAAAGTCGCAATTGTCACAGGTGCATCACGAGGAATTGGCCGAGCGATCGCAATTGAATTAGCCATACAGGGAGCGATCGCAGTTGTCAATTATGCCAGTTCTAGTGCAGCAGCTGAGGCAGTTGTTGCAGAAATTACAGCAGCAGGAGGTCAGGCGATCGCTATCCAAGCTGACGTTTCTAAAAGCGATCAAGTAGACGCACTAGTTAAGTCCGTCATCGAAAAGTTCAACCGTGTGGATATCTTAGTCAACAACGCAGGTATTACCCGCGACAATCTGCTTTTGCGTTTGAAGACAGAAGATTGGCAAGCTGTGATAGACCTTAATCTAACTGGTGTTTTCTTATGTACACGCGCAATCAGTAAAATTATGCTGAAGCAGCGATCGGGGCGGATTATCAACATTACCTCCGTTGCTGGGCTAATGGGCAACCCAGGACAATCAAACTACAGCGCCGCCAAAGCAGGTGTAATCGGCTTCACCAAAAGCGTTGCCAAAGAACTCGCTACTCGCGGGATCACCGTTAACGCCGTCGCCCCTGGATTCATCACCACCGACATGACCAGCGATCTCAACAACCCTGAAGATATTCTCAAATACATCCCACTCGGTCGCTTCGGTCAACCAGAAGAAATCGCTGGGATGGTGCGCTTCCTCGCCGCCGATCCCGCCGCCGCCTACGTCACCGGACAAGTTTTTAACGTCGATGGCGGTATGGTAATGGCGTAATTCATCAAATTGTAGAGACGCGATGAATCGCGTCTCCAGCAATTTTCGTAGGGTGCGTTAGCCCTCGGCGTAACGCACCGATTTTAGTTGTATCTTGATTAATTCAGTTTCTAAATTATAATTAAACGGTAAAACTTGTTCACGAAAACGCTTGCCTTTCGGCGATTTTCGTGCAGCAAGCAATATATTTTCAAACTCAATAATTTCTCGATAAAGATTACTGTAACGTTTCATAAGATAGTAGTTCTCATAATCCCCGGTTTCTCTAATATTCCATCTCCGTGGACTACGAAAAATCAGGTTTTTAACCCACGGGATGAAGCTTTAAAAAATACCAAAAGACCGCCAAATTGGCCTTTGGACTCCTAACTTCTGGTGTTCAATGGTGGGTGAAGGCGATCGCGCTTAACCCACCCCATAAAGAGCTACTTTAGACCGTTAGAGAGACGCGATAAATCGCCGTCTCTACAGGGGATCTATCCATCAATTATTTATTGACAGACTACTAGCATGAAAACAGACTCCATTTTTTATCGTTTATTCCAAACTTTTCCCAGTGCTTTTTTTGAATTAATTAATCTGCAAGCATCAGAAGCAAATGCATATAATTTCGCTTCAGTAGAATTAAAGCAAACAGCATTTCGCATTGATGGAGTCTTTCTTCCTCTTGCTGATACTAGTAGTCAGCCGATTTATTTTGTGGAGGTTCAATTTCAAAAAGATAACGAATTTTACGCTCGTTTATTTTCAGAAATATTTCTGTATTTACGACTTTACGCACCTACTAAAGATTGGCGAGCAGTAGTTATATTCCCTCGCCGCAGCCTTGAACCAATCCAAGTACAACCGTATCGAGTCTTACTCGAAAGCCAACTTGTAACGAGGCTATATCTAAACGAGCTTGGAGAAGTAACTGAATATTCCTTGGGAGTTGGTATTATCAAATTAGTAGTTGTAAATAAAAAACAAACTCCCATATTAGTCAAAAGTTTGATTACAAGGACACGTTCAGAATTGAGCGATAAAGCACTTCAAGGAAAAGTGCTAGATTTAATAGAAACAATTGTAGTTTACAAACTACCGCGTATCAGTCGTCAGGAGTTGATAAAAATGTTTGGACTCGGTGATTTTGATATCAAAACTACCAGAATTTATGAGGAAGTGCGTGATGATATCATTGAAGAAGTCCGTAATGAAGTCAGGCAAAAACAGACTCTAGAGGTAGTCATGCGCCAGTTGCGACGACGCATTGGTAATTTGAGTCAGCAATTGTTAGAGCGCATCAGTCAGTTATCTATTGAACAGCTTGAAAATCTAGCCGAAGCACTGTTAGATTTTTCCACAGAAGGAGATTTAGTTGTTTGGCTGCAAGACAATTTAACTCAAACTTGAATTTTTTGTGGACAGAATAAAGCATAGTAGGGGTAGCATTACAATGCTAACCCTACAAACAACTAAGGCTGTTGGCGTATCCTTTGCCAGACAGTAAAGCCCAAAAGAAGAATAATGCTACTGGCGGTAGTCAGCATTACAGCCAAACTCATACCTTGTATTCTCATCGCCAGCAAGTTGAAAACTAAGGTAATTGACCAAAGCGTGAACGCAGCATTGCGCTGGGAGAGTCCCCAAGCAAGTAAGCGGTGGTGCAGGTGGTCTTTGCCAGGAGTACTCAGAGGGTTATTTCCTGCTAGTAGCCGCCGCACAAATACTTGAGTGGTGTCTAGCACTGGTAACAACAGAAATAAAACCGTAGGAATTAGCGCATAAACTGTGTTTTGTTGCAATTTGCCTAAAATACTGGTTGCTGCTAGCACATAGCCGAAAAAGTATGCTCCGGCATCACCCATAATAATTTGTGACGGATGGAAGTTATGGCGCAAAAAGCCCAGTGCAGCACCTGCCAAGGCTGCGAGTACCAAGATTGCCGCTGCACGATTGTTAAATTGGGCTGCAACACCCAACAAACTCATCGCCGTAATAAAGCTGATTCCTCCTGCCAAGCCATCCATACCATCCATCAAGTTGATGGCGTTGGTAATCCCTACTACCCACAGTACTGTTAGCGACATGGACAGCAGCGAGTCGATGGGAGTGCCAAACATCACTTTGACGCTGATGCCATTAGCTACCAGCAACAGTGCCGTGACAATTTGTGCCCACAATCGAACAGAGGGCGGTAAGCCGAACTGATCATCGATAAAGCCTACAAGGACTAATATCGAACCCCCCAACAGAATAGTGAGTACCTGAGCCAATACGTTTTGGAGTTCGATAGGTCGTAAAAGGCTAGCTAATACCAGCGCGGCAATTACACCCGCGTAGATAGCCAGCCCCCCTGCATTGGGTAAAGGTTCTCGGTTGAGTCGCCGTGCGTTGGGTTGGTCAGCCCAACCTACCCGCAAGGCGAATTTGCGTACTGTCGGAATTAAACGCCAGGTTACAACCCAAGCCAAGAGAAACGTAAATACTACCGCCAACCAGCCGGTGCCGCTAGGGTCGGCAATACCGAGGGACTTAAGGGAGTTGTCTAGATTCATCTCCCAATTCAAGCATTACTGCTTGTATCTAATATGAGCATCACCTGTATATTAATCAATTTTTTTATTTCCATTTTGTAAGTTGAGCCGCTTGGGAGATTAGCACTCTTGACGTGTGAGTGCTAAATTGTCTAATGGAAGCGCTGGAGAAATAAAACATGGCGAAAATTATTGCATTTAACGAGGAATCGCGGCGAGCTCTAGAAAGGGGTGTTAACGCCCTTGCCGATGCCGTAAAAATCACCTTGGGGCCTAAAGGTCGCAATGTCCTTTTAGAGAAAAAATTTGGCGCACCTCAAATTGTCAACGATGGTATCACTGTTGCCAAGGAAATTGAATTAGAAGATCCTTTGGAAAATACTGGTGCAAGACTCATCCAGGAAGTAGCCTCAAGAACTAAAGATGTCGCTGGGGATGGTACAACCACCGCCACAGTTTTAGCACAGGCTTTGATTCGGGAAGGTTTGAAGAACGTCGCGGCGGGTAGTAACCCAGTTAGTTTGAAGCGCGGGATCGACAAAACTATTGAGGCACTGGTACACGAAATTGCCAGGGTAGCCAAGCCAGTAGAAGGAAGTGCGATCGCTCAAGTTGCCACTGTCTCTGCTGGTAACGATGAAGAAGTTGGCCAAATGTTAGCCGAAGCAATGGAAAAAGTCACCAAAGATGGTGTAATTACCGTTGAAGAATCCAAATCCCTAACCACCGAACTAGAAGTAGTTGAGGGGATGCAGGTTGATAGGGGTTATATTTCTCCCTACTTCGTCACCAACAACGAGCGGCAAATAGTCGAATTTGAAAACGCCCGGATCTTGGTGACAGATAAAAAAATCAGCAGCATCCAGGATTTAGTGCCGATTTTGGAAAAAGTTGCCCGTTCTGGTCAGCCCTTGCTAATTATCGCTGAAGATGTCGAAGGTGATGCTTTGGCAACTCTGGTGGTGAACAAAGCGCGGGGTGTATTGGCCGTGGCTGCAATTAAAGCGCCTGGGTTTGGCGATCGCCGCAAAGCTTTGTTAGAAGATATTGCTATTCTCACCGATGGACAGTTGATTTCTGAAGAAATCGGCTTGAGCTTGGATACCGCTTCTCTAGAAGCGCTGGGAACTGCCCGCAAAATCACCATTGACAAAGAAAACACCACAATTGTAGCTGGCAGTGTCACAAAGCCAGAGGTACAAAAGCGGATTGCTCAAATTCGCCGACAGTTGGAAGAAACCGATTCTGAATACGATCAAGAAAAACTCCAAGAACGCATCGCCAAGCTCGCTGGCGGTGTAGCAGTGATTAAAGTGGGTGCGGCAACCGAAACCGAACTCAAAGACCGCAAACTGCGGATTGAAGACGCGCTGAACGCTACTAAAGCCGCCGTGGAAGAAGGTATTGTTCCTGGTGGTGGGACGACCCTAATTCACTTAGCTAAGACGGTAGAAGCGATTAAAAACAGCCTACAAGACGAGGAAGAAAAGATTGGGGCTGATATTGTCGGACGAGCGCTAGAAGCCCCCTTGCGCCAAATAGCAGACAACGCTGGTGCTGAAGGTTCTGTGATCGTCTCTAAAGTCCGGGATAGCGACTTCAACATTGGCTACAACGCTGCTACCGGGGAATTTGAAGACTTGATTGCTGCTGGTATTATCGACCCTGCCAAAGTCGTGCGTTCAGCTTTGCAAAACGCTGGTTCCATTGCTGGTTTGGTCTTAACCACCGAAGCGATCGTTGTTGAAAAGCCGGAGAAGAAATCTGCTGCTGCTGCCCCTGATATGGGCGGTATGGGCGGTATGGGCGGCATGGGCGGCATGGGCGGTATGGGCGGCATGGGCATGTTCTAATTTCTGCTCCCCCAGATAAATATTTTTTCAGCAGTTTGTCTTGCCAAGGCAAACTGTTTTTTATAGCATTGCTGATTTAGAGTATGTTATCTGTATTGCTGGGAAGTAACCCTTAGCGCGCGACCCTATTTATCTGAAAATAGCTGTAATTATGAAACTTTTCAATGATTAATTGTGGGTACAACTGGTTACTAACAAAATGCTGATGACCAAATTAACCACTGAAATAATTGCTTAATTTAGAAATTACCGTCTTTATATTAAATTTTGTAAAATTACGTGTAAGTCTTGGTTGCCCTAGTCAGTTCTTTTTAGCACTGACAAATGACAAATGACTATTAACCCAAGTTGCTAGTTATGCGACTCCGGGTGCTTCGCAGCTGGAGAGTCATGCGATCGCACAAAAACTCTTCGGTTACGTCAGCCCATAACCGAGAGATAGATTTTCAACTAAGAGTATAAACTATTACTAGCTAGATAAATGCTTGTTTGAAAGTAAAAGCAAAGATAAATGCTTGTAATTTGAGTAAGAAACCTTTATAAGTGACTGCATGAATTGATTTAGGAAATCAACTAGTGAGGCAACTACTGCTGTTGTGATCACTTCTGCATCAGTCATATTTCGCCGACAATCTTCTTTGTCACCAATTGCTCTAAGTAAGTCATCAATCATAGCATAGATGGTAATTATTTTATTTAGCATTTTCCCCTCCGTTTTTCTTCTTGGAGGGGATTTTATTACTTTTGTGATCTCTTTTTCACCTTCCGATCGCATAACTAGCAACTTGGGTTAATAGGGGAGCAACGCGATTTGGTGAGATCGGCCTACAGTTAATGCTGTTGAAGTTTCAGAATTAACCGAGTAGGAACAAAGCGATAAGCCTGACGGCATGGCGTGAGCTTACCGCCTGCACTTGGAGAGGAAAGTGGGAGCGGGCGTTTTTTGAAGCAGGCAAAGCTTTAATAGAATTACGCGATGGGCTACGCCCCGCCGTAGGCGATCGCAGATTATATCAATCTACGCACAAAACCTTTGATGAGTACTGTTTGGATAGATTTGGCTACAATCGTGTTAGAAAAGAGCGATCGCACCTAGGCAATCCAACGACGTTTGACAGCAGATTGTGACTTTTCCTGATGGCGAGAGGCTGTTGGTCAATAACGAGAAGAAGTATACTTTTAGCAGAAGGTATAGGGTGAGCGGTTGGGAGTATGTCAATGCACTTTTGTTTTGAACCAATGAATGCGGCTGAGACAGAAAAACTTACTCGCTGGCATTATCAGCCAGTAAATGATATCCAAGCCTGCCAAATCGTAACAGGATGGTGCACAATACCTGTAGTCAGTTCATTGCCCTCAAGCACTGGTTTTTTCTTACTGCGACCAAATCCTTTTAATATGGCTCTACTCAGTAAACGCTATTTTAAAATGCCCAAAAATCCAACAGCGATCGCTCTAATAAACCTGGTAACAGGTTTAACTCCATCGAGTTGTGGCGGATAATCCACTGGTTTGTACATTCCCATTAATCACCTTGGAACCCAACCAGCTAAATTTATTTTCTAATTTGACCGTCACACCAGCACGCAAAGCAGAAACACTGGTAATGAACCTTGAGGCGCTCTTGAAGTGCAAATCTCAGATTTTGGACTATCAACAGAAGGTGAGGGAAAGGCAACCACCTCAGCAAACGACGTTATTCAACCTTACTCCAAAGCAATGCGATCCAGACCAAATTGATCCGATGAGGCTGCGGCTTGTGCCAATGTCGTTTTATCGAATGCCAGTTGATAGGTCTGGGTCAGCTTGTCTGTATTTCATCATAGACTCAGGGTTGATTAGTTTGTCCTGGTGTCACAGACTCGATTGCGAGATTGATGGTATTTTATTTTTGCACAAACTCTTCTATCCCAATCGCGATACAAGCTATGACACTCAATTTATATTTACTGCGACATGGAGAAACTACTTTTAGTCAAAGTGGTAATTTCTGCGGTGAAACTGATGCGGAGTTGACAACAGAGGGGATGCAGATGGCGTCCGGTTTTGCCGATGTTTATCAAAGCTTGTTGTGGGAGGCTGTTTATGTTAGCCCGATGAAACGCACAATTGCAACTGCCAAGCCATTTTGTGATGCTATCGGTATGGATATGCAGTTGCGTGACGGACTTAGAGAAGGTAGTTACGGCGAATGGGAAAGGAAGAGTAAATCGTTTGCCCAAGAGAATTACGCCCAAAACTATGTAAAATGGTTGACAGAACCCGCTTGGAATGCACCACTAGGTGGAGAAACTGCGGTAGATATTGCTAACCGTTCTATGCCTGTAATTGCTGAAATTCAAGAAAAACATACCCAAGGTAATGTTTTAGTAGTTTCCCATAAAGCCACGATTCGGATTATGCTTTGCAGTTTACTGGGAATTGATTTGGGACGCTATCGCTATCGGGTGAATATTTTGGTCGCGTCGGTAAGTATGGTTAAATTTGACGTAAATGGCCCCTTGTTAGAAATATTAGGCGATCGCCATCATATACCCGATCGTATTCGCTCTCGTCCGGGAACATAATAATCCAAGTTGCGGGTTATGCGACTCCGGGTGCTTGGCACCTGCAGAGCGATGTGATCGCATGAAAAACGCTTCGGTTACTTGGTGTGTAACCGAAATATATACCACTCATTATAAATGTCAAACAATACTAGCTACATGAATGCTTTTTTTAAAGTAAAAGCAAAAATAAATGATTGTAACTTAGGTAAAAAACCTTCATAAGTGACTGCATGAATGAATTTTGGATGCATACTAGTAATAGCACTAAATACAGTTTCAATATAGTGACGAGTCGATTGTTTTATATATTGTATATACGGCTTATCTGAACGTTTAGAATTCTTTTTTCTCATTACTTCTAGTTTCATCTCACTCGAATCAACAAGGTCATCTTCGGCAGTATAATCTGTGTATGCGGAGTTAGCATATATCTGACTGTCTGATGGTAAATTTAATGGTAAACTATTTAAAGCTCGTAGATCAGTAGTACTACCAGGCATAAAGACTTTCCTCAACAGGTATACCGCTTTTAGTCGTTAATAATTGGACTTTAATTCCATAAAAGTAGCGTTTTTTTGATGCTATATAACCCCGATATTCTTCTGATTTAATTAGCTTGACATGGAAAATACGAATATTATCGCAAATTGGAACGGGAAATGAGTCCAGAAGATATTCTGTGGAATCACTTGTTTCCTTGAAGATCATTCCTATTTGATGAAATAAGTCATTTATCAGCATAGAAATGCTATGTAGTCGTCTATTAAATCTGGATTTATCTAACATATTTGGTATCAAATTGTGGTCTTTCATATAGCTACAACATGAAGCATAATTACCATCGAAGAACATTGCCGCAATTAGTGCTGTTGTGATAATTTCTGCGTCGCTCATCTCTCGCCGACAATCTTCTTTGTGTCCAATTGCTCTCAGGAAGTCGTCTATGATAGCATAGACAGTAATTATTTCATTTAGCATAATCCCCTCCGTTTTTATTCTTGGAGGGGATTTTACTACTTTTGCGATCGCACGAGTCAAGTAACTAGCAACTTGGGTTATTAGGTAAAATTGCATGGCACGAAAACTGAGTCGCCTCCCCAAAATAGTAAGTAGGCCATATGAAGATGAGTTCTACCACCAACCAGGGAGTATACCTGGAACCATTTTTATTGATGCAGATGCTCCACCACCGATAATTTTCTTGATTGACTATAGCCAAACCGATTTCATCCGGGAACAAATAGCAACTCCAGAAGAATGTATCCCCTATCTGGAGACGGAATCGATTTCTTGGGTAGACGTACAAGGTTTAGGCAGTCAAGACATATTACAACGATTGGGTAACGTTTTTGAGTTACATCCTCTAGTTTTAGAAGATATAGTTAATGTACCGGAGCGTCCCAAAACAGAGGATTATGAAGACCAATTGTTATTCATTGCCCGCATGGTAGTACCAAAGGAAAGGATATGTGGTTTTCACAGCGAGCAAGTGAGTTTGATATTAGGGAAAAACTATTTACTGACAGTACAAGAAGAACCAGAACATGATTGCTTTGAAGCGGTGCGATCGCGGATTGAAAAAAACAAAGGTACTATCCGTAAACAGGGAGCGGATTATTTAGCTTATGCCCTGTTAGATGCGATTATTGATGGCTTTTTCCCAGTACTGGAGCTTTATGGTGAGCGAATCGAAGAGTTAGAGGAGGAAGTAATAGTTAAACCTACCCCACAAACATTACAAAATATTTATCAAATTAGGCGAGAATTACTGCAACTACGCCGTGCTATCTGGCCCCAGCGAGATGCAATTAATTCCTTAATTCGAGATGCTCCCGATTTGATTAGTGAAGAAGTGCGAATCTACTTGCGAGATTGTTATGACCATACGGTACAAGTGATGGATATGGTGGAAACTTATCGAGAACTAGCATCTGGATTAATGGATGTGTATCTTTCGGCAGTAAGCAACAAAATGAATGAAATCATGAAGGTACTAACAATAGTTTCAACAATTTTTATTCCACTGACTTTTGTTGCCGGAATATATGGGATGAATTTCAATACTGAAAAATCGCCATATAATATGCCTGAGTTGAATTCGTATTGGGGCTACCCTATTTGCTGGGCAGTGATGTTAGCGATCGCATTAGGTTTGCTATTCTTTTTTTGGCGACGAGGCTGGCTGCAAAATTCTGTAATAATCAAGCGCAATTAAAAATTGCAGATGAGGGATCAGTCAAATATACATTCATTAGCATCGGGAGTTAATATTTTAATTTATGAGGAGTAGCGACCAGAATTTAGTAGTTTTAACGATTTATATTATCGGTGTTTCCTATGTTTTTAACCGCATGGTTGAATCCATCGATGATCAAATTAAGTTTGAGTTTAAAAAAGGAATCGTTGACGAGCAACTAAAAGAACACAATCTCGATGATCAAATTGGGATTTCCTTTAAACTCAAATCCTCATACCCAATTGACGATTTGAAAGATTTAGGAATTAGCATTGAAAATAAATCTGATAATGTTGCTGTATACGTTGACTGGGACAACAGTTCTTTGGTAGTTGAACATAGCAAGCAATCGCGCCGAGTGATTCGCAAATCACCAGACTTAACCCGTGACTTAGCAGTACCCCAAAGTCCTAGCCTGATTGCCCCCAAGAAAACACTTTCTGAAACGGTGACAGCAGAAGATGTTTTCGAGCGCGATCAAATAACTGGAACCTACTTAGCTAAAAAACCACTAATTGATATCAATGGGCTGCAAAAAGGGCAAAAAAAGTTGTACAACGACTTTATTAACAGAAGAAAGGCATTAGACTTTTCCCTGCAACTGGTGCTACGGATATCTGAAGTGCGTTTAGGTCTATCCCCAGGTCGTGATTTCCCTGCCATTAGCATTATCAATTGTCCTTTCACAGTCAGGAAACTACCTTGGACTTACGCTCTACCTTGGAATAAAAAAAAGTAATACAAACCAGACATAGTATGCCATCCAAGATTACACTGGATCTAAGGAGAGAGTAGGCGCAGGCGGTTGCAGATCAGTCATAGTTACTGGTTTGAGGAAAGTCCGGACTCCCGAAAGACCAAACTTGCTGGATAACGTCCAGTGCGAGCGATCGTGAGGATAGTGCCACAGAAAGATACCGCCAAGAATTAGGGAATAGGGAATAGGGAATAGGGAAAGAAAAACCCTACTCCCCACTCCCCACTCCCGACTCCCCAATCTTTGGTAAGGGTGCAAAGGTGCGGTAAGAGCGCACCAGCAGTATCGAGAGGTGCTGGCTCGGTAAACCCCGGTTGGGAGCAAGGCGATAGGAACTATGGTTGGTCTTTTACCAGTTCCGCTCAACGAGAGCCGCTAGAGGCGTTTGGTAACAAGCGTCCCAGATAGATAACTGCCCTCGCAAGAGAACAGAACCCGGCTTACTACCTAGTCTTTCCCCTGTAATGGAGTATAAACCTTCACGGTTTGTACTCTATTATTTTTTGTACGGATTTTGGACAATAAACCTATTGCGAAAATACTTGAACCGCCAGAGACTCAAGTCTCTTTTCTTATAGCAAAAGTCCGTTTAAACGGACTAAAACTACTGCCATTAGTCGGTTTAAACCGACTTGAGCTATAAGAAAAGAAAATTTATTTTCGGGCGGGTTTTCGACTTTTGCTAGAGGTCTAATGGTTAATTGATAATTTAGAGCATTCCCAGTATCTCTAATGCTGTATCCAGATGCCATTTAACCCGATAGAGTCCAAACAGCTTCTCTTGACTATACCGTGTTGGATACTCTAGCTTCTTTCCCTCCATCGTCACTTTGAGCAATGCTGACTGCTCCGGTGTAGGTGTTCCCATAGCCTCTAGCGTTGCTTCTAGCGCTTGTACTTGAGAGAGCATAGGAGACTTCAATCCTTTATTCTCTGACACTTGCTTACAGGCTATAACAGGGAACGTCAGGAGTGCGTTAATGTAGGATGCCTTCTCAGCAGGGTTCCCTATTGCTTGGATGCCATACTGTATCAGACATAAATCGCGTAATGCTCTCAAGCTTTTAACTATTGCGCCGTAAGTCCCCCACTGAATTCTGTATTCGGAATCAGTGGCG